>JBBKXN010000101.1:0-29091 GCA_037969475.1 Pyrinomonadaceae bacterium | reverse complement strand
CAGACGATGCAGTAAATATTGTAGCGGGCTTCGCCGCGGTCGATCAATTCCTGTGTGACCGGAATTGGAAATTCTTCTACGTCATTCGGGAAACTCGAAACCAAGGTGTTTCCTGAAGCATCGGTTGTCGTTTCAACCTGAATATTCGGATCGGCGTTTTCTTTCTTTCCGGTATATAGCGCTTTATTTTCGTTTAATCGTCCGCGGGCGACTGTACCTTCGGGCAAATCTCGCATCGCTTTTCCGTCCGCAAAGAAATCACTCGATTTATACGGGCCCAGACGCGGTTGATCCTGCATGTCGTAACGGCAGGCAGTACCGAAGGAAAAAGTTAAAAAGCAAAAGGCAACAATAATCGCGCGTTTTTTGTTTTTCAGTTTCCAGTTTCTTGTTTTTACTTCGGCGTTAGGTTTATTCATCTACGTCAAAAACCTCCTGCGCGTTAAGGCCATCCATAAATTCCTTAGTTTCTTCGTAGTTAAATTTCGGATCTTTAGACTGGATCAAGAGGAAAAACTTTTCTCTCGACGCCAAATTAAACCTTGGAACATTAAAAACCGGATGGTATGGCTTTGGTAAGCCGTTTAACAAAAGCATCCCAAAAACTGCGGTAAACGAAGCAAGTAGGATCGTCAATTCATATGCCGGCGGAATAAATGCCGGTAAGCTAAAATGCGGGCGGCCCCCAACGATGATCGGATATTCAATTACGTGCGTGTAATACTGCAATCCCAATCCCAGCAGCAAACCCGCGATCCCGCCGACAAAAACCAGATACGGCAATATCGTTCTCTTGATACCGAGAGCTTCATCCATTTCATGGATCGGAAACGGCGAAAACGCGTCAATTTCGACAAAACCCGCTTCGCGAGTGCGCTCGGCGGCTTCGACTATTTCCGTAGTCGTATCGAATTCAGCCAATAATCCGTAGATTTGTTTTTCCATAACTTAAACCGTTGCCCGTAATCAGATATTTTGCTGGCAAATAACCTCGACATGGGTGAGTTGCCCTTAAACGCCATCCGCGGACAAAAGAACCCAATTACGAGCAAGTTCGATTAATTTTCAATCCGTAAAATCTCCTAATCGCCCGTTACACCACTACCTGAATGCCCGTGTTCGTGGCCGTCATCGCCGTGGTGCTTAACTTCAGCTTGCGGCAGAAGCGTTCTGACCTCAAATATCGAAATTACCGGCAGCATTCTTACAAATAAGAATATTAGCGATACAAAGAAGCCGAGGGTGCCTAAAAACATCGTCAGATCAAATATCGTCGGTGAATACATTCCCCAAGAAGACGGCAAGAAATCTCTGTGGAGACTCGTCACGATAATTACGTAGCGTTCGAGCCACATTCCGATGCTCACAACAATCGAAATAATAAAAAGCCAAAACGCACTTTCTCTAAAACGCTTGAACCACAAAAATTGTATCGACACGCCGTTGCACAATATCAGGAGCCAATAAGTCCACCAGTACGGTCCGCTCCACATACGGTTGTGCATCATAAAGGTCTCAAAATGAGCCCCGCTGTACCACGCAAAAAATGCTTCCATTGCATAACCGTATACAACGATCATGCCTGTCGCGAGCATTATCTTACCCATATAAATGAGGTGCGTGTCCGTGATCATATCCTTCATGTTGTACCAGCGGCGAAGCGGGATACAGAGAATCAAGACCATTGCAAAACCTGCAAAAATAGCACCGGCTACAAAATAGGGCGGAAATATCGTGGCGTGCCAACCGGGTAACTGTGCCACGGAGAAGTCGAAACTTACGATCGAGTGGACTGAAAGAACGAGCGGTGTTGAAAGCCCGGCCAGAAGCAGATAGGCAAGCTCATATCTGTGCCAATGTCTTGCCGAGCCGCGCCATCCCCATGAAAGAAGTCCGTAAACCGTTTTAAAGTATTTATTCTTTGCTCGATCCCTAAGCGTTGCAAGATCAGGAATTAGACCGACATACCAGAACAAAAGCGAAACAGTCGCGTATGTCGAAACGGCAAACACGTCCCACATCAGAGGGCTTCGGAAGTTTTGCCAAATCCCCATTGTGTTTGGATAAGGAAGCATCCAAAACGCCAACCATGGACGACCGGTATGTAGAATCGGAAACAATCCCGCGCAAGCTACAGCAAAAAGCGTCATCGCTTCCGCAAAACGATTGATCGAGGTTCGCCATTTTTGATTTAAGAGAAGCAGAATAGCCGAGATCAAAGTTCCCGCGTGGCCAATACCGATCCACCAAACAAAATTAATGATCGGAAACGCCCAGGCAACGGGTTGGTTGTTACCAAAAATACCTACACCCGTAAAAACAAGGTGGGTGACCGTCAACATGAGGAGCTGAACAATGAGAAAACCGATACCAAATCCGATAAACCAACCGAATGGAGTGCGTTTCTTCAGCGTGAAATCGCTGATCTTGTCCGTTACCGATGCGTAATCGTGGTTGCCCTCGACCATCGGCGGATAGATTTCATTCTGAATCTCTTTTAGGTCTCGCATAGAATGTTAAAGTTTCAAGTTTTTGGTTCAGAGTTCAAAGTTTGCAAAAACCCCGCAGTGTCGAACCCGAAACTCGCATCTTAGTGGCCTTCGCCGTTCTTTTCTTCCTTTACCTCAACCTTAACGTAGTCAGGCATCGATATATTCTGATTTCTTACTCCGGCCAAATAACTCGTTCGCGGCTGAGTATTTAATTCGTGATTGAGCAGCGCATAATTTCTATGATCTTTCTTTGTTTTTGCAACCGCGCTCTTCTCGTCGTGCCAATTACCAAAAACGATCGCATCCGCCGGACATACAGATTGACAAGCAGTTACGACTTCGCCGTCGCGGATGGCACGTCCGTCTTTTTCCGCTTCAATGCGCGCTGCCGAAATTCTTTGCGTGCAATATGTACATTTTTCCATCACACCACGGCTTCGCACGGTGACCTCAGGATTTCGCATTAATTTGTATTGCGGTGTATCCCAATCTTGGTAAAGCAGGAAGTTAAATCGACGAACCTTGTAAGGGCAGTTGTTTGAGCAATACCGTGTTCCGATACACCGGTTATAAACCATGTCGTTCAAACCCTCCGCACTATGAACTGTCGCGTGGACAGGACAAACCACCTCACAAGGTGCTTGCTCACATTGCTGGCAGAGGACAGGTTGGAAATGAGGTCCGTCCGGACTATTAATATCATTTCCGCTGTAGTAGGCATCGATTCTCATCCAATGCATCTCGCGGCTCCGTTCGACCTGTTCCTTTCCGACAACCGGTATATTGTTTTCCGATTGGCAGGCGACAACGCAGGCATTACAACCTACGCAGGAATTCAAATCGATGGTCATCGCCCAGCGATTGTGCTCGGCATACACTTCGCCGAATTCATTCCCATACATCGATTTATCGTATTGTTCCGCCGGATCATGAGGTTTTTCTTTTAAATGATGTTCGTATTCCTCAAAGCTCCAATTGTGTAAAATATCGCGCGTACCGACGCTTTCGTGCGAAATGTTAAAGTGGATCTGCGTTGAAGCTACGTTTGTCTTGTTTTTCGTGTTTACAACATCACCTTTTCCAAACCACATTGCGTTCGATTTTTGCAGCTCGTACGCGTTGTAGCCGATTCCCGTTCCATCTTCCATTGTCGCGATCTTACCGCCGCGCGTCCGTCCGTAACCGAGGAAAATTGTAATCACATCATCAGGCTGCCCGGGAGCGATCCACGCCGGAATTGCTTTGCTAAGCTTCGTTCCCTCGTAAGTCACCTCGATCAAATCGGATTCGAGATTTCCGCCCCTTGTGTTAATAAATGCTGTACCAAGCTCGCCACCGGCAAAATCGTTTTCTTTATGGTTGATACCAAGTTTCTTTGCCGTATTTGGACTAACCAATGCGACATTTTCCCAAGTTACCTTATTCAATGGGTTCGGGAGCTCTTGCAGCCAGCCATTGTTTGCGAAACGCCCGTCATAGACGCACGGATCAGGGAGGATCGCAATTTCGAGCGCGCCCGATCCAAGATTGGTTTCGGGCTCCTGGCTTAAAAAATCTGTGTTTACCGAAACGGATTTTGGTGCAGCCTGCGAATCGGTAATAAAACCATCGTGAACAACCTTGCGCCAATTATCTTCAAATGATTTAGGGGCCGATGTGCCATTTGCGGGCGTCGAAACAGGTGCCGCAATTGGAACAGGAGTTGCAGATGGCGTCGGGCTTGGTGCTGCTTCGCTCTTAACCTCAGGTTTCGGTGTTGAAATTTCTTTACTTGATTCTAGTGGCTTTTCGGTTTCCGATGCTTTCTCAGCTTCGGGTTTTGTTGTTCCAGCCGTTGGAACCGATTTCAAATTCTGCTTTTGCCAAAACTCCTGAACTACAGCCAGATCCTTCTTCTCGTAAGCTTCTTTGAAGAAAAGCTGCACAACCTCGTAAATACTTTTCCCGTCGTAAAGCGGCTTGATCAAGGGCTGCGAAACTGAAACGGTTCCATCGTAAGCACGTGAATCGCTCCACGATTCAAGATAATGAGTTTGAGGAACATGCCAATGGCAAAGTATTCCGGTTTCATTTTGATACTCAGACAAATGTACACGAAGCGGAATCTTATCCATCCTTTCTTTGGATAGTTTAAGATCCGACGGGGTGTTGTAAACAGGATTGCCATCTAAAATAACAAGCATTTGGACGGATCCGGCATCAATATTTTGGGTTAGTTCGGCGAGCTGTTCTTTTTGAGATACATCGGCATTTGGACGGAAGGGTTCGACGAATTCGACCGTTTGCCCTATGTTTCCTAACGCTTCGTTCATCGCGTGCGCCAAAGCATGAACCATCGGCGGTTGATTCCGACCGGCAACAACGAGGGACTTGCCTTTGTGTGCCTGGAGATCCTTCGCCATCTCTTCGATCCATTTCGCATTTTCCGAATATGTCGAAGAAGCACCGGATATACCAAGTGCTTTTGCGATCGCTTTAGCGATTTCCGGCATCTGGCTTGGTTTTACGGCGAGACGATGATCCGCTTTCGCGCCAGTTAAGCTCATCGTTGTCTCAATAGCATATAGGCGGCTCATTTCATTTTTTTCCGTAGAAAGTGCGCGTGCCTTTGCAAAATCTTTTATGTAACGGACGTTAAACCCGGAAAAAATGTCGGAATCGAGCGAAAGAATCCGTTCTGCTTTATCGAATTTGTAGACTGCCCGGGCGGGTGACCCAAAAGCCATCTTTGCCCCGGCCATGGCACTATCGTTATTTACGGGTTCGTATTGATGTATTTTTGCACCCGGCAATTCTTCCTGAATGCGCTTAAATTGATCAATAAGCGAAGGGGACGTTACAGTTTGAGTTAAAAAATGAATACCCGCGCCATCGCCCATTTCGGAGACTTTGCTGCGGATGGCTTTCATAAAATCCTGCCATGTTCTGGGTTCGCCGCGATAAATAATTTCCTTTGATCGATCCGGGTCGTATAAATTTAGAAGGGACGCCTGAGCAAAAATATCGGTCGCACCTAAGCTTCCGGGATGTTCCGGACTGCCTTCAATTTTCGTTGGACGACCTTCATTTGATCTCGCGAGCAAACCGGTAGCAATTCCACCGAGTGTCATCGACGTTGCGAAAAATAATGGTTTACCGGGAATCAAACCATCCGGCTGATTAACATAAGGAACAATTTGTTCGGCAGGTTGGATAACACAGCCGCTCAACCCCGCAAATGCCAGAGAAGCACCCATAACCTTTACAAAGTTACGCCGGCTCAACGAGCTGTCCCATTCCTCCGCTTGCTCCGGATATTCGTACTTTACGAATTCTTCAAATTCCGGCGCATCAACAAATTCTTCAACACTCCGCCAGTATTCTTTACCGTTTTGGCGAAGAATTTTGTCTTTTAATGATGCAAAGTTAGTTTTACTGTCTTTGCTGTGCATTCGTTTTTAGTTCCTCAATTTGATCGTTTCTCAGCCATCAATGGCAAAACCCTATCGGTGACACGTCGAGCAGCTTGTTAAAAGCTCTTTACTTCGAAGGCTCTTAATTTTCTCGTCAACCTCAGCCTGCTGTTCATCCGTGATATCTCTCGGATTCCAGGACGTGTTGAAAATTTCTTCTTTCGGTCTGATATTCGGAGCCGGTTCGCGGTGACAGGCAAGGCACCATTCCATTTGCAGCGTGTTCTCCTGATAAACCGCTGCCATGTTTCCGACGTCTCCATGACAGCTTGCGCAGCCGACGCCCTTGTTTACGTGAATACTATGGTCAAAATATACGAAGCCCGGTAAATCATGAACTTTCCGCCATTTGATCGGTTTGTTGTCACGAAAACTTGCCCTGATCGGTTCAAGATAGGGCTGATCAGCGAACAGCTGGCTGTGGCAGTTCATGCAGGTTTGGGTTGGCGGTACACCGGCGGACGCAGAAGTTTCAACGGTTGAGTGGCAATATCGACAGTCAATTCCATCATCACCAACGTGGTGTCGGTGACTGAATTGAACCGGCTGCTGTCTTTCCATATACCGACCCGTTAAATAAGACGAACGTGCGATATTGGAATATACGAAAAACGCCACACCAGCCAGAACAACTGCTAAAACTAGACTCGCTTTAGCTACGTTGTTCGCTCCGCGATGAAAGAGTTGAGCCATTTTATTATCTCGGTTGCAAAATTATTGAGACAAATGTCCCGCTTACGCTAAATTAAGGACTACCTTTGTAAATCCAAGCGCTAATTATTCGATTTGCAAATTATTAATGTTAAGACCTAAGTGTAAAACTTAAGTAATGATTTTAACCAATCTTCAAAAATCCGCAAATTCTAATGTTAAAATATCGGTTATCAATGCGATTGTGCAAGTTTTCACAAAATTAGAAATACTGATAATCGTGATTAAGTATATTTTGTTCAGTGTAAACGAGATACGGAGTCAGGAATTATCATGAGCGAGAAGAGCCGCTCCAATTGCTCCCGCATTGCTTCCTAACCTTCCCTGTACAATTTCCACCGTTTCAAAACTTGGGGAAAAAGATAATTCCTGGGCGCGATCCTTTATCGAATTCAATACAATATTTCGGGAAGTCATAATATCCCCGTCGATTACAATTTTCTCAATATTCAGAAGGTTAATAACACCGGCAATCGCAGTACCTATATAAAAACCAGTTCTCTCGAGCATCAGCTCCGAAAAACTATCTTCGTTATCCGCTCCCTCGATCAGATCAGCAATCGTTATATTATCCTCGCCGATTTTGTTTAGAGATGATGTGGGATCCTGGTGAAAGCGGTTTCTCGTTCGATGCAGAATATTTTGAGAAGAGGCGAGATCTTCAAGGCGCATTCCCTCGGAATTGATTGCCATATAACCAAATTCCCCCGCAAAACCGGAAACTCCATGCCATAATTTTCCGTTAATAATTATTGCACCGCCGACGCCATCGCCAAGCTTTACGTAAAACATATCCTGTGTGCCTTGTCCGGCTCCAAATCGATACTCACCATATGCGGCAGCGTTGGCATCGTTTTCAATACTAATTTTCACGCCCGATACTTTACTTATTTCGCTGAGGAGGTCGATCTTAGCGTGCTCGGGAATGTGCGTTGAAAAAGCAACGCGTCTCTTCCGGCGGTCTACTAAGCCGGGAACTGCCAATCCCATTTCGCTGAAATCTCCAAATTTCGACCTCAAATCGTTTACAAAATTGCCGAGCTGGGCAGCGGTTTCGCCTTCAGGAAGAACGGGGGCTTCGAATGTATCAATTATTGAACCCTCGGAGCTAATACAAACCGCTGTCAGAATAGAATTTCCGACTTCGATCCCAACCAATTTCTCACCTGAATTTTGCGTTTCAGTCATAATTACATTTTCAATCTCAGACAATACCTGCCGGCTAACTTTACGTGATTCTAGACACTCGAAAATTGGCTGTCAATCAAATTTGAGCGCGCGGAAAACTGTTTGACTCAGAAGTATTGGAAAGTTACTCTTTTTATACTTATCCTGATTCGCGCCCCGTTATGGAACAAACGTTTTATCAGCTTTTCGAACAATACGGTATTTATGCGGTCTTTGCGCTGTGCACCATCGAAGGTGATATTACGCTCTTGCTTGCAGGTGTGTTGGCTCACAATGGTTATTTCGGCCATTACAGTTTTCTAAAGGTTTATATTTTCGGGACACTTGGAGGAATGGCGGGGGATACATTTGCCTACTTTATCGGGCGTATTTTTCAGCAGACAGTAAAGGATTACGGCTTTTATAAAATCGCCCAGCCTCGTATTGAAAGACTTGTCGATAAGTTCGGCGGTTTTTCCGTCATCGTATCGAAATATATTTATGGGATTCGCACCGCAATGTGCCTCTTTAACGGTGTCGGGCGGATGCCATTTGGACGCTTTCTGTTTCTCGATTTTGTCAGTTGTTCGCTGTGGGTGTTGATTCTAACGGGTGTCGGGTATTTTTTCAGCGGAGCGATTACGACGATAATCGGTGATTTCAAGCAAATCGGCATCGCCCTGTTTTTTATTGTTATGTCGGGAATCGTCATTTTTTATCTTATCGAACGCTTTTTGCTTTCGGAGCGTATCGAAGAGGCAAATCCCGAAACGATCCACAAGATCGAAGAGAAACTTCACAATATCGAGGAAAAACTCCATATCCCGCATGCCAGTGCTATTTTGCATAAAACGGGAGATCAAAGAAAATCCCGAAATATAACGACAAAGTCAGACGAGAAAAGTAATGAAAAGGCGAAAGTTGCAGGTGAATAGTTGGAATTCCGACGAATAATTATTAGATCTTTCTACCATTTTTTATTGTGGTAACCTAAGCAAACCTTTTCCGCGCGATTGCACTTCTAACGACAACGTATAGCTTCTTGGACCGGCTTTACTTTTTGAGAGATAAATTTATGAGAAAATCTATTTTATGTGCAGTAATAGTTACCCTAACTTGTGCATTTACAGCAAATGCACAGAATTTTGTTCGTCTTGAAAAACTTGCCGACCAGTTGAGGGTACAATCCGAAGATCTCGTCGCGCGCACCAATAAGGAATTAAGAAAAGAAGGAAACCGCTCAAGCAAGGAAATAAAAAATGCCTTTCTCGCCGAGCAACTTCGCGCCAGTGCCCTGTTGATCGAGAGAATAATTGACAATCGTTTCCACTCAAGCGAGGTGCGATATGCCGGGATGGTCTTGGCTGAACTATCCGAAAAATTTCCTGAAGAAGATCGAAACAGCTTTGAATGGAAAAAGGCAAAAGACACGATAAATGAATTAAGCCGAGAAATGCGCGGGTTAAATCCCGACGCAAATATCGGTAAAGTTGAGTATCGTGCAGACGAAGCCAGCATTCTCGGAAAAGTTGTGTGGTCGGGAATGGTCGATGCCGACGTGTTGCTTTCGGTCAGTGGTGATCGGATCAAAACAAAAACCGTCTCCGGTAAGGAATATGCAGACGGTGCTTACAGCTTCACTTCGACAATTCCCAGGCAAACCAGGATCAGGGTCGGTGTGACACTCAAGAGCGGACGGGGAAAGGTTCACGTTATTGAACAGCCGGGCCGCGAAAACGACTACACAGCGATTGTCCAGATCCGCGATGAAGAAGGCGGCGCAAAGCCCTATGCCATAGAGATCTATTGGTATAGAAGATGAGAACTCGAAGGGTTTTGCGATTTTCGGAGATTTAATGTCGCAAGGATATATGGCGCTACTTTGCGAATTCAGCAAAACATTTTCGTCACTGATCTTGCGTCCGTGGAATTTCTTTTAACGTTAAGATTCCGGTAGGTTTAAACTAGCCTTTTCGGAGGCGAAACCGATATTTTTGCAAAATATTGGTCATGAACAATTGCTCTAAACTGATTTTCTTTGTCGGATTGTCATCTTCATTCCATATTTCGAGCGGAGGGTCATCAAAGGATTTAGAGCGATTTTTTGTTCGGGAACTAAATCTAGTTTCCATTTTTGAGCCAGGATTGCGATCAGCAAAATTCCTTCCATCCACGCAAAACTTTCGCCAATGCAGCTCCTTACTCCGCGGCTAAACGGAAAATATATAAACTTTTGCCCCGCTTCTTTGATACTTTGTTCAAACCATCTTTCGGGCACAAATGCATCCGCGTGTTCCCAAAATCTCTTGTCTCGATGCGTGACGAATGGGCTTAACAAGACTAAAGCGTCTTTTGGAATATCGTATTCGCCAATTTTGTGTTCTTTAATGGAAAGTCTGCCGATCGCCCAGGCGGGCGGGTATAGACGCAACGCTTCAGCAAAAACTGCTTCCGTATATTTGAGATTCTGAACATCCGCAAACGTGGGGGCACGTCCATTTAAGACACGGTTTAGTTCTTCGTGAAGTTTTGCCTCTTTTTCAGGATTCTGCGAGAGAAGATACCACGTGAATGTCATCGCATTCGCGGTTGTTTCGTGTCCGGCGAGAAAAAGCGTTAAAGCTTCATCACGTACCTGCTCATTGGTCATTCCGGATCCGTCTTCTTCATCCTGCGCCATCAAAAGCATCGAAAGAAGATCGCCGGCGTCTTCACCGGATTTTCTTCGTTCATCAATAATTCCATAGATAACTTTGTCGAGCGTTTGCTTGGCGCGCTTAAAACGCCTCGATTGGGGAAAAGGAAGTTTCTCCAAAATCTCCGAAAAGGGAATGACGAGAAAATTAAACATCTCGATCAATGAGGTCATTGCATCGCCTACCTCGTCAGTTTCGTCGTCGACATCCGCGTTAAATAAAGTCTTCCCAACGATCTGGAGCGTAAGGCGCATCATTTCCTTGTCGATATCACGGACTTCGCCATCCCGCCATTCGGTTGCCATTTGTCCCGCAAATTCGGTCATCGCTTTAGCGTATTCCGCAATTCTCGTGTGGTGAAAGGCGGGCTGGATCATTCGCCTCTGCCGTAGATGTTTTTCGCCTTCGCTAGTCAATAGACCTTCGCCCAGCAATCCCTTTGCACGCTGCAGCGCCCGACCCTTTATGAATTTGGAATTATTTGTGATCAAAACATCGCGGATCAAGTCGGGATGATTGAGAAAATAGGCCGGATATTTGAAAAGATTGAAATATGTAATATCTCCGAGCTCGGCGAGTTCGGTCAAAAACTCAGTCGGGCGACGGCGAAATTTAATAAAATGACCGCCGAAAAGCCCTGCTTTGACGCTCGGAGGTGAATTTTCTTTAATATTGGTCATATGCCTTTAATAACTATTATATCTAACCTAGCTTGCAACATGAATGCGGCGCGAAAAATCCAACATGTGAGAGAAAAGTTTTTGTCACAGCGTAACTTTTTCGGTTTTCGCGAAATACCTAGCAGGATGTCGGAATAACCCAATAGCCTGCTGAGGCACATTGAGACAAGAAATTGATCAAAACGATTTGAGCAGGCAAAGGAATTCAAATCTTTTGCCCACGAAAGCATTCAGGCTATTTCAATCTCAACCAAAATGGAAATTTACCCTTATTTTAGAATCTGTCGCTTAGAAATCTCCTTGCAAAACTGCTATTTTAGAAAACATGACAGAAGCAAAACCCCAGAAAGTAAAACCGGATATACGTGCGATCACGCGGCTTGTATCGCGTGAGGGTAATCTCGTTCAAGGACAATCGGACCTCCCGATCGATCCGCAGCTTGCAAAAGAGGCTTACGACGTTATCGCCGCCAGCCAAAATCATTACGGCGGTGCAGAAGGCAATGCAGACTTGCGAAAAGCAGTTGCGGCAAAGATCCGAAAGTACAACGGTATTGAGATCGATGTCGACGCAAGGCCATTTGAATTGCTCATCACGACCGGCGGAACCGGTGCTCTCATTGGAATCGCGCAAAGCTATCTACGCGGGAAATCTGCGCTCGTTTTTGAGCCATATTATCCATATCATCAAAAAATAATTGAAGAATTTGGCGGCAAAACCGAAGTTTTTGCGCTCAATGAGAATCTTGAATTGGACAAGGAAGTTTTTGCTATAAACTGCCGACAGCTAAAAGACCGCGCAGATTTTCCGCTAAAAGCAATTATCATTTGCACACCGTCGAACCCGTGCGGAAAGATAATGACGCACTCCGAACTCGAAGCGATTGCCAAAGTTGCTGCAGAGCTTGATCTTTTAGTGATTTCAGATGAGGTCTATGAGCATTACGTTACGGGCGACACCCCGCATACTCCGATCGCGAGCTTACCCGGAATGTGGGATCGAACGATCACGGTAAATTCTTTCTCGAAATCGTGGAATATTTCCGGCTGGCGTCTGGGCTATGCTTACGGAAAGGGCGAGCTCCTAGCACCTGTAAATAGGGCGCTAAATATCGTTTATGTCTGCCCGGCAACACCGCTTCAGGCAGCGCTTTCGCGAGTTTTGATGTCGAGGGAAAACTATTATGAAGGCCTCCGCGAGCTATTTATTCAGAAAGCCGATTTATTTGGAAGTGTCTTGACCGATCTTGGTTTTGAGATCTACGATTCGGGTTCTTCCTTTTATTTATGGGCGAAAATTCCGGAAGGTTTTGGCGACGCGCTGAAGTTTAATGAAATGCTGATGTCAAAAGCCGGACTCGGAGCTGTGCCCGGAAGCGCATTTGCAGATAGCGATCTGTGGGATAACCATATGCGAATTTGTATCGCCCGAGAAGATCACATCCTTGAAGGTGCGATTGAAAAATTCAAAACAGCTTTGGGCTAATCCTGATCGGCAGCTTCAGCTTTTGGATCACTGTCAAAACATGTATTCGCGATCGTGATGAATTTATCGCTTGGCGTAAAACCGTAATCTTCGCCATTCCAGAGTTCAAGAGTTTTGGTTGCTGCTTCCATTTCCGCTTTTGTCATATTTGGGTACCGGTCAAACCATTGTTTGCAGCTTTTCTCCCGCACAATTTTTCTGATCACCTTTCGAAACTTGAGGACATTAAAGAATTTATTCGGATTGTAGGCTTCGTTAAGATGATTCGAGATAAAAGGCTTTAACAAGTTTTCCCGAAAACCCGTTCTCTCGTTTACCATCCAAATTCCATCGTGAAGTGAAACGGTTGCTTTTCTAACCTTGTTTCCGACTGAGATATCACGGGTTAGACCCAGATAGAATTTCAAACCCGCATAGTTTGAATAAAGATCGGCGTTTGAATAAACTCCTGAAACCCAGTACCCAAAATACGTCATTTCGGTTTTTTGCCCCCATTTGACCGCTTTTTTAGCTGCTTCCTTTTCCGTCAAACCCTTTTTCAATCCTTTTTTATAGATCTTAAAATAATCGAAACCCTGCTGAAAAATATGCGCGATCTAATCCGAACCGAATTCCTTGCCGTAAACGCGAATGTTCGAGCTTATTGTCAAATAATTAAATGGCGCCGTGATATATATTGAATCCTTAAAATTGGTTTTATAACGTGAATTCGCCGCGCGGAATTTGTGTCGTTCCAGCCACCAACTCGCTTTTGTAAAAGGAATAATGCCCTCCCCCATTTCGTTAAAAACCGCTTTGGCGATCGCATCATCAGACCGGAGATATGCGAGCTTTTCCGAATCTTTTCTGGAAAAATCGCATTTACGACGCGCTTCTTCTAGTTTCAGACTCTTGCTGCACCGCTCAAATTCATGGATTTTTTTGTTTACCTTTTCGACCGCCTCCCGAATATTCCTCTCCGTATATTCGCTAACCTCATCGCCGATGTCTGCGAGTGGTATTGTAGGTAAATTGTATTGATCCGTTTCAAAGGCAACTACTAGAATTGGCCGGACAAGTAGAATGACAAAAAGAAAAATTACCGTGATAAGTTTCAGCTTCATAAATACCTCGCAAAAACTACACAGATCCTGTTTTCAGTGATCAGCGTAGTAATATCGATATTATTTGAATGTTAGATTCGAAGCTGATACCGCTGTGATAGTTTTCCCCGGTCTCATAACGCGAGATCCAAGAGATCATTTCTTATCTTTGATCGAACGGGTGGTATTTTGCAGAAATGCTCATTACGGATTAGAATCTTAACTTCTTTTTGGTCTCGAAAAACAAATTTATGCACTATCACTTAATCGGAATATGCGGGACGGCGATGGCTTCGCTTGCCGGGATGCTTCAGGCGCGCGGACACAAGGTAACTGGCTCGGATCAGAATGTTTATCCTCCGATGTCGACGCAGCTTGAGGAGCTTGGGATCGAGATAATGAAGGGTTACAAGCCCGAAAATCTTGATGTCGGGGCGGATAGGATCATTGTCGGCAACACGGTCTCGCGGGGCAATCTTGAGCTTGAAGAATTGCTTAATCGAAAGCTTCCTTATTATTCGCAGGCTGAAACTGTAAAACGTGAGTTTATACGTGGTCGGCACTCTTTAACGATTGCGGGAACGCACGGGAAAACTACGACAACGAGTATTGCGACGTGGGTTATGGAATGCGGAGGTTTGAATCCTTCGTTTCTTGTCGGCGGTGTCGTGCAGAATTTTGGCGCCAGTTTTCGTGTGACGGAGAGCGATTATTTTGTTATTGAAGGCGATGAATATGATACGGCATATTTTGATAAGAAGCCGAAATTTATGCATTATCTGCCTGAGATCGCAATTGTAAATAATATCGAATTCGACCACGCAGATATTTACCGCGATCTGGAGGCGATAAAGTTTGAATTCTCGAGGCTGATGAACTTGGTTCCGGGAAACGGGCATTTGATCGTTGGAATTGATTCGCCCGTTGTGCGCGAAGTTTTGGCCGAGATGAAAGGGAAGCTTCACACGAATATCGAAACCTTCGGCACGAGCGATGATGCAAAATGGCAGGCACATTACATTGATTTTTCGGGCGACAAAACAAAGTTTACAGTTTTTAAGGAAGGGAATTCCTGGGCCGAATTCGAGACTAGTCTGATAGGTGAATTCAATGTAAGAAATTGCCTTGCTGTGATCATTGCGGCCGACGCCTGGGGGATCTCAAAAGAAAAAATTCAGGAATCATTTTCAACCTTTAAATCGGTCAAACGGCGTGTAGAAGTGCGCGGAGTGACACGCGGCGTAACAGTAATTGACGATTTTGCGCATCACCCTACTGCGGTTGAGGAAACCTTGAAAGCTCTCAAACAAAAGTATGAAGGAAAACGCCTGATCGCAGTTTTCGAACCTCGCTCGTGGTCATCGCGTCTCGCCATTTTTCAAGAAAAGTATGAAAAGGCCTTTGCCTACGCCGATTATGTGATCATCGCCGGAGTTTATGATACTTCGAAGGCAAGCGAGCTCGGAAAAGTTTTGGATACAAACGAACTCGTCGAAGAAATAAAAATGCAGGGCAAACCAGCCTTTGCTTTACCAAACGCCGATGAGATCGTCGAACATCTAACGCCGGAAATGAAAGAAGGCGATGTGGTCGCAATTATGTCAAACGGCGGCTTTGGCGGAATCCACGATAAAATTTTGGACGTATTGAAAGAAGGTTAGGTTAATTCACTAAGTGCAGCAAATGCCCCATTTGAAACTTCTTGACCGTCAAATATTTTTGCGTATACGGTGTAGGTTCGAACTCAATCGGAACGCGTTTGACGATTTTTAGTCCGCCATTTATTACAGCCTGGATTTTTTCAGGATTGTTGGACATGAAGTTTATTTTTCGGAGTCCCAAATCTAAAAGGATCTCTACACATTGATCATATTCTCGCAGGTCAACTTCTAATCCAAGTTTTGTATTCGCTTCAATTGTATCCGAGCCTTCGTCCTGCAGGGCATAAGCGCGGATCTTATTGATTATCCCAATTCCGCGTCCTTCCTGATATTGATAAACGAGCGCTCCGCAACCTTCCTTAGCGATAGTCTTCATGGCCTTTGCGAGTTGTTGTCCGCAATCGCACTTTGTTGAATGAAATACGTCGCCGGTTAGGCATTGGGAATGTATTCGCACGGGCGCCGTGACGCTTTCGTCAAATTCCCCTTTGTACATACAAACGAATACTTCTTCGCTCGACAATGATCGATATCCCGCTATGCGGAAATCTCCATATTCGGTTGGAAGATTTGCTTCTGTTATCTTCTCAACTGTTTTCTTTCTCGGAATGATGGTTCGAACTTTATAGGTTGTAACCCGTGTTGTTTCTTTAATCATAGCTTTTGTGATAATTCAACTCCTTCTAATAAGGACTTTCGTATTTCCTTTTGTTTTGGATGCAAAGTGCTCAGCTTTTTAACTCGGGAAGTTGTTTTATATACCTTGGCGCGTTTTTGAGTAGAAAGAAACAACTTGCAAAAATCGCAAAAAACACGCATAATTTTTGGAGTTTGCTCTCAGTAATCTCAGGAAGATACGTCCGTAATAACTTAGGCAGCGACAGCCTGTTTCGGTTAGAGAGTTTTCAGATAGTAAGAAGCAGTTTTTGAGCATAGATTTTTTTCAAGATAGTAAGGCGTGTCGCATCTTTGGTAGAAAGTATCTTTTTAGTTTACGTTCCCGTAAGTGCCAGCCTTCATTTGCTTCCTTTCCAATCTCCAAGAGAGATCAACAAAAAATTAAATGGGTAACAAATTATATGTAGGAAACTTGTCATTTCATCTGACAAGTGACGATTTACAAGACTATTTCGCAGGTGCCGGAACGGTTGAATCTGTAAAGGTAATTGAAGACCGAGAAACAGGACGCTCGCGCGGTTTTGCGTTTGTCGAAATGTCTTCGGATTCAGAAGCAATGGCGGCAATTGAGCAGTTTAACGGTCAGGAATATGAAGGTCGTAACTTAGTTGTCAATGAAGCTCGCCCGCGTGAAGATCGCGGTGGACGCGGCGGCGGCGGCGGACGTGGTAACGGCGGTGGTGGTGGTGGTGGAAATTATTCCGGTTGGTAGCACCAAAGTTAATTGAAACAGTAAAGAGACAGCTTTCGGGCTGTCTTTTTTATTGGTGCGTGAGCATGAAACCTTCCAAAAAAATCGCGTACGAACAGATACCTTAGCTTGGAGCGATTCATTTTCCTCTGAAGCAGATTCAAAAAATGGGATGTCTTTTTTATGGATAAAGAAATCGGTTGAAAGATTTGCATTTATAAATTAGGCTTATATTACCGAAAGAATTAAATTTGAAAATTTTGATCTCATTCTTGAATGATTTTTCGGGCAGTTTTGTATCTTCTTACCCGAAATTCAAGTTGTCACTCAAACATCTCAGGAGAACTATGACCGCAAACCATTATTTTTATCGATCTTTCTTTACTTTTGTTTTCTTTTTAATAGGAACTTTAACCGCTGCCGCTCAAATAAAGACCACGCCAAAAATGCAGCGCGATCCTAATGTCGTAATCAATCAGGAATACACGAGAGAAATCGAGAAATTTACGACCCGACCGGAATTTAATTCACCTTTGACGAATTATCTTCCTGCTTCCAGGACGATTCCGACGCCAAAAGATGCGCTCGGCTATATCGCCGGTGCAGAAGGGAGATTGCCATATTCGGGTGAAGTTCATCGGTATATGCGGATGGTGGAAAAGGCGAGTCCACGCGTGAAAGTATTTACGATCGGAAAATCGGAAGAAGGACGAGAGATGATTGCCGTCGCGGTTTCATCGGAACAGAACATCGCAAGCATCGAGGCAAACCGGGCAAACCTTGCAAAGCTGGCCGATCCGCGAAAAATCAAGCTCGATGATAATCAGGCCGAGAAAATTATTGGTCAGACCGTTCCGGTTTATTACCTTACGGGTGCGATCCATTCTCCCGAAACGGGTTCGCCGACCGCTTTGATGGAGCTTGTTTATCGTCTCGCCGTCGATGAAAGTGCCTACGTCAAAAACATCCGTGAAAATTTGATCACATTGATCACTCCGGTTGTTGAAGTTGACGGACGCGATAGGCAAGTTGACGTTTACAACTGGCACACGGCGAATCCCGGGAAGAATTGGCCAAATCTGATCTATTGGGGGCATTATGTTGCGCACGATAACAATCGCGATTCGATGGGACTTTCGCTAAATCTGACCCGCAATGTTCTAAACACATATATGAACTGGAAAGTTCAGGTGCTTCACGATCTGCACGAATCTTTCCCTTATCTATATGACAATACGATCGGGACAGAGCCTTACAACGCGTGGATCGATCCGATATTGGCTGATGAATGGCAAATGATCGGCTGGAACAATGTGGCGGAAATGACCAAAATGGGAATGCCGGGGGTTTATGCGCATGGGGAATTCGATACTTGGTCACCAAGCTATTTGATGTTTATTGCGGCGTCTCACAATGGGATCAGCCGTTTATACGAGACGTTTGGAAATGGCGGAGCCGACACGGTCGAACGCGAGCTTTCACAAACGCAATACGAGCGCCGCTGGTATAAGCAGAATCCTCCTTATCCAAAAGCAATGTGGTCGCAGCGCAACAATAATAACTATCAACAGACCGGAATATTAATATCGCTCGCCCATTTTTCGACTAACGGAAAATTCTTTCTCGGCAATTTCTACAAGAAGAGCAAGAATTCGATTCTCAAACCAAAACAAGCGGGTCCGGCCGCGTATGTTTTCCCGGGCGACGATCCGAGACCCGGCGGACAAGCCGAATTGCTGAGTCTGTTGCAGGCCCAAGGAAACGAAGTTCACCGGGCAATGTCGAAATTCAGCGCAATGATGCCGGGCGAAAAGAAAGGAGAAAAGAAAGGGGAAAAGGTAAGAACAGAATTTCCCGCTGGAAGCTATATTGTCAGAATGGATCAGCCTTACAGCCGAATTGCGGATATGATGCTCGATTATCAGTTCTGGTCACCGCGCGATAATCCGGATATATACGATGATTCCGGATGGACTTTTGGCGAGCTTGGAAACGTAAAAGTCGTGCGTGTGATGGATGAAGGCGTACTCAATGCGCAGATGGAATTGATGGATGAAGCGATCACCGCACCCGGCGGAGTTGTAGGCAACGGTTCAATGTATGTTGTAAATCATAACGCGGATAACGCTTTGATCACGCTGCGTTATCGTTTCAAAGACGCGACTTTTGAAGCCTCAGAAGAACCATTCAAACTAGGAGGACGTGATTTTAACCGCGGCTCATTTGTTATAAAGAATGTAGATGGCGGCGAGCTAAGCCGAACAGCTCAGGCACTTGGATTAAAAATTTACGCGTCAGATGACGCGCCTGCGGTCAAAACCCACGCGATAAAAGCACCACGAATTGCGATGATGCATACGTGGATCTCGACCGAAGCTGAAGGTTGGTGGAGAATCGAGTTTGATAAATATAAGGTTCCATTTGATTACATCAGCACGCAGGATGCCGCGAAAGATCCTAATCTTCGTGCGAAATATGACGTGATAGTTTTTGCGCCGGTTCAGCGCGGTGACTCTTCAGACATCATTAACGGAATGCCGATGTATGGAAACCCGATTCCGTGGGAAAAATCCGAACTTACACCAAATCTAGGCCGCATCGATTCAACTGATGACATTCGTCCCGGTCTTGGTTTTAACGGATTGCGAAATCTCCAGGGGTTTGTTGCCGATGGGGGATTGTTAATTACGGCACGCGACACGGCCTCTTTTGCGATTGGATATGGGTTTGGTGCCGGCGTTTCAGAGACTCCGGTTGGAAAAATGCGTATGCCGGGGACAATTGTCTCGTCGAAAATCGTAGATGACAAGAGCCCGCTTTTGTACGGCTATAAAGACAATCTTTCGATTTTCGCGGCCAGCGGACCGATTTTTGGTGTTAGTAATTTTGTTGGAGGTCGAGGCCGGGGCGGACGAGAAGAGGTACGGATGACTGGCCGCGGCGGAATAGATGATCCGGATACGGTACAGAATAGGCGCCCTGATGAAATTCCCGAATCAATAAAACGCGCCGAACGCTGGGAAGCACAGCCCGTAAGAGAATCACAGCTTCGGAACAACACCAGTATCATTCCTCCTTCGATGCGTCCCCGAGTTGTCCTTCGGTATGGCGACACCAAAGACCTGCTCATTTCCGGACTTCTTGATGCGGGCGATGAAATTGCTCAAACTCCGGCGGTTATTGATGTTCCGCACGGAAAGGGACATATTGTTCTTTTTTCGAACAATCCTTTTTGGCGTGCTGAAACGCATGGAAGCTATTTCCTCGTCTTTAATGCGATTTTAAATTACGACAATTTAAATGCGGGACGGACTCTGGATAAGCGGTGACGTAAAAAAAACTTATCAGGACGGGCGGTTAGTCCTTCCCGTCTTTTCCGAGAGCGACCGCCTTCTGATAGGCGGCAAAAACCGATTTTGATAGTACGGTTCGCAGACCGCCTTTTTCCATTTGGTAAATTGCATCGGCTGATGTTCCGCCCGGTGAAGTAACCATATTTCGCAATTCTGCGGGATGTTTATCAGATTCCATGGCAAACAAAACCGAGCCGAGCATAGTTTCCTGAACCAATTCTTTTGCCATTTCGCGCGAAAATCCCATATGAACGCCGGCATCGGTTAGAGCTTCCATAACCATAAAAATATAAGTTGGACCGGTTGCCGAAAGCGATGTCGCCATATCGATCATATTTTCGTTCTCAACATAGAGCTCACGTCCAAGCGCTGTCAAAAGCGATTTGATCTTCTCCTTTTCATCGTCTGAAACTTCGTCGGTGCAGGTCCATGCCGTGATTCCGTGTCCGATCTGAGAGGGAGTATTCGGCATCGTGCGGGCGACTTTTTTGTTGTTAAAAGCGGTTGAAATTGTTTCAATTGTTGCGCCGGCAACGATAGATAGAATCAATTGATCGGATGAAACGCTGCCTTTTAGTTCGGCTAAAACGCCTTTTAATCTCTGAGGTTTTACGGACAAAACAACGATCGAATCTTTGCCGCCCTTCGCTGCTTCAACCGCTTCGGCATTTTTGGGGAAACATTCGATCGCGTATTTTTCCAGCAATTCCGTTTGGCGGTTCTCGCGCGGATGGCTTGCTGATATTTGATCTGCTTTGACGAGTTTTTTTCGCAAAAGCCCGGCAATCATCGATTCCGCCATCACCCCGCAGCCGATAAACGCGAGTTTTGTATTTGATAAATTGATTTCCATTGTTTTGTTAATAGTTAATTGAGAATAGTAAATAGTTGTTGCAAAATAAAAACGTGAATATGACCATCGACGAACAGATAGCATTTCTAAAAAAAGGCACGGTTGATTTTATCCGTGAAGAAGACCTTAAAGCAAAGCTTGTGCGTTCGCAAAAGTCTGGAAAACCTTTGCGTATCAAACTCGGCGCTGATCCGACGGCGCCTGATATCCACATTGGACACACAGTTGTAATCCGAAAACTGAAAGCATTCCAGGAATTGGGGCATACCGTTATCTTTTTGATCGGTTCGTTTACGGGAATGATCGGTGATCCTTCAGGAAAAAACGCGACGCGCCCGCCACTCACGCGGGATGAGATCGACAAAAACGCGGAAACATATAAGACACAGATATTCAAAATTCTCGATCCTGATAAAACTGAAATACGTTTTAACTCGGAATGGATGGATGAATTTAACGCCGCAGATTTCGTAAAGCTCACCTCGCACGTGACCGTAAAGCAAATTCTTGAACGCGATGATTTTCAGAAGCGTCTTCGTGAAGAAAAGCCCATTTCTATGCACGAGCTCCTTTACCCGCTTGTCCAGGGTTATGATTCGGTCGCTCTAGAAGCAGATGTCGAGCTCGGCGGCACCGATCAGACGTTTAATCTGCTCGTCGGGCGGTCGCTTCAAAGGGAATATGATCAGGAACCGCAGGTGATAATTACGACGCCTTTGCTTGAAGGGACGGACGGCGTCGAGAAAATGTCTAAATCACTTGGTAATTATGTAGGGATCGATGAACCCGCCGATGAGATGTTTGGCAAAATCATGTCGATTTCCGACGAATTGATGTGGAAATACTTCGAGCTGCTTACGGATAGGAGCGTTACTGAAATCGAAGAACTTAAAGCTTCGTGTGAAAACGAAAACGCCAACCCCCGCGATATAAAGATTGATTTAGCAAAAAGGATAATTAGCGATTTCCATTCGGAAACAGACGCAGATCAAGCTGAGCAGAATTTCATTAGTCAGTTTTCAAAAGGAAATCTGCCGGATGAGATCGAGGAAATCTCGCTACCTTCCGGCGTTTATAAAATTTCCGATTTGATGGTCGATACCAAAATGGTTGAATCCAAAGGCGAAGCGAAACGCTTGATAAAAGGCGGCGGTGTAAAGATTGACGGAGAAAAGATAGAACATGCGGGAATTGATATATCGATCAGCACACCAAAGGAAACACTTCTTCAGGTCGGGAAAAGAAGTTTTCTGAAAGTAATTGCCAGATAGAATGTCCCATCTAATTGAAACAGAAGAAACATTGATCATCGAAACGCCCGAACGCGTTCCTTTGGCGTTTTCGCTTGCTTCGATCGGAAACCGTTTTTTGGCCGTCGCGATCGATCATTTTATTCAGTATCTACTGATAATCCTGATCGCCTGGGCATTGATCAGTTTTACCGGAATCGGAAACGCTGTTGAAACAACGGGGATGACTTATCTTATGGACGAGATGCCAAAATGGACACTCGCGATATTGAT
Organism: Pyrinomonadaceae bacterium; assembly: GCA_037969475.1. Lineage (GTDB taxonomy): Bacteria > Acidobacteriota > Blastocatellia > Pyrinomonadales > Pyrinomonadaceae > Aridibacter. Next base: position 6,566 of record JBBKXN010000101.1, on the reverse strand, counting down.
CATTGTCGTATTCTTAATTTTTGCAGGCTACTTTATTTTCTTTGAATGGATTTGGAATGGACAGACGCCGGGCAAACGCCTTTTAAAACTGCGTGTTATCCGTGAAGATGGACGCCCGATAACGCTATGGGAAGCGATGGCGCGAAATCTGTTGAGGATATTCGATGCGGTTCCGGGATTGGTTCTACCTGTATATTCTGTGGGGTTGATTGCGATTTTTGCAAACAAACGTGATCAGCGAGTCGGTGATATTTTTGCAGGAACAGTCGTCGTTCGCGAACGAACGGATGAGGCCCCTACTTTTGCAGAAACCTTTAACGATGCAACAGGTGATTCTGCGTTAATGCGGTCTCATGCGCCGGTTGATTTTGTAGCTAATATCGATGCGATCGGGGAAAATGAGATCGAGGTTGTAGAAAGCTTCCTACGTCGCCGATGGGATCTGGCGGAAAGTCAAAGACTCTGGATGGCTTGGCGAGTAGCGCTCCCGATAATGTACAAACTCAAGCCAAAATACGACTCTGACAAGTTTTCCTACGAAGGATTCCTGGAAGAGCTTTTTCACCGCTTCAATAAACGCAGAAGTTTCCTGAACTAGTCCGTTGCAAAAACTCACCTTGCAATGTTATTTTTTTCTTAGGTTTAAAGTTCAAAAACACTCCTATAGATTCTTTTGATTCGTGAATAAAAACATATTGGTAACAGGCGGGGCGGGTTTCATCGGCTCGCATTTAGTTAGGAATTTGTTGGCTGAAGGCGTTTGGAATGTCTCGGTGGTCGATAATTTTAACGACTTCTATTCCCCGGAGCTGAAACGAAGAAACATCGAAGCATTTGCCGATGACGATAAGTTCTCGCTACACGAGGCGGATATTTGCGACGAAAAACTTCGGGCCGTTTTCGCGGAACGCAATTTTGATGTCCTAGTTCATCTCGCTGCGAGAGCTGGTGTCCGTCCGTCGTTACGTGCGCCAAAACTCTATGCGGAAACAAATATCAACGGCACGTTGAACCTTTTGGAGCTGGCGAAAGAATTCGGCGTCAAACAATTTGTGTTTGGTTCGTCGTCGAGCGTTTATGGTGCGCGTTCGAAGGTTCCCTTCTCTGAAGAAGATAAAATATCAGAGCCAATTTCGCCTTATGCCGCAACGAAAATTGCCGCCGAAATGCTCTGTCATACCTATTCGCATCTCTATGATATTCGCACCGTCTGCTTAAGATTTTTTACCGTTTACGGCGCCTGCCAGCGTCCTGATTTGGCTATTCACAAGTTTGCTCATCTTATTTCGGAAGGCAAGCCCATTCCGGTATTTGGGGACGGAAAAACTCGCAGAGATTACACGTATATTGACGATACGGTACAAGGTGTAAGAGCGGCTATCGATTACGATAAGTCGGGTCATGAGATAATTAATTTAGGTGAATCTCAAACGGTCGAACTCCACGAACTCATCTCTCTCTTGGAAAAGAGCCTGGGCAAAACAGCCATAATCGACCGAAAACCTTTGCAGCCCGGAGACGTGCCGCAGACTTTCGCAGATATCTCAAAAGCAAAGGAACTATTGGGCTATGATCCGCAGACAAGAATTAATGAGGGAATCGATAAATTTGTGGATTGGTTCCTTGGTCAAAATTCAAAATCCAATAATCAAAATTAGTAAATTCCTTTCTCCCCTTTTGGTCTCGTATTCCAACGCTTGTGAATCCATAGCCACTGGTCGGGGTATTTGCGGACATATTTTTCTACGACGCCGGTTATTTTCTGAGTTATTTCACGAATATCCGCGTTCGAATTTCCCGTTTTCTCAAACTCAACGGGCGGTTCTAAGTAAACAACGTATTTTCCTTTTTCTTCTTCCCAAACTGCAAAACCCGGCATAATAACGGCGTTAGTTTTAAGCGCGAGTTTCGCGATAGTCGTGGTCGTCGAAGCCGACACGCCAAAGAAATCTACAAAAACTCCTTCTTTTTCCTGCACGTTTAGATCCGCGAGTATGCCTAGCATTTCCGCGTTTTCGAGTAGACGGTACAATTTTCGCGCAGCCTTGCGTTTGTCGAGTGTCACACTTCCAAACGTTGTCCTCATAGAATCTACATATTGTTCAACAAGAGGATTATCTATTCTTCGGACAAGAATATTCATATCATAACCAAATGCCGCCGGCAGTAAATTAAAAACTTCCCAGCTGCCAAAATGACCCGTGAAAAATACAATGCCGCGCCCCGTTTCGATGGCAGGATCAAAATTTTCCTCCTTTCCGACGAGCTCGATCAATTCTCGAATATCTTCGGGTGCAAATTTTTTAAAGTGTGAAATAAATCCGAGATGCCTGCCGAGTGATTCAAAGGTGCCCTTTATTATTCGCCTTTTTTCCTCATCTGAAATTCCGGGGTAAGCAATTTCAAGATTTCGATTCGCTGTTTTGGCGAGTTTTGGAAACAGTTTAACAACTGTCCTACCGATTGCTCGACCAATCGAAAGCGATGTCTTATAAGGGAAAATTCCAATACCGCCAATAACAAAACGTACGGCGAGCTCTTCGATTTTTGTTTGAAATTTACTGCTTTTTTTTGGCATTCGTACGTTTTGGCAGTCCGAGTGTTCTCTGTGACCGGATCGCATCTTTCAACGAAGGCTTTCGTAATCAATGCGGGAGCCCTTACCAACGGTCGGGCTACTGATACCTAGCTTAGTTCTTCGAAGTCGCGGCGAGAGCTTTTTGATTTTCATGCTGACGAGCAATCATTAATTTCATCAATTCCTCAGCACCGACTTCGCCTTTTTTCTTGATGAATTTTCGGGGAGTATTGTCGCCGATCTCGAATACGATCGCTTCCATTCCGTGAGAGAAGTAAAAATAATTTCGTGAAACGATCGCGGGTTGTGGGCGCTCATTTGGCTTGATATTCAGCTTGTAACCCGGAATTGCCTTTCCGATGTTTTCCATCCAATCGTAAACTAAATCGGGCATATTCCCTTTCAGTTCTTTAGGCATCGGATAATAAATATCATCCCACGTTGAATGAAAATCGATGCCAAAATAGAATTTTCCGCCAGTTTCTATCTCACGTTTCTTTAAAAACTCGCTTACCGCCAGCCCTTCCGGCTGGTTAAACTTTGTCCAGTCTCTATTCAAATCGATGCCTCCTGCATTGTGGCGCCAATGACCTGCGTCAACGCCGTCCGGATTCATCAGCGGAACCACATAAATACTCCATTCCTTCCTAAAACGCTTTGAAAGGCTCGATCCGTCCGCAAGTTTTTCGACAAAAGCCTGCATTGCAAGATATCCGGTAACCTCCGGAGGATGCTGCCGCGAGATTATGAGCATCATCTTTTTCGAATCAGCCGCGCCGATCTTTAGCATTTTGAGTGGGCGGCCTTCTTTGCTTTTACCAATCTCACTCAATGAAACAAAAGGCTTTTGAGACATTTTATCCATCCAAGCAAAAACCCTATTGGAATTTTCAAGCTCCTGAGCTGATACCCAAATCGGATCTTTATTTACCCTTAGCCGCATAGTTATTCGTTTTGGACGAGATTCGGGTCCAAAAGCCTCCGTACCTTTTTCCTCTTCCCTGATTCGCTTATCCTCCAAAGGATTCCAATTTCTCCCGTCCCTGCTAATTTGAGGAGAATATCGATGGACTGCAAAATCCGGATAGGTGAGCTGTACGAAAACATCCTTTTTCCTTTTCGACCATATCTTAAACGCATACCATGGGCTCATATTTATCGGCGAATTTTCCGGCGTGATCAAAATCGTATAGTTGTTCGGACCGGTTCGTTCAATCTTATTGAGCCTCGCGCCATCGAAATCGTTGGAAAACATCACGCCATCATCCGCAAACGAATATACCTGCCGCGTTTGCTTTTCAATCGGCCTGGTCGTTGTATCGACGACTTCCGCAGGCGCCTGACCTTGAAAAACTGGTTTATCTTGTGCAAAAACGGCAAGGGCAAAGAGAAAAATGAGCAATGCGGCAGAAATGTGAGTTGCAGCAACACGAAATGCAGAAACCCACACGAAGTAAGGGTCGCCGTTGTCAGATAGCCCCGACGCGCACTTGCTGCCCATGGGGTTCCGGAAGTCGATTTTCACTTTGCAATCCATATTAACTCCATTTAAAGATCCATTTCATCAAGGGAAGTAAGTCATGATGTGTAACCATTCTGCTAAAAAATCGCTCGTGCTCGAGTTCTTTAGCGGACATGTAAAGCATATCTTTTACACAATCATCCATATTCAGCTTTTCAGCAAATTCCGCCGCATCTTTATATTCCTGAGTGTTCTGGCTTTCAAGCCTGCCTGCGAAATACATCGGGAAAAACCACCCGGAAATGAAGCACAAAATTCCCAAAGTCTTGCCGATCGTCCAAAAGAGCGTTTCGCGTATTTTATTTGGTTCCGCCCCGAGCTCGCCAAGCCATTTCGAAACGCATTCGCGATGTTCCCATTCTTCAGCCTCAATCTGTTTGATCCCGTCTCTTTCTTTCAAGTCCTTTACTGATTTCCAGTGTCCGCGATAGGCGAAGGCGGCTGCGAGTTCGCCCGAATATGCGCTTTGGAGAATTCGGATCAACTTTTCACGGGCGGTTTTCTCCATAGGATAATCAATCAGGCGCTTTTATTTATCGGGAAGAGAAAAGATAAATTGCACGGTTGTTTATTTTACACCAAACTCGGATAATCAGTGATAGTGAGCGACTTCCTTTCCGATAAATTCAAAGAAGAGTGTGGTGTTTTCGGTGTTTTCGGTCATCCGGAAGCAGCAACTTTGACTCAGCTCGGGCTTTTCGCGCTCCAGCATCGCGGGCAGGAAGCATGCGGAATTGTCTCTGCCGAAGGAAGCGATCTGCATCAGATCCGGCGTTTAGGACTGGTTGCGGATAACTTCGATGCAAAGACGCTGGAAAGACTTCCTGGCGAATCTGCCATTGGTCATACACGATATTCGACCGCAGGAAGAAAATCGGTTCGCGAAGCACAGCCATTTTCCGTGACCTGTCAACATGGAAAAATTGCCGTCTGTCACAACGGAAATCTTCCGTTTGCAGATAAAAAACGCAAAGAACTCGAGCGGCAGGGTGCGATCTTTAACTCTACTTCCGATACCGAAACAATTCTGCATTCCATTGCCCGTACCAAAGCGAAAGATGCGGTAGAGGCAATTGCGAAGGTTTTGACAGAAACGGAGGGCGCATTTTCACTTTTGTTTTTAACTCCTGAAGCTCTAATTGCCGTTCGGGATCCGCGGGGATTTCGTCCGCTGGTTCTGGGTAAAATGAAAGACACGTGGGCGGTCGGGTCTGAAACGTGTGCGTTTGATTTGATCGATGCAGAGTATGTACGCGAGGTTGAAGCGGGTGAAATGCTCGTTATTGATAAAAAGGGCTTGCATTCGCACAGGCCGTTTGAAGAAAAACCTCGCTCAACCTGTACCTTCGAACATGTGTATTTTTCGCGTCCCGATTCGATCATTTATGGACGTTCGATAAATCAATCACGTCATAAAATGGGCAGGCAGCTTGCAATCGAACACCCGGTTAAAGCAGATATTGTCGTTCCGGTTCCTGATTCGGGTGTGGCGGCGGCGATTGGCTATTCGGCCGAATCCGGGATTAGTTTTCGCCAGGGAATTATTCGAAATCACTACATCGGGCGGACATTTATTGAACCTTCGGAGAGTATAAGATCTTTTGGAGTGCGGCTAAAGCTTAACCCGATCGCCGATCTGATCAAGGATCAGCGAGTAGTTTTAGTGGATGATTCGATTGTTCGCGGCACTACTTCAAAGAAGATCGTGGCGATGGTGAGAGAAGCGGGAGCAAAGGAAGTTCATATAAGAATCTCGTGTCCTCCGACCGTTTCACCTTGTTATTACGGCGTTAACACGCCAAAAAAGGCGGAGCTTATTGCCGCCCAGATGTCGGTTGATGAAGTTAGAAGTTACATAGAAGCCGATTCCATTGGATACCTTTCTATGAAAGGGATGCTCGATGCGATCGGCTCGGATGAAAGTTCTTCGTGCGTCGCGTGCTGGAATGGAAATTACCCAACCGATATTTACCAATAGTCAATAATCAATTAGAATCTAGGTAACAAGACTCGTCGACATAATGATGAAGTCTACAAAGATTGGAGGTTTTTAAATGCGTTTTATTTTACTGATTTTTACTGTAGCGACGATGGCGGTTTTTGTTGCGTGCCAGACTGCTTCGTCATCGACGATAACGAAACTCGAATCCAAAACCGGTGAAGTTAAACAGAAGTCTGATGAATCGGTTAGACGATCTGGTTCACCTGCCGAAGGTGCCCAAGAGCATGACGGCGAAGATGTCGAACGTATCACGGTTGCGGATGCTAAAAAGGCGGTTGACGCCGGAGAGGCAATTATCGTCGATTCCCGGTCTCAAGATTCATACAACAACGAACACATCAAAGGTTCGATCAATATTCCTACAAAAGAAATGGAAGAACGTTACAAGGAGCTGTCTAAAGACAAGAAAATAATTGTCTATTGTTCCTGACCGGACGAACATACAAGTGCCCGTGCGGTACAAA
>JBBKXN010000100.1:0-2828 GCA_037969475.1 Pyrinomonadaceae bacterium | reverse complement strand
TCTGCCTCTTAATCCCCAGAGCCTGTTGCGGTGGTCGCCGTTGTATTCTTCGAATTCGTGTTCGATCTTCAACTCGGTCAATTTCTTCGAAAATAGCCGGCTATTAACGACGATGAACTTAAACTCATCATCATTGCCCGTATCAAACTTAATGGCGCGGAGCTTCATTAGATTTTCCCTATATTTCACGGCCATATTTACAACGTCATTTTCGATCCATTTGTTATAGGCTGACAGGTTTGGTAAGAGCTTTTTGCCTTGCAGCTTAAAAGGTTTATCAGCGTAAAAAGGCGGGTTCGATGGATTTGGTGAAAACGCCTGCGAGACGGTAAGCATTCCGATCGCGTCTCTGCTCTGCGTGGCCAAAAGTTCGTCCGTGGTCTTGGCTAATACAAATTTTTTGATCTCGGGATTATTAGCGTTAATTTCGCCTGTGAACGCGACAAAACCTCCGCTCATTGCATACGCAACGCTGAAAATATCAGGATGCTTCATCGCTAATTTGATCGCGCCAAAACCACCCATCGAATGCCCGACAATCGCTCTCGAATCAGCTTTGGCATTGGTTCGATAATTGGCGTCAATGTAATTTACGAGTTCAAACGTCGTAAAATCTTCCCAATTTCCCGTTACCGTTGAATTTGTGTAAAAGCTGCCAAACCAATTCGTTTTTTCGCTCGGCGTTACAATGATCATCTCGCCAAAACGATGTGACGCAATGCCGTAATCCATTAGATCTTGAATGTTTTGATACTTTTCATCATCGTCCACAAAATTCATATGGTTGTCGCCAATCCCGTGCAGCAAATACATCACGGGATACCGTTCAGTTGAATCGGCATAACCCGGTGGAAGATAAATTGAAATGGCCCGTTTCGTGTCTTCTTTAGTCAAATTATTGGCCAACGCTTTCGATTCTAAAGTGTCAAATTTAACCGTGCCCTTATCTTGTGCCTGGGCAAACTGAATTGTTAGTAGTATGAAAACTAAAAGTGCGTAAATGGTATTTTTTTTCATGGTAAGGCGCAGAGTTATTGTCCGCAAAATCATCAGTCTTAATTCAACGGTATTTTAACATCATTCTCCTCGGCAAATTCGATGGCCCTTTCATAGCCCGCATCAGCATGCCTAATAACTCCCATCCCGGGGTCGGTTGTGAGAACTCGTTCTATACCCTTCGCGGGTTCGGGGGTACCGTCGGCGACGATGACCTGGCCGGTAAGACTTAAATCCTCTAAATACATTTCCAATTTGAAAGAAATTAATTCAGCTTTGAGTCGTAGGGCGTATATCGCTCCCATTTCCACGGCGTATAGACGTCTCCAATGATTCTTGCTAAGAGTTCCATAAGAATTCTTTCGGTATTATCGCTATTTGTCATGATGATTATTGAGATACCTTTATCTTTAAAATTTATATTGTAATTCCGCCAACCGTTGTCGCTCCCTTCCTTAAAAAACGCCCAACCGTATTTGCTTTTTAGTAGTCCCCAACCGAGTCCGTATGACAATTGAATGTCTTTGTTTTCGGTGGTCGTTTCATCGGAAATTGTCGGGAATTGGTATTTTGAGTTGATTTCGATCTGTGGAGAAACCATCATTTTTCGCAGTTTTTTATTCAGTCCTCGTTCCTGCATCATGTATTCGATAAATTTAGAATAATCTGTAATGGTTGTTTCCAGAGAACCTGCTCCGCCCGCTTTTGTTCGCTTCTTCTTGCCCTGTGTCTCCTCGGATTTATTGTGCGGATATGCAAAATTATCCTCAAAACGTGATTCCCAAACGTAGCTTGTTCGAAGCATAGCGATAGGCTTGAAAACCTTTTCAGTAGCTAAATCTGCCAAATTCTTGCCCGTGATTCTTTCGATCACCATTTGCAGCAACGCCAAACCCTCACCCGAATATCCATACTTGGTTCCAGGTTTAAAGTGGATTGCAAGCTTTCCTTCGGCATCGAATTCACCGGTCCTGGCATTCAGGAATCTCCAATTCTGAAAGCCCGTAGTATGACTCAGACACATTCTTGGCGTGATTAATTTCCAACGTTCATCTCCCGCAAGATCGGCATAATCTTCATAATCCGGTAACGGTTTATCGAGATATTTATAGATCGGTTTGTCCAGATTCAAAACTCCATCTTGAACGAGAATCAGGCTTAAATAAGCAAAAACCGCTTTACTAAACGAAGCCCCGTATAAAACGGTTGAATTATCAAGTAACTCCTTCGCTTCCTTATTCTTGTAACCGTACGACTTTGTATAAACCGTCTTATTATCATTGAGAATCGACAAAGCCAACCCGGTAACTTTTGCCTTTGCCATCAGGCTTGTTACGGTCTGATCGATTTCCTGATGCGAAATTCTACTTCCGTCGACGCGTTTGATTGATTGGCTTTGTCCGAATACTGTACCTGTGAAAGCGATAAGAAGTGATGCTAAAAGTATGTTTTTCATTAATTTGTTTCGGCTTATCTGTATACCTAAACACTTCGAACGGACCTTTTGTGACAGGTATCAAATATGAAGCCAAAACATATCGTCTTGTAGCTAGCGTTCTAAGGCTTACTCATTGGCACAACGACATCATTCTTCTTTGCAAACTCGACCGCTTCTTCCTACCCTGCATCAACGGCCAGATCAAACCTGTTCGTATTCCGTCATTACCGCATAAACTTCCGCCGAATCGCCAACGCCAGCAACGCCGCTTGCAACGGTGCGAATATCTTTTCCAAGATTATCCAAAGTTCGCCCCAAACTGTCAGCGGTTTGCGGTATTCAACATTCTGCAAGGTCGCGGTTGTCAAACTTTGGACGATTGCATTTGTAAAAG
>JBBKXN010000099.1:0-3606 GCA_037969475.1 Pyrinomonadaceae bacterium | reverse complement strand
CGAACCGATATCAAGTTTTCTTTTCTTTTCTTTGAAGTCTGAGACTTCGGCGGTCAGGAGTTGCTCAAAAAAGCCCAATTATCTTCCCGGAAGCATTTTATATTTGTCATAATTCAATTCGGCAAGAACTTTAATATTAGGGAAGGAATAGCCTTATGGACGCTTCGATGTTGAATGCGGAGGAAAATCAGCCCCGCTTGAAGGTTTCGGTCACAGCACGCCTGATCGCGGCTTTTTCGTACATGATTCCGGCAATCGGCGGGTCGTTGAGTTCGATTCTTCTGATGAACGTGTTTCGGGCGTTGAGGGAGAACGAATCCGCTGGAATTGCCGCAGTAATGGGGGGAATGAAAGAAGCATCTCTTCCTGTAATTGTATCTCTTTATTTGGCGGCAGTCTGCGGAATCGTCGTAGTCGTTGTTTTGGTAGTTCGAATGTTCGTGCAAACGAAAACCTCCTCTCCGCCAATCTGGTTTTTCGTCGTTGGCGGGATTCTCGGTTTAGTTCCTGCCGCGTTGTTTTGGAAAGCCCAGTTGCTGGTACTGGAAGTTCTTAGTCCGGGCAGTTCAATTGGCGCGGGAGGTATGGCAAGCGCTGGGGCAGATGTCAGCCAGTTGCTGCTGTTGAGCGTTATTGCGGCACCGATCGTGTTTATTCTTTTGGTGGTGGCATCCGTGTTGCCGTTGTCATCACGGACAAGCAGGAAGTGGAGTTCGCTCATTTCGGCGACGGCGATTGAAATGTTGCTTATCGCCACAGCCGTCGCGATACCGTTTTTGATCGATGGACCAAAACGAATAAACGAAACAGTCAATTTGCCTGTTAATGTGAAAAATGCAGATGACGATTATGATATTGAGCGGGAATCTTCAATGATTTTGACGCTAACCTCCGATAATAAATTGTATTTAAAGCAGAAAAATGATGTTCCGGATAAACCGGAAAGAGCTGAGATTATTATTACAAGGGAGGAATTACCCGAAAAGTTAGAAAGTTCGATGAGGGATAAAACTCCCGACAAGCGAATTGTTTATTTGAAAGCGGATGTCAACGCCTCTTATGAAAATGTTTTGCAACTTTTTGACAGTATTAGAAAAGCCGACGTTGATAAGGTAGGATTGGTCGTAGTGGGCGAGAAAGACGGCGCGGATCCCTATCAGATAAATCCCTTAAGGTTTGAAGTGAGGTTTCCTCCGCCAATAATCGTAGCAAATGAGGTGCTTAAACCAAATCCTTTGACCTTGGTCGCAATGCTGCAAAAGGACGGAAAACTAACGCTTAACAATGAAGAAATGGGAATGATTTCCGATACTAAAAAGCTGGAAAATATGTTAGCTAATGTTTTCAAAGAACGTGAAAATAATGGAGTTTTTCGTGAAGGTACAAATGAAATCGAGAAAACAGTTTTCCTGAGGGCTTCCAAAACTAGTAAATACGGCGACTTCATAAAGTTGGTTGAAGCCGTCAAAACAGCAAACGCATTCCCAATTGGAATTCAATTTGACGACGCTAATTTCTAAGATTTAAATGATGAAAAAAGTAGGATTTGTAAGTCTCGGATGTCCGAAGAATCTTGTTGATTCTGAAGTCATGATGGGGCAATTAAAAGCAGCTGGATACGAGATAACGAATAACGCCGAAGAGGCGGACACGCTCGTTGTCAATACATGCGGTTTTATCGAATCTGCAAAAGCTGAATCTATCGAGGCGATCCTTGAAGCGACAAACGCGAAGGCGAACGGTAAAACAAAAAGAGTCGTCGTCGCCGGTTGTCTGGTTGAACGCTACCGAGACGATTTGATGAAAGAATTGCCGGATGTTGACGCGTTTATTGGCACCAATGAACTAAACCGGATTTTGGAAGCCGCAGATGACGAGACAAATTTCAAAGATCTGCCGTTAAATTCGATTGGAAATAAATCTGCAACGTATCTTTATGATTTCGACACGCCGCGCTATCGCGCGACCGAATCGCACACAGCGTTTATCAAGATAGCCGAAGGCTGCGACCGTCCGTGCGCGTTTTGTTCGATACCTTCGATGCGCGGTTCTTTCCGTTCGCGAAGATTCGGAAGCATTTTGAAGGAAGCCGAAGATTTGGCAAAACAAGGCGTTAAAGAATTGGTCCTGATCGCGCAGGATTCTTCGCGTTTCGGCGAAGATCTCGGCGAAACGGAAGCGCTTGCAAAACTGATCCGCGCACTCGGCGAGATCAAAGACTTGCAATGGATCCGCGTGATGTATGCGTATCCGACGCATATTTCCGATGAATTTCTCGCGGCGATTAACGAAACGGAAAAAGCCGTCAAATACCTAGATATGCCGCTCCAACACGGTTCGCGCAATGTTTTGAAATTAATGAAACGCGGCGGAACGCGGGAATCTCTTGAAAAACTGATCAAAAGAGTTCGCGACAAAGTTCCGAGCATCACAATTCGCACGACATTTATCACAGGATTTCCCGGCGAAACCGAAGAAGATTTTGAAGAATTAATGACGTTTGTCAAAAACTGCGAATTTGATAACGTCGGAGTGTTCACATATTCAGACGAAGAGGGAACACCGGCGTTTGATCTGCCGAATAAAGTTGATGCAAAAACAATGAAACGCCGTCGTGCTACTTTGATGAAAGAGCAGGCGAAAATCTCAAAACGCAAAAACAGGGCGAAAATCGGAAAAACTTTCAAAGTGCTTTTCGAGGGTTTGTCGCAGGAATCTGACCTCCTTTTTCAAGGAAGAATGCAAGGACAGGCTCAAGAGATTGACGGTTATATATTGATAAACGACATGCCTGAAGATCTGAACCCACAGATCGGCGGAATTTATGATGTTCGAATTTCCGAAGCGCTCGAGTATGATTTGATCGGCGAACTGGTCTGATTTACGCTTGATCATCCGCGAAGAAAAAGAGAACGACGGTTTTATGGGTTAAAGCATCGTTCGCAAATTTTTTTGTAACAAATCTTGAAAATTGAGGAGTTAACGCCATGAATATTCGCAATATACTGATCTTTTCAATCTCAATTTGCGTATTTGCGCTCAGCGGCTCGGCAGTATTTTCACAAACCGATTCGGTCGGCGCGACTGCTCGGAAAAACGCAAAGGAATCTCAAGAATTCAAAATCGTATTTCCGGAGATCGACGGCTGGAAAAAGACTGAGGTTGCGTCCGATCCGAAACTCGGTCTTGGAGATATTGCTCATTACGATTCCGACACGGGCGGAAGAGTGACCATCTATTTTTATAACGGTGCGCTAAAAGACGTTTCGGCGGCGGATCGCGACGCGATTCTAAAAAACCAGCTCGATGAAACTAAATCGGCGATTAAACGATTGGAAGAGATGGGAATCTACAAGAATGTAACCGAAGGGAAGGACGACGAAAGGGCGCTCGGCGGTGTAAACGGGAAGATACAAACACGCCATTCGCTTTTATATTTTTCCAATGGTGATAAAGAATTGGCTTCGGAAATTTTCATTTTTTCGGACAGAGACAATTTCGTCAAGATCAGAGCGTCCCGTCCGAAGGCTTCTGAGCCAAACAAAACGGTCGAAGCATTTTTAACTGCGATCGATGCGCACTTCGCAAAATGACTTCATGTTGAGC
>JBBKXN010000098.1:0-2849 GCA_037969475.1 Pyrinomonadaceae bacterium | reverse complement strand
CCGACGATGTTTGTCAGATAATGAACTACAGACCGTAAAAAGTCTCCATAAAACCAAAAAGGTGAAACGCAGCAATGAGTTTCACCTTTTTCGCGTTTCAGGAGAGAAAGCGGTAAAATTGGAGAAGTCAGAAGTCAGAAGTCAGAAGTCAGAAGGCGGAATATAGAAGGCAGAAGTAAAGAGCAAGGAGTAAGGCGAAATGAGCGAAGAAAACGACATCAGATTTATCGGAGCGGTCGATCATCTGGCGATCAAATGCGAAGACCTTGAAACGGCGGTAAAAGAATACAAAAAGATCGGGTTCCAAACGGAAACAATCTACGAAGACTGGGCAATGATGCGCGACCAAAAAGGCTTCGGCATCGCCCTGCTCCCGCCCAACTCAAAACACCCGCCGCACATCGGCTTAAAAGTCGAAACAATGGCAGAACTCGAACAAGCCGCGTCAAAAGAAAACCGCCCAATCAAATCCCACCGCGACGGAACCTCGTCCTTCTACACAAAAACAGACGAGCAGATCGTTGAACTGATCTTCTATCCAATTTAATCGGTAAATTGCTAACATCGAATTTTTCGTAACCTTCATCTGTCAACTGTACAAAGCACTTCTGCAACGTATGAATGCCAAAAATTTATTAAATGCAACGACTTGAAATGGTCAATAACTTGCAAAATTGAAACATTATCTGGTAGTATTTACTCAGATTTTCACTGGTTTGTAAAATTAGATTTTGAGTCAAAACCCCCGTCCGAATTGAAGCCATTTGGGTTGTTAATTTGGTCATTTCGCTTTTTCGGTTCACGGATCGGAAACAGATTCATATGCTCAGGTATTGGAATCCGAAGGTTGGTGAACAATTGGAAACCAAAATATATAACCGAATTTAACAATCCGAAGATTAATGGTCTTCGATTGCCCGGAAAATTACTCAGACTTGATGCCGATTAGGAGAATAGACCGATGTTTAAGAAAGTATTGAGAACAAAAAAAATGATAACAAAAACTACATTTTATAAAAGCGCATTTTTGTTCCTATTGTTGGGAATAGCAGGAATGTTTTTGACATATGGTCATATTTCCAACGCGGCAGGAACGATTTCCGGGCGCGTGTTTCAAGATTTTAATGGATCCGGCATATTCGAGACGGTGGGTGGAACCAGCGCTGTTGATGCCGGGGTTGTCGGCGTGACCGTGACTGCATATGATTCTGCCGGTGCGTTGCAAGGCACGACGACTACCGGTGCTAACGGCATTTACAGTTTGTCCGCCGCAGGCACGGGACCGTATCGAGTCGAGTTTTCAGGTTTTCCGGCAGGATATTTTTCATCATCACGAAGTACGGATTCAATTTTAGGCGGGTCTGCAACGGACTCCGGTACTGCGGTTCAGTTTGTGAATAACGGGGCGACGACAAATGTAAACCTCGCGATAAATCGTTCGATAGATTATTGCCAGAATAATCCGGAATTGGTAACAACTTGCTTCGCGGCGCCTGGTTCAGATAGTCCACCAACTCAAACAAGTTCTACCGATCCTGTTCTGATTTCCTTTCCTTATGGTTCCGGAACTACCAGCACAACCGATGGTACGGGTGTCAATTTACCGACTTCCCACGCTTTATTAGTACCGCAAAATACCCTCGGTTCGATTTTGGGCTTGGCGTATCACCGCAAATCTCAGAAGGTATTCGCCGGAGCGTTTACAAAACGGCATGCGCGGTTTAGGAATGACAACAAAAATACGGCGAGCAATGACCCAACCGGCGAAATATTTATTTCCGACCGGACAGGAACGACCGCATCGTTGTTTTTGAACTTGAATACCCTTTTTGGCAGTAATATATTCGGAGCGAATCCACACGCAATAGCCGATTATTTTAATGATGCGACAGCGTTTGACGCGGTCGGAAAGACCGGGATGGGCGATATTGATATATCGGAAGACGATCAAACCCTTTATGTCGTAAATTTGAATAACAGAAATCTTTATGCGATTCCGCTCGGTACGGGCGCTCCGACCGCTCCGACCACTTCCGGCCAAGTATCCGTTTATAATTTGGTAACCTTAGCGGGTGCATCTGCGACGTGTCCGACGTCTGCCGATCTTCGTCCCGGCGCACTTAAAGTATTTAGAGGCAAGCTTTATTTTGGTTTGACTTGTACTGCCCAAACATCCGGCACGACGGCTGATCTTAGAGCATTTGTTTATGAATTGAATTTAGCGGGCGCTGGCACGGCGACTCAAGTTGTTAATATTCAGCTGAACTATCCGCGCGGATATGTAACTAGGAATGCTGCAAATTGTACAGGGCAACCTACAACAACTTGCTCGCCAGCGACATGGCTCAGGTGGACAGCAAGTACGGCAGCCTTGCAGGACGGACCGTTTGGTCAAAAATTTTTCCCGCAGCCGTGGTTATTGGACATCGAATTTGACTCAAACAATTTTATGATCCTTGGTATGAGTGATCGTGTCGGTCATCAAACAGGAAACAACAATACGGGCGCGCATACCGGACCGGTTGAAGGCGCTTCTGCTGGTGATACGTTGCGAATGCGTCCAAATGGAGCCGTGTGGACACTTGAGAACGCTGCGTCGGATGGGGTCAACACGACGGCTGGCGCAGGCACGAATCAGGGACCGGGCAACGGCGAATTTTATTTTCAAGATGGGTATACGATTACCGGAAACACGCACGAAGAGATTAGCTTGGGTAATTTACTTGTAGTTCCCGGTTTCTTGGATGTGCTGAGTTCCGCGTTCGATCCGGCTCCGACAAATACGATCGGGGGCGGCGGGGCAAGTACGATTCGAGCCGGTGGTATCATTTGGTCAAGCAATACTAGTG
>JBBKXN010000097.1:0-5357 GCA_037969475.1 Pyrinomonadaceae bacterium | reverse complement strand
CGGAGTTGTATTCACCTGAACCGCGGTCTTGTCCTCTGATTCGATATCCGGGGTGCTCTTTTCAGTAAGCTTTGCGATACCAAAATCGAGGATCTTTACAAATCCATCCTTACGGATCATGACATTGTCAGGCTTGATATCGCGGTGAACGATACCTGCAGCGTGCGCGGCGTCGAGTGCCGATGCGATCTGAGTCGCAATTTCAAGAGCCTCGTAAAACTTCAAATTGTGCTTGAGGCGCTTCGTAAGCGTTTCGCCTTCGATGTATTCAAGCGCTATGAATCGAGTATTTTCAGTTTCGCCGATCTCGTGAATAGTGATGATGTTCGGATGGTTGAGCGCAGAAGCTGATTGAGCTTCCTGAACAAAGCGATTCAGTTTATCCGAATCTTTGCTATACTCGTCGCTTAAAAACTTGATAGCCACCTGTCGGTTAAGCTTTGTATCCTGAGCAAGATAAACCTCACCCATTCCGCCCTTGCCGATCTCGGAAAGTATCTTGTAGTGTGAAATTACTGTGTCTTTTTCAAGTTTCATTTTATTTGTGGAAAGCCAACCTTTTTCATCAACTCAACAAACCGCGGATCATCTCGCATCGAGTCGAAGTAGTGAATGATTTTAAGGTACCTGATTTGCGGTTCATGTTCGTCAACAGCCGTTTTTAGATATTCGAAGGCTTTGTCTTTGTTTCCAATTTTGGCGTAAATCTCGGCAATCGCCCAATTTTGAATATATGCGGATTTGTCTTTCTCCAGCGTTGCAGCATTTTCTGCCAGTTGATCACTCAGTTAGGCTAACCTAAATCCTTTCCAACCATCTTTCTTGTAGGCGTCCTCATATTTGTTTATCGTTTCAGAACACTCTATTCCGCAAAGCCGATCTGCTTCATCAGTTCCTTAAAGCGCGGGTTGTCGCGGACCTTGTCAAGACCGGGATCAGCGTTTGCATACAGTACGAAAACTGATCTGCCCTTTACCATTTTTTCGACGCCGTCGAGTGCCTTTGCTTCGTCTCCCAAATACGAATAGATCAAGGTCAAGTCCCAAACCTGCCTGGGATCGAGCCCGTCGTATGCGGAAGTGAACCGTTCCGCGTTTTTTTTGTCACCGGCAGCCGCGTATATCAAGCCCTTGGATAATCGGAACGATTCCCCACCTGCTCGGTATGCTTTGTCGGATTCGTTTAGAGCATCCTGAATATTTCCCCTGGCGACGAGGCATTTCGCAAGATTTCTATTCGCCACCGAAAATTCACCTGCGATCTCAAGCACTTTTCTAAAGAGCTTTTCAGCCTCGACATACTGCTTGGCATAAAAATACGTTTGTGCGTATCCGTTGTTCTTAATAAGCGACAGAGGGTCAAGCTCTACGGACTTTTTTGCCATTTGCTGAGCCTTGTCGAACCGTCTCTCGTGTACGAGAAGTTCGGAATACCACTGATAGGCAGTCGCGTAGTTCGAATTGAGCTCAATAGCCTTCTTGTATCGCTCTTCGGCCTGTGAAAACTTCCAATCATAGACGTGTTCGATATATGCGAGGGAGCATTGAGCCTCAGCCAAATGTGGATCTAGTTCGACAGCTTTCAACGCCGCCTTTTTTGCTTTGGGCAGATATTCCAATGGCGAATAAGCACCGTACTCGGGCAAAAGAAAATATGAATCCGCCAAACCGCTCCATGCGAGAGCATAGCCGGGATCCATCTGGATCGCTTTCTGAAAATATTCAATGCCCTTATTGAACCCTTCGCTGGTTCTTTGGTTCCAATAAAATCTTCCCTTTAGGTAAGCCTGATATGCTTCCGGATTATTGGTGTAAACCTTTTCGACTTTCTTCCGATCGTCTCCAGTCAGTCTTGAGCTGATCTTCGCGGCGACTTGTTGGGCGATCTCCCTCTGAACGGCAACAAGATCGCTCATTTTACGATCAAACTGGTCACTCCAAATGACGTCTTGTGTCTGGGTATTAACCAATTCCAAACTCAACTTCAGATCGTCGCCCCGTTGAACAAATCGTCCCAATAGGATCGCTTGGACTCCTAACTCTTCGCCGATCTGCTCCGGCGAAACATTTTTGCCTTTATAAAAGAATACAGTGCTCCGGGCTTTAACCGAAACGTTTGGAATATTCGACAAGCTGCTGATCAGTGATTCAGTCATTCCGTCCGAGAGATACTCGACATCCTCATTTCCACTTTCATTGACGAACGGCATGACGGCGATCGATTCGATCTGTCTTGAGGAGTTTCCCGAATAAAACCAGTACCCCAAACCGATTGCTGAAATTAACAAAACAGCAAATATGCCAATCGCCGCTTTTCCAATTCCTGACTTCTTGATCGTTATGCTGTCATGTAGGTTTTCATTGGTCGTCGTTTGGTTCGATTCATCAACCGTTGTAGCCTTGAACATCTGCGTTTCCGGCTCTTTTCTGTCAGGTGAAACTGTTTTCTCAAGCTTATCCTGAAATTCAAGCTCCTGTTTGACTTCCTTCAGATCGGCTAACAATCCTTTTATCGTTTGATAACGTTCATTTCTGTCTTTGCGTAAACTCTTGCTGATGATCCTTTCAATTTCCGGCGGAACAATATTCGAATCGAGCGGTTTCGGCTCTTTGTTGATGATCGCCGCAATGATTTCCATCGGAGTTTCACCTTCAAAGGGAAGATCTCCCGAGATAATTTCGTAAAGCACAACACCAAAGCTGAATATATCTGTCCTTGCGTCAATTGCCTTGCCGGCCGCCTGTTCCGGCGACATGTAGTTTGCCGTTCCAATTATCATGCCGGGAGTCGTATTTGGAGACGCGGAGACGGAGGGACGCGGCGACACGGCGATCAGTGTCTTATCTCCCTCACCGGGTCTCCCTTTCTCCGTGTCTCCGCGTCGCGTTTCCGTCAGCTTTGCGATACCGAAATCAAGGATCTTGACCAAACCGTCCTTTCTGACCATCACATTGTCCGGCTTAATATCCCGATGAACGATTCCGCCGGAATGCGCGGCATCGAGTGCTGAAGCGATCTGGGTCGCAATTTCGAGTGCGGTGTTAAATTTTAGCTTTTTCCTGAGTCTCTTCGTAAGGGTCTCGCCATCGATGTATTCAAGCACGATATAGCGTAAACCTTGCCATTCGCCGATCTCGTAGATCGTGATGATGTTGGGTTGATTGAGGGCGGAAGCTGACTTTGCTTCCCGAACAAAACGATTTAATTTGTCCGAATCCTGGCTAAACTCTTCACCCAGAAGTTTGATCGCCACTTTACGGTCAAGCTCAGTATCCTGAGCGAGATAAACCTCACCCATCCCGCCTTTGCCGATCTCGGAGAGGATCTTGTAATGTGAGATCGTTGTGTCTTTTTCGAGTTTCATAAATCGTAACAAGGTGTCCGTAGCACGCCCGTTAGGAAGGGCTCCTGTGGTAAACGTGTCCGCAAAAACTAACCTGAGATCATCATCGGCAAAACCCGCTAGAAAACGAGGCTGTTCACCCAAAATAAACCAATCTTACTACGGAAGCCCTCCTTCACCGTCAGGCTACGGACACATTCACCCTTTGTACCATGAAACTCACCAATCCCGCCCTTGCCGATCTCGGAGAGTATTTTGTAATGCGAAATTGTCGTATCTTTTTCAAGTTTCATATCTATTCCGGGAAGCCGACCTTCTTGATCAACTCCTTAAATCGCGGATCGTCTCGCAGAAAATCAAAGTAATAGACGTTCCTAATATCGAGTAACGCAGGCTCACCTTGCTCATACGCCTTGTTTAGATACTCAAGCGTTTTTTCTTTATTGCTAATCGTGGCGTAACTGTGAGCAAGGTAGCCATACTTTATGTATGCAGTTTTATCTTTTTCCAGTTTTTTCTTCTGATTGCTTAACAACATTTCTATTACCATAGTCCAATACCCTTTCCACCCCGCTTTTTCATAAGCTGTTTTCAATGTTTGAATAGTTTCAGCCTCGATATTTCTATCTTTGGCAATGATTAACCGATGTTCAATCGCTTTATCGTAATTTCCTTTCGCTGCGTAATGTCGGCTCAGATTACTGCGTGCGGTCGTGAATTTTGGAAATAGCTCGATAGTCTTTTCACCTTGCTCAATCGCTTCATCGTATCGATCCGCGGATTCGAATATAAAAGCCCTGACGTGGTTTATTATTCGAGAAAATGGGTCAAGTTTCAGTGCGATCTCGATCTCTTTCAGGGCTTCTTCTGGCTTTCCCTGATAAGCTAAATTCTCCGCATACCATTGATGAGCCGTGGCGTAGTTCGGATTGAGTTCGATTGCCTTTTTAAGTGCACGACCCCCACCGTCAAAATCGTACTGGAGAGTTGAAAGACCCCCAAGAGATGCATAAGCCTCGGCGAGATCGGGATCAAGCTCAAGTGCCTTTAATACCGCTTGCTTCGCCTTTGGGTGATACTCTTTGGGTCTGAAGCTTCCATATTGCGGCATCAAAAAATAAGTATCGGATAAACCAGAATAGGCAAGGGCATAAGTCGGGTCTTTTTCGATTGCCTGTTGGAAATAGTCTTCCGCTCTCTCGAAGTCTTTATTCGTTCTTTTGTTCCAATAAAAACGCCCTTTTAAGTAAAGCTGTTGTGCTTCTGAATTTTTCGTATCCGTTTTGGCAACCTTCTCCTGAGCCGCGGTTGATAATTTCAAACGAAGTTTATCTGAGACGTCGCGGGCGATCTCGCTTTGCAGCGAAACCAGATCACTCATTTTGCGGTCGTAGGTTTCGCTCCAGATCGCCGCCAGCGTCCTGGTATCAACCAGTTCCAGACTGATCTTGAGATCATCGCCCCGCTGAGTAACACGCCCCAACAAGATCGCCTCGACATTCAACTCTTCTCCGATCTGTCGCGGATTTGTATTCTTGCCCTTGTAATAAAAAACCGAACTTCTTGCCATCACCGAAAGATTCGGAATCTTTGTCAAACTGCTGATCAGAGTTTCAGTCATTCCGTCGGAAAGAT
Source organism: Pyrinomonadaceae bacterium (assembly GCA_037969475.1). GTDB lineage: Bacteria > Acidobacteriota > Blastocatellia > Pyrinomonadales > Pyrinomonadaceae > Aridibacter. The sequence goes on along the minus strand of JBBKXN010000097.1, from coordinate 379 downwards.
ATTCAATATCCTCATTACCGCTCTCATTAACGAATGGCATTACAGCGATCGAATTGATCTGATTTCCACTGGATACGAAAGTGAAATAGGCGATGGCTGAAATGACTCCCAAAAGAAGAATGCCGATAACCGCCGTTGCCAATTTGTGACCTTTTGCCTGAGTGACGGCATATTCCAGACTCGAAGAATTTGTAACCCGCTGTTCATCTTTCGTCTCCAATCCGGCATTTTCAGCTTTAGTTTCTTCAACTGATTTGGCGTTATAAACGGCGGTCTTGTTTTCAGATTCAATTTCCGTATCTTTGTTCGGCATTATCGAACGCTCAAGTTCGCCCTGAAGATCGAGTTCGCGTCTCAGATTTTTGAGATCGATCACCAG
>JBBKXN010000096.1:0-4041 GCA_037969475.1 Pyrinomonadaceae bacterium | reverse complement strand
CAAGAATTTACCTTAACTAAAGCTTATAAACTGAATGGCTCGATTTGTAAAGTAAATTTTGGTCGAAGAGGTATGTTGGATAATTCTCGAGGCGAAGTTTTTCCGGTATTTGTTTTGCGAATCCGCCGTACGCGCGGGAAACGTTGAATTCCATAATCTCAATATATCACCATATTCTGTGCCTCTTCCGGCGCAAAAGAAAAAACTCGCCCGGATAAATCCGGGCGAGTAAAGAGTCTCATATCGAGACCACTAGAAAAGTAATCTAAAACCGAACCTTACCGCTCTTGGCGATTGATAAAGCTGCGGCATCTTATATCGTACGTCAGGTCTGTCGGGTGAAGCAGCTATACGGGTCAGGATAGTTTGCAGGAGTGCCCCTGATGTATAGCCATTCGCATAGTTTACCGCTGACAAGCCCAAACCGGAATCATTGGCCCGTCCGATAGTCGTATTCATCGTAGGAAAAACCCCGGTCACGGTCGCTTGATCCCATAGATTCAGGAAGTTAGCGTCAAAGGCCATTGTAAAGCGATTGTCCCGGCCGAATTTATAACGATGGGTAGCGCTGAAATCCGTTTGAGAAAAGATAGGCGAACGCCCGAGATCACCGCGATGATAGAAAATTTGCGGCGTAACACTCGATTGTCCGAATATCGACGTAGTCATCGGCGTACCCGACATGACAGTCTGAAAAGCTGAAAGTTCCGTCGAATTTACCTTATTTCCACCCCAATCAATAATGTAAGCACCGAACGCGTTAAAGACATGTGGTCTGTCAGTCGGAAGGCGACCATTATCCGGTTCCCCTTCTGCCGTAAAGCCAATGAAAGGAAGGTCAAACGCTCGGCTAACTCCCGGCGAAGTTCGTCCGTTAACCAAATGCGGTTCGTCAGAACTTGCCAACCCTGTGTAATTTCCATAAAGACGGCTAAACGTGTAATTTGCGTTGAAATACCAGTTTTCGGATAATCGCCGCTCGATTACAAATTCCAGTCCGTCATATCGTCGCTGTGGTCTCGTTGACTTCTGATACCCAAGAGCTTGCAGGGTTGCAAGATGTAAACCGCTTCCCGGGTTCCCGATGATGTACGCCTCGCTGCCCGCAGCGTTTACTATACCTGCATCTTCGACCGCTTCGTCAACATTCTTATACGTATATCGAGCACGGAATACGTAGTCTTTGCTTAATTGCCGTTCAACTCCAACAGTAAGTTCCGTCTGTTGAAATGGTTTAAGGTTTGGATCAACCGCGCCGCCATTTAGGGCTGAAGCACCAGGATCATTTGCATTTACTCGCAAATTTCTTTGGCAACGGCTTAGGGAGCCTGTAGCTATAAACCCTGTTGAAGGACATACGCTTGTACCTGAAAAACTACCTACGATATTCGTGATATTGAACTTCGAAGTAGTATCACCCGCAAACAGTTCAAAATAATCCTCAAGAAAAACGTCTCCTCCAAACAATCCGCGCGGAAGGGAGAATTTTACTCGATCAAAAAACTTACCATAGCTGGCAAAGATCTTCATTTTTCCATTGCCGGAGATGTCGTATGCAAAACCGAGCCGTGGAGCTACTTTATCTCCCCAACCAAAGTTTACGGCACTCGGAAACTGGTTGAATGTCGGTAGATTTTCTTTCTCGATCCTGACCCCCAGATTAAGCGTCAAACGGTTAAACGGCTGGTATTTGTCTTGAATAAAAAACCCTTGACTCAGGTTTGAGCCCTGACCATTTGTACCGGTGCGTCTAAAGGAAGCCGAGCCAACAGCTCCCGGAGTATCGGTGACACCCGGCTGTAAAGTAGAAATCGGGGTTCCGTAGTTAAACGAAATTCGTCCAATTGCATTATTTCCGGATTGGACATCGTTAAAAATGGTGTATCGCTGATATCCCCCTTTCAGCTCGTGCCTGCCACCGCCGTTGAAAATATATGAAGCTGAAACTTCATATGATTCTCTTATGGAAACATCCTTAACCGTAATGCTATTCGCACCGGTCGTAGAACAGGGGAAATTCACATTCGGGGTTCCACAGCTAAAAATTTGAACGGTCGTCGGAACGAAATAATTACCGAGTTTCTCATTAAGAAATCCACGGCTGTATCGTCCATCGATAACAAGATTGCTTGTCGGTGTAAAAACGCCCGATGCTGTAATGAGATTTGAATTCTGTCTTCCGCCCTGCTGATCGAAAAATTGATTACCACGCAGCACCCCAATGGTGCCTCCGTAGTTAGCAGTCGGGACGTTGTTAAATCCAAACCCATTCGAGACCACATTTGAGAAAGACGTTCCCGGAATGGCTCCTTGATCCGATGTCGGATTCCAAAGGTACGTTCCGGTCAATCGAAGATTGTTAAACGGATTAGCATCAAGTCTTCCAAATGCATAGTCATATCTTCGCTCGCGGCGATAAGCTTCACTTGTAATAAAGGTTCTTGTCCCGGAAGGCGCATCGGTGAAATACTGAGTATTCACAGTTGTCTCAAATATTTGCGGAGAGTAACTGCCATAGAACCAAAGCCGGTCTTTTACAATAGGACCGCTCAAGTTTGCAGTTGGGAAGAAGTTTGTTCCACCCGTTTTCTCCGGATTGAAATATTCGGCAGTTTGCGTAAATGTTTTCGCGGCGACCGTGCCGCTGGTAAATCTCCCCAAAAGTGGGTTTGGAGTGCCGGCAAACTTTGCCACTTCGAATTGCATCCCGAATTCGCCGTGAAACTCATTGCTCCCGCCGCGGGTTACAATACTTACTACACCACCGGTCGCACCGCCGTACGCGGCTTCGAATCCACTAGATTTTACCTGAACTTCCTGAACAAGCTGCGTCGGTATATTGTAAGTTTCATTCAAAGTTCCCGTACGGTAATTTGTTACTTCGAGTCCATCAATTACGAAAACATTTTCTCCACCCGATGAACCGTCAACAGAAAACCGGCAGATCGGCTTTCAGGACGAGTCCCGGGAACCGTGCGAAGAACGCTCGTGATACCTGTTCCTTTCGGAATCAATTCTATTCTCTGTGCGCTAACGGTTGTTTGAATTGCACTGTTGGTAGTGTCAACCGGCGGCGAATCTGAAACAGAGACATCAACGGTAGTAACCTCACCTCCTGGGCTTGCAACAATCGTTAACTGTGTGTTTTGGCCAATCGCAACGTTGACATTTTCGAATTTCACTTCACCGAAACCACTTGTTGCAGATGACACAACCGAATATGTGCCTGGGGGAACCTGTAAAACACGGAAAAATCCGCTTTCGTTTGTATTTACGGTTCTCTTGAATCCGGTACCAATACCGGTAGTCGAACCACCCGTATTATTTTCTTTGGCAGTAGATATGGTAATTGTTACATTCGGCACAACCGCTCCGGTTGTATCCCTAACAAAACCTTCGATACTGCCTGTAGTTTCCTGTCCAAAAACTGTGACCGCCGAACAAAATATCGCGATCAACAACAGAAAACTTCCAAAGATCGATCTCATTTCCATTTTTTGCTCCTTCACAAAAGACCCGCTTCTTAGCATGACAATCTAGCTTTGGGCGAGTTATAAAATTTGGCAAATTCCAGCTGATCTAGATATAAAATCAAAATCAACCGCGGGGAAACTTACTCAATTTAGAGCATCCTAGTATTTCTTTGCGGGTAAATAATTTGGAAAAATGCTGCCTAAGTTAGAGATGATTTGGGCGGTTGTGTCCGTCACAACGAGACTAACTTCACGAGCGATATGCAAAATTCTTCAAAATTTCGGATATATTTCCGAAATTATGCTTTTTCGGAAACCCGCAAACTCCCTGATATTTCCAGGTTTTCAATAGATTATTGAGGTTTTGATCGACGAAAATCAACAGAGAATATCGCGACCAAAAACGCGTTTGTCACAGCAAATTTAGTGCCATTAAATTCATTTTGAGCTAAGAACAGCGGGATAAAGAAGTTTTTTAGGGGTAATATTCGAATGGGCATCGACGAATTTGGAGACTCGCTCAAAAATTCCGAAGGGCGGCCGGGTAAATCTGGACACGAAAATAAAG
>JBBKXN010000095.1:0-10509 GCA_037969475.1 Pyrinomonadaceae bacterium | reverse complement strand
GGTCGAACACGCTGTGGCAGAGGAAAATTGGGTAATGGGTAGAAGTGTTGCAACTGCTACTCACGCGAAAACGGTTTTGGGCGTTCCGCCGACAAACAGACAAATCGTTGCAGCTTTTTAGGATTTGCATCTTTTTAACGATGAAGGATTGATAATCGAAACGTGGAATCTGATGGACAGTTTGTCGATTATGCAGCAACTAGGAATTTTGAATGGTTAGATAAAGAAGCTGTCTAAAGATGTCGGAAGGAAAAATCATTAAAAAGCATTTGGAATGGCTGAAAAGGCGAAGGTATTTACTGAAAAAGAAAGTGAAATTTATCACGGGAATATTCCTGATGGAATTGATACAGATCATCATTGGAAACTTTTCCCAAACGAAGTGGAATCTTTTGTAGAATTAAACAACGGAAAGGTTACAAAAACCGATACCATTTCTTAATCGAGTTTTCTAACGGGAAAATTATCAAGATCAAAGAATATTATGAAAATTGCAGTTACATCAGCAAGCGGGCATTTGGGTTCTTCAATAGCAAAACAACTGATCAATGAAATTGGGAAGGAAAATGTGATCGGACTTGCACGGACTCCTGAAAAGGCAGAACAACTTGGAATTGAAATAAGAAATGGTGACTACAATAATCGGGAAGAATTAGATGCCGGATTAAAAAACATTGATGCGGTGCTGCTTGTCTCCGGAATGGACGAGCATCAGAAAAGAATCGGGCAACATAGAAATGTCATTGAAGCGGCAAAGATCAACAGAGTCAAAAAGATCGTTTACACAAGCATCGTTGGGGACCCGGAAAACACCGCCTTCGGGCCACGGTGTGAAAAGCGGAAGCGAGATTTATTAACGAAATGTTCCCTGAGCCGAGGACCAACATCACTAAAATCAGTTAAAAACAAAAAATAACAAATTTCACTTGCGTAGCCACTTGGCTTCATATATTCTATGTGTAGTTAAGTGGCTACATTATTATGGATTTAAGAAGAGACGTTTTTCAGGCAATAGCAGACCCGACCAGAAGGGCGATACTTTTGCTGGTTGCAACACAATCAATGACGGCGGGCGCAATCGCAGCAAATTTTGATACTTCGAGACCGACAGTTTCAAAACACCTGCAAATACTCACCGAGTGCGAATTGGTTGTAAAAGAGCAAAATGGGCGGGAAATTTACTACTCGCTTGAAATCGAAAAAATGAAAGAGATAGACGAATGGTTCGAGCAATTCAGAGAAATTTGGGAAACCAAATTTAGTCAGCTTGACGATTTACTGTCAACAATTCAAAAAAAGGAAAAATAATATGCTAAATGATTTTATTGTGGACAAAACGGCAAAAACCGTGTTGATAAAGAGAGAATTTGCCGCCCCGCTTTCGCTAGTTTGGGATGCGTTTACCAAACCGGAACTGCTTGACCAATGGGGGGCACCAAAACCCTGGACGGCAAAGACTAAATTTCAGAATTTTGAAGTCGGCGGACGGAGGTTTTATGCAATGGTCAGCCCCGAAGGCGATGAGCGTTGGTCAATCCAGGAATATACTGCAATTTCACCAAAAACCCATTTCAAAATGTTGAATGCTTTTGCAGACAAAGATGAGAACCCTGAATTGCCGGGTTCTGATTGGGATTTCAATTTCAGCGAACAAAACGGAACGACAACGGTCAATATTTCTATTTACAATGAGTCCCTCGAACGCATGGAGAAGATGATTGAAATGGGCTTCAAGGAAGGATACGCAATGACAATGAAGAATCTGGAAGATTTGTTGGCGGGCTTGACGATGACAAAGGACGTAAATTAACTTTCTGACGGTAATCAAAAGTATTGGAGCAGTGCCCACAGTTTTTGACAGCGGTTCTTCTTACGGTAGTTACCGATGCGGCACTTGCATCCATATGTTTTTTGCCCGTCGACGTTGAGCCTGAGGGATATACGTTCTGGGTGTTGTTTGTCGCACTTGTTTACCGAACCGTTTTTACCGTTTTGGGCGGTTTCGTCATCGTAAAATTGGCACCACATAATCCAATGAAGCACGTTTTCGTCATTGCTGTTGTCAGTCTCCTTCTTGGTATTGGCGCTATCTTTGCTGAATGGGATATGTTTGTCCATTGGTTTCTAATTGCCCAAGCAGTCCTTGCTTTTCCGTCTGTTTGGTATGGTGGAAAATTGGCACTATTTCGTCATAGTAAAATACCCGAGCGAGAATGGAGTGGTTTTAAACTGAACCATCATTAACTTTAAAGTTCAAAGTTTCATGGAAAGACTAACCAAAATACAAAATCGAATATAGTGGGTTTAGTAAAGGTTTATTAGGTCATTGATATTTTGGGACACTCGGATCGATCTGATCCGACCAGGCAATGATACCACCAACCAGATTCGACATATCACCTTCGAATCCGGATGCTTGCAAAAACTCAATCGCTCTCGCGCTTCGGCCGCCCATCTTGCAGTGCACAATGATTTGTTTTGAACTATCGATCTCATCCATGCGCTGAATTATCTCGGGCAGGGGAATGAGTTTTGCACCTTCGATCTTTGCTTTCGCCCATTCGTCCGGCTGCCGAACGTCGATCAGCTCGATATCTTCGCCGGCATCCATTTTTTCTTTGAGTTCTGAGACTGTGATTTCTTTCATAAAAATATTCTCTTCCTTTATTTCTTAACCGCAGATTTTTTCCTTGATAATTTATTTTCCATTTCCAGAATAGTTTTGGTAGTTTGCAAAACCGTGTCCGGATTCAGAGAGATAGAATTAATTCCTTTTTCTACCAGAAATTCAGCGAATTCCGGATAATCTGATGGCGCCTGCCCGCAAATTCCGATCTTTTTACCATTTCGGATTGCGGCTTCGATCGCAATCGCAACCATTTTTTCCACTGCACCGTTACGCTCGTCAAACAAGTGTGCGACCATTTCGGAATCCCGGTCCAATCCGAGTGCCAGCTGTGTAAGATCATTTGAACCAATCGAATAACCGTCAAAGACTTGAAGGAATTCGTCGGCGAAAACTACATTGGCCGGCAGCTCGCACATCGCATAGATTTCGAGATCGTTTTCTCCCTGTTTCAAACCAAATTCCGCCATCAAGTTGATAACTTTTTCGGCTTCTTCAACCGTTCGTACAAATGGGATCATCGCTTTCACATTCGTTAAACCCATATCCTCGCGCACTCGTTCCATCGCCTTACACTCAAGCCGGAAACCCGCTTTATATCGCTCGTCGTAATAACGCGAAGCCCCGCGGAATCCAAGCATCGGGTTTTCTTCGTGCGGTTCGTACTCCTCGCCACCAATTAGGCGGGCATATTCGTTCGACTTAAAATCCGACATTCTTACGATAATCGGTTTTGGATAGAACGCCGCCGCAATTTTTGCGATACCTTCGGATAAACGCCTGACGAAATATTCTTTTGGATCTTCCTCGCCGATTTTTGCCGCAATGATCTTAACGTCCGTTTCTTTCTTGAGATTCGGATAATTGATCAAAGCCATTGGATGAATCCCAATATGATTGTTGATAATAAATTCGAGACGGGCCAGGCCCACACCGTCATTCGGATACATCGATGCGGCAAATGCCCGGTCCGGGTCGCCGACGTTCATCATTACTTGTGTTTTCGGTCGCGCGCCGTCAACATCGATCTCAGTTTTCTCAACGTCGAATTTGATCTTGCCGTAATAGATATTTCCGACCGCGCCTTCCGCACATGAAACAGTTGCATCCGTTCCGCTTTTCAAAACTTCCGTTGCGTTTCCCGTGCCAACTATGCAGGGAAGTCCGAGTTCGCGGCTGATTATTGCGCTGTGACAAGTTCTGCCGCCGCGATCAGTTACGATTGCCGAAGCCCTCTTCATGATCGGTTCCCATGCCGGATCGGTCATTGACGTAACGAGAATGTCGCCGGCTTTGAAATCTTTTATGTTGTCCGGATTGAGCAAAACGTGTGCATTTCCATGCCCGATTTTTTCCCCTACTGCGACACCGGATACGAGAGGAGTTCCGTGATTATCCGAGAGTTTGTAAGTCTCTATAAAATTTTGTTCCTTTTGAGCGTGGACGGTTTCGGGGCGAGCCTGCAAAATAAAAAGTTCGCCCGTTACGCCGTCTTTTGCCCATTCAATATCCATCGGCTGGGATTTTCCGGCACGATTTGAGTAATGATCTTCGATTTTGCATGCCCAATCAGCAAGCTGCAGAACTTCAAAGCCCGCAAGACAAAAACGGTTACGCTGTGAATCGACGACATCGCGAACCTGTGTTCCCGTTCCGTCATCCGCAAAAACCATTTTCACTTCTTTGACACCCATTTTCCGCGTGATGATCGGGCGAAAACCTTTTTTCAAGGTTGGTTTAAAGATGATCCATTCATCCGGAGTCGCCATGCCCTGCACGACAGCTTCACCTAAACCCCAGGCACCGTTTATGACAACCGCATCGCGAAAACCGCTTTCCGTATCGAGAGTAAACATTACCCCCGAACAGGCCCCATCTGAGCGAACCATCGGCTGCACCCCAATTGAAAGCGCGACGTCAAAATGATCAAAACCACGAGCTTGTCGGTATGAAATCGCACGGTCAGTCCAAAGCGATGCAAAACATTCATGGCAGGCTTGAATGAGACCTCGATCTCCCTTTACATTTAGAATTGTGTCTTGCTGTCCGGCGAAAGATGCATCAGGCAAATCCTCCGCAGTTGCAGAAGAACGCACTGCGACCGAGAAATTCTTAACGCCCATCCGCTCGCCCAGATCCTTGTGCGCGCTCCAGATAGCCTGGCGAAGTTGTTCGGGAAACGGAGTTTCGAGCATCAGTCGTCGAGCTTCTTTTCCTACGCGCTCAAGCTCATCAAGATTCTCGACATCCAGATTTTTTAATAATTTTTGCAGCTTCTTCCTAAGATCGTCCGTCGTAAGCAGAAGTTCGTAAGCATGGCTGGTAGTCGAGAATCCATCGACGGCACGTACTCCTTCCGAAGTTAATTCACGAAATAGCTCGCCGAGACTCGCACATTTTCCGCCAACCAATTCAACATCGTCGGCACCTACTTCGCTCAGTTCGAGCACTAGTGGCTTGGTCATAACTTTCTTTTGGTTCCTCTAAAACTGTGAGCTGCTATAGGTTACATATTAGAGAAAAAAGCCCAAAAAACCAATTTCCGAATAAAGAAAGGAGTTCCGATGGATTCGGGGAAAGAAAAGGCCAATTTAAGGCACAAAAAAAGGGACGCGAATTTTCACGTCTCCTGGAGATGAAATTTATTAGTTGCTAGATCTTCAATCCGTTCCTTTCAAGAAGCGATTCGAATCCAGTTTTATCTACAGATTTAATGTATGCATCCCGGGGTTCGACGATTCCTTCCTTGCAAAGATCGATAAGCGCATCGTTGAGCATAACCATTCCCTTGCTTTTACCGGTTTGCATCGAGGAGGGAATTTGAAAGGTCTTTCCTTCCCGAATCAAGTTTGATATTGCGGGATTCACGATCAAAACTTCCAACGCGGCAATTCTTCCGCCGCCTATTTTTGGAAGCAGGGTTTGCGCAATAACCCCTCTCAGAGATTCCGAAAGCATAACGCGCACTTGTTGTTGTCGGTCAGCAGGGAATTGATCGATGATTCGATCAACGGTCGACGCCGCGGTAGTTGTATGAAGGGTTCCGAAAACGAGGTGACCCGTTTCTGCAGTTTCGATCGCGATCGAAATTGTTTCGAGATCCCGCATTTCACCGACGAGGACAATATCAGGGTCTTCACGCAAAGCAGCGCGAAGAGCGTCTTTGAATGAATCGGTATGATTGTGAACTTCGCGCTGATTTACAAGACACTTATTGTTCTCGTGAGTAAATTCGATCGGGTCCTCAATAGTAATAATATGATCTTCGCGTCGCTTGTTTATGTAATCAACCATCGCACAGAGCGTCGTAGATTTACCCGAGCCAGTCGGTCCCGTTACTACTACTAAACCCTTCGAAAGTTCGCATAGACTAAGAATGTGTTTTGATAAATTTAGGGCTTCCGCCGTTAGGATCTCAGATGGGATAATACGAAAAACTGCGCCCATTCCTTTCCGATCCATGAAAATGTTTGCACGGAATCTTGCGAGACCGGGAATTTCGTAAGCAAAGTCAGTGTCTTTTCGTTCGGCAAATTCCTCGATATTCTTTTGAGGCATTATTGAGCCGAGCAATTCTTTTATTGATTCGGAAGAAAGCATAGGTGCGCCTTCTTCAAGCAATGCCATTTTCCCATCTTTGCGAATCATTGGCGGCATCGAAACGCTCATATGAAGATCGGATGCTCCTGCATCGGACATTTTCTTAAAAAGCGAGTCCATTTTTGCGCGGGCTTGAGGGTTTGCGGTCGCGGGCGTTATCGTTGGTGCAGGAATCTCCGGCTGAATCGCCGGCGGCTGAAACTGAGGAGTTTCCATTTGAGCTTCGTTTTGCTTAGGAGAATCATTTGCTTGCGCCTCGAAGGTCTCAATCTCCGGTTCGCTAAAGGTAATTTGCGCAATCTCATCAACCGGCACGTCCGATGTGAAATTTTCGATAACGTCCTCTTCCGTTTCGATTATCTCAATGTCTCCGGCATCAATATTTTGAACCGCGATTTCCGGAGATTGCGCGGGCATATATTCGGTTTGATCGAATTCTTGAATGATACTGTTTAGTTCATCCGAGTTATTGGGAGTCGGAGAAAACGATTCTATTACCTCAGGTTCGGAGGTTTCAGGTTCTGGTGTAGCTTCGGCCGAGGGTTCGTCAGAAATTTTAATCGTGACGTTAAAACCCGCGGGAGATTTTTTCACGTAAAATTCGAATTTTCCAAGTGCGTGCGGATGGGTAAATTGCACTTCCGGACGATTCGGTAGCTGTTTCTGTACGTCCTGCGGGATCAACGCAAAGACCATGCTATTGATTTGTGCACCCTGCAACGGTACTCCGGACACATTTATTTCGCCCTCAGATGCCGTAACATAAGGTGGTTTGTTTGGTTCGAGACATAGGCTCTCGCCTTTATGAGACACAAATTGCTCTAAGAATTCATTTAATTGTTCCATTTCGGTGTTCGTGAGATATGTAAAATTGGGTGGGAGAAAATCAGAAAGGTTAGAACGAGTGAAAAATCAACTCGAGAAAAGCGTAACATAGTTTAACTTTGTTTGTCACTAAGAAATGTGCGTGCGAAAAAAATTCCTATATTTGCTGATCAAATCTTGTTTTTGTTGTCTGATAGAGAATTTTCGACGCGTTTGTAGTAACTCGTAACGGTCTGGAGATCAGCCGATGCCATAATGGTTCTTTGTGCCAATTCGTACAGTGATGCGGCGCTTAGCTGCATTATGGCGTGCCTTTCGCGCCGTTCGTCTTCAAATGGGAGGCTCACATTTAATACACTTAGGATATTTATTGCATTGAGTTGGCGAAGGATTACCGCAACATTTCCCCCGGCGTTTTGACGAATCTGATTGAATGCCAGATCAAAAAAATCTTCAAAACGTTGTTCTTCGACTATTAGCCGTGGTTTTCCTTTGGAAGAATGAAGGGACGGACAGGACGGGCGTTTTGCAAGACAGACCATTATCGACGTCAGATAATCAACACATGTAACAGCTGTCGTAGTATCATTTATCGATGGCGAAAGAGCCTTCAGTGCAACATCGACAATTTGCCTTAAACCAAACGCCACATCGCCCTGAACGGTACGAAAATTGCCAATTTCATAAGTATCACGCAATTGCCCCGCGAATGCTTCATTGAGTTGAAAATCAGAATCATCACTGTACACTTCCAGGATCGGCAACGATTCAATTGTAAACTGCCCGATGCGTCTCTGCATCTTTAGTATCAAATCGTATTGATCTGCCAATCTGATAAGTTCTGTTATATCAGCGTTTTGCACATAGCCCGATTCATTCGCGTTAACCATCGAATGACTCTTTTTTTTCCGGAGTAATTTTGACGATTCGTCAATTTCCTCGGTTTTTTGGTGTTCCGGGAAACTTGCTTTGATCTCTTTCGTTGTTACCATCGCTATCTGCGAAATAATACTGGTTGCCTGAATCGATGTGGCAACGTGATGGATAAAATAGATCAGACATCCTACGCCGGCAAACCCCAGCAGCACTCCAACAAATACCGCTGTTGAAGGCACAAAATCATTACTCGGGTCCACGCCCCCCTCGCGAATAGTTCGCAGAACAACGATACTGTAGGCAAAAATTCCGACAAGAGCACCGAGAACCGATTGGTTACCGGTATCACGCATGAAATTCCGCAAAATGCGGGGTGAAAACTGTGTTGAAGCAAGCGTTAAAGCAACAATTGTGATGGAAAAAACGGTTCCGGCCACCGTAATGATCGAACCTGCGATAACTGCAAGAATATCTCGCGCCCCGGATGGCTGGACGCTGAAAAATGCCGGAAGATATCGAAACGGACTTTCAAAAAAGTAATCGATGCCGATAAAGAATACGCCTAAGAAAATACCGCAGACGACAAAAATTGTTGGTACAAACCAAAGTGTTGCGGTCAAACGGTTAAGAAAGTTTCTTGTTTTGGTCATTTAAGTTTTCAAATCGTTACCGCTTCTTGATATTCGCCCCAAACCTTTCGCAAACGATGCGAGATTTCGCCAACCGTTACATAGTATTCAACGCATTGCAGAATCTTGGGCAACATATTTTCACCGGTCGAGGCGGCCTCTTCTAATTTCCTCAGAGCATCATCAGCTTTCTTTGCGTCACGTTTCGCACGAACGGCTTGGGTTCTTTCTACTTGTCCCCGACCTACGGCTTCATCAACTTTTAAGGTAGGAATCGTTTCGTCTTCCTCGATTCGATACTTGTTCACACCGACAACGATTTCTTGTTTTTCTTCGAGCGCCCTTTGATATTGATAAGCCGCTTCCTGAATTTCGCGTTGGACATATCCTTCTTCTATGGCTTTGAGCATTCCGCCGAAATCGTCGATCTTTTGGATATAATCGAGTGCTTTTGCTTCAAGTTCGTCGGTTATTGCTTCAACGGCGTAACTTCCGCCAAAAGGGTCAACCGTATCTGCAACTCCGGATTCATGGGCTATGACTTGTTGTGTACGGAGAGCGATTCGCGCCGCTTGTTCGGTTGGTAAGGATAAAGCTTCGTCCATGCCGTTGGTGTGCAACGATTGAGTTCCGCCGAGAACTGCTGCGAGTGCCTGGATCGTTGTTCGAACAACATTTACTTCAGGTTGTTGAGCGGTCAAGGTCGAACCCGCGGTTTGCGTGTGAAAACGAAGCATCAAAGATTTTTTATTTTTCGCGCCAAAGCGCTCCTTCATTATTCTCGCCCACATTCTGCGTGCGGCTCTAAATTTGGAGATTTCCTCGATCAAATTATTATGAGAATTAAAGAAAAATGAAAGACGCGGAGCGAAATCGTCAACCTTTAAGCCCGCTTCGATTGCCGCATCAACATAGCAGATAGCGTCGGCGAGCGTAAATGCGATTTCCTGTGCGGCGGTCGAACCCGCTTCTCTTATGTGATAACCGGAGATCGAAATTGTGTTCCAGCGCGGAACCTCCTTTGCACAAAATGCAAATGTGTCGGTAATAAGGCGCATCGAAGGAGCTGGCGGGTAAATGTAAGTTCCGCGGGCGATGTATTCTTTCAAAATGTCGTTCTGAATAGTTCCCGAAACCTTATCGAAAGAAATATTCTGTTTTTTTGCGACAGCTAAATATAAGCAGAGAAGGGTCGAAGCAGTAGCGTTTATAGTCATCGAAGTCGAAACTTTATCAAGCGGAATATCATCAAAAAGGGTCAGCATATCCTCAAGAGAATCGATCGCCACACCAACCTTTCCAACCTCGCCCTCGGCCAAAGGATCATCCGAATCAAGTCCGATTTGCGTCGGCAAATCAAAAGCTACGCTTAATCCGGTCGTTCCTTGAGATAGTAGATATTTGTAGCGTTCGTTAGATTCCTCCGCGGTTGCAAATCCGGCATATTGCCGCATCGTCCAAAAGCGTCCGCGGTACATCGTTTCTCGCGTACCGCGAGTGAATGGGAATTCGCCCGGGGCTCCTAAATCTTCCTGATAATCGATGTTTTTTGTGTTGTCCGGATTGAAATCGTTTGGTAATTCGATGCCCGAAGAAGTTTCGAATTTCTCTCGTCTTTGCATAGGTTTAGATTATCACGCGATTCTGAAAGCCGCACGCAGCAACGGTACTGAACCTCCGCCATCACTTTTCGCTTTCCACCGCGTCTCCTTCGACCCAAACTTCGCCATCCGCGTAAACCTCTTTTTTCCAGATCGGAACAGTGCGTTTTAATTCTTTTATAAGCCATTCGCAGGCTTCAAACGCGGCGCGTCGATGGGGTGCAGCGACGCTGATCACAACACTTGTTTCGCCGATTTCGAGTTTTCCCAAACGGTGAACGATTCCGACATTTGCAATGTCGAATTTCTCGCGGGCGTTTGCGATCAACTTTTCCATTTCCTTGAGCGCCAT
>JBBKXN010000094.1:0-4717 GCA_037969475.1 Pyrinomonadaceae bacterium | reverse complement strand
AATTCATGTTCCTTCCGGTAAAACAGTGTCACTGAAAAAGGGTTCGATCGCCTTTCGTCTCGTTTCTCTCACCAACGAGATGAGCTTGAAAACGTGGTATGAATGGCTATAAGGAAGCGCGCGCCTCACAAGTTCGAGTCTGGGAAGAAAGTCTCTCAGTCCCAGCTCAAAACGCTTAAAACTTTTGAGCGAGTTTTTTTTGTCTTCGTTATTTACCAAATATCTGTAAGTGTCTACAATCAGCGCGTTAAAATATCCCAACTGATCAATAGACTTTCCGAATTCCTTTTTCTCGGAAAATCCTTCAGATTGAACCAGACGGTTGTCCATAAACTCTAGCGCGAGTTTCGTTCTGTCCTTCATGCTCTTTTCGGCGACGAGTTTCTCAGCTTCATCTTCCGAAAGTGAACTCAACGGAGGAGGAACGACTCCTTCCGGAAGTACATCATCTTCCTGCGCTGCAACGGGTCCCGTTCCGGCGAAAAGAATCAAAACAAGGATAATCGTCAAAGTTGCTGCATAGCCAACAATGTTTGAAACTGAATAGGATAATTTAAATTTATTCCGGTTCATTACTTTACCTCTGTTTTTTGCCTTGTCCGCTGTCGATTTGTTTTTGAAGCGAGGACAACCGCAACATCACCCTTTCGATCTCATCTGCAAATTCTTGTTTGTCGGAAATTCTTAGAAACTGTTGATAGTTCGCCATTGCATCCATATATTCACGAAGCCTGTCATGCGTAATCGCAAGAAAGTAGAATCCGGCGGGCAAATCAGGCTGCTTCATCGTGATCCACTCAAATTCCTTTTTCGCATTTTCAAAGCCGCCCGACTGGAAATACGCCGCAGCTAGGTTCGCCCTAACCGTATGGTTGTCAGGTGCGTTCTTTTTCAACTCCTCAAGAAGCTTGATCGCGGGGCCGTACTGTTTCAATTGCACAAGTGCCGCACCATATCCTATTGCGTGGGAGATATTGCTGCGATCCAACTGATAAGCATTCCGACAATGATCGAGAGCTTTTTGCGGATCCACTTTTCTAAGTGCCTTGCAAAGCTCGCCAAGCACCTGCACATTTTCGGGCGAATCTGCGAGCAACCGTTCGAGTTCGCCGACATCCTGGTTTCCGCTAAGCCGAATGGAAGTCAACATATCCGTAACCGAAGTGTCAGGATTCTCGATTGATTCAAGTAGCGAGACAGCCTTTGCGGTTTCTCCGTTCAAGGCATGGCATCTGGCTAAAAGAAGTTTGGGCCCTATTTCTTTTGGAAAGCGGGTTTCCAGTGTTTTGGCGAAACCGATCGCTGCCTCGTAATCAGAAGAAGCGATTGCAATCTCCGACGCCTCAAATAAGGCCCGTTTGTTTCCGGTCTCAAGAATGAAAGATTTTGCGAGGCTGCTTCTTGCGCTATCCAAATCGCCCAAAAGTCTGCTGACAGTTGCCATAGATGCCCAAATCGAGGCAGGAGCATTTGATTTAGATGTCAGATAAAAAAGTTTTGCTGAAAGTGCGCGAAGCTTTTGCTCGCCGGGGGGGCTTATAGAATAAAGATCGCTCAAAGCGGAGTAAGCCGGAAAACTAAGGCCATCTAATCTCAAAGCACTTTCCAGCAATAATTCTGCTTCCGCGTATTTACCGTTACTTATTAATACGCTTCCCAGGCCTGCCATTGCCAGAGTCCAGTCCCTTCGATACTCAACTGCTTTTCTAAATGAATCTTCCGCCTCCGCCAACATTCCCCGCGATTGATAAATCGTGGCGCGCTGGTATTCCGCTTCCGGGAATTCAGGATAAGCTTTTATCGCCGCGGAATAGAGTTCGAGGGCCTTGTCCATGTCACCATTTTCGTGGGCGTCCTGCGCCTCAATAAATAGTTTTACGTGATCCGAATCCGACGGAACTTCTTCCTCTGACGTGGAATATCCTTGCTGCGTAAACTCCTCCTCTTCATCTTGCCCGTGGATATTGACGGGCATGGCCAAAATAACCGAGGCGAAAAGGACCGCTAATAAAAAAAGGAGCGGGCTAAACAAACCGGATTTTGAGGAAAAAATACACATGGGTAATCCTAAATACATTATTGTTAAGGAACGTAAATTCTATCATGCTATCTTTGATGACAACAATAAGTTTGAGGGGGCGTATCGAAACCAAAGTTGATCGGCAAAACTCGTTGGGCTACTCTCCTATCATCAATCTAATGGTATCTAAATGGAAACTATATCGATGAACAATCAGTTACTCGTTAAAAAAGAAAATGAACTGCGCGTTTGGATGCGACAGCAGGGAAGAGTGTTGGTCGCATTTTCGGGAGGCGTTGACAGCTCATATCTCGCGTTTATTGCAAACCAGGAACTAACAAATAATGCTGTGTGTGTAACGGGAGTCTCGGCCAGCGTCTCGGAGTATCAGTTGGAGATCGCGAAGAGAATCGCCGGAGAGCATAGTTTGAACCATCAACTGATCGGGACCGAAGAATTAGATGATGAAAATTACCGGTCAAATAGCGGAAACCGCTGTTACTTTTGTAAAACGGAACTATATTCAAGACTGCGCGCCTTACGGACCGGAGATTTGGCAGACGCGGTTATGGTTGATGGAACAAACGCCGACGACGAAAACGATTACCGTCCGGGGAGAATAGCTGCTTCCGAGAAGGGAGTAATAAGTCCCCTCGCCGAACTCAAGTTTACGAAAAGCGATATTCGGGAATTGAGCAGGAGTCACGGTCTTGAAACCTGGGACGTGCCTGCCAGTCCCTGTCTTTCTTCAAGAGTCCCGGTCGGCGTCCCTGTGACGATTGAGCGATTAAGCAAGATTGAAAAGGCTGAAGCGTTGCTCCGTCGAAGCGGGTTCAAAGAATTCCGCGTACGGGCGGATCGCGCCACAGCAAGGATCGAGATTGCTCCGGCCGAAATGTTGCAAGCGGATTTCTTTATAAAAATCCGTGATTTGTCAGTTGAAATCAAGAAACTCGGTTTTACTTTTGTAAGTCTCGATTTAGAAGGATTTAGAAGTGGGTCTTTAAATGAACCGGGGACGGTCGAGAACAAGAGGCTCGCGACGTTGAGTGCGCCAGTCTCCAACTAGCCGGATTTTCAGCGAGATTTATCCGTGTTGTTTACCACAGGGAAATGCGTGCAAATAACGAATTGACCCAAAATGAAAGGACTTCGAACTTGACTGACTCCAGTCAAAACTAAAGTCCTCCTACTAATAAGGTCATTTTAGCTGGTTTTTGGGAATAAAATCATGATTTCCAAATCCACTAAATTTTTTGTTTGTCGGGGTTTAATGGAAAATAGAACTTGCCTTTCGGCATAATCTAAAGTATCTTTTGTTAGTTGGGGTTGTTGGACACTTCAATTGTATTTATTGACTTTTCCAACGGTCTCAAATATAAAGTTGGTAAGATGCCAGCTTAACCATATCCAAAGTTGCAGAGATTGGCTCGATTTGAAATTCTCAAATGGTCTTTGCAACGTGAAGCAATTACTACGTAGCTTATTGAAAAAGGTTGTGCTAAGATTCCAATCTTGAGGGCTACTTTTACGTTTTAAATTTTTTATTTTCGGCGGAGGAATGTGATGAAACTCGCTTATAGAGCGTTTTTACTTACGCTTACGATCATGGCACTGCTATTGTCAGTGTCTGCTCAAACGTTAAGGCCAGAGAAGGATCCCAGAAACATAGCACCGACGGTTGGTACCGGCGGTCCTGTGGGTGGTCCGACTGGTCTGTTTACGGTCTATGATGGTCAAACACTTCGAAAGGGTGAGTGGACTTTCAGCCTTGCATACAGCAACTTTGACCGTGACCCTGGGGATGTGGACATTACTGAGGTACCGATTAGTTTTCAAATCGGTCTCAATGACTACATGGAGTTGTTCTTCAACACCGATGCTTATCGTCAGGTTAAAGTAAACTCGCCACGTAATTTGTCAAGTTTTTACTTGCCGAACGCAACGTTTGGCCGTTTTCCGGCCGTCGTTTTGGCGCCCAACGGTCTTAGAAGCGGTGTTTTTGCGGGACAAGCGATTTATCGTCCGTTTAACAATCAGCCGTTTGTACCTTTCCCATATACTGGTGGAAGTGCAGGGACTTTTTGGTATCCGGGTACCACCTCGGGCAGTCCGACATTAGGACCGCCGACTGGTACAGGAGCTGCAAGCAACTATCCTGGAATCGGTTCGACATACGGAAGTATTCTTCCTGGTGTGGTTCTGAGTACAGTACTGGTGACCGGTCGCAACACGGCAATTCCGCGTGATGTTCCGGTAGTGTTCAGTGTTGCACCGAGCTATCTTAATGATGCTCCGCTAATCGGCCGCACTTTTGGTCAATCTGCCTTTAACACTTTTTCGGTTGGTGCAAAGATTCGGTTTACCGGACCTAACAACCCGATTGGTATAGGTGTGATTCCTTTCTACAGATTTTATGCCGCTAACGCAGGCAGCGTTGCAGGGTTCACGGATCTTCAACGAGGTGCGTCAGCCGGTAACAAACGCGGTGACTTCGGTCTGATCGCTTTTGGTGACCTACGCGCTCGTAAGTGGATGAACATTTCAGCCAACATTGGTTACATCTATAACGGTGACATTGAAGCCGGCGGCGCAACTTTGCTTGACAGGGGCGATGAACTCCTGGCAGCACTTGCCGTCGATTTCCCGGTAAACAAATTTTTCCAACCGATATTTGAATTTAGATCTCAGCAATTC
>JBBKXN010000093.1:0-2906 GCA_037969475.1 Pyrinomonadaceae bacterium | reverse complement strand
CACTTGCGATCTCAGCCAACTGATGCGGCAACAGCGCATTTATTTTCAGCGTATCAATGACATTTTTTGCCGCTGGAATCTGTTTGACTATTCCGATGCAATTAATGGCAACTTCAGGGTTAACTTCCTTAAAGATCTTTCTAATGTCTTCCGAATTCGAAGCATCGCGAAGCTCAAGTAGTTTCGCCTCCCCGTAAATCCCGAATCTTTCATATTGGAAGATGGTTCCGCGAATAGTTGCGAATACTTCGAATCTGCCCGCATATCGTTGCGTCAGCTTATGACCTAACATTCCGCTTCCGCCTAAAATCAAAACTCTCATCTAAATTATTTTCTTAAAGTAAGCGGTTAAGCGTCTGCACCGCGACCCTTCAGGTATTGCATTGGAACATAAACCTTATCATTACCAACGTTACGACTCAGTTGTTTGAGTGATAGTTAAACTTTTATTAAGCAGCTCAATTGTTTGCTTCTCGACCGATTCATTCGCAAGCCATTTGGTCGCATAATTTCGCGCATTTTTGGAAATCTTCTTAAAATCGCTACTCTCCATCGCAAGGCACGCATTGATCGCCTCGATCCAGGCATCACCCTTTTCAAGCGGAAGGTCCCATCCGATTCCTTTCGATTGCAAGTTCAGCCAAGGCGTCCTATCACTGATTAACAGCGGACAGCCCGCGGCCAAAGCCTCAAGGAAAACATGGCCAAAATTCTCTGACAATGTCGGTAGAACAAAAAAATGATAATCGAGCAGTTTTTTGGCCGTATCTTCATACGGGATTGGACCTTTTGATTCAATAATTATATTACCGGGAAGCTTTTCAATGACCGCAGCACATTCTTTCCAATAATCATGATCTTCCAGCGGCCCGTAAATATCGATCAACAGTTCGCCTTTTACAAAGTATAGCTGGTCCAAAAACCATTTGAAATTCTTCTTTCTCGTAAATCGTGAAAGAAATATCATCTTTGCAGAACCTTCCTTTTTTTCGGGTTTCTTTTCAAAACAAAAACCTTCATTTAATACTCTTGGAGGGAGGTCCGGGGCAATAAAAACCTCGCCGCCAATTCCCTTGATCTCATGAATTTCCGTCTTTTCCAATTCGGAAGACGCTTTCCAGTTAATATCTCTGTAAAGATCCAACAGTTTGGACCATTTAAGGAAAGCCCATTTCTTGAAGAATTTTAAGTGCAAAGACCCTTCGGACAGTTCTCCGCACGGTGCAATTACAATTTTTTTGTACGGTATCCGTCTTAATTTTCTAAGTCTAACAAGAAAAATTGAAAGGGTTGCGAAAAAACTATTCGCATAATATAGGTCAGGTTTAACCATAAGAACTACTTCACGTATTTTCGACATTGTGACGGAATCTTTTGATAAATAAAATACTTGCGCGTTTCGAACACGATTCCACCGATTTATTTCAACGGTTTTGTATTGTTCTAAATCCAGTATTCCGTCGTGATCTCGCGTAACAACCCAGAAGTCATATTTGTTATGTAGGCGGTCGATCATATTCACGATCGTACGCATGCCGCCGCCGCTTTTATAGCCGGGAAGAAAATAATCGCAAAACACCAAAATTTTAGGCTTTTTTTTTCCAGAAAATTTTGATACAACAACTTCGGCCATAGAATTATGAACCCCATTTTGAATATCTATTTCGGTAAATGAAACGATTTGAAAGTAGCTTTCGAAGTAAGATCAGTTCGCCACAAGACTATTCTTTTCTAACGCGATCCTCAGATCATCGATCCTGATCGCTGTCGTACCGATTTGTTCTACCACGACGCCCGCTGCCTGATTTGCTAATTCAGCAGAATCTGCAAGGCTTGCCCCTGAACCGAGCGATACGGCAAGGGTGGCGATAAACGTATCACCGGCTCCGGTAACGTCATAAACGTCTCTCGTTTTAGCATTCAAATGAAGGGGAGCGCATTGTTTTTCAAATACGGTCAACCCATCTTCTCCCTGCGTAATGATGATCGCATCGGTCCCGATGTCCGCAACTAATTGATTTCCGGCGGTTTCCACCAAACTCTGGCCGTTCTCTTCAAGCTTACATGCTTCGGCAGCTTCTTTTTTATTTGGAGTTAAGAGCGTCGCGCCTTTATATTTATCGTAATTCTTCCCTTTCGGGTCAACCAGAATACTGATATTACGTTTTCGCGCCATCGCGATCAGGCCGGCCGAAACCGCATCACTTATCACGCCTTTTGCATAATCAGACACAACAATGATATTTACCCGGTCAACCAACTTTTCAACGGTTTCCAAAATTGCGTTCTCCTGGTCTTTTGAAAGGATCGCGCTTGTTTCTTGATCGAGCCTAACGATCTGTTGGCTATGGGCGATAACCCTTGTTTTCACGGTCGTTGGACGATCTGCAATTTCAACCAAATACTCACCTGAAACATTTGATTCCCTTAATACTTCGGGTAAAAGCCTCGCTTCCTTGTCATTTCCGATGATTCCAACCAAGATTGGAAACGCTCCGAGACCGGCGATGTTAGCTGCTACATTTGCAGCTCCGCCGGCGGATAGAGATGTTTTTTCGAGACGAACAACCGGGACAGGTGCTTCGGGCGAGATTCGGTCGACGCTTCCCCACCAATACTGGTCGAGCATTACGTCACCGACAACTAAAACATTTATGCTTGAAAATCTATCTAGTAAATGCATTCTTAAATGTTAGGCGAAAATTTTGAACTACTTAAGAAATTCGGCGTCTATCAACTCGCACCAAATATGGCCGATCGCGATGTGCGCTTCCTGGATCCGGGCGGTCCTTTCCGAAGGAACCAGTACAGATCTATCGCACAGCGCCGCCAACTTCTTACCTCTGGCTCCGGTTAATCCAATCGTTCCGCAACCAATTTCCCTTGCTGCCATTACTGCAGCGATA
>JBBKXN010000092.1:0-108371 GCA_037969475.1 Pyrinomonadaceae bacterium | reverse complement strand
GGCTATTAAATTTGTCACCTTCGGAGACCACGAATCGCTGACGGCAATTGTCGGCGCGAAACGCTGCTGACGTCTGGCTATTTGATATGTCACCTTCGGCGACGTCCCGAACTCTGCGTGACTGGCTAGGGCGATTTTCACAAGGAGCGATTTTAGTCGCCGCTGGTGGTTACTTGTCGCTGGCGGCGACGTATTTAATAGCCCGGGGTCAGGAACGTTTCGTGAGTGACCCCGGGGATTGTTAACAAATTACGCGACCCCGAAGGTGTCGATTGCCATCATGATTTCGAACAACCACGTCAATTCGACACCTTCAGCGTCGGGCATTTTTATATTTACAACCAGAGGTCAACGCGAAACGCTGCTGACCTCTGGCTATTTGATTTGTCACCTTCAGCAACTCTTAACCGCTGAAGTCGATTGTCTGCATGAAAACCCGTACCTCCGGCTAATAAATTTTGTCACCTTTGGCGACAGACGGAACTTTCATGAATTTAAGGTCTTTCACATCGTGCGACGATCGTGCCGCGGTTTTGCTTTCGGAGAAACTGTCCGCACTTGACTAAAACCCTATACGGGTTAAGAATTGACCCACAAACTGCAATCTGAGTCTATGGGGCATTTTGGATTTCGTCTTGATGCCTACCCCTAACAATCTGAGATCTTGAAGGAGACAAAATGACCAACATCAAATATTTCGTTTTAACGTTAGCGGCGGCGAGTCTTTTCGCGGCCTGCCCCGCACCGGACAGTAGCACCCCGTCAAATACCGAAAATGCGAATGCCACCGCGGCAGAACCGGCTGCAGCACCCCCAACAAAGGAAGCGCTTATGACACTTGAGAAAAGTGCATACGAAGCCTGGAAAACGAAGGACGCTAAATTTTGGGATACATTTCTTGCGGATAGTTTTGTCGGGTATGGACAGGGCGGAAAACTCGACAAGGCTTCGGCCACCAAGGAATATACGGGTGCTGAATGCGACATAAAAAGCTACGCGCTTTCAGACGACACGATGACGCCGCTTGGATCGGACGCTGCGTTTATCACATATAAGACAACCGTCGATGGAACCTGCGGCGGGCAAAAGGTACCGGCTAATAGTTGGGCGGTCGGGGTTTACGTTCGCGATGGCGACGCATGGAAAGGTGCTTTCCACGCCGAAGCTCCGGTCGTAGATCCAAAAGCACCGGCTAAAGCGGCCGCTCCGACAGCACCTGCGGAAGCAAAGAAAGAGGAAGCGAAGCCTGACGCTGCAACCGATGCATTATTTGCAGTCGAGAAAAAAGCCTGGGACGCCTGGAAAGCCGGTGATGCAAAGGGACTCGACGAATTTGCGGGCAAGGAGATGACTTCGCTCTCGCCAGCTGACGGCTGGACCGCGCGTGATGTAACTCTTAAACGTTGGGCAGGACCATGCGAGATCAAATCGGTTTCGCTTACCGATCCGGCAAGTGTCGCTCTTGGCAGCGATTTCGCTTTGTTGACATTTAATTCGTCGGTTGACGGAAAGTGCGGCGACGATATCGTCGTTCCGGAAAGAGGAGCGACGATCTACGCCAAAGAAGGTGATGCCTGGAAAGCGATAATGACATTCGGAACACCGATGAGCTAACAGACGTAACGCCGTTCAATTGAAGTGATAATTAAAAAGCCCGGGTCAGCCAAGCTGGTTGACACCGGGTTTCTATATTTACGATTTTCCGCGAATTTTATCGGTTCTTTCCCTGGCGCTTGAAAATACACAGGTGATGACTTTAAAACGGAAAAAACACAGGAACAAAAATCACAAGAGCGATAAGTATAACGATAGTCAGCGGTGTCCCGGTTTTGACATAGTCCCAGCTTCGATAGCCGCCGGCGCCCATTACTAGTAGATTTGCCTTGTGGCTAAATGGCGTCATAAAGGCGGCTGAGGCTGCGAGCGCAACTCCCATCATTAGAGGATAAGGTGATACTCCGACTGCTTCGGCCGTACCCAATACCACGGGCGTCAGGAGGACCACAGCCGGGGCGCCGTCGAGGCCCTGGCTGAGAAGGCTTGAGAGGACGATCAGGGATGCCAGCACCGCGTATGGGCCGAGAGGCCCGGCAAGCGACGTTACGGTCTGAGCCATGAGAAGTGCAGTTCCGCTATTTTCCATCGCCGCACCGACCGGTAGAACCGCGGCAACGAGGAAGATCGCGCGCCATTCGATTACTTTGTATGCTTCCTGCATCGTCAGAACGCCGGTCAAAACGACAAATGTCGCGGCCGTAAACGCGGCCACCTGAATCGGCTGAAAACCAGTGATAACAAAGCCGACCATCAACAATAAACCACCTATCGCATACGGCGCCTTTTCCCATTTTGGCTCGCTATCCGGAACTTCTGAAAGCACAAGCAAATCACCATCATTTGATAATCTCGCGAGCGCACCGCGCTTACCCTGGATCAGTAAACCATCGCCGACTCTGAGCAAGAGATTCGAAAGGTCGTCTTTGATCGATTCACCTTCGCGCCATACAGCGAGCACCTGAAGCCCACGCGTCTGCCTGAACTCGACCTCGGCAAGTGTATGTCCGTCAAGCGGCGAGCGTGGTGCGATAGTCGCTTCTACTACGCCAACTTCTTCCGATTCCAGACTCGGCGCCGAAACCTGCGAAGATAATTCCACATTGCCGATCTTCAAAAGCGTCTTGAGTTTCCCCATTTCACCGCTGACAAAGAGCTGATCGTCAGCTTGAAAAATATCGTCGGGCGAAACGGTCCAGCGAACCGTTTCATCACGCAATATACCGAGGATCATTACATTCATCAGCTCGGATACCCGACTATCCGCAACCGTTTTGCCGACAAGTGAAGAATCCCCCGGAAGCCGCAAAACCAATATCGGCTCGTCCCTGAGCTCACTCAGCGCTGCAAGACCGGCAATCTCGACCTCGAATAACTCCGTGTGTTCGGCGAGAGCCGCGATCTTTTCACTCGCCCCGATTCCGAAAAGAATGTCGCCTTCCTCCAAAACCCGCCCGCCGACGCTCTTTGTGTGCCATTCGTCACCATGCTCGATCGCCATCACGGAAACACCGAGTTTTTTTCTAAACTCATAATCAAGGAGAGACTGGCCGACTAGCGGCGACCCTACGCCGAGCCGCAGCTTGACGCCGCTGAATCCTTTTTCACCAACATCGAGTTGTTCGGCGGTCGTATCGTCAAAATCCACTCCCTGCACCTGAAGCAACTCCGTGAGCCGCTCCCTGCTTCCTCCGACAAGAAGTTCGTCGCCGATCCTGAGGCGTGTTTCACCAGAGGGCGCAAGGATCTGCTCGCCCTGTCGCAAGACGGAAACGATCTGAATACCAAGCGCATTTCCGATCCCTGTTTCGGCGATCGAACTTCCCTCTATTGGCGAACCCTCCGGTATACGGATCGTAAAAAGCGACTCCTCGAGCCGATAGAGTGCTGCGAGTTCAAGGCCGGTGTCCTCTTCGCTGAGCTTAGTATCGGGCAATAGACGGCGACCGATGGTGACCATGTAGATCACTCCAAGCACTAAGAGCATCGCGCCAAGGGGTGTAAAATCAAAAAGCTCAAATGGCTTTAGGCCGCGCTCTGCAAGCATCGAACCGGCAAGAATATTCGGCGGGGTTCCGACCAGTGTCGTGGTGCCTCCGAGTATTGCGCCAAAAGAAAGCGGCATAAAGATCTTTGAAGGCACAAGACCGGCGCGCCGGCTGAGGCTTGCGACGGCGGGCATCATAACGGCCGTTGCCGCAATATTGTTCATGAATGCGGAGAGGACGCCCGCGGTTATCATGATCGTGATCATCAGGGGAAGCTCGCGGCCGCCGACATACCTGTGTATCCACGCCGCGACGATATCCGCTACGCCGGCATTCATCAGCGCACCGCTGACGATAAATATCGAAAGCATTGTTATTACCGCCGATGATGCAAATCCGGAAAAGGCGTTATTTGGTGCTACGTATCCGGTAAGAACTAATATAACGAGCCCTATAAAAGCGGTAAGATCGATCGGCAATTTTTCGGTAAGAAACAGCACGACCATCCCAATTATAATGACTAACAGGAATGCGATCTCAAGATTCATTCTTTTCCCCTGATGTGACTCATAGCTGCGGCTTTCGAAAATAGTTTATATCAGAATCTCAGGTTTCAGTAGCGTGAGGGTTTTCATCTGCAAATAAACCGCAGATAGCTATAAGAAACATGGCTAATTATTTCTTCAGTGTGATAGATTTTTCTACATGCAAACGATAACGGTTCAGTCCAACCGGCGTGAAGAACTTGTCGACATTACCCAAGACGTCTCTCAACATTTACCCAAAACAGGTGAAGGCATCTGTGTTCTGTTTACACAGCACACGACGTGCGGATTAACAATAAACGAAAATGCCGATCCGGACGTCAAACACGACATTCTGCTGTTCTTAAAAAACACTATCCCGCAATACTATGATGGTTTTAAACATTTCGAGCACAATGCAGATTCGCATATAAAAACTTCGCTCGTTGGCTCAAGTGTGACGATTCCATTTGAAGATGGGAAATTGCTTTTGGGGCGTTGGCAGGGGATTTATTTGTGTGAGTTTGACGGCGCCAGGAAGAGGAATGTGATTATGAAGATCATCTCGTAGCTGTCAGCCTACGCTTCAAACTCGATCCAGTTTCCTTTCCAGTCATAAGTTTCAAGAGCGGCAAAGCGTTTCTTATAGTCGTAAAATGATTCCCCTGCATATGCGTAACCGTGATAATAGAGACGCTTTCCTTGATCGATTGCGTTCTCAATTTCCTTTAGCATCGTAAGAATTCCTAAGCTGCGTGAGGCATGCGAAGGATCAAACATTGCATAGGTCGAAGAAATGGAGTCGGAATTTTTATCAAAAAAGCTCACTGCTAGAAGGTTTTGATCCGAATCGTAAACACAAAGCTCATATGATTCGCAAGGAATGTGTGCGGCGTCCTTATCAAAGAAATCGTAGATCGAAACGGGAGTAAATTCCTTGAAACGCTTCTTATGCAGTTCGAACATTTCAATCTTTTCATTATTGATCTCAATTGGACGGATCACGGTATCAAGGTCAGAATTCTTTAGTAGAATTCGTCGTTGGCTTTTGGAAAACTCAAAATTATTGAGCCGGATCCTAAGGGGTAATACAAAACGAATTTCAAATTTAGATGGCGCCAAATTGTAACGAAAAAACCGTTTCCCAAAATGACGCCAACCTTCCGATAGAAGCTGATCCATTTCGCCCGGCGATACTTCGGATGCTTCAAAACTTTCGTTGATAAATGAAAAACCTTCAGATAACACGTATTTTTTATTTTGCGGTTTTTTTCCTTTCGACGAATATCTCAGGATTCTCTTTTGCAAACTGTTCGCTGGGCTTTGAATCTATTTCACCGCGAAGCGGTCTCGTGCCGACGTTTGGCTTGAAATTTCCATTGATATCATACAAACGCCTATACTGCGCGGAGTTTCTGATAACTCCCTGCACATAACCCTTCGTTTCTCTAAAAGGAATTTCTTCTACAAATTCATCCATTTGAAGCGGCAATTCGTTTCGCCAGCGGACAACACGACCCGGACCTGCATTGTATGCGACCGCCATGTATTCGATTCGTCCGTATTTGCTCAACTGCTCACGCATATAGGCGGTTCCCAGTTCGATATTGAGGCTCGGATTGAAAAGTGTTGAACCATAAATTGTCGAAGAATCGGTCGAGCTATATTTCCGCGCCATCGCTCGCGCCGTCGGCACGAGAAGCTGCATCAAGCCATATGCGTTTGCGCCGGATTTTGCGTTTGGATCAAAGATCGTTTCCTGCCTGATCAGACCGGCAACTTGATACGGATCAAGATCACGTCTCGCAGCCCAGATCTTTATTTCGTTCCAATGAATTAAGGGATAGAAGATCTCCCATTCTTCACGACCCATTTCCTCGGGAAACATCTGAGAATAGTCAGGATAGCTCTTGGCAAGCGCTAAAAGGGCGCGAACGTTATCGCCCTTAAAGCGGTAGTGTTTTGCAAGCGCAAGATTGATCTTTGGGCTATTGTTTGCTGTTTCTTTAGCTGTTTCCAGTTCGTCTATTGCCCAATCAAATAAACCGACAGCGCTGAGTTCTTCACTTTTTTCAGCTCGCTCTAATTCCTTTGGCGTTGCGGTTTCGGCAGCTACCGAAACAACCTTCATATTTTCGACCGCCTTTGGAATTGAGGAATTTACGGGAAACTTAAAACCAGATTGGCATTTCCCGTTCCGACGCAGTATTTGCAAACGATCTAATCCCAAATATCCATACCAATTAGCTCCATAACGATAAACAACAGCATCGTAAAGCGCACATGCCTCATCGATCTTCCCGGCGAGTTCGGAGTCGCGTGCAGCCCAATACCCGGCTTGCCCGCGAAAAGAATTATCTTCATGGACATAACGTGCGAGATGATCGGTTAGCATTGTTGATGAAAGCTGAAAGTTTTTTCGTTCGTGCTCAAGCCAGGCAAGCTCAAAGTGCGCCGCAGTCACTTCGATCGAATTCGGAAATAAATTTAGTGCTGTAGATAGAAAATAAGATTCCTCCGCCGTTCTCCGCTGATCTTTTGCCGCGACTCCAATATCGACAAAAGCCTTTGGCGTCAATGCGCTTTGCGGAAAACGAACCCGCATTTCATCTGCCGTCGAACGTGCCTCGTCCCATTGGCGCGACTTTGCGTATCCAACAGCGAGTTCGTAATAGGCTTCCGGTTTCTCAGAAGCCGTGATCGGAATCGAATTAAATGCGAGGCGAGCCTGAGGCATTAGCCTTGCTCTTGAATACGCCTTTACACGCTTAAAATTGATTTCCGGGTTTAATTCACTAGGATTTAAACGACCAAGCGCGTCAAAAGCTTCGCCGGCATCTTTGTAACGCGATTTACGATACAGTTCGTTTGCTCTCGCCAATATTTCGTCCGAAGTCAGAGGTTTCAGATCCTGTCCATTTGCAGTAAGCCAGGCTTCTGCTTCGTCACCAGCTTTTGATCCGGCACCATAAAAATAGACCCTTCGATAATGCTTCGACGCTTCGACCGGATTCGCCGATTCGCTTCCCTTGGCCACCAGCATCAAGGCGTCGGCATCATTCGCGTCAAGTAGGGGCTTTAACACGTCCGCCATTTTCTGGGCTTGCCCGGTTTTTATAAGACTCTCCGCCCATAACAGTCGCGCGTTTTTAACCCTTATCGAAGACGGAAATTTTTGGACCAGACCCTCAAATACCTTGATCGCTTGCGCCTGCTGGTTCGAATCCATCAATGCCTTACCTCGCATCCAAAGCGCGTAGTCTGCCAAACCCGTTTTCTGTTCGAAAATAGGTGAATCAAGAAGTTGCGCGGCTCCGCTCGGATCCCCATTAGCCGCACGAATTCTCGCCCTTAACAATCTCGCCAACGCGGCAGTTTTCGTCCCCGGAAAGCGCGATTCAACATTCATCACAATCGCTTCGGACGGAAGATTCCCTTCCTTTGTCATTTTTCGAAGCGATTCAAGAGCGATTTCCTGCGGGGGTTGAGCGCGGCAACTAATGCTCGACAGTGCGAGGAATCCAAGGCAAGCGGCAAGAATGATAACCAGAAGATGTAATCTATCGTGTAAAACGTTGCGAAATAACATATTGTCGTAATTTTCTCCGGAATTTGGATGCGAATTTGATTGAGAGATTTGTCTTCGTGAATATTTGTGTTTTTTCAAATATTAATCGTCTATACTGTAAACCACTTACAAATTTTTAACAATTTCGAGGTTAGAATGAGATTCTTTCTCCATCCACTATTGCTGCTTCTTATGCTGTCCGCTCAGGTTTTTGCGCAGACGCCAAAACCCTCGCCTACACCTGGTAGCGATGACGACGTTGTAAAAATATCGACGACACTTATTCAATTGGATGTTTCGGTGACCGACAGCCGCGGCAAGGTCGTCAGCGATTTGAGGCCTGAAGATTTTGAGGTTTATGAAAATGGCGAAAAACAATCAATTTCGGCGTTTTCATTCCTTTCCGTTGACCGGAATATATCGAAGTCTACAACATCTGAAACGGACAAGAACGAGATTCCGCCGCCACCAATTAGCAATGAGATCAAACCGGAGCGGGTTCGGCGAACGATTGCCTTGGTTGTAGATGATCTGACACTTTCTTTTGAAAGTGTGCATTTTGTAAGACGCGCGCTTAGAAAATTTGTCGATGCACAAATGGAGGAGGGCGATTTGGTCGCGATCATACGGACCGGCGGCGGAATCGGAGCTCTCCAGCAATTCACCTTCAATAAGGGCCAGCTTTCTGCGGCTATCGATAAAGTTAAGTGGAACCCGATCGGCGCGGGCGGAGTTAGTGCGTTTGCACCGATCGAAGCTAGTCCGCTTGAACAAGCGAAAGCAGGCGGTGCTAATGTTTCCGACGAAGATATCGAAGACGAACGAGGAAGAATGCGGGAAGCGAATCAATTCCGCGAAAATATTTTTAACAGTGGAACTTTGGGTGCGATCAATTACATTATTCGCGGGATGAAAGAATTGCCGGGGCGAAAATCGATAATGCTCCTTTCAGATGGTTTTTCTATCTTTACAACAGATCGAAACGGATTCCGCGATTCCGGCCGAATATTGGAGTCGCTACGCCAACTCGTCGATCTGGCGAACCGAGCTTCGGTCGTTGTCTATTCGATCGATGCAAAAGGTTTACAAACTCTTGGCTTGACGGCGGCCGATGACGTTAGCGCCCTATCCTCTAACGCCATCGCCCAACGAATCTCAGATCGGCGAGAACAGAATTTCAATTCACAGGAGGGACTCCTATATCTTTCAAAAGAAACGGGGGGTTTTGCAATTCTTAACAATAATGACATTAACAATGGCATTGAAAGAGTTTTGGATGATCAAAGTTTTTACTTACTTGGTTACGAGCCGGATTCTGAAACCTTCGACGCGGATAAGCGACGATTTAATAAACTCGAGGTAAAGGTAAAACGAAAAGGTGTCAACGTTCGATACCGGAGCGGGTTTTTCGGTGTTTCGGATGATAACAAAGAGATACCTGCAGCAAATTTAACGCCTCGACAAAAGGTCTTGAACGCAATCAGTTCACCATTTGCGACAAACGATGTAAAACTCTCCTTAAATACAATTTTTCAGGGTAGCCAGGATAGCAAACTCGCGTTGAGCTCATTCGTTCACGTAAATACAAAGGATATGACGTTTACAGATGAGGCTGACGGCTCAAAGACTTTGGCGTTTGACGTTTTGGCGATGAGTTTTGGCGACAATGGGGTCATTGCGGGTCAAATCGGAAAGACCTTTACTATTCGGTTAAAACCAAAGAAATATGAAGAAATAATTCGCGATGGACTAGTTTATTACTTCACATTTCCGGTAGAAAAACCCGGCGCGTATCAGATCCGTGTCGCACTCCGTGACCACGGTTCAGATCAGGTCGGCTCAGCTAGTCAATTCGCAGAGGTTCCAAACCTTAAAAAGAAAAGACTTACGCTTTCCGGGATGGCGATAGAGAATCTAAGCTTCGAACAATGGAAGAAATTGCAGCAAACTGGCGAACGTCCGTCAGAATCAAGGCCAATGCTCGACGTTTCACTGCGTAAATTCCAACGTGGAACTGTATTGAACTATGGATTTGAGATCTATAATGCAAAAACCAAGGGTTCTCAGCCCGGTCAATTGGAGATGCGAGCCCGGGTTTTTTACAACGGCAAACCAATATATGAAGGACCTAGTTCTCCGGTCGTCCTTGAAATTAAGCCGGGAGTTATTAGTACGAGCGGTGCACTAAATCTTGGTACAGATATGGAACCCGGCGATTACGTCTTGCAGATAGTCGTCATGGATAAACTTGCGAAACAAAAAAATCAAATCGCAACACAATTTGTGCAGTTTGAGATCATAGAATAAAAAAAACCGCCCGACTTTACGTCAAGCGGCTTATAAATATATTGTTCGGACTATTTTAGACGTTTGCGCCGGGATAACCACCGCCAAGTCTTCCCTCTTCACCCTCAGCAAGAGTATTGACCAATTCATAGTTAAAATAGTCGAATTTCGCGGCGACCGGAGGTTGCACCCGCTTATCATACATTTCCCGTGAACGGTCGATCGCTTCTCTTAAACGCTCGTAGAGATCGCTGGATTCGCGCCCTTCTTTTACCTTTTGTTCGTTGTAGAGTTTGATCTCCGAAACAAGCAATCTCGCAAACCGTCTCGCATCATTATGGTGACGACGTTCGTTTTCTTCAACTTCGATCGGTAAATCGACATTTCGGTCCCCAAATCGTGAGCGAGTCGGCGGGGCCGATACAGGCTGATCTACGACCGTTTCAACATGCGATTCCATGGGCTGAGAAGCGGCGTCAAAATCGATCGATCCAACGCTTGCATCTTCTGTCGGAGGCTCCGCGACGTGCGGAACTTCAAAATTCATAGTTTCAAAACCTGTTGAGTCGCTTTGCGGCTGATGATCAGAAATTGAATCAAAATCAGAGCTCTCTACTTGGTCGTCGGTTTCAACGGGGCTCTTGAAATAGTCCGTTTTTTCCTCAAAACTCGTTTCTTCAATGTCGACGTCGACAGGTGAATCAAATGCCGCCTCATCTCGCTCAAATCCGGAACTCTTTGCTTCCAGATCTGAAGAATCTTCAAATGGAGTCGGAGTTTCGAATTGATATGATTGGTCTACGTTGGACTGAAGATCATTTTCGGAAGAAAACGAACTTTCATCAAATGATGAAACATTTGCTTCGTCCGGGGCCGGCTCAAATGAGGTCGAGTAATCGATACTTTCTTCAGATGCTTCAGTATATTCGGATGCAGTCTCAACCGATTCTGAGTAGTCGGGAATTGTCGTTTCGATCGGTTGATTCCACGACTGACTTTCTTGCTCCGTTACTTCTTGCTCGGCAGGCTGATATTCATTTTCCGAAATAACAGGCGGTGAATATTCTTCAAATTCAGCCGTTGATTCATATTCGTCAACATCCTGAAGCTCAGACTCCTTCGACACATCTGTAACGTCGTGATCCTGAGATTCTTCATATTGTTTATCTTTGGCAACGCCCGAAGAAGAAGCTATGACATCAACTGTTAAGCCGGAAACTCGAATCAGGGATTCGAGAGCCTCTACATTAACGCTTCCATCGCCCATTCCGCGATCTGCATATAGCACGGCAACGCCACGTCCGCGAACCACAAGAGGTATCGCATACATTCCAGATGGCTCGCCAAAACCTAGTTTCTCCAAAAATAACGAGTCATCGGCGTGAATTCCGTAACCACTTGCGACCGTGCCCAACGTATCAACTGATTCTCCAAGCGAGGTGTTTGCGGTTATAGGGAAATAAACTTCTTTCACTATTTCAGGATCCGGATGTTCTTCCGTTCCAAAAACCCTCCAACCCACCAGGTGTTTATTCTTAACTATAAAGAATGCTCCTCTTGAGGTGTACTGTGAGGCGTGATGAACCAGCGATTTTAATATTTCGGATTGAGAATCTTTGCCGCTAATTTCATTGATAGCGTCGCGTATATCTGAGAAATTTGCCGGAGCCTCGGGCTCAATCTGCATTTCCTCAGCTTCAGCGATCGCTGCGGCTGTAATTCTCGCTCCTTCATCCCGGGCGAGCTTAAGATGTTCGGTAACCGATTCCTGGAAGTTGGAGCCAATCTCTTTGTCTTCGCCAATCTTCTTGGCAAAGTCTTCGATGACCTCGCTTAATTGAGTACGGTGTTTTTCAAATTCCGATTCAATCTTTTCCTGAAATTCAGAAACTTCCTGCTTCATTTCAGCAAGAACATCTTTTAGATAGCTCTCGAATTCAGTGCGCAAACTTTGTTCGAGTTCTTCACTATTCACGTTTGTTTTCCTCCGTACATTAAAACACAATTTTTGAAAGGGGCTTGGTGTTTTGGCTGGCAGTTTGAGTGATTTGAAATTCCTAAGTATAGACAAAGCGACATTTTCCCAAATGCCACTTTAAGAATTATGACTAATTTGGTGCTTTTCTGTCAAGAATTAGTTTTAAAAGATTTTAAACAGTTTGGGGCTTGTTGCGTATCGAACCGTGAGAGTAGGCTTTGCGAAATATTCTGCTACTTGTTCGATTAGAAAATCGAATTCACTTAAACAACAACGACTTCGATATTCTCATCGATTTCGTCATGAATCATATTTTCGATCGCCATTAGGGTTCCCGTAAGGGAGCTTGGACAACTCCCGCAAGCGCCTTGATACCTTACCTTTAGCGTAGATTCATCCAGGCTCAGAACTTCTATCCATCCGCCGTCGCTAGCCAGATAAGGTCTAATTCTTTCATCTAAAAGTTCATTTATTGCAACTATCTTTGGATCATCGCTAGCAGCTGCCGCGATAGCACCGCCGACAGTTTCCGCCGCATGTCCATTTCCGTTACCATTCGCGTTTTTTACGGATTCCGCCGCCCTGATTGGAACAGCAAGAATTGGTAAAACTTCGTCCCAATCCGCTTCATTGGTTTTCTCGATGGTGATCATTTTGTCCATGTAAAACACGGACACGACATCACCTGCTTCAAAAATCGACTTGGCAAGTTCATCGTCTTTCGCCTCCTCGATCGAATCGTAAGAATGAGACGAACCGCGGCTGACGGGCTCTCGAAGAATGAATTTCACCGCATTCGGATTTGGCGTTTCTTGTATATCTGCAATTTTTGGCATCTTCTAAAACTTCCCTAACTAACAAACCATAGAGTTTATAATACTTTACTTTTTTGTCAACATTATAACCAAATTCCCTTTCAATTGCATTTCATTTCGTTAAGGAAAAAAGAAAAACGCGATGATATCCACCGCGTTTTTCCAAAACTCGTTGCGAAGTGTTTAGTTTCCCAGAGCCTTTGAAGCATTCAAACGACCCGCATTTTCGACCTTGCCCTTGAGACCTTCGAGACTATCGACCGAGTTCAGAAGTCGTTTCCTGAGATCCTGCACCTTGATCTTTGGCTCATTTGCCACTATAAGTGCGGCAACACCCGCGACCTGCGGCGTCGCCATAGAGGTTCCGGAGGCCTCCCGATACTGATCGTTTAACCAGGTGCTCAATATGTCCTTTCCAGGAGCCGCGATGTGAACCGTCTTGACTCCGAAATTTGAAAATGAAGCAAGAGCATCACCGCGGTCAAGAGCCGCAACACTAATCACATTTGGAAGGTCATAGTTTGAAGGATAATGCGGACGCCGATCATTATCGGTGCTGTTATTTCCGGCAGCAGCAACAAATAAAATACCTTGTTCGCCGGCAGCACGAATTGCATCTTCGAGCGCTTTCGAATATTGCGTCGAACCCCAACTCGCATTTATCACACGAACGTTTACCCCGGCTTTCTTTCGATCAATCGCATAATTTATAGCTTCGATCGCATTCTTCGTTGTGCCAAAACCGCCTCGCCCCATAAACTTAAGAGGCATGATCTCGACTTTCCAGTTTACTCCGGTAACACCCATGCCGTTGTTACCCTCCGCTCCGATGATGCCCGCACAATGAGTTCCGTGTCCATTTTGATCCATCGGATCGCCTGAATTTGCATCGGCGTTATAACCGTACTTGTCGTCAATGATACCTAGCTCGTCATCTTGATAGGCCGGGATATTGTCCGGTCGAAACCAAATATTGTTAACCAGATCCTGATGCGCGTAATCCACGCCGCTGTCTAAGACAGCAACCACAATGTCTTCGCTTCCCTGAGTTTTCAGCCAGGCTTTGAGCGCGTCAATATCCGCTTTTGCCTTTCCGCCATTTTGACCGTCATTTCTAAGAGCCCATTGCTCGCCAAACATAGGATCGTTTGGCTCAACTTTTGGCAGATCTTCACGGCGCAGCTTGCTCTCAGCGGGAGACGTACTTGAAGGGTCGTCTAAATTAATTTCAAAATTCGGCTCAGCGTAAACAACCAGATCTTTCATCTCACGATATTGATTGGCAACATCTTCGGCTGTCGAATTGTCCAAATCATCGATCGCATAAAGGTTTTGAACGTTTTCAATTTCGTCTTCGATTCGGTCGTTACTCATGGCCGTAAGCCGTTGGATGTCTTCCGCAGTAACTTCCGGGCGGAATTTCACTAGGACTTCGGGCTCGCTCTCGGCATTTGTTCGTT
Organism: Pyrinomonadaceae bacterium; assembly: GCA_037969475.1. Lineage (GTDB taxonomy): Bacteria > Acidobacteriota > Blastocatellia > Pyrinomonadales > Pyrinomonadaceae > Aridibacter. The sequence continues at coordinate 94,198 of JBBKXN010000092.1, read as the reverse complement.
CAACTGCAATGGGTCTTTCCGCGACAGAGTCAGGGATGTCGCTAATCATTGGCGGTGAGTACGACGACTCCCAGTTTCGAATCTGCCCTGCTAAAGCAGCGATTCCAATAATAATTGCGGCAATTCCTAAATGTATCCAGATATTATATTTATTCATTATTCTTGCTCCAAACTTCTTAGCAAAACCTATTCGTGAACCTACCTACGAAACAACGACATGATTTGTTTGCTTAAAATTTACCATGCGAAGCTGGTATTTATCTGCACGATATTCATATTCGTTGTTATCGGCGTTCAGCGTTATAACCCAACCGCTCGAAATCATCTGCGCAGCCATCTCACCATCAGCAGGTGCCCCAAGAGACATATCGGGAAATTCCCTTTCGACCACGGAAATCGTTTTGATGTCAGCTTCCTGCGCATCAATACGTGAAGCCAAATCTTCCTTGGCTCTTTTTACGGCAGTATCTTGATTAAAACTCATTAATAATTTGAAATATTTCTTCTCGGCGTCGGTTGATAAGTCAATATTGCTACCTTTTTGCCCATTAGTCAATGAATATAGGAGGTGTTCTCTTAGTATCGATCAAGTGTCAGCACGTTTCCTTCCTCTTAGCAGCCACATCTGTGAAAGCTCGACAAGTGCGGGAACGATGAAAATCGCACACGCAATCCCTAAAATCAGACCGGTCGCAACACGTGTAAAAAATGTATTTTCCCAAATACCAAAAAAGGTCAGCGACCAATCAATTGCGATCGGGAACGTCGCGAGAATCAACCAAACCCGGGGAAGAGGTTCGACTTCCTTCATCGACCGAAACAATGGATAAAACGCGAGACCCAGAGCTAAACCGAAATAAACACCGAAGCAGCGTGAGCAAACTGCAAATTGATGCCCCCATAGATGAAACGAACGCGAAGGCATTTGATGGCAGATGTGGCCGAAAAAGCCATAAATTGGGCGTGATATATCGACCAAATTATCTGCCCTTGCAATCGGTGCCAGAAGAATTAGAAAAACCCATGCTGACACCAAAAATAAAACTACACTCCAGATTTTGAATGATTGTTTTTTCAAACCCTCATGTAAATCTTTGGAGGTGTAGTTTTCTATAGTTTCGGGCATCAAATCCTAATTCCTATTTGGATTGACGTATTAAATTCTAAACACTTGCATATTGAGGAGCCTTATTGGGAACATAGTCATCAGGAAGATCACCATTGTCCGCACGTAAGTATTGCAATTGCTTTGGTTTAAGCGTGGCAATCAGTTCTTTGCGATTCAAAACTTCAATTGGTTTTCCAGTGTAAATTTTGCCCATTTTTTCGAGACGTTTTTCAGATAAAACTCCGGAAAACATCAGCAGCGGGTATGTAAAATTCGGACCGTTTAGCTTACGCAATTTATAGAGCCACATTCCGATGGAACCCATTCGCCAGGCAGTCGGTCCCCACCAACTATATTGGCCCGGACGCAAGTTCATTTTCCAGCACTTCATCATCAATTGCCACTGCATTTCTGAAAGCTGTTTTGTTTGCGTGACGCCTTTCTCCATTTCCATACGCGTGTCATGCAAAGGAGTAAAGATCGAAGGAATCAAAAATGCAAAAAGACCGCGACGCTCCATTTCGTAAACCACATCAAGCGTTGCCATCGTATCTTCATCGGTCTCATCGGGATTGCCGATGATCAAGGTCATCGCCGGAAACCAGTTGTTCTCGTTAAGAACCCTAAGTCCTTCCAAAACAACACTTTGCCAATGGTCAATTTTAAATGGAACGCCTTTCGTCGGCATAACTTTTCTTGCCATCGACAGCGATCCAGTTTCGAGACCGATGAGTGGTGCAAGTGCTTTCTTTTCAGGATGACTGCTTAAATACGGAAAATGGATCGGACTTTTCGGCAACAAAATGTCGGAAAGCTGTTTGATCATTATCGGGTCAACGACCGCCGGAGCAATTGTCGAGTGACTCAAAACGTGTTGCTCGACGCCTGGAGTTTCAACAATATCGCGGTATAGATCAACTAACGCTTCACGATTCGGAAAATAAAATGGTGTTTCTGTATGAACCTGCCCCCAAATAAACATATCTTCCGTCGCAAGCGAAATCTGTTTGTTGCCTTCGCGCACGTTAGCACGAACGGCTGCCATTATTTTGTCCTTCGGAAGATCAATTTGCGGATTCAGATCGGGAACACAGAATTTGCAGCGCCGTCCGCAGCCTGTTGTCATTTCGACAACGCCAAAGGTTGTGCGGGTGTCCGGAAACATTATTGAATCACGATCGGTTGGATGTTTAACAACTATTTCTCTTGGCAAATCTTCACCGGCAATTGCTTTTTCAAACAAATCTAGCGTGTCGGTTGACTCACTTCTGCCATCAACGATGCAGTCAATTCCGAGTTCTTCATACATGTCGGTTTGAATGATCTGCCAACCGCCGGAGCCTCCGACAATAACTTTGTAATTATCGCGGTGCGGGTTTGATTTGATCTGCGCAAACAATTCGCGCGAATAGTGCGAATTGATCGGCATTTTTGATGAGCCGAAAATCGAGGTGTAAACGCCCGCCGCAAACGTCACTCCCAATGGATTATGTGTTGAAACTGCGACAACTCGTGTGTTTGGACCGACAAATCTTTCAAGATCTTCAGGGAAACAGCAAACTATATCGTCTTTGCTATATTGTCGTTGAAGCGATTTTTCAACCAAACGAACTCCGGCAGGCATATATTTTGCCGAACCATCATCGTACCGCTCGACCTTTCGCCAATCCGGATATTTTCGGTTGAGAATACTTTCCAACCAAATCGGAAGCGAAGCCATCGCCATCTGAATGAAATAACCGGCGTGATCTATTGCTTCAGTCAAAGGGGCTGTTAAGACAATCAGCTTGCCGCCATCTTTTGGGGCAACGGTCGCTCCATTTAAATCTTGAGCTTCAATAACCGTATTTTTGATAGCAACACTCATAAATAATAATGTCTCCGTTGTTATTGTTGCTTAACGTCACTTTACATATCGCAAAGTAAAATTAAACACTAGAATCTAATCACAGCGTTTGGACCGCCCTCGACATGGACAGTATCGACAAATCGAATATTTCTTGTGTCAGTGGTCATAACTACCGAGTGAGTACGTTTTCCTTCGCCGAAAAACCTCACTCCCCGGAGAAGTGATCCATCTGTTACACCCGTAGCTGCAAAAATTATTCGTTTACCGGGTGCCAAGTCATCAGTGTTATATAATTTGTCGGGATCGTCTATTCCCATTGATTCAAGCCTTCGCATAATTTCGTCAACGGGCGGTAACTTCGATTTATCGACACCTAGTCTCTCAGGATCATACACTAATTTCGCTTGAATCTCTCCGTTTAGACATTTCATTGCAGCCGCGGTTAAAACGCCCTCCGGCGCACCGCCGATTCCCATAAGCGCATGAATGTTCGTTCCCGCAACCGCCGCTGAAATTCCCGCAGAGAGATCGCCGTCACCGATCAGGCGAATTCTCGCGCCGGCGCTTCGCACTTCATCAACCAATTCCTTATGACGTGGACGATCTAGCACAATTATTGTTAAATCATCGATTTCCCGGTTTAATGATTTTGCAATTGCTTTGAGATTGTACTTTACAGGTGCCTCGATATCTACAGCTCCGCGACAGGATGGACCAACAACGATCTTATCCATGTAGATATCCGGCGCGTTAAGAAGACCGCCTCGCTCGGCAGCCGCCAAAACAGCGATCGCATTATTTGCGCCCAAGGCGCATAGATTCGTGCCTTCCAGAGGATCTACCGCAATATCAATTTCAGGATATGAATTTCGAACTTCTTCCGATTCGCCGCGTCCTCCGAGTTCTTCGCCGATATAAAGCATTGGGGCTTCGTCACGCTCCCCTTCACCAATCACAATCCTTCCGCGCATCGGTACCGTGTCCATGACCGCTCTCATTGCTTCAACTGCAACGTGATCAGAGTGCTTTCGATCTCCCTGTCCCATCGTGCGGGCAGATTCAATTGCCGCCGCTTCCGCAACGCGAAGAAAATCCAAAGCGAGTTCGTCTGATTTCATGTTTTTCATACAAGTTAATTGAAAGTTGTTTCGTTGAAAAATTTGTGATTAATGTGGCATTTTAACACTTGTCTAACCCGCTTTGACAAGTTACCCTTTGCGTATTAAATTTTTAGTTTGATTTTGCGAAGCCCTAGGAGATTTGTTTTAAATGACTTATATAGTTACAGACCCATGCATCAATTGTAAATACACCGATTGCGCAGCGGTTTGTCCCGTAGAAGCGTTTCACGAGACGCCGGATAGACTTTTGATAAATCCGGATGTTTGTATAGACTGCGATGCATGCTTGCCGGAATGTCCGGTGGAAGCAATTTTCTCAGATATGTCTTATCCCCCGGAATACGAAAACTGGATCGAGGAAAATGCGACAGCTGAAGAATTTCCGATAATAAGTGCGAAAAAGCCCGCCCTATATGCTGAGGGTTGTAAAGGCCAACCCGAATAATTATTTAAAAACCGTAAACATTGGGCAGCTTGGCTGCCTTTTTTTGCTTCAGGAGCAATTGTCAGTTTGCGAAATACTTTAGCGATTGAAGCTTTACAATAATGGCGCCTTAATGCGTCGAGACCTAGCCAATTGGTAGATATGTCGAACAAGCAAAACCAGGAATCGGAATCGCCTGACCTGCCGGGTCCAATTTCAATCAACAGTGTCGCAAAAATATTGGTGCTTTTCGGCACCCGACCTGAAGCTGTAAAACTTTCACCAGTTATAGCTGAATTAAAGAAAATTGCTCATTTCAATACTTCCGTCGTTTCTTCAAGCCAGCATACGGATCTTTTAGAACCATTTCTAAGACTATTTTCAATCGATGTCGATTTCGATCTGAAAGTGATGAAGGAAAACCAGTCTCCCAATCAAGTTTTGGCGAAAACCATCGATTCTCTTGATAAAATTTTGGTCGATGAAAACCCGGATCTCATTGTTGTCCAAGGAGATACGACGACGACCTTGGCAGGGGCGCTGGCTGGTTTTAACCGCGATATTCCCGTTGCGCACGTTGAGGCAGGGTTGCGAACAGGAAATATACGAAGTCCCTTTCCCGAAGAAATGAATCGAAAATTGACTTCTCAACTTGCCACTTTTCACTTCGCTGCAACGGGCGATAATCGAAGAAATCTTTTGAAAGAGAATGTTCAAGAAAGCAGTATTTTCATCACTGGAAATACAATTGTCGATTCGCTAAATTATGTGCGACATAAGTTTAAGGCTAGCACGAAGATCATTTCACTTTTGGGCAAAACTGCGAATCAAAAACGCATCTTGCTGACGACGCATCGGCGAGAAAGTTTTGAAAGGGACATGGAGGAAAATTTGACCGTGCTCCGGAATTTTGTAAAAAAACATCGCCAAGTCTCGCTTATTTTTCCTGTTCATCCCAATCCGAATGTCGCGCTGATTGCAAACAAAATTTTGGCGGACCAAGAAAGAGTTTTCCTTATCGATCCTCTTGAATATATGGACTTTATCCATTTAATGGCGAATTCCTGGCTGATCGTTTCCGATTCCGGCGGCGTACAGGAAGAAGCTCCAAGTTTGGGCAAACCGGTATTTATTTTGCGGGAAAATACTGAGCGCCCGGAAGCCGTCCAATGCGGAGGAGCGAAAATAGTTGGCGGAAACCCCGTTAAATTCGCTAGAATGTTAGAGGACTGTATTCTTACCGAAACTTGGATCAATTCGGTCAAACAAGTTCAGAATCCTTTTGGCGATGGAAATAGCGCCAAACGGATCGTAAAAATCCTTTCAAATCTGAGCCGCCCGATCTCAACCAAAACCTGATTTCCGATCGACCCAATGCAAATCCCCCGAAAACCAAAAAGACATCTGCTTACCGTCCTGGTGGAGGATTATTTCCATGTTGAGGCTTTTGACAAACTGATCCAGCAGCGAAATTGGTCAAATTTTGAGCCCCGTTACGAGCAAAACACACTTAAGACTCTTGACCTTCTTGATCGTTTTGAAACAAAAGCGACATTTTTCGTATTGGGTTGGATCGCAGAACAAAATCCCGAATTGGTGAAAGAAATAAGCTCCAGAGGTCATGAAATTGCTTCCCGTGGATATTATCATCGGTCTTTTCGTCAGCTTACTAACGAAGAAATTAAACACGATTTGCGTAGGACAAACACTATCTTACAAAATGCAAGTGGTCAGAAAATAATCGGTTACAGGGCGGCTGAGAAATTACACTACCTAAAAGATCAGAGAATTTTGGATATTATTTCCGAAGAAGGATTTGTGTACGACGCATCATTTGTTCCCAGTAAAAAAAGCGAAAAGCGAAAACGGTTTGCACATCAGATCCACAAAGACGGGAAAGCGATCTGGGAATTTCCTTATTCAACGCGAAATCTGGGTCTCGGCCTGCTTCCAATATCTGGTGGCAATTATTTCAGGCAGATTCCCTACACACTAATGCGGGAGGCGGTGAAAGATTGGACTAACCGCTACGACGAACCATTCGTTTTCTATTTTCATGTATGGGAGCTCGACCCGGAGCAGCCGAAAATTTCCGCGGCTTCACGATACAACAAGATTCGCCATTACCGAAAGCTGGACAAAATGGAGTGGATCATCAAAGAAAATCTCGAACTCTATGACTTTTGCAGTATTTCTGATTTTCTCGGATTAAAGAACAGGGCGGAGCTTCAGGAACCGAGATCAGAAATTGAAAATCGAAAACCTAAGTCTATAAGTCTGAATACGATAGACCAAAAACCTGTTTCGATCGTTATTCCCTGTTACAACGAAACCGAAGCATTGGATTATCTATCTCGTACCTTACAGAATGTAAGAGAAGAGCTGGGCGAAAATGGCTATGATGCGAGAATAATCTTTGTCGATGATAAAAGTACTGACGATACTTTATCCAAAATGCACAGTTTGTTCGACCGCGATAAGAAGGTAAGAATCTTGGAGCATGAAAAGAACCTCGGTGTGGCTGCAGGAATCATGACCGGGATAAACGCTGCCGAAACGGAAATAGTTTGCTCAATGGACTGCGATTGCACCTACGACCCGCACGAACTCGTAAATATGATCCCGCTTTTAACCGATCGTGTTGATATGGTCACCGCCTCTCCGTATCACCCGGATGGTGGAGTAAGAAACGTGCCCGAATGGCGTCTATTTCTTTCAAAAGGTGCGTCGTGGCTTTATCGCCGCTCTTTAAACGTTAAGCTTTCAACCTACACAAGCTGTTTCCGGGTTTACAGGCGTAGCTCAGTGATTTGTTTAGAAATTAAAGAAACAGGATTCCTCGGTGTTGCCGAAATGCTTGGAAAGCTTGATATAACTGGCGGAAAAATAATCGAGTATCCTGCAAATCTTGAGGTTCGACTATTCGGAATTTCAAAAATGAAAACGGCCCGTACGATTTTCGGTCATTTGAGACTACTTTCGCGTCTGTCAAATGAGCGATTGTTTCGGAAAAACATAGCTATTGATACTTCTATATCAGAGGAAGAAGTAAAACCTAAATAGAAATTCGATTTTCAAATAAATTCACTTTTGCCCTTCCATTTATCACGATTCACCTTTTACCATAACAATTATGACACCAGAAATTGGACGAGAAAATATCAAATTACCAAACGATCAGGACTCATCCGGCAGAAGTTTTGGCACGGAAGAATTAAACGCGATCAAGGAAGTTTTGGAGGCGGGAACGTTAATTACGACAAAAGGCAAATATGGCAAAATGCTCGAAACTGCTTTTGCTGAGAAAATGGGCGTAAAATATGCTTATGCCTGCAACTCAGGTTCGGCGGCGGTTCACGTTGCGATTGCGGCAATAAACCCAAATCCCGGAGATGAAATTATCACGACTTCGATAACCGATATGGGAGCTTTAACTCCGATCGTTTATCAGGGTGCGATTCCGGTCTTTGCCGATGTTGATCCAAAAACTTTGAACGTAACTGCGGAAACAATCGAAGCTGTACTGTCTGACAAGACGAAAGCCATTATCGTAACGCATTTATTCGGTAATCCTTGTGAGATGGGAGCAATCATGGAGCTCGCTAATGCGAGGGGCATTCCAGTAATTGAGGATTCCGCACAAAGTTTCCTCGCCACGGTTGACGGTGAAAAGGTCGGCACGATCGGTGCAATCGGTGCGTTTTCATTCCAGCAGGGAAAACAAATGACAACGGGCGAAGGTGGAATCGTCGTAACAAATGACGACGATCTGGCAAGGCGCTTGTATCTGTGCATCAACAAGGCATGGGGCTATGGCGACGAAAATCCGGACCATTATTTTATCGCCTTGAATTATCGGATGACGGAACTGCAGGCGGCAATTGCTTATGAACAACTCAAGAAACTGGATAATTCCGTCTCACAGCGACAAAAAATGGCGGCATTACTTGATGAAAAAATTGCCGATATTGATGGAATTGAAAGCTATAAACCCGCCGGCAATGCGACGATGACATATTGGAAATTCTGCTTGCGTGTTGACGACGAAAAAATTGAAGATGGTGCAGTCGGATTATCAAAGGCACTAAAAACATACGATGTAGCATCTGCGCCTCGGTATGTCGTTAAGCCGGCCTACAAATGTATGGTTTTTCGTGAACAAAACACATTTGGTGATTCGCACTATCCATTTAATCTTGCGCGTCCCGAAGCGGTTGATTATTCGGATGAGAAATTTCAGGGAACATTAAAAGGCTTGCACGACATTTTGGTTCTTCCGATCAATGAAAAATACACCGGAGAACATATTGAATTTTTAGCTGATTCAATTCGAGAAGCTGTGGAATCAGTTAGAAAATAAATTGCACAATAGAGATACGAAGAAATTTAACCACAGATAGACACAGATCTTTAAGAGCCAAGAAAGTGATTTATTACTGTTTTCATCTTTTCTTTATCCGTGTTTCTCTGTGTGTATCCGGGGATAATATTCTTAGAAAATCTTCGTGAACTCTGTGCCCTCTGTGGTGAAAAATCATTATGAGTAAACTAAAATTTGCACTTATCGGAACCGGCGGAATTGCCCAAACATATGCGCAGGCATTTCAAACAAGCGATTTTTGCGAAATCGTGGCTGTTGCCGATGTAAATAAAGATTCAGCGGACGCTTTTGCAGAGCCTTTCAACGCAAAGAGTTTTGACGACTATAAAGCGATAGCGGAAAACACGGAATTTGATGCCGTGATCGTTTCCACGCCGCCGAATTCGCATCCTGAAATCGCCGAGTTTTTTATGAATCGCGGCAAGCACGTTTTATGCGAAAAACCGCTTTGCTTGTCGTCTGCCGAAGCTCAGAAGATGAATGATACGGCGGTCAGTACTGGCGTTACATTTACGATGGCTTCAAAGTTTCGGTATGTTGCAGATGTCGTCAAAGCAAAATCTTTGGTCGCTTCGGGTGTTCTCGGCGATGTCGTTCAGTTTGAAAATGCTTTCACGGCAAAGGTCGATATGTCGGGCCGTTGGAATTCGGATGCCAAGATCGGCGGGGGCGGCGTTCTTATTGATAACGGGACTCATTCGGTTGATATTATTCGGTATTTCTTGGGGTCGATCTCAGATATTTTGGCGGTTGATGCAGGTTCGACGCAAGGTTTGGCGGTTGATGAAAATGTCAAAATGCTTGCAAAAACGGCGAAGGGAGTTGTCGCCAGTGTCGATCTAACGTGGGGCATAAACAAAGAATTGCCACATTTCATCAGCATTTACGGCACACGCGGCACTCTGCATGTCGGTTGGCGCGATTCGAAATACAAACTTAATTCGAGCCCCGATTGGACAGTTTTCGGCAAGGGTTACGACAAAGTTCAAGCTTTCCGCTCAAAGATCGAAAACTTCCGCAATGCAATTCTCGGCACGGAAGAGCTTCTCATTCAACCCGCTGACGCACTCGCCTCAGTCGAAGTAATAGAAGCAGCCTACAAATCGCTCAATCAAAACCTGTGGCAGAAAGTTGTTGAGAAAATCGAAACTGCGAAGAATTAGCCACCAATAACAAAAATGACACGAATTGGTTTTCATATATCCGTGCCATTCGTGTTATTTACGGCTAAAAATTCTTTTACCTAAATTTCATCCGAAATTATTGTCTTCAAAACGCTTTACGGCACAATTTTATTAAGCGATGCTTAAATCGGTTATTAGAGAGAAGCAAATATGTTTCGATTCCAAATAGATGATAATTCGGAAATCCGTATTCTTGAAGAACGGCACGCTGAAACTTTGTTCGCATTGATCGAGCAAAATCGGGAACGGCATCTCGAAATTCCACAACTTTTTTCTCTTGATGAAGCGCGGGAATTCATTGCGCGCGATCTTTTGCTTTTTGCAAACAACAAAGGTTTGGGATTAGGTATTTGGTGTCGTGGCAAACTTGCGGGAACGGTTCGCTATCACGAAATTGATTGGACAAACCGCAGCACCGAATTCGGCTACTGGCTCGGATTGGAGTTTGAAGGCAAAGGACTCATCACAAAAGTTTGCGAGGTGATGATTGCTCACGCCTTTGAGAAACTTAAACTAAACCGCATTGTGATAATTTGTGATACGGCAAATCCGAAAAGCGGTGCGGTTGCGGAAAGATTGGGATTTACCAACGAGGGCGTTTTGCGCCAAGCCGAATTGCTCAAAGACCGTTTTATTGACCAAGCCGTTTTTAGTCTGTTGGCTGATGAATGGCGCAGCAGAAATAACGAACACTGAGGAAACATATCTACAAATGTTGGAACGAGCAAATGAAGACAATCCACCCGACAGCAATCATCGAAGAACACGTTTCCATCGGCGAAGACACGTGCGTTTGGGACAATGTTCACATACGCCACGGTGCGTTTATTGGCAAAAACTGCATCATCGGTGAAAAGACTTATATTGCCTATGATGTCCGCATCGGCAATCTAGTCAAGATAAATGCGATGGTTTATATCTGTGCCGCCGTGACGATCGAAGACGGCGTGATGATCTCCGCCGGAACTATCTTTACCAACGACCGTTTTCCGCGTGCGACGATGCCCGATCTAAAAACACTTAGGCCTTCGGAACCCGACGAACACACTTTGCCAACGCTTGTCCGCGAAGGTGCAACGATCGGTGCGGGATGTACGATCGGCAATGACCTCGAAATCGGACGATGGGCAATGGTTGGAATGAGTTCGCTCGTCACAAAATCCGTCCCCGATTTTCACCTGGTCATCGGATCACCCGCCCGCTCAATCGGTGCCGTCTGTAAATGCGGTCAGCTTTTTCATAAGTTTTCGGTGGAAGATGCAAGGGAATTTGAAATGAAATGTCCGGCGTGTAATTTGGAATATGTCATTAAAGATTCAGCGATAATGGAGAAATAGAATGTTCACTATAAAACTGAAATTTCCAATTTGGGTATCTATAGTATTTTGGTTTTGTGTATCGATATATTCTGTTCTCCTGGTCTATGGCATTGCTTCTTTTGCATTCCTATCATTTCGATTATCAACATTCGGGTTTTCTTTGATAATATCCGTTCTTTTCTTTTGCATTTATTATGCAGGTTCGCATCTACCGGATAACTTACAATTAGGAATTTTCTTAAAAAATGCTCCATTTGAACTTGCGGGTGCAATTGCTGCAGGAGATTCGACTACTAAGATCAGATTCTTTACCAGCGGAGCCTTAAGATTTCTAGTGGCTTTTGGTTTTGTGAGAGTAGTAGAAGTACTTATTCAAACGAGGATTTTATGATGTACTTAAAGACTTTTAGCCCGCGAAATCGAACCGAACTACAAATCTGGTGAATCAATAAATACATTGAAAATTGTGAACAGCGAACGATCCAAAATCGAAAATCCAAAATCGAAAATCGCCATCGTCGGATCTGGTTTTCTCGGTCTGACTCTTGCTTTGCGACTCTCTGACAGCGGACACGATGTAACCGTCTTTGAATCTGCATCGGAGATTGGCGGACTGGCAAGCACGTGGCAAATAGGCGATGTAACTTGGGATAAGCATTATCACGTTACGCTACTTTCAGATTCTTATACACGAAAAATTGTCGAAGAAATTGGATTAAGAGACGAGTTTGAATGGGTTGAAACAAAGACGGGTTTTTACACGGATGGCAAACTCGTTTCAATGTCGAATACGCTGGAGTTTTTAAAGTTTCCACCGCTCGATCTGATAAGCAAATTGAGACTTGGCGCAACAATCTTTTATGCCGCACGGGTTAAAAACTGGAAAGCACTCGAAAAGGTTTCGGTTGAAAATTGGTTGTCCAAACTTTCGGGGCGCAAAACCTTTGAGAAAATTTGGCGGCCGCTTCTCATAGCAAAACTGGGTGAAGCATACAAAGAAACTTCCGCCGCCTTTATATGGGCGACGATCCAGCGGATGTATGCAGCGAGAAATTCGGGTTTGAAAAAGGAAATGTTCGGATACGTTCGCGGAGGATATGGACGCGTTTTGAAAAGATTCGCGGAAGTGTTGGAAGAAAAAGGCGTCGAGATTCGTTTGAATTCGAAGGTCGACGAAGTTGAGAAGTTGTCAGATGGGAAAATAAGAATTTTAAACGCAGAGAACGCGGGGGTCGCTGAGAATTTTTTAAATAAAAAAGAAGGAAAAGTTGATTTAGCTGGAAAAGGAGTTAGTTTACAAAAAGAACAAATAAAGACCTCTGCGGTCCCTGCGAACTTTGCGTTAAGATATTCTTTCGATTCCGTAATCCTAACTTGTCCGTCAAACATTGCCGCAAGTATCCTTCCTCAATTAAGCACAGCTGAAAAACAAAACTTTGAAGATATAAGATATCAAGGAATCGTTTGTGCTTCGGTTTTGACGCGTAAATCTTTATCGGAATTTTATGTGACAAACATCACGGACGAAACGCCTTTTACGGGAATTATCGAGATGTCAGCGCTGGCTGATAAATCGGAATTTGACGGAAATGCCCTGATTTATTTACCGAAATACGTTTCACCTATGGATGAATTGTTTGAAAAGACAGATGCTGAAATTGAAGAAATTTTTTTAGCAGCGCTTGAGAAAATGTATCCGCAGTTTGATAGAAAGGATGTTGTCGAGTTTAAGATTTCCCGCGTTCGGCAAGTTTTTCCGCTTCCGACATTGGAATATTCTGAAAATGTGCCATCTGTTAAAACTTCGCTTGAGAATGTATATGTTGTAAATTCTTCGCAGATCACAAACGGCACTTTGAATGTAAATGAAACTGTTCAGTTAGCGGAAAAGTTTTTTGAGAAAGATTTCGCTCACGAAACGCACGAAAATATGAATTAAATTCTTTCTCGGTTCGAATTTTAGGCCTTCGTATGCTTCGTAGGCAAGAAAAATATGAAAAGTATTGCTAGTTTAAGTCTTGACCTCGACAATAAATGGTCGTACATGAAAACGCACGGCGATTCCGGGTGGGAAACGTTTCCGTCGTATATTGACGTCGTTGTTCCTCGCGTTTTGGAATTTTTGAATGCGAGAGATTTAAATATCACATTTTTTATAGTTGGTCAGGATGCAGAGCTCGAAAAAAATCACGATTCCCTCGCTCAACTTTCTCTTGCCGGACACGAAATTGGAAACCACTCATACAGCCACGAGCCATGGCTGCATCTGTATTCGAAAGAAGCACTTATTCAGGAATTTGAAAAGACCGAAAATGCGATCGCAAAATTTACCGACCAAAAACTCCGGGGTTTTCGCGGTCCGGGTTATTCTTTAAGTCCGACGGTTTTGGAAGTTTTGGCCGAACGGGGTTATGAATATGATTGCTCAACCCTTCCAACCTACATCGGACCGCTCGCGAGAGCTTATTATTTTCTTGCATCGCCTGATATGTCGCGTGAGGAAAAGGAAAAACGAAAAAAATTATTTGGGAAATTCTCAGATGGATTTCAAAGTTTGAAGCCATACAAATGGCAGATGGGAGAGAAATCAATTGTTGAGATTCCGGTGACAACCTTGCCGATTTTCAAGACGCCGATACATGCCAGCTATGTGATCTATCTTTCTACTTTTTCAAAGCTCGCGGCAAAAACATACTGGAAAACTGCCTTAAAAATGTGTCGGATGACAGGAACACAATTGTCTTTGCTTCTCCATCCACTTGATTTTCTTTCAGGTGAAGATGCTCCGGAACTCAAATTTTTCCCGGCGATGAACTTGCCGATCGAGAGAAAACTTGAGGTGGTAAGCGAGATTCTTAAAGACTTTGGAAAAAACTTTGAGATCTTAAATCTTCACGAACATTCAAAACGAATTGACGCCGATAATTTGACTTCCCTTCCGGTAAAAACCGCGCTTGCTGAGCCGGGTTAATTCTATGAAAAACCAAAAACCAATAGCAATCATAGGAGCAGGCATCGCCGGACTCACGGCGGCGGATTATCTGAATCGCAAAGGTATTCCTTTTATACTTTTTGAAGCCGGGAAAAAAATCGCTGGGCTTGCCAAGAGTTTTAAGGACGAAGAAGGATTTAGCTATGATTTCGGGGCGCATTTTATTACCAACCGGCTCGCTGAAGCAATCGGCGTCGGCGACGAATGCCATACGGTAAAACATTACGGAGAAACAGTTTGGCTAAAAGGCAAAACCTATAATTACCCGTTTGGTTTGATGAAAATTCCGCGAATGACGCGAGATGGAATCGGCAGTAAATTACGTAGTCTTACAAACGGACGCCCACCAGCATCTGCCGCCGATTGGTTTCGCAAAAGCTACGGTCGTTCTTTGGCAGACGAAGTGGCATTGCCGTTGATCGAATCGTGGTCAGGCGCAAAAGCTGAAGAATTGTCGCCCGCTGTCGGCGAAAGCCTGCCGGGCAGTATCGGAAAAACCCTGTTTCTGAAAGCTGCGAGTAAGGTTTTGGGAAAGGCGGTTGCTGTCGGCTACAACCGTGAAATGCCAGAAAAGACGAGCGTTTATCATGTCTACCCCAAAAAAGGGGTTTCGATCCTTTGTGAAAAACTCGCTCGCGGAATCGAGGACCGTATAAAACTTGAGACACCGGTCGAAGAAATAATAATCGAGAATGGAGAAGTAACTGCGGTCAAAGCGAAGGGTGAGATTTACGAAGTTTCGGCGGTCGTAAGTACTGCGCCCGCGTTTGTGCTTCCAAAGATCGTTAAGGGAACGGATAAGCTCAAGGCGTTTGGGCAGTTTCGCTATCGTCCGATGACCTTTGTAAATCTCAAACTTAAGGGGCGACATGTTTTACCGGATACAGTCGTTTGGCTTCCGGAGGACGAATTTCTTTCGTTTCGTCTCACGGAGGCTCCGATTTCGATGCCGTGGCTCGCACCGAAAGGAAAAACAATTATTACGGTAGACATCGGCTGCGAAAAAGATGATGAAATATGGTCAATGGGTGAAGAAAAATTGACGGAATTATGCCTGAAAGATCTCGAAAAGATTGTTCCCGATATTCGCGAGCGATATTTGGGAAGCAGTGTAATCAGAACACCGATCGCATATCCAGTTTTTCTTAACGAATACGAGGAAGTGCGTCAACAGTTTATGGAATCGACCGGCATCGAAAACCTCTTGAGCGTAGGCCGAAACGGTGAATTTTCCCATATCTTTATGGAAGACGTTTATTGGCGTACACGAAAGAAAATTCAAGAATACCTGGATCAGCGATAGCAGATGAAAAACCTGTCGACACCAAATAAAACATTCTACGGTTTCGCAGTTGGCGTATTGGTGATCGTCGGAATTCTCGGGTTCTTGAGTCTCCAAAATGGGTTCTCAGGTGATCAGGCGCTCTTCCTGATCTATTCAAAGGCCATAAATAATGGCGCCATTTATTACAAAGATGTTTGGGATATCAAACAACCTACGATCATATTCTTCTATCTTTTGGGTGGAAAAATATTCGGGTTTACAGAGATCGGGATTCATCTGCTGGAATTGATTTACTGGCTGAGTTTTAGCTTTCTGCTAATGTTCGGGCTAAGAAACTACTTCTCGAATCCTTCATTCGCCTTGCTTACACCGCTTTTCACGATCGGCATTTATTACACGGTTTCCGGGAGTTTGCATTTTACGCAAGTAGAAAGTTTGGTCGGTTTTCCGCTGTTTTTATCGATTTGGTTTTGTCAGAAGTTTTTGGAAAGTCCGAAACTTAAACGTTACTTGTTCTTGTCCGGACTTTTTGGCGGTATTGTTCTGACTTTTAAGTTGTTGCTGGGAGTTTTGCTTGCAGGCTTCTGGATTTGCTTTTTTGTATTTTTCTTTGGCTTTAAGATAAATCTCCGAAAGTTTGTCGAGCAAAGTGTTTTGATCCTTTTTGGGATGATTATTCCCGTTGCTCTCTTTTTCGCGTACTTCTGGATCAATGGCGCCCTCGAAGAATTGTGGTATGCGACGTTTGTTTACCCAACCCGCGCCGTCGCCACGGTTGTTATGAATGAACGAGACTTCCAGCTAAAAACTGGACTCGTATGGTTTTTCAAATCTTATTTTCCGGTGATTTCGCTGACGATCGGTTTGTTCGTTCTTTTGATTATTTCGCTGTTTAGCGATTGGCGAGGGAAAATCAAGACAGTATTTCGAATTGAGAATTTTTTGTTTACCGCTTTGTTTATATGGATTGTTCTTGGTTTATCTGTGATCTTAATTCAGAAACTGTCATGGTGGGAATATCATTATTCGCTACCGATGATCCCCTTGGGAATTCTCGCGGTAGTATTTTTGGAAAGGTTATCAGCGTTGATAGAGGGAAATTTGAAAACGCATTATCGGGCAATTGGGTACGCTGGTTTTGCCATTCTACTATTGTTGGCTCTTGTTCCAACAGCGCGGCGATTGTCCCAAAAGATCCGTGAGTTTAGAGAGCCGGAGCTGATTAGCATTGGTGACCGGAAAGTATTGGTAACAGGAAGTGCACTCGGAGATTACAAATCAATTTCAGCCGATACAAAGTATTTCGTAAATGAGAATCCGAAACCTCCGATTTTCATCGTTTCAAACCCACTCTATTATTATCTTTCCGATTCGGCTCCGGCTTTTTCGAGCAATGGCGCAATGTCCGATATGTTTACTGTTGAGGAATGGAGAAGACTTGATAGAGAAATGTTTGAGCATCCGCCCAAGTATATTTTTATTGAGGCACGTCTTGTTAAGCCTACGTCTGAAAAGGATCCGGTTTTTATCGACTTCTTAAATACAAATTATGCGATCCACTCAACCGGGAATCGCGGTTCTTTTTACGAGCGAAAGCGTAGATAATACCGCTATGCTAAAATTGAGTGATCCGATCAGATAAAGGCGAAACCATGCCAATTCATTATCGATGACAAAGCTCTCCAGTCTCAAAAATAATTTCGCTTTTCATTTCGCCATTCTAATCGGGGCCGTCTTCCTTTTTGTTGGGAAACCCGTGCCTTACAGCAATGAATTTAACTATTTGCTGCGCCTCAGAAACGTGTACGACCCCGGCTACCTGGCAAACGACATTACTTTCTCAACACCGACTAACGAATATTGGCTTTTCGATCATCTTTCTGGATTAACGACATTTTTACTTCCGATCGAAGCCATCGGCTGGATTGGACGAATTGGATGCTGGGCGTTGCTATTGATCGCCTTGATGAGATTAGGCAAGCGGTGGGAAATTCCAAACTGGATGATCTCGTTTTCGATCCTTCTATGGCTTTCAGTTGGGCAATCAATAATTGCTGACGAATGGATGTTTGGTGGATTTGAAGCTAAGTGTGTAGCATATATTTGTTTGCTTTTTGCGCTTGATCGTTTTTGCGATGGTCGGGATTTTTCATCAGCGTTGCTCCTTGGGCTGACTTTCGCGTTACATCCCGTCGTAGGTTTTTGGGCAATCCTCGCCGCCGTGCCAGCCTTATTTATAATCCATCGTGATTTTATTCGGACGCTGAAAATTTCGGCGGTTGCCGGAGCGGTTTCCCTAATTGGAGGGATTCCATTATTGAAGATGAGCGCCGCGAGTATAGAACCGACTCTCGAGAATCTGAAAATCTTCCAGCTCGTGAAACTGCCTCTCCATTTCGATCCTTATTCCTGGTCAAGGAGTGCGATTGTTTTGGTGTGCGTAATGCTTGTTTTTTGCATTGTAGTTCACATTCAAAGCAAGCAATCGAAAGTTCCGAATTTTTTGATCACGTTTCTAGCAATTTTAGGTTTCTATTTTGTATTTGGCGTTTTGGCCCGTGTCTTTGAGCTCTATGAAATAATGAAATACACACCGACGAGGCTCTTCGCGGTATTTATTCCCTTGTTTTTCTTTCTCTATTTGTGCAAAAGCTTTACACAGAATTTGCACAAGAAACCGCTCCCGCTTTTGTTACTGATACTAATTTTCTCCTTATCGCTTTGGATAAATCTCCCCGCGCGTCCGTTTTCGCAGATTAGTTCGACAATTGACAAGTGGAACCAACAACCAGACGATTTGTCGAAAGCGTTTAGGTGGTTGTCAGCCAATTCGGAGAAAAATGCTCTCGTCATCGCACCTCCATGGCGTTATGATTTTTGGTATTTATCAGAGCGCGCGGAAATTGCAAATAACAGAAAACCGATAATTGCCGATGTAAACGAATGGCTCCTTCGTTTGGAAAAACTTACCGGAAAGTCTGATCCTACAAAAGGGAGACGGGACGACGACGAACTCCGCCAAGTTTACAATGATTTGACCAAGACGCAGATCGATTCGATCGCTGCCGAGTATAAGGCAGATTATTTTGTAAGCGAATCCGGGTATCCATACGAAGTTGTATTTTCATCGGGAAACGCTAAGATATATAAACTTTCCCCTGATAAATAAAGACCTCAATCCCCTGGTTAACTTGGAAAAATTGGCTCGCGAACTTAGAATGATTTTACGGAGTAGAGAATCAGACTTTCAGAAACGGAAAATGACAATAGAAATTTCAAAAGGTAAGAACCCGCAGCAAGTCGAGCGATGTTCGGAGTGTGATCGCGAGACAGACACTTATTACACCTTCTTGAGCCCGTCAAATGAAACCAAGATCGTTTGCTGGGAGTGTCAAATGCGCGAAGAAAAGGGCTTTAATGCAAAACGAAATTTCAGCCGGCGTGCACGAGGCGGCGTGATACCCAGATAATTGAGAAGGGATTTAGTGTTAATTAGCTTTGGAATCCGACTAATTCCTGTGAAGAAATTTTTCGATTTATGAGTATTAGAAAGATCACGGAGTACCCGGAAGAAGTTTTATCGAAGGTCGGCGAGCCCGTGACAAAGTTTGATGACGAACTAAAAGCTCTTTGCGATGATATGTTTGAGACTATGTACGATGATCATGGTGTCGGACTTGCCGCACCGCAAATTGGTTTATCCCTCAGACTATTTGTAATGGACTGCGAAGGGATAAAGCTCGTTGCTGCAAACCCAGAGATCATTGAAACATCCGGCGAACAAAGCTCACAAGAAGGCTGTCTTTCGATGGAGAAAGTTCCGGCGGTAGTCGTTCGCGCAGAGAAGGCAAAGCTCAGAGCGCAGGATCTAAACGGTGACTGGTTTGAGAAAGAGGCCGAAGGGTATGCTGCACGATGTTTCCAACACGAAACGGATCATTGCGACGGAAAATTATTTATCGATCATCTTCCAAAAATGAGGCGCGAAATGGTCATTAAGAAATTTAAGAAAGAAAAGAAATGGGCTTAGGCTCATTTTCTAAGTTTGCCGGCACCTACCAAATCCCTGATACCACGTTCTTCGAGCTTTCCTAGCAAATTTATGAAAATCTTCGCCGTTGCATTCGCGTCAGCGCTTGCGCGGTGGTGATTTGTGAGGTCAATCGAATAATAATTTGCCATTGTGTTCAAACGGTGGTTATCGACCTCAGGCACAAGTTTTCGCGAAAGGCGCACCGTGCAAAGGAAAGGATTGGCGATGCGATAATCTGAATGAATCCGTTTTATTTCATGATCAAGAAAACGCATATCGAAAGATGCATTGTGAGCCACAAGAACAGCGTCTCCGACAAATTCCATAAATTCTGAAATGACTTCACAAAACTTCGGTGCGTTCTTAACCATCTCGTTGGAAATATTTGTGAGATTCGAAATAAACTCGGGAATTGGCGTTTCGGGATTAACGAGTGTTTGAAATTCACCGACGATCTGACGATTTCTAACCCTGCACGCTCCGATTTCGGTTACACGGCAAGGAGGCGTTTTTGCGCCCGTCGTCTCAAAATCAAAAACTACGAAATCGGTATCATCGAGTATTCGATTTTCGATGCCGTTTTCGATAAGTTCAACAGTGTCATCATTTAACTGGAGTCTTGGGTCGGTTTCTATGAGATCGGAAATGAGAAGTTTTGCGAGGCCCGGCTCAACTGACGAGATTTTCATCACCTTATCGACGATCTTAACCGCCGATGCGAATCCTCCTCTCGATTTCAATAGATCGATCGTCTCATTGACTAGAAGGGAGTCCGAAATTAAGTTAGGATACGGAGACATCAGATATGATTTTAACGCTAAAACTAGAAACTTCAACGTATGAATTCAGAAAAAATACTTGATAGATTTCGGGAAACCGATGCCCTTCTCGAAGGACACTTTATACTTTCGAGCGGTCTCCACAGTCCCAAATATCTCCAGTGTGCATTGGCACTTCAATATCCTTTTGACGCGTCCGTGTTTGGAAGCGCAATTGCAGGGCGATTTACAGATGCGCAAATTGAAACCGTCGCTTCACCGGCGATTGGCGGGCTCGTCATCGGGTATGAAGTAGCAAGAGCTCTAAATGTCAGGTTTATATGGACTGAGCGAAAAGAAGAGATGATGACACTGCGGCGTGGTTTTGCGATAAAAGAGGGCGAAAGGATACTGGCGATCGAAGACGTGATAACAACGGGCGGCTCGATAAAAGAATGCATCGATGTTTTAAAAACTAATGGCGGAAATGTTGTGAGCGCGGCTTCAATAATTGACCGCTCCGGTGGACGAGCTGACGTAGGCGTACCCAGAATTTCCTTGGTCGAACTAGACGTTCCGATTTATCGCGCGGAAGACTGCCCAATGTGCGCGGCTGGAGCTGAGGCGGTCAAGCCGGGAAGCCGTGGAAACTAGTAGAACAATTTGTTTCCTTTCGATGGACGATTTAGGTGATTATGTCAGCGACGACGCACTCGCCATCGACCCATTACGCAAATTGGGATGGGAAGTCGAAACAATATCCTGGCGCGAGAAAAATATCGATTGGGGGAAATTTGCCGCTGTCGTTATCCGCACGCCGTGGGATTACCAAAATGATCCGGACAATTTTTTGATGGCGCTCGAGCAAATTAAAAATTCAGGAACAAGATTAGAAAACCCTTTGGAAGTTGTTCGCTGGAATTTGAGCAAGACATATTTGCGGGAGATCGAAGAAAAGGGTGTTTATATTGTTCCTACTGTCTGGGGAAATGATCTGGTAAACGAAATTTCCGTAGGAAATTGGTGCGAAAAATTTGAAGCCGATGAGATCATTATCAAGCCGATCATCAGTGCAACGGCCACACATACGTATCGTCTTCGGGAATTTTTTCCGGAGTTGACGGAGATCTTCCGCATGCGCGAATATATGGTTCAGCCGTTTATGAGAAACATCGTCAACGAAGGCGAATTTTCCTTATTCTATTTCGACGGAGAATTTAGCCACGCGATCTTAAAAACTCCAAAGGCTAAAGATTTTCGTGTGCAGGAAGAATGGGGCGGTATAATTACAGCGATCAAGCCGACAGAAAAATTGTTAACGGCGGGTAAAAATGCCTTGGACCAAATCGATCAAAACCTGCTCTATGCCCGGGTTGATTTCGTGCGTGATGAAGCAAATGAATTTGCGCTGATGGAACTTGAATTGATCGAACCTGCGTTATATTTTCGTATGAATAAAGATTCTCCGAAGCGATTCGCTGAAGTTTTTACAAAGAGAATGAATGAACTATAAACTAACAATTCAATACGACGGCACCGACTTTCACGGCTGGCAGGTGCAAAACAATCAACGCACCGTGCAGGGCGAATTTGAAAGGGTCTTGACTTTGCTCGAAGGTTCGGAGGTTCACGTAGCTGGTTCCGGGAGAACCGACGCGGGCGTTCACGCAGAGGGACAGGTCGCAAACGTAAAGCTCGAACAAACCTTTAAGCCGGAGAAACTTCGCTCTGCAATAAACGGCAATCTGCGCAGCGACGTTCGTGTCGTTGCCGTTGAAGAGGTCGATGATGATTTTCATTCTCGTTTTTCCGCCAAAGGGAAAACCTATGTTTACCGCGTAATAAATTCGCCCGTAATTTCGCCATTTTGGGCACGCTACGCGCATCATGATGCGCGTCCGCTGGATGTCGCAAAGATGAACGAAAAATCGCGCCTATTCCTTGGCGAACACGATTGGACAGCATTTTCGAACGCGCAGTCGGATTCGGAAAATAAGGTTCGTACCGTTCACGGTTTTGACGTTTCATCGTCATGGGACGCACGTTCCGGTGCGCAATTGATCGAATTTAAGATCTCGGGAAACGGCTTTTTGCGCTATATGGTTCGCTCGATCGTCGGCACGCTACTTGAAATCGGACGCGGCGAACGCGATCCGGAAACGATTGAGACGGCGATCGTCAATGGCGATCGGGATCTGGCGGGCATTACGGCTCCGGCAAATGGACTTACGCTTTTGGAAGTTCAGTACTAAACCTGGGACTCAGGAAACTCTTAGAAAGCACCTTAGAAAAATTCGGGTAATGAAAATATTTCACATCGTACTGCCGGATATTTGGAAAAACTTTGAAGGCAAGGATTTTTATTCTGCAGAAAGTCTTGAAACCGAAGGTTTTATACATTGCAGTTTCGAGAATCAAATTGACGGCGTTTTGCAAAGATATTATTCGGGCGTAGAGAAGGTATTAATAATGGAAATTGATTCGGAAAAGCTCACTTCGAAACTCGTCAACGAACCTTCAACAAACGACGAAACCTACCCTCATATTTACGGAATAATAAATCAGGCTGCGATAGTTGGTATCAACAACCGGATTCTCTAACCTCATACGCAGCAGAAAATTTAAGTTTCAATTCTTAACTATAAAATCCCGATAATAGTCGTGGATATAATCTTTCATCCAAACCTGCCACCAACCGATCCCAAATTTCTTTGCTTCGGCGTACGCTTGATTTGCAGTCCAATCGTCAAACTTCATTCTGTAGACTGCAATAACGGTTCCCGTACGATCCGCACCGCGTTTGCAATGAACAAAGACCGGCTGATTTTCGTCTTTTGTAATTTCGGCGATCGCTTTTTCTATCTGTGAATGTTTTGGTCGAAACCAATTGTGCAGAGGGACATTCATAAACTTCATCCCGGCCGCCTCGACGAGTGTTCGCTCTTTTTCGGCTTTATCGCCCTTGCCGCGCAGATATACGATCGTTTTGATCTCGTATTTTTCTTTGAGCTCGGTTAGTCCGACGTCAGTCGGCTGAGCGCCGCGAAATAGTTTCGAATTTATCTGGTAGAAATTTGGCAAATTCTTATCTGAAGACTTCTTTTGTCCGTGGGCGTCAGCGCCAAACGATAGAACGACTGAAAAAACAATCAAAAAGATCCGGACATTATATGTCATAGTTTTATCCCACTATAAACCTATCATTCGCGTCAATAACCATTTTGATGGTTCCCGGTCCGCAAAGCGGACAATTTCAATAGCGTCGGGTAAAACCCAACGAATTCATCCGACGCATATTTCTGTCCCTGAAAGGGACAAATAAGCAAACGCGAATTCGACACTACAGCGTCGAAAATCCTCTTTATTTTTACGTCGGGATTCTCCTGACGCTATTAAACTCGTCGCTCTCAGCGACAGATCGATTTCGAAACCTGATCTAATCTTTCAATTTCAAGACTGCTTCATCAACCGAAATCGTTTCCTGCTCGCCCGTTTTCATATTCTTGAGCGTAACTTTGTTTTCGGCAATTTCGCTTTCGCCGATAACGCAAACGAAAGGGGCGTTTATCTGATCCGCATATTTAAACTGCTTGCCGAGTTTATCAGCTTCAGGATAAACGGTGACCCGCAAACCGTTTTGACGTAGTTGATTCGCCAGTTTTAGAGATTCTCCCGCGGTTTCCTCAGTCCAAAGTGTTAACAGGACGTCCGCGGCCCTCGTCGGCAGATCATCCGGAAACATCCCGCGCTCTTCCATTATCAAAAGAATACGCTCAAGTCCGAGCGAAAGACCGACGGCGGGAATTTCTTCCTTGCCAAACATTCCGATCAAACCATCGTAGCGTCCGCCGCCTGCGATACTTAATGGACTTTCTTCATCGTCTAGGCCAATTTCGAAAATTGCCCCCGTATAATAAGCCAACCCTCTAGCCAGTGTCGGGAAGAAGCTCATCTTTCCACTAGCCTGTGATTTATTTGTTAAATCAAGAATTTGCTTAATTCCCTCTACCCCTAACTGTCCTGATGAGTTCGGTCCAAGAAAAAGAGTCAGATTCTCAAGAAGAGATTCATTGATCGATTTACGTCTTTTATAATCGTTTTCATCCTCTTCATCAGAGCCGTCGTAAGCTTCGCCAATAACTCGGGTAGCGTCGATAAACTCTCCCAGTCTATCTATCGATTTTTCGTTTAAAAGTTCTCGATCTGAAAGTTCCTGTAATACACTATCTTTACCTATCTTATCGAGTTTATCGAGAGAAATGAGAGCTACGCTTTGATGATCTGGATGGATTCCACAAACTTCTAGTATTCCCTGCAAGAGCTTTCTGTTGTTCAAAAGAATTGAAAATCGTTTAAATCCGAGCTTTTGCAAAATCTCACTTACCGCTGAAAGCAATTCCGCCTCAACAATCATCGATTTCGAACCGATTGCATCGACATCGCATTGATAGAATTCTCTGAAGCGCCCACGGGCGGGGCGATCGGCGCGCCAGACGGGTTGGATCTGATAGCGTTTGAAGAATTTCGGCAAGTCATTTTTATAATTGGCGACTACTCTGGCGAGCGGGACCGTAAGATCATAGCGAAGCGCAAGGTCAGTCAATTCGTTTTCATTTTTTATGTCGCCGCTTTCGATCTTTTTCGAGAGTTTTTCGCCGCGTTTGAGAATCTTGTACATCAATTGGTCGCCCTCTTCGCCGTATTTATTGGTCAGCGTCGAAAGGTTTTCGATGGTGGGAGTCTCAAGCGGCTCAAATCCGTATTTTTCATAGACCTCTTTTATCACGCCAATTACATACTCACGCTTACGAACTTGGTCAGGTAAAAAATCGCGCATTCCGCGCGCCGGGTTTGTATTGCTCATAAGTCTGTCAATGGAAAATGTAAAACGGAAAATGGATAATCGGTTTACCGATGCCTACAGCAAATTTTTTTGTTCTTTCCAGTTTCTATTCCACGTCTCTTAGTGTGTTCCAGCAATTAAAGAGTTTTAAAAAGTCCTTATATTATAAAGCGGGATAATAATTCTTTATTTTCCATTATCCACTTTCAATTTTCCATTGCTATCAGCTTTCGCCAAAACCTTTGACAAGTGGCTCGCTGTCCCATGCGTGATCGACGGAACTCGGTTCGCCCTTTAAATCTCGTTCCATGATCTCTTCTTGATATTTGATTCTCGCTCGGGCTACGGAAATATATTTTTCGCGGTCGTGACGATGTTCGGCGAGTTCCCACATCGCTTCTTCGTCTTTTTTTAGGAATGTTGCCCCCGCACGTTTTGAAGTGTACGCTCTTTTGCCCAAGGCCGTCAGTACGTCGACACCCAATCGCACAGAAGTATCCAGGCTGTCCCGATAAATGTTCTTTAACCCTTTATCTATGAACTCGTATGCGTCATAGCGATTATTTGCACGCATCATTATTTTTAGATGTGGGTAAAATTTTTCGAGCGTTTCTACAAGTTGATAATTATCTTCCGCGTCGGCAAGCGCAGAAACGAATACTTCGGCATCAACGGCACCGGCGGAAAGCAAAAAGTCAGCCCGTGTCGCATCGCCGTAATAGACTTTAAAACCGATCTTCCTCAAAAGGTTAACCTGATCGGGATCGTTATCAATATACGTCGCTTCAACACCATTCGCACGCAAGAATCGTCCGACCGTGCTTCCGAAATGTCCAAATCCGGCAATGATAACTTTGTTTTGTTCTTCGACGACGTCCATTTCTTTTTCGTCGTCCTTTGTGCGTCCGTCACACAAACGCGGTTGGATGAGCTTTTCGTTTATAATAAACAACAATGGCGCTATCGTCATACTCAAGGCGACGATGGCCATCCCGATGCTTAATGTTTCAGATGTTGCAATTCCCAATTGCGCGACAAATGAAAAGATAACAAAACCGAATTCACCGGCTTGCGCTAGGGCGAAGGCGAATAAGAAATTCTGGCTCAAGGAAAGTTTGAAAAATCTGCCGATAACAAATAAAACTATGAATTTTATTGCCATCAGACCAACCGTCAATGAGGCGATCAAGATGGGATTTTCGGCGATCAATTTAAAATCTATAGACGCACCGACGGCAATAAAAAATAGTCCGAGAAGCAATCCTTTTATTGGTTCGAGATCTGCATCAAGCTCGTGTCTATATTCGCTGTTTGCTAAAATTACGCCGGCAAGAAATGTTCCAAGTGCGGCACTTAAACCGACTAGCTGCATCAGATAAGCAATTGAAACAACGATCAGCAAAGCCATCGCCATAAAAAGTTCGCGGACACGGCTGCGGGCAATTACCCGGAGAATCGGCACGATCAAGAATCTTCCGACCAATATTACGATCGCCACCGCAAGGAGCACCGCCAAAGTCTGTAATCCTGTTGGCAAATCTCCAATGATCGTATGATCTTCTGTCACAACTGCTCTCACGGCAAGCAATGGTAAGATCGCGAGAATCGGAATTACGGCAATATCCTGAAACAGCAAAACGCTAAAAGAATTCTGTCCGCCTTCGCTTTGCATCAAACCTTTTTCATTAAGCGTCTGCAATACGATCGCCGTCGAAGACAGCGACAGAGCGAGCGCAACTGCCAGGGCACTTTGCCAGATCAATCCCAAAACCAACCCGACAACAAAAATAATTATTGAAGATGCAACAACCTGAGACATTCCAACGCCGAGAATCTGTTTACGAAGTCGCCAAAGTTTTTCCGGTTCGAGTTCGAGCCCAACGAGAAACAGCATTATCACGACACCAAATTCGGCAAAGTGCATAATATCTTCGCCCTCTTCGCCGATAAAGCCGATGACAAACGGACCGATCATCATCCCTGCGATCAAGTATCCAAGAACGGAGCCGAGCCCAAGCCTTTTCGCGATCGGCACACAAATCACCGCCGCCGCCAGGAAAACGGTTGATTGAAGTAAAAAGTTTGATGCTTCTGCTGCCATAAAAAATGGGTTTAAGACTCAAAGTTTGAGATTCAGATTAAGATTCGAAACTATTAACCTTAAACTTTGAACTCCACTACAATATTTCATTCAAGTATCTCGCAGTCTTTGCCCGTTCGATGTCGAAATCGCCATTGCTTAAAATATTTAATAACCTGCCGTAATTTATTGCGGCACGCTCGATATTTTCTTCGTTCATACGATGCGTTCCCATCGTTGCATATGGCGGAAGATATTCCATCAAGCAAAGTCTTGCTGTTTGCTCAAAAGGCTTCATAAAATCAGGAATTGTGAAGCAATTATATCCCTGCGGGCAATACGCATCTTCGTTTCCGCCTGTCGTTATTGCGTTGAAAATGATCTTACCTTTTAGTTTGTCGCCATTTGTTCCGTACGCCCAACCATATTCCAAAACCATATCGATCCATTGTTTGAGTAGCGGTGGCGAAGAATACCAGTAAAAAGGATGGTGCCAAATCACAATCTCGTGTTCCAAAAGTAGCGATTTCTCGCGTTCGACATCGATATTAAAATCGGGATATTCTTCGTAAAGATCGTGAAAAGTGAAGTTTTCCTGTTTGGGAATCTGTTCGATCAAACGGATATTTACTCTCGAACCTTCGAGCCTTGGATGCGCAAATAATATTAAAATCTTTCGCATAAAACTTAGCGAACTTTCCGAAACCTCTTGCGTTTTTTGCGTTTAGATCTTTCTTAGCGCAAAGGGCGCGAAACGCGAAAATGCAAAGGCTCGCATAGTATTACCCTTTATAAATTCCCCCGAGTTCTACATAACCCTGCCAGAATCGTTGTAAATCTTCGACCTCGTCATCCGTCATTTCGCGTTTTACCTTCGCAGGTGAACCCATAACAAGCGAACGCGGCGGAATGATCGTATTTGGCGTCACAAGGCTGCCAGCGCCGATCAAAGAATTCCTCCCGATTCTCGCTCCGTCCAGGATAATCGCTCCAATTCCGATCAGACAGCCGGTTTCTATGTGACAGGCATGGATAGTTGCCGAGTGTCCGACGGTCACCTCGTGCTCGATGATCGTCGGAAAATCCCCTCCGATGCTCGATACGTGAATAACGGTCGCGTCCTGTATATTTGATCTTTCTCCGATTCGTATGTAATTAACGTCTCCGCGAATAACGCAGCCGTACCATATGCTCGCGTCCTTCGAGATCTCAACATCCCCGATTATCACCGCATTTTCTGCGACAAAAACGCTTTCGTGAATTTTGGGGGTTTTGTCCTGAAAATTCTTAATCATAAGATTTTTTAACAGGGATGAAGAAGATGGTAAGGGATTTTATAAGCTTTGAAGTTTGATTTCTGTCTTTAGTCTAAACTTTTCCAATCCTAAACATCTCTTTTATCCCTGTTAATTTTTCTTCATCTCTTTGTAAACCAAACCGTTTTTCATTACGAAATCCACATTCTCGAGGAGCTTGATATTATTTAAAGGATCACCCTTAACAGCTACAATATCTGCAAATTTCCCAACCGTTATCGATCCGATCTCGTTTTCCATTCCAAGCAGTTTTGCCCCATTGAGAGTTCCGGCTGTGATTGCGTCCAGGGGCTTCATACCGCCCCAGTTCACC
Organism: Pyrinomonadaceae bacterium; assembly: GCA_037969475.1. Lineage (GTDB taxonomy): Bacteria > Acidobacteriota > Blastocatellia > Pyrinomonadales > Pyrinomonadaceae > Aridibacter. Next base: position 65,192 of record JBBKXN010000092.1, on the reverse strand, counting down.
ATTAGTGTAAACTCGTGTCCATTTGTTCCATGTGGGATCACACCCGAATCCGTTCCAAGAGCTATCAAAACCCCATTCGCGGACGCGATCTTTATAGCATTACGCATCGCCTTAGCGGCGGCAAATGATTTTTCGGCTATCAAACCTTTCAAAAATCCTTTCGTCGCAAGTTGTTCAACGGCTTCACCCGCCATCAGAGTGGGAACGAGGTATGTTCCTTTTTCGCGCATTAATTTCGCGCCTTCTTCATCAAGAAAAGAACCATGTTCGATTGAAGCGACTCCGGCACGGGTCGCAACTTTGATTCCTTCCGTACCATGCGCATGAGCCGCGACCTTTCGATGATGCTGTTTTGCCTCATCGACCATCGCTTTCAGTTCTTCATAAGAATATTGCTGAACACCGACCGCATCTCCCTCCGACAAAACTCCGCCGGTCGCACAGGTCTTAATTAGATCGGCGCCGTATTTTATTTGATATCGAACCGCTGCCCGAACCTGATCGATGCCATCAGCAATTCCCGTTTTGAAATCGCCGTCTGCGACTCCCGGTTTGTAACCATTTTCATCGCAATGCCCGCCCGTAATTCCAAGCGAATGTCCGGCTGTAAGGATTCTTGGCCCGGAAATCCAGCCATCGTTTATAGCCTTTCTTAAAGCAAGATCATCGAAATTTCCCGCTCCGACATTTCGGATCGTCGTAAATCCAGCCATTAAGGTTTTCTCCGCGTTTCCGACTCCAAGGATTGCACCAAAAGAATTGTAGTCACGAAAACGCGCGTTTTGCCCGTCCGGATCGCCAAGAACTCGCCCGATGATATGTGTATGCGCATCAATAAATCCGGGCATTACGGTCGCATCGCCAAGATCAATGACATTTGCACCGCTTGGAATCGTGATGTTCGCTGATGTGCCAACCGCTGTGATCTTATTGTTTGTAACAACGATTACAGCGTTTTTTATCGGAGTCGTGCCTGTTCCATCGATGAGTTGGCCGGCCTTGATAACGACAATTCCGGTACCGGTACTTTCACCCGGTTTCCCGAGATTCTGGGCGGATATTAGGAATGCCTGAAAAAGAATGAGCAGCCCAACGCCCAAGACGGACAAGAATTTCGACATATGTTTCCTCCGATATTATTCAACTATTTATTTATCGCCGATTATATGTGTCGGGAAACCCAATGTTCAAACGCGGGAAGGACTTTCTATTTAACCGTGGTTCGTGGCAAACTTAAACCATCATTTTTGATGAGGGAGAATAAATTTGAATGGCAAAGAAACCGAAAATTTTGGCGTTTGCTGGAAGCATGCGTGCCCACTCTTATAACAAACGAGTTGTTAAGGTCGCGATAGCAGGAGCAGAAAGAGGTGGAGGAGAAATAACGTACATTAAGCTTGAAGACTACCCTCTTCCGATTTACAACGCCGACGATCATGATGAAACCGGCTTTCCCGAAAACGCGTTAATACTCCAAAAATTATTCGCCAAACACGATGGATTCCTAATCGCATCACCGGAATACAACGCTTCGGTGCCGGGTGGATTAAAAAACGTTATAGATTGGATGTCGCGCAAATCCGATGAATATGCGATGGGTGAAGTTTTTAAGGGGAAGGTCGCGGGCATTATGACCGCGTCTCCGGGGAGCTTTGGCGGAATCCGTTGTTTAGGTCATCTTCGCGGCGTACTTTCGATCCTGCTTGTAAATGTGTTGCCCACTGAGATCGCGGTATCGGCCGTTCACACCATGTTTGAAGGTGACAGCGACCAAATGACAAATGAAAAGATGAAAGGTCTTCTTGAAGATTTGGGAGATTCGCTTTCTGATATGCTAAAGAAAACCCATGGTGATATCGGCGTCACATAAACGTCAAGTGAAAGTTTTGTTGGTGAGTTGTAACAGCTGGCAACCAAGATCGTCGAAAAACGCATTCGCGAAAATTATAAGAAGGCGGAAGGCGAAATAGTAGAGGATCTTCCGGAATTTGCGCAGCTTGAAGTTTGGGGAAGATCGATGGCAAATGGAAAGTTGTAACTGTCGCTTCCACCAGAAAACCGCCAAAATAATCTTCCGATAATCTTTTGCAAACAAACCGCCTCATGGCATTTTCGGATACTTTTTATTGAAGAATGCGCTAAAACATACTATTTTTAGAGTACACATTTCTAAATTCAATCCGAAGGGGAAATTAGATATTGAAACCGACTGACATAAAAGACCCTGAGTATTTTCATAAGGTTGTGGATTGCCAATATGCCTGCCCTGCGCATACGCCCGTTCCGGAATATATACGCTTGATAGCCAAAGGTAAATATACCGAAGCATACATGATCAACTGGGATTCCAATGTCTTCCCGGGCATTCTCGGTCGGACTTGTGATCGTCCTTGCGAACCTGCTTGTCGGCGTGGGCGACTTGAAGAAGAAGAGCCCGTCGCAATTTGCCGTCTAAAGCGCGTCGCGGCAGATAATAAAGGCGAAGTAAAAAGCCTTATGCCGCAAGGTCCGTTTGAACCGAATGGTAAAAAGATCGCTCTCATCGGTGCAGGACCGGCTTCTCTGACTATTGCACGCGATTTGGCTCCGCTTGGTTATGAAATTCATTTATACGACGATCAGAGCAAAGGCGGCGGGTTTATGGTCACTCAAATTCCGGCTTTTCGTCTACCCGAAACTGTTTTGGATGAAGAGGTCGATTACGTACTCGATATGGATGGGATCCACACGCATTTCAATCAATATGTTGAGAGCATGAAGGAAATCCTTGATAAAGATTACGATGCGGTTTTTATCGGCACCGGGGCACCTCGCGGAAAGGATTTGACAAAACTACCGGGTCGTTGGGATACGAAGAAAAATATCCACATCGGAATCGATTGGCTTGGAAGCGTGGCTTTTGGACATACGACGGAAGTCGGAAAAAAAGTGATCGTTGTCGGTGGCGGAAATACGGCGATGGATTGTTGTCGGACATCTCGCAGGATCGGTGGTGAGGAAGTTAAGGTCGTCGTCCGCAGTCCCTTTGAGGATATGAAAGCATCGCCCTGGGAAAAAGAAGACGCGATGCACGAAGACATTCCGATCCTCGATAATCACAATCCGAAGTCTTTTGTCGTAGAAAACGGCAAATTAAAGGGAATGACCTTTGAAAGGGTTGAACCGGTTTATGACGCCGGTGGCAGACGCAAATTAGTTCCAACGAACGAACCGGATGTCTTTATCGAAGCGGACGATGTGATCATGGCGATCGGGCAAGACAATGCTTTCCCGTGGATCGAAAAGGACATCGGCATCGAGTTCGGCGAGTGGGAAATGCCCGTCGTTGATAAAGTTACATTTCAAACAACTCATCCCAAAGTTTTCATCGGCGGCGACGCGGCGTTCGGACCCGAAAATATCATTACGGCAGTTGCTCACGGACATCAGGCGGCGATCTCGATCGACCAGCTTTGCAAAGGCGAAGATGTAAACGAACGGCTTGATCCATTTGTAAATCTTCGCAGCCAAAAAATGGGTATCCACGAGTGGGCATACGATAGCGAAGTCGCTCACGACGAGCGTTATGTCGTGCCGCAAGAAGATAAATCGATTACGCTAAAAGACCGCAAGGTCGAAGTCGAGCTCGGTTTTAATTTACCGACAGGTTTCAAAGAAGCGCAGCGCTGTCTAAATTGCGATGTCCAAACCGTTTTCGACGCGCCCAAATGTATCGAATGCGATGCCTGCGTGGATGTCTGCCCGACCGCTTGTATAACATTTACAAAAAATGAAGACGAAGAAGAAGCTTTGAGAAATAAGTTGAAAGTGCCCGCGCTGAACAAAACGCAGGATCTTTACGTTTCTGACACCTTGCCGACCGCGCGTGTGATGGTCAAAGACGAAGACGTTTGCCTCCACTGCGGTCTGTGTGCGGAAAGATGTCCGACGGCGGCGTGGGATATGCAGGAATTCTTTTACAACGTGACGAAAACGCCTTACCAGTGCGAAAACAAGTAAGAAGAAATTCTTTTCCACAGATGAACACAGATAAGCACAGATTTAAGAAAGAAAATTTAACAGGGATAAGAGAGTTAGAAGGGATTTTTGAACATGCTGTATCCCTGCCTATCGCCTTTATCACCATTAAAAATATCTGTGTCTATCTGTGTTTATCTGTGGACAATTAATTAATGAGCGAAATAAAAATCAACGATTTTGTCATCAGATTTGCAAACGTCAACGGGACGGGTTCGGCGAGTGCGAATGCGCTTTTTATGAAGTCCATTTTCCGTATGGGCATTCCGGTTACACCAAAGAATATTTTCCCTTCAAACATTCAAGGCTTGCCGACCTGGTATGAAGTCCGTGTTTCGGAAAAAGGATTTCTCGGTCGTCGCGAAGGAATCGATCTCTTGGTCTGCGTCAATCCGCAAAGTATGGCGAAAGATGTCGAGAGCGTTCGCAAGGGCGGTTATTTTCTTTACGACAGCTCCAAACCTCTGCATTCAAGATATATACGCGAAGACATAAATTACATTGGCATTCCTTTGATGGAACTCTCCAATAATGCTTTTACGGATCCGCGCCTTCGGCAATTATTCAAAAATATTATCTATGTTGGTGCCTTGTCGGCTTTTCTTAATATTGAATTTGATGTGTTAGTAGAAATGCTTGGTGAGCAGTTCAAAGGCAAGGAAAAACTGATCGAACCGAATATTAAGGCTTTGAAATTGGGAGTTGGTTATGTTCACGAACATTTTGAATATCCGCTCGGTATTCGTGTCGAAAGACGCGATGCTATCGGCGATTCAATAATGCTCGACGGAAATACGGCGTGTGCTTTAGGTGCGATCTACGCCGGTGCAACGGTTGCCGCGTGGTATCCGATCACACCTTCGACATCCATCGTAGATGCGTTTACAAAATACGCAAAAAAGCTGCGTGTTGATAAAGAAACGGGCAAGAATAATTTTGCGATCGTTCAGGCGGAAGACGAATTAGCCGCGATCGGAATGGTCATCGGCGCAAACTGGAATGGTGCGAGATCTTTTACAGCGACAAGCGGTCCGGGCGTTTCCCTGATGAATGAATTCTTAGGACTCGCATATTTTGCCGAAATCCCGACAGTTTTGATAAATGTTCAGCGAACCGGACCTTCAACAGGAATGCCAACGCGGACGCAGCAATCTGATGTACTCGAATGTGCTTACGCTTCGCACGGCGACACAAAACACATTCTGCTAATTCCCGCGTCGCCAACCGAGTGTTTTGAAATGACGGCGGATTCTTTTGATCTCGCCGAAAAATTTCAAACGCCTGTAATACTTTTGACCGATCTTGACCTGGGAATGAATGACCACGTTACGACGCCCTTAAATTGGGACGATAAACGCAAATACGATCACGGAAAGGTTTTAGACTCGGCGGCGCTTGATGAAATTGAAAACTACGGACGCTATCAGGATGTTGACGGCGACGGTATTCCCTATCGGACAATTCCGGGAACACATGAAACTAAGGGTGCATTTGTTACCCGCGGAACTTCGCGCAATCAACAAGCCGTTTACACAGAAGATGGCGACGCGTATAAGGATAATGTCGACAGATTGATCACAAAATGGAACACCGCAAAAGAGGCAGTTCCAGAGCCTGAGTTTTATCAGGATAAAAATGCTTCTGAATTTGGGGTTTTGTTTTTTGGAACTTCAACCTACGCGGCGGAAGAGGCGATCAAGCTATTAAAAGATGAAGATATTTCGCTAGACGCATTGCGCGCTAAAGCCTTTCCGTTTGGCAAAGCATTTGAAGAGTTTATGAATGCACACGAAAAAGTCTTTGTCATCGAACAAAACCGCGATGCACAGTTTAGGAGTTTGATGTTGATAGAATTGGGAATAAATCCCAATAAGCTTATTTCGGTGCTAAATTACGACGGAACGCCGATAACTGCAGATAATATTTTACAGCAAATCAAGACATACCTGACTAAGAATTCGTCCACAGATGGACACAGATAAACACTGATATGTCCGAGACACTGAAATCGCTTTTCGTTGATGATAGAACCAAAGTAAATCAGATTACCGAAAAAATGATTGGTGATTCCTTCACGGTGAGCAATTCTTTAGGTTGCGGCTTTTTGGAAAAGGTTTATGAAAACGCTCTGATGCTGGAACTAAGAAAATCCGGGCTTAAAGATTTAAAGCAGCACGAAATTGAAGTCTTATATGACGGTGTTGCGGTCGGAAAATATTATGCAGATTTGTTTGTTGAGGATTCAGTAATCGTCGAAGTTAAAGCTAGTCGTAGATTGGATGATTCGCACATAGCACAATGCCTTAATTATCTGAAAGCGACAGGTTTGAAAATTGGATTGTTGATAAATTTTGGAAAACGTAAAATTGAAATTAAAAGAGTAGTATTATGAAACATTAATTATCCACAGATGAACACGGATTAACACAGATATTTTTTTGATTTATTGATTTGTCTGCAACACTTTTAAGTATCTTTATCTCTTTTCTTATCAGTGTTTATCTGTGTCCATCTGTGGACAATAGTTCTTAAATCCTTATGTCATATGTCCGTTCTACATTTCGCCATCCGAATTTACCCAAAAATGATTTGGGTTACACGGTTGATTATTACGAAGGCTCGCTTTCGACGCTTTGTGCCGGTTGCGGACACGATTCGATCACCGCTTCGATCGCCGAAGCGTGTTTTGAATTAAACATCGAACCGCACAAGGTCGCCAAACTTTCCGGAATCGGCTGTTCGTCCAAAACACCCGCTTATTTCCTGAGTAATTCGCATGGATTTAATTCCGTTCACGGGCGTATGCCATCGGTTGCTACGGGTGCAAATCTTGCCAACCGTGATTTGATCTATCTCGGAATCTCGGGCGACGGCGACACGGCCTCGATCGGAATGGGACAATTTGTTCACGTCATCCGTCGCAATCTGAATATGGTTTATATTGTAATGAACAACGGTTGCTACGGACTCACCAAAGGACAGGATTCGGCAACGGCTGACTTGGGCTCAAAAAACAAATCCGGCAATATTAATCCGTTTGAAACAATTGATCTGGCGAGCCTCGCAATCGAACTCGGCGCAACCTTTGTCGGCCAGAGTTTTTCTGGTGATAAAGAACAACTCGTCCCGCTTCTTAAGGCCGGTTTAAGCCATTCGGGTTTTGCATTTCTAAACGTCATCTCGCCGTGCGTAACCTTCAACAACAACGAAGGCTCAACCAAATCTTACGATTACGTTCGGGAACACATAGAAGCGACCGCAACCGTTGATTTTGTTCCACTTAAGCGGGAGATAAAAACAGAGTATGACGAAGGAAGCGTACAACGCCTACGTATGCACGATGGTTCTACGATCCAACTCCACAAGCTAGCCAAAGATTGGGATCCATCCGACAAATTTTCAGCAATAAACGCCATGCAGAATGCAAAATCGCGGGAGGAGATCTTAACGGGATTGCTCTATATGCACCCGGGCGCTCAGAATTTCCATGGGCTTCTCAATACAAGCGAAAAACCGTTAAATTCATTGGGCGAAAAAGAACTTTGTCCGGGTGCGGAAATATTGAAAGATATAAATGATAGTTTTCGGTAACTCATAACTACTTCAGCGCGAAAACGATATTTCTTGTCGCCAACGGTGACAAATAATATGGGTGAATTTAAGCGAAGCGAAGCGAAGCGAAATGAAATGATTGACCTAAGAAGCGACACAGTTACAAGACCTACTCCGGCAATGCGCAAAGCGATGGCTGAGGCTGATGTCGGCGACGATGTTTATGCCGAAGATCCGACTGTTTTGCGTCTGCAGGAAACGGCTGCTGAGCTCTTTGGAAAAGAAGCGGCGATCTTTGTGCCGACCGGATCAATGGGAAACCAGATCGCTGTAAAACTTCATACCAACCCGGGCGACGAAATTATTGTTGAAGAACGCGGACACATTTTTAATTGGGAAATGGGAACGCCCGCTGCGATGTCCGGCGTAACAATTCGCCCCGTAAGAGCCGCGCGTTCAAGCGGAATGCTCGAATGGTCGGAGATCGAATCGGCTCTCCATGTTAACCAAGCATATTATGCATGTCCGACCGGATTGATCTGTCTTGAAAACACACACAATTTTGGCGGCGGAAGCGTAATGAGTGCAAAAGAATGCGACGCGATTTGCGAGAAAGCTCATGCGTTAAATTTGCCGGTTCATCTGGATGGGGCGCGAATTTTCAATTCCGCCGCCGCCCAAAATGAAACGGTTGCGAATCTTTCTAGAAAAGTGGACTCGGTTCAATTCTGTCTCTCAAAAGGTTTGGGAGCGCCGATCGGTTCGATGCTTTTGGGAACAAAGGATTTTATTCAAGAAGCGCGCGTTTGGCGAAAGCGTTTTGGCGGTGGTATGCGGCAGGTCGGAGTGTTGGCGGCCGCAGGGTTGGTTGCGCTCGAAGAATCTCCGCCAAAGCTTCTTACAGATCACGAGAATGCAAAACACCTTGCGGAAGGCGTTTCCAAATTAAAAGGTGTGAAAATTGACCTTGAAACCGTGCAAACTAATATTGTGATCATTGATGTCAGAGCAGCCGCACTTTCATCGATCGAAATTTGCGACAGATTAAAGACCGAGGGCGTTTTAGCGATCCCGTTTGGAACTGCAATTAGGATGGTAACGCATTTTGATGTGTCTAAAGAAGACATCGAATCGGCTTTAGAACGCTTGGAGGCCATATTGAAATGACCAACTAACCGGCTGCCTGAAAATCAATTGATCTTGGAAGTTTTGGGTAAACATGGATATTGAAATAATTCGCCAATTTTGTCTCGCGCTCCCAAACGTGACGGAAGATGTAAAGTGGGAAAAGGATCTGACTTTTCTAATTGGCGAAAAGATGTCTGCCGTCCTCGGCTTAGAATTCGGCAAAACTGTCATGTCGTTTAAGTGCACTCCGGAAACTTTCGATGCATTGATCGAACGGGAAAACATTATTCCCGCACCTTACTTAGGGCGTTACAAATGGGTCGGACTCGAAACTTTTGATGCAATTGAGAAAACCGAACTTCACGAACTCCTAAAAAAGTCATACACTCTAGTTTTTGAAAAACTGCCAAAGAAGCTTCGGGACGAAATAGATAGAACATGATCATAGCAATCGACGGACCATCAGGCGCGGGAAAATCCACTCTCGGAAAAATGCTCGCCAAAGAATTGAATCTCTTATACCTTGATACGGGCGCAATGTATCGTGCGGTCGGGCTGGCCGTCTTGCTTGCCGAAATCAGCTCCCGGGATCATGAGGAAATCATTGAGATCACAAAAGACACGGAGATCGAGTTGCGCGGCGAACCGGATAGGCAAAAAGTGCTGCTAAACGGCTTGGACGTAACAGACGAAATACGCACAAGCGAAGTAGGGCAAATGGCCTCGGTTGTTTCAACGATTTCGGCGGTGAGAAAAAATCTGGTCGAGAGACAGCGAAAACTTGGTAAAGCCTCGAAGAATGGCGCCGTTTTAGACGGTCGGGATGTCGGCACCGTAGTTTTCCCAAAAGCAAAAGTGAAATTTTTTCTGACTGCTAACCCAAAGGCTCGCGCAAAAAGGCGTTATGAAGAAGATAAAGAAAAGGGCCGCAAAACAACCATGGATAAAACGCTCAACGAGATCAATAACCGCGACGAGCGTGATGCAACCCGAAAAGATTCCCCACTCACCACAGCCGAGGACGCAATAATTATCGATACAAGCAAAATGACTGAGGCAGAAGTATTCGAAAAAATGCTCGAATCGATTCGAGCCGTCTAGAAAGCCGCGCATCGAATAATGCGGTTTGACTTAAAACACCGTAATAGTTAACATTTTCGTTGCTTTGTGCTCTCGTAGCTCAGTTGGATAGAGCACCGGTCTTCTAAACCGGGGGTCGCACGTTCGAGCCGTGCCGGGAGCATTTTCCCAAATTTTAGATTGCGAATTTCGGATCCGGAAAGGTATAATTTGCGGTGATTTCGAATTCGCTTTCGCGGATCGAAAGTTATTACGGCGGCTATAGTTCAGCTGGTTAGAACGCCTGATTGTGGTTCAGGAGGTCGTGGGTTCGAGCCCCACTAGCCGCCCCATTTCTTTAACTTCAATTCTTATTCAATTCTTTCGCTCAAAACCCGAATTAAATAAACGCGAAATCAAACTGCTCCTGATGCACGGTCGAATCGCCGTTGACGTCGACGACACCGAGGTATTCTTCGATCTCATCAAATACCTCTCGTTCCGAACCACGCAAGTTCTTTGCAACTTCAGGATGCACCCTCAATGTCGTTTGACGCACATCATCAAGTTGTTTTGAAAGTCGTCTCGCTTCATCTAGAATTTCGTAGCATATAGTAGTTGCCGATTTCACCCAGCCTGCGCCTTCGCAATAAGTGCAGGGCGAACATAGCGTGCGTTCGAGAGATTGTTTTACACGTTTTCGGGTCATTATTATCAAACCAAAATCGTTAAACGATAAAACCTTTGTCGGCGATTTATCTTGAGATAAATGCTCCTGGAGTTTTTGCTGAACCTTGTTTCGATTGCGTCGATCTTCCATATCAATAAGATCAAGCACAATGATTCCGCCAAGATCACGAAGCCGAATTTGCCGTGCAATTTCTTCCACCGCCTCCATATTCGTTTTTGTGATCGTATCTTCAAGCCGGGCATTTCCCTTACCAACGAATTTCCCGGTATTTACGTCGATTGCGATCAAAGCTTCCGTCTGATTAATAACCAGATAACCACCGGATCTTAGCCAAACGCGGTGTTTCAGAGCTTTATCGATCTCGTCGCTAACTCCAAATGTATCCAATATCGGCTCATCAAGCGTATGGAATTTCACACGTTTAACGAGTTTTGGTTGGATACGATTTACAAATTCAACGATCCTTTGATATTCATCTTCGGAATCTACTCGAATCGCCGTGAAATCATCGGAAAGGTGATCGCGGAGGAGTCTGAGAATGATATCCAGATCCTGATGGATAAGAGCGGGCGATTTCGCTTTTTCCGCCAACTTCTTATTTTCCATCCAGGTCTTGACCAAATAATTTGCATCATCGGCAAGCTCTTGTTCGGGCTTTCCGGTTCCCGCAGTTCTTACAATAAACCCGCCTGAAGGAATCTTGTTGTTCTTTACTACATTTTGAAGCACGGTTCTAAGCCGCGCCCGCTCCTTACTCGAAGCGATCTTTCGTGAAACACCGAGGTGCTCGATCGTAGGCATATAAACCAAGTATCTACCGGGCAGCGCTATATGCGATGTAATTCGCGCACCTTTTTTTGCGATCGGTTCCTTGGCGATTTGAACGAGAATTTCCTGACCTTCATTGAGAAGATCGGTAATTTTCGGCTGACGGTGGTCGTTGCGTCTTCCGCGTCTTCCGTTTGATTTTGTATTCTTAGGTTTGAACTCAGCGTCGGCGATCTGATCTTCTGCAACTATCGGTTCAGAATGCTCGGTTGTCTTATAGCTTTTATCGGTATGCGCTTCCGGATCCTGCAAAGGTTCGTCCGAAGTTTTCTTGGGTGCGGGCCGGCGCCTACCTCCGCGACTTCCTCTTCGAACCGCCATTTCAGCCAAATCTGGTGTTTCAGTTACACGTGCTTCCCCATCTTCAAGTGTTTCCGATTCCTTTGCTGCTTTATTTTTTGCCTTCGCTGCAGGTTTCTTCGCTGAAGTCTTTTTCGAACGCGATTTACTTCTCGATTGCCGTTTTCGTGCAGCCGTTAGCGTACCTTTATCGGTTCCAGAATCAGATTCCTCGCTTTCTTCTTTACCAGCTTTTTTTGTTTCCCCTTGTTTTTTCGTAGGAGTTTTTCGTGAACCTCGTTTTGATGAAGACTTCTTGCCAGTCTCTTCGTCATCCTCATCGGCGATTCGTTCGAACGCCGAATCGATCGAATCAACGGAATCCATAAACGACCCAACTTCAGCGGTGTCAAAACTCTCCATGTCGAATTCTATCGAGCGAACTTTGTCCGTTATCGCTTCCTGCATCATTGCATCTTTAAGCATTTCACCCGTATCTTCATCTTCATCGACGATTCTTTCGAAACCCGATTCTTCGAATTTCAGATCCGACGCATCGAGCACATTTTCACGTTTCGCGATATCTTTTTCTCTGGTTTTGTCTGGTCCTCGACCCCGAACCTTATCTCGGTCCTTATCTCGGTCCTTATCTCGGTCCCTCTCTCGGTCCTTTTGTCCTTCGGAATCTTTTTTTGCGTCCTTCTTTTCGTCAACGTTTTCTTCTGTATTATTCTTCTTGGAGGGACGTCCTCTTTTTCGGCTCGGAGGAGACTTTCTACGTGAGTCTTTATTTTCGTCCTCTTGTTCCGCGTCCTTTGCTACTAACGGACCCGTATCGCTTTCTGCCTTTTCCTGAACATTGTCTATCTGCTTATCGCGTTTCAAACGTGTTTTGTGAAGCTCATCGGTTGTTTCACGTTCGAGATCATCGGCGGATTTTTTATCGCTCGATTTTTCCATCACAATTCGTTCAATTTCTTCTTCTTCATCGAAGAAATCCGAAACGTAGAGAAACGCGTCGCGCTCCAATCCAATATCGACGAAAGCAGATTGCATCCCGGGCAAAACTCTCTGTACTCGCCCTTTATAAATATTTCCTACAACACCGGAATTGTCCTCATCGCGCTCGATGTAGAATTCCGTAACTTGTCCATTTTCCAAAATGGCAACTTTCTTCTCGCGTCCATTGACGCTGATTATCATTTCTTTTGACATATTTTTCCTTATAGTTAAGAAAAACGATTTTTAGCTATGGCTGATAAGTAGAATTCGGCTGAATAAACTTCAACCTTGAATTCGTAAAAGAATGGTCTTGAAAAACAAACTTGTGTATTTTAGATTTTTTTACGGTCGAGATTCAAACTCAATAGAACCCGAGTAAAATTAATATTTTACAAATGATTTGTTTTGAAAAGGATTTCCAAAACCAGATGGAGTTTTGATTTTATTCACTAGGAATCTCTTTTGTAAAAAGCAATCGTCTGCTTTTCAAAATCCGGGGAGCAACTAATCTTTTAACAACCGTGCTTCGAACCCGTTTACAATCTTCAATGAAAACTTAACAACTATAAAATCTTTTAACTTTATATGTTCATTTGTCTGCCACCTAGGCATGATCAAACAAACTAAAATTAGTATAAGTCTTTTTCGCAGATTGGTAAATGCGGATTTTACTAAGTTACTAAGTTTCCGACTTTTACCAAAAGGAAATTAAGATTTACCATTGACCAGATATGGAAGTTTATTTTCAGATGATCACGGAAGCGGAAGCGCTAAAAACCGCTTGCGATGAATTTAGAACCGACGAAATGTTAGGCTTCGACACCGAGACTACGGACCTTGATCCTTTCGACGGAACGATTCGCCTCGTACAGCTTAGCAACGGGAAAAATACTATCGTTATTGATCTCAAACCCTTTGCGGAAAAGGGTGATCTTAAAACGATGCCCGCGCTCGAGCCGCTTAGAGATATTCTTTCAGCGAAGGTTCCCGAGAAAGTTGCGCACAACGCAAAGTTTGATGCGAAGTGGGTTGCCCATCATTTAGGGGTCGAGCTGGGTGGCGTTTTTGATACGTTTCTCGCAAGCCAGATAATTGCCGCTGGTGAGAGAGATCGGCGCCATAATCTCGCCGAAGTTGCAAACTTTTTTCTTGGTGCCGAACTCGATAAAAGCGAACAGGTTAGCGATTGGAGCGCGGATGAGCTTTCTCAATCGCAGGTTGAATACGCGGCGAAAGATGCCGCGACAATGGTTCCTCTTAGGGAAAAGATCGTTGAAAAGCTCAAAGAGGACGGTTTGATGGGAGTCGCTCAAATAGAATTCGATTGTGTAACCGCGATTGCATTGATGGAGCTAAACGGGTTTTATCTTGATGAAGCGCGCTGGAAGGCGCAGCTTGAAAAGGTAAAAAAAGAGCAGGATCGAATTGGAATGGAGCTTCAGGAAATGCTTTCTGCAGGTGTCGCTCAGGCTTCGCTTTTTGGTATCGCTGAAATAAATCTAAACTCCCACACACAGGTTTCTGACGCACTCAGAAATCTCGGTGTACCGATCGCTGATTCGACAAGTGGCTGGCAATTGCAGCCGCTTGCAAAGGAATATCCTGTGATCGACAAACTTCTGGAGTATCGGAGCGTTGCGAAATCTTTGACGAGTTTTGGCGACAATATCTTAGAGTTCATTCGACCGGAAACCAGAAGAATTCACGCAGATTTTCGGCAGATCGGTGCGCCATCGGGAAGATTCTCGTGTTCGAAACCAAATCTCCAGCAAATTCCCCACGATAAAGAATACCGCAGCTGTTTTCGGGCTGAACCCGGAAACAAGCTCATCATTGCCGATTATTCGCAGATAGAGCTGCGTATTTTAGCCGAGTTTTCAGGTGACAAGAATTTTATTGAAGCTTTCAAATCCGGCGAAGATTTTCATGCGTCAGCCGCCGCTCAGGTTTTTGGGGTCAAACCAGAGGATGTCACGGCTGACCAACGCGCGTTTGCAAAACGTTTAAATTTCGGCGTCGTTTATGGAATTGGTTCACAGCGCTTTGCGATGATGACGGGTGTTTCGCAAAAAGACGCCGAAGACATTTTGCGAAAGTATTTTACAACGTATCGCGGTTTGGATGAGTGGCTACGAGGCGCCGCAAGAAGAGCCAAAGATGACAGACACGCGAGAACCGCTTCCGGCAGAATGGCACGTTTTCGGTTTGACGAAAACAATTCGCAGGAAATCGCTTCAGCTCAGCGTTATGGGAAAAACATGCCGATTCAGGGCACATCCGCTGATATTCTAAAAATTGCTCTAGGTCTTCTGAATGACGAAATAAGGGGTACTTCGGCAAAACTGGTAAATATCGTTCACGATGAAATTGTGGTTGAAGTTAGTAACGATGAAGCGGAGGAAACAGCCGTGAAGTTGGAAAAAGCTATGATCGAAGCAGCGGAACGATTTATTAACAAAGTGCCCATCAAAATTGACGTCGATATTTCCGAGGAATGGGCAAAATAAATAAGGCGGTCCTTACCACCTTTTCCTCGTCTAGGTGCTCGCAGTCGCTTCGCTCTGCTCTTCTTCCGTAACGTACAAGATTTTTGTACAGTTTTCGCAGGTGATAATTTCCGGTGTCGTTTTTAAATCCACCACTATCTGTTTGCGAAGCTTCATATAACAAGCACTGCAGGCATCCTCTATTACTTCCGCCACTGCGATTCCGTCCCGGCTGCGCGTTACGAGACGATTGTAAATCGCTGCCAATCGCGGCGAGACCTCTTTAAAAACCTTCGCGCGTTCGCTCGTCAATTTCGCGAGTTCTTTCTTGTCTCGTTTTGTTTCACCGTCAAATTCTGATTGTTGTTTTTTCCAATCGCTGTCGAGGTTTTTTACTTCTTCGGCGCGTTCGTCCAAAACCTTTTCCGCTTCTTCTACGATTTCCAGATTTTCCAGGATCTGGGTTTCGTATTTCGAAATTTGCTTGTTCAATACATCCACTTCACGCATCGCGGCTTCGTATTGCTGCGAATCTTGCGCGGCTTTGAGATTGCGGTTTGCGCGTTCGAGGCTCGTTTTTGATTCTGCAATCTGGGTTTCGAGTTCTGCGCGTTTCGCATTGGCCTCGTCCCGATTATTCTGAATTTCGCGAATAGAAGAGGCGTGCTTTTCGAATTCTTCTTCGATGACTGCACGCCTTTCGTCTGTGGTTTCGATGTTTTCTTTAAGTTGTCGGATCCGTATATCCGTTTTCTGCAACTCAACCAGGGTTCCAAGTTCTGACTTCACTATAAAAAAAATCTCCAATTTAAAAGATCGCCAACCGGCTGAATTACCATCTTACATTAGAATAAAACAAAAGAAAAAGGACTGGATTAATGAAGTTTTTCCTAAGGACAGCTTACTTTATGAATTTATCGCCGATTTAGCCGCTAATTTTCAAGAGATTCCTTGGGTAATACTGGATTCAGCCTAGAAAGATTTCAAAATGTTTCCGAAAACTCTTCAGGTTAAAAGAAACCCTGTTTCTCTCATCTGCCACCGAAAACCACTGCGGTTTATCTTCATATCGGAGCAAAACCAATTCTTCATTTTGCTTCCTAAAACCAAAATGGCTGATCTTTGCGCAAGCAAGCGCACCGTAACTGAGGACCCCATCTGAGGGGGTTTGTGTCCAACCTGCTTCGATGTCAAGACATCTTACACCCTGTCGCATATTGAGCAGTGAGCCGCTTAATTCGGAAATGCCGAATTTAAAACGGTGTTTTTCTTTTTGCTCGATCTTGATTCGGGCGTTGTGGCTGTTAAAAGCAAAAACGATTTCCAAAACAGAATCAAAAAGCCATTTTACACTTTCGCGCCTAATCGCGTCGTTGGAGGCTTTTAACGAAAGATAGTCCGCGATATCGTACCGCCCATTTGCTTTTGCTTCGGAGATGGCTTGATCGAGGTCTTGTGTCCAAACTTCGAAGAGTTCGTTCATTATTTGAGAATAAGGCGGCGGGCAGATTATTGCAATTTCGTGTTATTATCTTCCAAACATTATATGACTGGTGATTTTTACGTCATGAAATATTTATCCATTTTAATTTTCATAGTTGCGCTCACGCTTAGCTCATTTTCCCAGGAAAAAAATATTGAGGTGGCAAAACGGACCTCGAATGTTAGTCCAAAAACCACAAAACTCGCTGGTGAAAAAGAAGAATTTGAAAGTGCAATCGCGCATACCCTCGCCCCGGAACGAATCGTAGCGATTCAAAAGTTTCTGATAGATTATCCAAATTCAAAACTCGAAACACGTGCTCGTGAAATGCTTTCCGGATCGCGAGCTGAGCTTGCGGATCTCAAACTCCGTTCGAGCGAGACCGCTGACGGAATTAAGTTATTCAAACTCGCAGTCGATGAATCGCCAAAAGAGATCTCTGACAAGTTTTTCTCGGGCCTTTTAGTTAAATTTCCGGCAAACCTTTATTTTCGCGGTCAAAGAGTTGCGGCTAATGAAGTTGCAAGAATGATCGAGGAAAAAGTGTCTGGTAATCCGACGCGCCTTCTAGCATTGGCAACGTTTTATTTGAGTGCTGAAAATGCCTCCGAGGCAAAACGCCTGGCCGAAAAAACACTCGAATTAGATCCGCAATCCGCCGCCGCTTATCATACCCTTGGCTTTGCTAATCGCATTAATTTCGATCTTGACGCGGCAGCTGATGCTTTCGCGAGGTCAGTCGAGATCGATCCGGAATCCGTAGCGTCAAAAACAAGTCTTGCCGAAATGAAGCGTGCTCTTGGAAAATCTGGCGAAGCCGAAAAAATCTATTACGGAATTCTTGAAAATGATCCTTCAAATGCCAATGCCGAAACGGGCTTGATCCTTTCACTTTTTGAAAGCGGGCAAACTCGTCAGGCCGAGGTAAAAATGTCCGAATCACTTGCGAATAATTCCAAAAACTTAGCTTTGCTCGTCGGCGCCGCATATTGGTACGCAGCCAATAAAAATGGCGGGAAAGCCGTCCAACTTGCGCAAGAGGCGCTTGCGCTTGAACCGCGATACACGTGGACCTATATCGCGCTCGCGCGTGGATTTATGGCCCAAGGCGATCCTCTTTCGGCCGAACGGACGCTCCTTGTCGCTCGCCAGTTCGGAAACTTTCCAACGCTTGAATACGAGCTCGCGACAACCCGCGCCGCTGCGGGATTTTATAAAGAAGCCGCAGAGGGCCTGCGAGCTACTTTTTCCATCGAGAATGGTAATGTAAAAACAAAGCTCGGCGGGAGAATTGAGCGTGAATCCGAGAGCTTCCTCGATTTGCTTTCACCTGAAAGGCGAGCGGGAATATTTCAGTTTTCGCCGGCGGACAGTAAGGAAAATTCAAAACTTCTAAAGAATCTTCTCAGGTTTTCGCGGAGTCTGGAAGCAGAGTCGGCGCCTGAAAGCGAAATAGAATCATCATCCGATGAATTTATTTCCGGTGAAGATCCTATGAAGTTTCATCGGCAGCTATTTGTCGCGAGCCGTCTGGTAGAAAGCAAAAAGGCTTTGCCGAAGGTCTTGGAAATAACCCAAAATGCGGTCGCGGGCGTGGAACGCGGTCTGAGCATTTCGAATCCATCTGCGGCGGTCTTGGCAGAAGAATTGTACGAGAGCAGAAAACTTGCGGAAGCGGGCGGGCGTTCTGTAATTGTACCGCAAATTCCGCGCGCTACCTTAATCAGAATTGTGCGTGGAAGAATTGAAGAATTAGCCGGCTGGGCATTGTTTCAAGAGGAAAAACCGGATGAAGCCAAAACCCGTCTGAAAACTGCGATTTCGATATTGCCGCAGGATAGCGCGTGGTCAAGGTCGACGATGTGGAAAATTGGTGCCGTATTGGCAAGCGAAGGCAAGTCAGAAGAGGCTCTGGACGCATATATTAAGGGATATTTCGCGGAAGAGCAGTCCACTACGAAAAAGATCGTGATTGAAAACCTGTACGCTAAGATATACGGAAGTTTGGAAGGTCTGGAAGAGCGGCTCGAGAAAAAGTCTTCCAAGAAGAATTCAATAAGCATTTTTACAAACAAACCTATTAAAGAGCAGGCGAAGGAAAAACCCAAGCCCGAGATCGTTGCTCAAAATGAAAGGGATCCGAATGGACGACCGGCAGAAAATACTATCGACTTGAGAAATGTCCCAAGTCGTGTACCGATTGCGAAACCTACTCCTGCTGTCATCGTAAAAACCCAAAATCAACCGGCGGATACTGTTATCCGGAAACCGGTAGAACCTGATCTCATAACAAAGAAGACGATTATCCCGGACGAAAAATCCAATAACATTGTGACTTTGGATGCAACAACAACGCAACCAGGAATCACATCACCAACTACGGTAAAAATATTAGTTGCCAATTCAAATATCAGCGAACTCCCGAATCTCGAAAAGGAGTTGCAAAAGGAGGATTCGATTGAAAATAAAACGGCTGTTCTAGCTGAAACTAAAATCGAAAAGTCGTTATTTGACCCGGTTGTGATTAAGGTCCCGCGGGCGACCAAAGAACCCAAGATAGACGAAAAAAAGAAGCCTGAAAGTATCCCATCAACGAAATTAGCGGAAGACGTAAAAATACTTGCAGAACGACCGATCGAAAAGCCCAGGACGGAAGCTCCGAGTGACGTTGTCGCTGAAACTCAAGTTGCTGATTCTGAAAATCAAGAGAAAGAGGCCACGGAGGAAGATATCGTTACAGGACTCCAGAGACCTCGAATTGTCGCGAAAGAAGACGTAATTTCTAGCGAGAGTTTGGATAAGATAAAGCCGTGTGAAATTCAGGCTAGTCAAGATGTCATTTCGATAATTAATGGCGGCGGAAGCCTGGGGGTTATGCTTTGGATCGAGGGCACCAAAAGTGGTCCGCAAAATATGAAGGCGACGTCGAGCAGCGTTGAGGATATTGAGGTTGTTTTTGAACCTGAGATCGCTAAAATCTCCGGACGCTCGTTTTTTATTATTAAGTCGATCAGCAGTATCCAGGGGCTTTTCGGCGTTACGTTTGAAGCCCCCTGCGGCAAAAGAGAAATTCCCGTAAAAGTTCGTTAAGTCTTGTCATTTGCTTGTAATCATTTATCATAAGCGCAGAATTTAGAAATCACAGTGAATGTTAAATGGAGCACGATAAGACTTTTCGCAGCGGCTTTGTCGCTTTAATTGGACGTCCGAACGCCGGAAAATCAACATTATTAAACCATCTTGTGGGCGAAAAGATCGCCGCCGTATCGAATAAACCTCAAACCACCCGCCACAAAATTCAAGGAATCGTCACGTCAAAAGAAGGGCAAATTGTATTTGTCGATACGCCAGGAGTTCATAAACCCGGATATTTGCTCAATCGAAGAATGATGGCGGCAGTGCACGACGCGATCCTTTCGGTTGATTTGGTTGTATTGATGCGTGACGCGGCGGTCTCAACGGGTAACGGTGATCGTTTTGTTCTGGATTTAGTTAAACAAAGTGAAAAACCTGCTCTTCTCGTGTTGAATAAGATCGACAAAGTTAAAGACAAAAATAAACTCCTGCCCCTAATTGATTTTTATTCTCACGAACATAGCTTTGAGGAGATCATCCCAATTTCTGCGCTTAAAGGTGAAGCGATTGAAACTTTGCTGGCGCAGATAATAAAACACCTGCCTGAAAATGAGCCGATTTTCGGCGCCGATGAAATGACCGACCAGCCGCTGAGAATAATGGTTGCAGAGATGGTTCGGGAAAAAATACTCGCAACGACCGGAGAAGAGATTCCTTACGTCACGGCTGTGATCACTGAAAAATACGATGACTCAGATCCAAAAATCGCAAAGATCTATTGTGCGATCTACGTTGAACGATCGTCGCAAAAGCACATCATAATTGGAAAACAAGGCAGCCGGATAAAAGATATCGGGACAAAGGCACGGAAAGATATCGAACATCTGATCGGAAAGAAAGTTTATCTGCAGCTATTTGTAAAGGTTGTGAAAGACTGGAGAAATCAAGAGCGTCAGCTCGACGAACTCGGCGTCAAACAATAACTTCAAAAATGAAAACAAAGGATCTCTGGTTTGCCGTCACCGTAACTGCAAAGCCCGCGGCGGCGGAGGCGATCGAGTTTGCGTTTAACGAGCTGGAATCGCTGGGAACGGAAATAGATAGCTTGGGGAAAACGGTTGGTGAGACCGTTGAAGTAGTCGGATATTTTGATCGATTAATTGATTTAGCGGAAGTAAAAAGAAGCCTTGATGAATCGCTAAGGATCTATAGTTTGACGAAAGATCACGTATTGCGGATCGACTCGAAAAAGGTTGAAAATTTGGATTGGGATGCCGAATGGAAAAAGCACTGGAAGCCTACCGAAACCGAAAAATTTATCATCGCTCCGACCTGGGAGGAAGTTTCTAAAAGCGGCAAGCTTTTAATTCGGATCGATCCCAAGATGGCTTTCGGAACCGGAACTCACGAAACTACACGGCTCTGCCTGAAAGCAATTGAAATTCATTACAAAGAAGGAATGAGTTTTCTTGACGTTGGCACGGGCACCGGGATCCTATCGATCGCGGTTTCCAAATTATCATCTTTAAACCCGGCAAGAATTCTCGCATGTGATGTTGATTCGGATTCTATATCAATAGCAAAGGAAACCGCCGAATTAAATCAAGCTGAGATCAGATTTTTTGAAGGTTCGGTCTCAAATGAAACCGAACCCCACGATTTCGTATGTGCGAATGTAACCGCGGATGTGATCATTCCGATGCTTGATTTGCTTATCACAAAGTCCTCCCGAGTTCTCGTTTTATCAGGGATCTTAACGAAAGAAAGGCAGGAAATCGTCGAAGCGCTGAGCGAACAAGGGGTCCATGATCCTTTGATCGAAACGATGGGCGAATGGGTCTCAGTCACAATTATTAGTGGTGAAACCTAACGATTATCTTTGGTAGGCTGGTTTGCAACCGGAATATCTCCATCATCTGCAAACTGAAGTGTCGGAATTATCGGCTTAACCTTTTTCTTTGAGTTGCCCATTTTTAATACGGGCGGAATTGTCTGTGGAGATATATCAAAGGTCGAAAGGATAGCGGTACGCTTGAGAATTGCCCCGCCCCGCCCCGCAACCCAAAGGCTCGTTCCTCCGCGAAATTCTATAGTTTGAAGCGAATTGCTTGTTATATTTGGCTGAGTTTCCCAAGTCTCGCCGCCATCTTTGGTTCGAATAACCGTTCCGAGCGCACCTACCGCGATCGCACTCGAAGAACCATAAACTTCAACATCATATAGGTTTACAGTTGTAGGCGATTCAACATCTTTCCAGGTTTTTCCACCATCGGTCGTTCGAAGGATTGTTCCGCGTGCGCCCACCGCGATTCCGAATGACCCCCTGGAAAAATCTATTGCATATAGATTTTCGTCGAGATTGGTCTTTATCTTCGTCCAGGTTGTGCCGCCGTCCTCGGTTGTTAGGATCGTCCCCGCATCTCCTACAACTACACCGCGTTTTTCATCGAGAAAAATTACATCTTCGAGCCAATTTCTTGTCCCGGATACGAGCGGAACCCAATATGCGCCGCGTGATTCGGTTTTTAGAATCTTGCCGTTGGAGCCGACCACAAATCCAACATTTTCACTGGCAAAATCGACCCCAAAAAGGTCTTCGGTAGTTCCCGATATTCCATTTCCCCAACTCTCACCGCCGTTATTGGTGCGCAAGACGACACCTTTGTCTCCGACAATAAATCCGTAATCCGTATCTAAAAAGGCTATTTTGTTAAGTGATCCCTTAATACCTGAATAGACGGGAATCCATGGGTTTCCACCTGTATTTGTTACCCAAAGCCGACCTTGTGACCCGACTGCCCAACCAATTTCCTTATCGAACAAGAACATATCGTTTACGTCGTCCCGTCCGCCAAGACTCAATCGCTGCCAGCTATATCCGCCGTCGTCAGTACGTATAATTAGACCGTTGTCGCCTACTGCCCAACCCGTGAGTTCATCAGCAAAATACATCGAAACAAGCTTGGGATCAGTGCGGACATTAAACGGAAGCCAGGTATTTCCACCATCTTCCGTAAGCCAAACCTTTCCGTTGCTATCCGTCATAAAGCCCTTTGATTCGTCCGCGAAACGAATCGAAAGGAGATCTACTTCCTTAAAGATATTAACGAGTTTCCAGCTAAGACCTCCATCGGTACTTTTTGCGACACAACCGCCAAATCCGCTTGCAACGATATTGTCTGCCGAAATATAGGCGACATCGGAAATCAAGGAATTGCCGCAAGGTTTGCTCGTCGTCCATGTTTCACCGGCGTCTTTCGAGCTAATGATCGTGCCGCTCTTTCCTACCGCCACTACGTCCATTTCACCCGACGCCGCTACGCTAAGAAGATCCGTGTTGACAACCGCCTGCAGCTGTTTCCAATTGCCCCCCCCATCGGTGGATTTCAGAATCGCTCCATTCGTTCCGGCAATCCACCCCGTGCTGAAATTTTCTCCCGAGAAATCAATTGAATAGAAATGTTCCTTAAAAATAGTTCGATGTGTTTTCCAGTCTTTTCCGCCGTCGTCGCTCGAGAAAATGGTGCTTCTTGTTCCAACAAGAAATATGTGTTTTTCGTCCTTTACAAAAACGTCGGTGAGCGAAGTCGTAACAGGGGCGATGAGTTTTTCCCAGGAAAAACCACCATTTTCGGTTCGCAAGATCGTGTTGTCCGCTCCTACCGTAAAACCGAATTTTGAATCCTTTGCGAAATGAATCGAATAAAGGGGATTTCCCTGCGGGAGCGGATTCTGCCAAATCCAACCCCTTGAAAGATAAGGTTGCGCGGAAACGGCTGACAAGAATATAGATATAAATAACGTCGACAATGGAATAAAAATTCGTAGATTCCTCCTCCGAATACCGACTGTGAGTTGAGACTTTAACATCATTAAATTTCTTCGATGCCGATTTCGAGCACGGCGTTATCGATAAATTCTTCATCTACCCGCTGAAGTTCGGCAGTTTTTCGCGCAATATCGTCGGCGATTTCCTGCACTATATGACCAGAATGTCCTTTCACCCATTCCCATTTTATCTTGTGTTTGGCCGCCGCTTTATCGAGTCTTTTCCACCAATCATGGTTGGTTTTCTTTTTGAAATTACCAAGCATTGTTTCGACGACATACCGCGAATCGCTCAAAACCCGGACATCACAAGGCTCTGATAATTGCGATAAACCGATCTCGGCCGCCGCGATCTCAGATTGCTGATTGGTCGCTTCTCCGAGATACTTTGCGAATCCGCGCCAATATCCTTCATAACCCAAAATTGCACAAGCAGCAGCCCGCGGTTTGAGTCTACCGTTTCCAAGCGATGATCCATCGCAAACAATCGTCACTTTCTTCATAGGTTATGGGTCGGAGTGCGGACTTACTATCAGCAAATTCGGTGTGCAAAAATGAAATCATTCAAACGCTTTTTCAATCTTAGCAGATATCGACTTCCAGATTATCGCACTTCCATCGCCGATATACGAGGTTTTTTCTAAAACCTGCTCCTTTGTAATACCGTTCTCCGTCCAACTCTGTCTGCCGTTGTTCACATTCTGAAATATCGGTAAAACGCGATCAATCGCTCTTGCAAACTTTGCTTCGGCGGAATCGCCGTTCTCAAACTCATCCCAAAGCGCAAAAAATTCCTTGCATTTCTTCTCAGGCAAAATCCCAAAAATGCGCTTTACGGATTCGAGCTCGCTCGCTTTTGCGGCTTCTTTTCCCGCATCGTCAAAGAAAATAACGTCGCCGGCATCAATTTCGCCAATGTCGTGGACTAAAAGCATTTTCATTACCCGTGCTCTGTCAATCGTTTCGTTAGCATAATCGGCCAAAGCCAAAGCGCAAACTGCGATCTGCCAGCTGTGCTCCGCGGAATTTTCATAACGGTCAATCCCGATCGGCTTGATCTTTCTTTTGATGTTTTTTAACTTTTCTAATTCGAGAATAAACTCGAAACATTTTTCGAGATCGTTTTCCATATTCCAATTCCTAAAACAAGCCCGGTGCTGCTGAGCTTGCCTCGTCATTTCTAACATTGACAACGTTATCAACATACCCCTCGAACGTATCGTCGTGCGAGATAACAAAAAGCTGGTCAAAAGTTTGTCTTTCAGTGATTTTGCTGATCTGCTCGGCTAGGCGTTCGCGGCGTTCGGCGTCCATATTCATAGTCGGTTCATCGAAAAACGCGATCCTTATGTCGGACAATTGTTTTAGCAAAGCAAGCCTAACGGACATTGCGGCAGCCATCTGCTCACCGCCCGAAAGGTTTTGAAATGGACGTTCGTATCCATCTTCTTCGAGTAAAATGCCGTAATCTTCATCCCACTTCAGCGTTCGCTCAGCATTTCCCGAAATTTCACGAAACATCTGATTTGCTTCAATCGAAACGTGGTAAACGTAGTTTCGCGCAACACGCGGAGCAGCTTCTTTTAAAGTCGTGCGAATAAACGCAGTTGCATCCGATACCCTTTCGAGCCTGTCTTTTTCGATTCTGTCATTCTTGAGCGTTTTGCGAATTCCATTTAAACGCACGATCTCCTTTTCAAGTTCGCCATTCCGCTTTGAGACGTGTTCGAAATTTAGTTTGGTTTCAAAAAGATCTTTTTCCAGCGCAGCAAAGGTCAATTTTTCGCCTGTAAACTTTTCCACTTCAAAGCCTTTTGATTTCTCGAGAAAATCCGTTTTAAGCTTTCCAAGATTCTCTATAATTTCTTTTAGCCCATCTTTGGCACTTTTATGTTCTTTAACCCTTTGAGCGAGCATCTTTGCACTCGTCTCATTCGCAATATACTGACGATGGGCGTCCGATGTCTTATCCCTCAGCTGAGAATACTCCTTCCAATTCGTATCCAGGTCTTTATATGTCTCGAGTTGCTGGACCTTTATCCTCCGATCGCTTTCCAAACGCTCGAAATTGCTTTCGATGTCTGTGAGCGTTTCTCTGATGGATATTTCGCGTGCGGTTTCCTTTTCCAGAATCTGAATTCTAGCTTTCGGGTTATTTAGCCCGGTGAGCTTTGAATCTATATCGGCGAGTTCTTTTGTAAGATCATCGAAATTGCTGATATTTTTCTCGAGCGTTTCTTTTTCTTGGCGGAGCGCGATACCGTCATTTGCAATTTCCTCCTCCCTTTTGATAATCGTATCGAGGGTAGCGATAGATTTTTCCGCCTCGCGAGAAGCCTTGAGTAAAACTCCGACCTGCTTTTGCTCCGCTTCAAGTTTAGAGATCTTGCCGTGCACTTCCTCAAATTTCGAATCGACAAAACCATCGAGCGTTTCTCCCTCTTTGAGATTGAGGCATTTGGCAGAAAAAACCGGACATAGCCCGTCTTCTATTTCACTTTGAAACTTTTGATCTCTTTCAAGTCCGGCGCGCAGCGTCGCGACCTGTTTGCGCAGTTCTTCGTCGAGCTTTTGTCGTTCCACCAAAAGTTTTGCATCCGCCGAATTTTCTTCCGTTTGTTTTTTGAGATTTTGATTTTCGCGATAACGGTCACGCAGGGCAGTGAGTTTTTCATCTATATCCTTTAGACGGTTTTTCGATGATTTGACATCAGCAATTTGATTTCGAATCTGCTCCCTCCGTTTTTCAAGACGTTCCTGTTCGTTTAATCTAGGCTTAAGTTTTTCAATTTCCTGATGCGCATCAGCGATTCGCTTTCTGTCATCAAGAGCTACCTTCTTGTCTGACTGTACTTTTACGATCGCCGCCTCAATGCTTCCCTTCTCTGTATCAAGCTTTCGCCGTGCTTCGCGTTCGCGTTCGAATTCTTTGAGCATTCCAAGCGCCTTTATATGGCTCTGATAGTCGTTTTCAAATTTGGAAACGATCTCTCCGGCTTTTTCCGCAGCTGATTTTTCAATTTCTGTTTGATTCAAAACGATTTCAGTACGCGATTTTTCACCTTCGAATTTTTCAAGCTCCGATTTTAAACCCGAAACTTCTCCCTCGATCTTCGAAAGCGTCTCTACGGTAGTTCGCTGTGCAGAAACCTTTTCATCCAGCTCTTTAAGTGATTTATCCAGTTTGTCGAGCTTCTCAGACGTCGTTTTCAACTCTTGTTCGAGTTCATCAAAGCGGTTTAGTTCACCTTCGGACCGCGCGATTTTCTCTCTCACATCAATTATTTTGCTTTCGACATATTTTGCCGTATCGCGGAGCTTATCCGAACTTTCCCGATATTCTTCAACCTTTAAAAGTTTGTCGAACGCGCGTTTTCTTTCCGTTGCACTTTCGAGAAAAATTGCCGTGAATGTACCCTGGGGAACACCGATAGCACGTCTGAAAAGCGATTCCAGATCCGTACCGACCTCGACTCCCAAATGCTGCCAAAGAAAACGCGTAACTTCTTCTTTTTTGTCTGCGATCCGTGTTTTCAGTTTCGGATCATAAATGTAATATGCCGTTTTTGTGTCACGATGGACAACATATCGCCTTTCGTCCAACCCGCTCTCAAACGTTACTCTCACCACACCCTTTCCGGCGCCGCGGCGCACAAAATCGTCTTTTTTATAATCGAGTAAATCAAACAGAGTCCAGCCGACAGCCTCGATGATCGTCGTTTTTCCAACACCATTTTCGCCGACGATCGCAGTCGTCCCGCGTTCGAATTCGAACGTTGATCCGACGTGAGATTTGATATCTTCAAGCTCGACCCGCGTGATGTGCATAATATGATTTTAGTGGAAATCTATTGAAACGAAAACCTACGCTGAATTCCGCCCGGCATTGATAATGCCAAACGAACAGCGAACGATGAGTTTTTCGTGGCTTTCGCTAAATTCGCTTCCACCTTTGCGAATTTTTGTGAGTGCATACTGCTGTATTGTCGTAAGCGGCAGCACGATCTTTTCCCTCATTTGAACCGATTCACGTGCGACCGGAAAATCTGCCATAAAAGAATCGCGTCCTGTAATTATTGCAATATATTTTCGTGTTCGTTCGTATTCATCTTTTATTTTCCTCCAGAAATCTCCGTATATCGGATCCTGCGCCAAGTGTGCGGTCAAAGGGAAAAATGTCTTCTGCATAGACATTTCGCAATTATCGACGAGAGCTTTAAAAAATGCATTTTCATTGTAAAGTTCTGAGATTTTTTCCAGCTTTCCTTGATCATCCATCTGCTGAATCGACGAGCCTACTCCATAGAAACCCGGTACATTCTGTTTCATCTGGCTCCAAGCTCCGACAAACGGGATCGCCCTCAGACTCTTGAGTGTGAGCTTGCTCGAAGCATCGCCGCGTTTTGCGGGACGGCTCCCAATATTCGCCTTCGCAAAGTATTTCAATGGGCTTACGTTTTCGAGGTAGTCAAGAAAAATGGGATCGTTTTTCAACTCGGAATATGCTTCAAAACTATATTCTGCGAGATCACGGAGGAGCGATTCCTCGCCGCCTTCAAAAGTTTTTTCCTTCTCGGCAAAAACCGAATTTTTAATACCCGCACTCAATAGCTGCTCGATGTTATAGCGGGCTGCTTCGATGGTCCCGAAATTTGAGGAAACCGTCTGTCCTTGAATCGTAACTTCGATTCCTTTGTCGGATATATTTTTTCCGAGAGACGAATAGAATTTATGAGTTTTACCTCCACCGCGCGCCGGCGGTCCGCCGCGTCCATCGAAGAAAATAACTTCAATTCCGAAGTCGCGCGAAACCTTTGTGAGTTCATCCTTCGCGCGGTAAATGCCGTAGTTTGCCATGAGATATCCGCCGTCTTTTGTACCGTCTGAAAACCGAGCATTATTGTTTGCGCGTTTCCGCGGAGTTTCAAATGATCCCGATACGTAGGATTTTCGTAAAGCTTGCGCATCACACGCGCCGCATTTTTTAGATCATCTACGGTTTCAAAAAGAGGAACGACGTCAACCGTGACTTCTTCAGGTTCCCAACCCGATAATAAAAAGAAACCAAGGACTTCGATCACATGAAGCGCGCTCTGCGAATTTGAAATTATGTAGCGATTGGCGCCCTGCTCGCCATTCGTTTCCTGAATTCTTTTGAAAGCTTTGACTACTGAAAAAGTGTCTCTCGTGAGCTCATCTTCAAATGCATTTAAATCAATTTTCGTTTTCGAATTCAATATAGCGGTAATCTTTTCGTCATCTGAAAGTTTGGGGAAATCGTCAGGAAGTGCACTCGTTTCCTCTGCGATATGTTCGTAAATGCGCGCATGAATTGAGCTGTCTTGCCGAATATCCAGCGTAGCAAAATGGAGCCCGAAAACTTCGACCTTAGCGATCAGATCCTCAACCAGCTCAACAAACAAGCCCACATGTTTTTTGTTGATTACATTTCGGATCTCGTAAAGTAATTGGAGGATAGATTCCTTCGATATAACCTGGCTTTTTTCTTCAAGAAAGGCATCCTTGTATAGATGTCTCTCGAGTTCTGAAAGCAGATCTTCAACGCCTGAGAACGTAAGGCGTCGTCTTATTTTCTTTACATCAGAATAATAGCTCCTCAAAATTGATGTGCGCAGCGCACCAGCTACCGCAATTGTTGTATCGACCTTCACGAAAGGATTTCCATCACGGTCGCCGCCGCTCCAGAAACCCATTTTTATTAGATTTTCCAAATCGGGCAAAGCATCGTCAAAGCCATCTCGCAGCTCGTTTACGATTTTCCCAATTGCTTGATAGAAAACGTTTTCCAGATACCAAATCAAACTTGTTGCCTCGTCAAAAGGTGTAGGCTTTTGCTTCTTGAAAAAAGGTGTGCGTCCGAGTTGCTGCAGCAGAACCTTTATTTCGGCCGTGTCGTTTATCCGGATCGCAGCTCCCAAATCATTGATTATTCCCAGCACAGATCCTGGATAAAATTGCGTCGGGTGCGCCGTCAACACAAGGCGAACGCCAAAATCACTCAAGCGCTTTTCGAATTGCGCGGTCTTTTGGTATTGCCGAACCAGATTTTGTAAATATTTAATTGAACCTGAGCCGTTAAGGTCGTGAAGATCGTCAAACGAAGCGTCTTCAAGTGCGTCAAAAAGCACTACCTGCCTTTCTGCATATTGAACGAAACGAAAAAGAAGATCGAGTTTATCGCTCTCGTTTGTCAATGCGGTATTGGTCGCAAAAAAACCATCGACAATTTCCAACGGGCTTTTCCCATTTTCGTACCCGCTCTCACAAGCCTGATCAAACAGCGGGAGCAAGGTTCCTGTCTTTTCGATCCCGAAAAAAGGCAAGGATAAAAAAAGACTGTTGAAGAGCTGGAAGCGTAACCCGATCTTATCCTCAAACTTTTTTACTGCATCGCGCGAGAAATGGTTCATAGAAAAATTGTAGTATAGACTTATACTTAAAGAAACTTGAGCGGGAATATCGATATCGAGCACGATTGTTTTCTTCGCACTCAAAGAATTATGGCAAACGAAAAACTAAAGAAGGCGAAAGCGGAAACGCTCGGCGAACTAAAAAGCAGCGGCTATGTTTCGCGCGCCGTGAAAGACGAAATGCGATCCAATTTAATCGCGAAACTCCAAAGCCGCGAAAAACTTTTTCCGGGAATTTTGGGTTACGAAGAATCGGTAGTTCCATCGATCGTCAATGCCATTTTGTCTAAACACAATTTGATACTCCTGGGGCTTCGCGGGCAGGCAAAGAGCAGAATCATTCGTGCACTTGCAGAATTTTTAGATGACGAGATGCCGATTATTTTGGGGTCTGAAGTAAACGACGATCCCTTCGCGCCGCTTTCGGCTTACGGAAAACAGCAGGTCGATCTTCACGGAGACGAAACAAAGATCGATTGGGTAACACGCGAAAATCGTTTTGTCGAGAAACTTGCTACCCCGGACGTAACCATTGCAGACATCATCGGCGATGTGGACCCCATAAAAGCGGCAAAAGGCGGACATTTGCTGTCGGACGAACTCACTATGCATTTTGGACTTCTACCGCGGGCGAATCGAGGAATATTCGCGATGAACGAGCTTCCAGATCTCGCCGGAAAAATTCAGGTTGGGCTATTTAACATAATGCAGGAAGGCGACGTACAGCTCAAAGGTTATCCGGTGCGTCTGCCGCTTGATGTGATGCTCGTTTTCTCTGCGAATCCGGAAGATTACACGGCTCGCGGAAAAATAATCACACCCCTCAAAGACAGAATCGGTGCCGAGATCCAGACACACTACCCAAAAGAATTGCAGCTCGGAGTTTCGATCACAAAGCAGGAAGCCTGGACAAAACGGGAGGGTTTTGAAGATCACACGCTGGAAATACCGGAGTTTATTTCAGAGCTTATTGAGCAGATCGCTTTTGAGGCAAGAGACGATCAAAGAGTCGACAAACGCTCAGGCGTTTCGCAGAGGTTTCCGATAACTGTTTTGGAAGCAATAGTTTCCAATGCCGAAAGACGTGCGTTTATTACGGAAGAAAAGAAAATGGTTCCGAGAATTTCTGACGTTTACGCGGCACTTCCCGCGATGACTGGAAAGATGGAGCTTGAATATGAAGGCGAACAAATCGGGGCGCAAAAACTAGCAAAGGATTTGATAAAACGCGCTGCCGGCGTGATCTTCGAAGGATTCTTTTTAGGAATCGATTTCGAACCGACAGTTTCCTGGTTTGATGAAGGAAATAAGATTCTGCTTTCCGATACGGCGTCTGCCAAAGAATGCGTCCTGCTGCTTGAAAGCGTTCCACAATTGATCGAATCCACCTTAACACCGCTTGCATTAGACAAAAACGACAAAGCAAATATCGTTTCGGCATGCGAATTTGTACTCGAAGGTTTGTACGCGGAAAATAAGATTTCACGCAGCGAAGACGGTGGTTTTGGAGCGATGACAAAGGCAAAACGCGATCGCCGCGGAATGATCTATGAGGATCTAACAGACCTTGATAGTTTTTAGCTTAAGATAGAAATGCCGTGATCGCTAATTGCAATCACGGCACATTTTGAATGGATATATCATTCCTAAGGTCGGCGATAATATCTGTACCTTTTCTTCTTCGGATTGATCTTGTAGGTATAGAGAGCTGATCCGCCCGCACCGATACCAGCACCAATTAACGCACCTTTCTTTCCGCCGATTAAAGCGCCGAGTATCGCGCCCGCTCCGGTTCCGACTCCGATGTTTATCAGATTACGATGTTTTTTATAGGTACTTCTTTTCTTGCGGTATTTCGATGTTTTGTAGGTGTTTCCGCTGTAATACTGTCTGCCGGTTTGGGCATTTGCCGCTAACGGGACCATTACCGCCAACAGCGCAATTGTCATAAATGTCGTAATAAATTTTTTCATTGCATTTCTCCTTTTTCGGTACTTCTGGGAGGAGAGATATAAAATTGCAACGCTTTTTTCGTCGCACATTTGTGATGAAACTCTTTATTGTGGGAGTTGTCACGGAATTTCGGTGATTATCGACGTGAAGCTCCGCAATTGTATGCGCATGAATAAGTTATCGACCATTTTCTTTGTCGCTCTTGACAATTCTTTACGTGAAATTTGCGTTCGAAGAGAAAAAAGCCGTGAAAAGTGTAAATACTTCTCACGGCTCGCACCTATATTTTAGTTATTGAAAATTAACGATTGACTCTTGTATATGTCGATCTATACCGGCGTTTTTTCGGTCTCACCTTATAGGTGTAGATCGCCGAACTTCCGGCACCAACTCCCGCTCCAATCAACGCACCTTTCTTTCCGCCGATCAGCGCACCGATGATTGCACCGGCACCTGTTCCTGCACCTATATTGATTGCATTTCGATGGCGGCGATAAAGTGACGGCTTTCTATAGCGGCTCGTCGAATAACCCCGCGTCGAATAGTTTCGATTTGAAGTTCTTCTGTAATTATTACTTCTGGACGACCTTCGCGAAGTTCTCCGCCTGTTGCAGGTCTGTCGCGAACGAGAGCGCCGCTGATACTTTCTTTTCTTACTTTTCTTATATTTCTTTTTGCCGCCGTTATACGCTTTCTTGTAGCTCTTGCCATATGCTTCTGATGAACCGCCAAGAGCGGGCATCCCGACCGAAAATACAAATAACGCGATTAGTGTTACTAAAAACTTTTTCATATGTATCCTTCCTTGTAAATATTTAAACGGAGAGAGCAACTAAGTTTTCGGGAAGAGTAACAGGAGAGTTATTTGTTACAATATAAGCAATCAGTCGGCTAAAATCAAGGAAGTAAAACGCGAATGAATCGTTGTTCTTTCAAATAGCGGTTCTCAGCTATACGATGAAAACCGATAAGTTGAATACGGTTTTGTAAATGAAATTTATTCGTTACTCAAAATTTAAGGGGTTTGATGTCTTCGGGGTTAATCTTGGCGATCTGATGGATGCTCTTTCGGGCATGGTGCTCGATTCAGGATTTAATGAAGACTATTGGCACACGCGGCAGCGAAACGAATTGGATGATTCTCTTGACGGCTTGCGAGAAGCACTTCTAAAAGCCCTTCTCGAAAAAGGAATTCTCGATAAGCTCGATGTTCAGAAAATGCTTGCCGATAACGACGGCAAATTTCGGGGTTCGCTCTTGGAAGAATTGCTCAATAATCTCATTGAGAGGCTCGTCGAAGAAGGTTATCTTGACCTAAAAGAGATCGAGCGAGAGCGACAAGAAATGCAGCAGGGACAAGGAGGCGAAGGAGAAGTTGGAGAGCCCACCCCCCGCGATGTCAGGTTTCAACTCACCGAGAAAGGACTCGATTTTCTTGGATTTAAAACTCTGCAAAAATTACTTGGCTCAGTCGGAAAATCTTCGCTCGGTCGACACGAAACTCCGCACCTTGATACGGGTGTCGAAGCAGCAATGGCGGCAAAACAATACGAATTTGGCGATACCATGAACCTGGATGTAAACGCCACGCTGATGTCTGCTATCATGCGCGAGGGTCTTGGTGTTCCGCTAAATCTTGAATACAAGGATCTTTACGTTCGCCAGCAGGATTATCAATCTTCGTGTGCGACGATCGTAATGTTAGATTGTTCGCATTCTATGATCCTATACGGGGAAGACCGGTTTACACCCGCAAAAAAGGTCGCGTTGGCTCTCGCACATCTGATTCGGACACAATACCCCGGCGATTCGCTAAAAATTGTCCTTTTCCACGACGATGCGGAAGAATTGCCGATTGCACAGCTTGCCACGACGCAGGTTGGACCCTTTCATACAAATACTGCGGAGGGCCTGAAACTTGCAAGGCGTCTATTGGCCGCGCAGCGGAAGGAAATGAAGCAGATCGTGATGGTTACCGACGGCAAGCCGACCGCGGCATTCATCGAATCATCAAATTCTGCGTATTTGAATTACCGACGTTTTTCGGAAGTGAGAACAGAGTCAAAACGGCTTCTATACAAAAATTCAATGGGAAATGATCCTTTCGTAATGGCAGAAACTTTTAAGGAAGTTGAGGCATGCCGGAAAGCCGCTATTATGATCAATACTTTTATGCTCGCGGATGACTATTATTTAGTAGAGTTTGTGAAAAAGATGTCTGAAATGACGCGCGGAAAGGCCTATTTTGCGAACCCGAATAACTTATCGCAGTTTGTTTTAATGGATTTTTTGAAAAGAAGGACGAGCATGGTGAAGTAGGAAAAATGATTTCTGAGTATTCAAAATTAGGGAGTTTAAGATTGATGCAAAATTTAGTGACGACTTGGACAATTAAAGCCGTTCAGACAATTGCAATTTTCACGATGTCTTCATTTGTTTCATCTGCCCAAATCGGTCAGCTGAATTTGGAGAAGGGGGTTGCGAATCATAAAGGCATTGATTCTATCTATTCGGAATTCAGCGAAGCCTACGAGACGCTGAAGCCAGACATGGTTGCGAATCTTTACACAAAAGATGCCGCGTATCTTTCTCCAAATGAAGAAATCACAAACGGCAGAAAAGCGATCTTGGAAAATTTCACAGGGTTTTTCAAAAACGTAAAAGATCGCGGTCAAAAGATGACTATTTCGTTTCAAATCTTTCAGAGAAAGGTTGAAAATGAGATCGGTTATGATGTCGGCATTTACACGATCTACTTTTACAAAGATGGAAGGGCGATAGAAACCTCAAAAGGTAAATTTGTTGTGGTCGCGGTAAAAGACAAGGACGGGAAATGGCGTTTTCAGGTCGATGGATATAGCTCGCTAAAACCTCAAGAAAATACCTAATGCTTTATCTCAAACGTCTGCAAGAAAGTCTGGCTGATAAACGCGATGATTTCGTAAATTTCTCGAATGCTCAAAAAAGGGATTTGGATGAATATCTTGGTGTTTTAGGTGAAATTGCTGGCCTAACAAGCGAAAAGATAGCTGCAAAACTTACGGCAACTGAAAATATCGGTGCAATTCCATCGGCTGAGATCGATAGTCAAAATCATTTTTTATTTGAATTCGAAATCGGCTGGAACAACCACGAAGAAGCTCGCGCTTGGGCCGCTGAAATACTCCAAGATCGCACTACCTTTGCCGCAGACGGTAGTCAGTATTACTCGGAAAAAGATACTTCTTTGCCGGTCGGAGCAGTGCAGATCGGTTGGTTTGAAAATCCCCATTCGGGCGATCAATCATACGAGAAAGACACCCAATTGATCGTCTTATCGCCAAAGGACTTACTCGAAAATCGAGAAGAACCCCTCAAGCCCGAGTCGGTGGTAAGCGAAGAGATGTTTATCGGCGAGATGAGAAAAATCGGGGAATTTATTTCGAAGAAAAAGGGCTGGCAGGATCGAAATGAGCGCATGCCGCTCGCTCTTCTTGATCGGCCGATGCTTTTGCCGTTTGCAGCGGCCCAATCGAAATTACAGCTAAAATTTGTAAAAGAGCTCGTCGAGCTAATACGTCATTCCCGAAATTCTAAAGTTCCGATTGTCGGCTACGTCGACCGGGGATTTTCACGTGATTTGATAAATCTAATAATTTCGTTTAGCGGCAAAGACGAGACACCGACCCTTTACGATTCATCGCTTCTGGGATCGAAAAATTCTGCCGGTAAAAAGATGCTCAAAAGTTGGGGAGACAGGACACCGTTTTGCTATTCCAAACGCAGAGGAATGGAAGCTTTTGTCGATCCCGAAACAAACGCACCGCTTGTAGGTTTTGTATTTTTGCAAACCACGGGTGATACGCTTCCGGCGCGACTCGATATCCCCGGCTGGGTTTATGAAGCGGGTTTGCTTGAAGAATTAATCGATGTTGTGCGCGCCGAATGCGTGATTGGTCTCGGCTACCCTTATGCGATCGAAACGGCTGATCAGACGGCGGTTTTTACAATGCAAGATCGACAGACCTTCTTAAAAGCTTTACAAGACTTCGCAAAAGAGAATAACCTAGACTTTAGCTTTTCGGGAAAAAATACCAGCAAACGCAGACGTCGATGAAAAAGATGCGACAAACGGAACGAGAGAAGGTGCCGAAAATAGCGCGGCGCTCGCGCGAGTTCGTGACTTCACAATCGTGCGCTGCCTGTGGAACGATCGCGGTGCGAGAAGGTGCTCATTATTGCCTCGTCTGCGGAAAGATATTGAGCGAAGATTATCAGCCATTGGACACATTACGTTCAGCTCATAGGCTTCAAGGAAAAACATTTTTGGTAGAAAACGCTGAAACCGAAGAAATTACCGACCTTTTTGCGCGAAACGAAAATACCGTTGCCCATACTGCTTGGGCGTGTTTGGTTTACTCCATGGTGCCGTATCTGGGAATATTATTCATTCCTTTCACACTTGTATTCGGCGGTTACGGTATTGCAGTCTCGCATCGATATCCGGAATTGGGAGGAAGAGATCTTGCATTGATCAGCGTGGGAACGAGTTTCATTGTATTGACTGTGCAGCTCTTTCTTTGGTGGCTCTTATATTTGATTCCTGAACTAAACGGCGGAATGTAAGAGAACGATAACTTAAAGTTCAAATCAATCGAAAAAACAGATTTATGATCGCAAAAATAGTTGGTTCGAATTCTCATATAGACTACATCGCCCGCGTCATCGACAAACTGGACACATCCGAGCCGCCCGATGCAGACGATTACGGGTTTTCAACCTTTGTCGAAATTCCACTCGAAAACAAAAGCGCGATTATCGGGGTTGTTTACAACTCGATGCTGATGAACCCGGATTATGCGAATTATGGACCGCGTCTTTCACCCGCATCCGAACTCGGAAGTTTCAGTCCCGATTTTATAAATGAACAGGGCTGTTTGGTCGGAATCTTACTTTTGGGTTCGATAGATGTATCGGAAAATGTTGCACAAGGCGTTCCAAACAGGATCATTCCTCCCGGTATGGCCGTACTAAAATGCAGCCCGGAAAAGGTCAAAAAGTTCCATACTGATTCTCGGGAGACACTTCAAATACATTATTATTCACAGGTGATTTCGCACGCCGGGAATTTTGCGGCACCATTGCTTGAAAGCGTAATAAACAGGCTTTCTGACGATTGCACCGACTCGGATGCGAAACGACTCGCGGTTTTGAAAAAGAATCTCACGTGGCAACGTACTGTCGGCGGCATGCGTCTATAATCTACGGAAACGCTCATACAGCTACGTGTACAGGAAGGTATTATGAAAAAGTCCTTAACAATTCTATGTTTCGGTATGTTATTTTCGTTCGCGATTTCGGCACAGGTTCGTCCGGTGGAAAAGCCTGTCGAGCAGAAACCGGAAAAGGAAACCGCTCAAAAGACGGGAGAAAAAATCGAAATTACGAAAGAACCTATTGAAAATTTGCCGTCAACCTTTAAGGTCGAATATCAGGGCGGACTATTTGGCTATAGCAAGAAACAACATGGTGAGATTCGGTTTGATGAGATAAACGAACGACTTATGTTCTTTGGTGAAGATGGAAAGGAAAAATTCTCGCTTCCCTATTCTGCAATTTTTGTCGTTTACCCAAACCAAAAGAAAGTTCAATCAGGAACCGGCAGAGTTGTCGGTGCGGCGCTTCCTGTTCCCGGCGCGGGCATTCTGGGTGGTCTGATCAAGAAGAAAAAGAACTATATGATCGTCCAGTTTCAGGACCCGGAAGTCGGTGCACAAGGCAATCTCAACCTCCTTCTCGACACTGAAGAAATGGTAGGTGAGGCAATAACTGCACTCGGCGAACGAGCCGAAATGAAACCGCGCGGCGACGCGTACATACGCTCAAAAGAATTTTAGTTTAGATCGCCAAAGTGATTCTGCAGCAATGAAGCTATTGTGATTGCGGCAGTTTCTGCACGCAAGATTCGCCCGCGGAGCGTTATAATTTGAAACTTATTTTGTAACGCAAATTCCATCTCCAAATCATCCCAACCGCCTTCCGGACCGACAACCGCAGTTATTTTTTTATCCTCTTTCAAACTTGAAAACGCCTCGCCGCCACGTTCTGAAAACAATATCTTCGATCCTTTCGCGCTCTCAACAAAGCCGCGAAAATCCCAGGGTTCAGAAATTTCCATAAGGGTCGCTCGCCCGCACTGCTTTGAAGATTCAATGACTATTTTTCGCCATCGATCAAGCTTTTGCGAGACATTTTTTAATTTTACGTCACAACGAATCGTTGTAATCGGCACGAATGACCGAACCCCAAGCTCGACTGCTTTTTGAATAACCAGATCAAACTTATCTCCTTTTATCAGAGCAATTGCAAGCGTTAAATCTAAGGAAGATTCCGGAACCGGTGGTTCGATTCGTTCCACAATGCCGGCCGAAGCCCGTTTCTGATCAAAACCCGAAACTTCACAAAGAAATTCGTTGCCATTTCCATCAAAGATCTGTATCTTTTCCCCCGCAGCAATGCGCAAAACCTTTTGAATATGACGCGTCTCGTCCCGATCAAAAACAATTTGATCTCCAGGCTCGCCCGTAAATTTAACAAAAAATCGACGCATTATTTTTCGCTGCGAAATTTCTCTTGAAAATCGGTCGAGTTTTGGCGTAATTTTACCCAGCTTTCGAAAACTTCAGGCGAACCGAGCCAAATCGTCAACCATTCAGAGATCTCCGAATTCAACACACGCGTTTCAGACTTGAGGTTTTGATTGTTTGCGATTTCTTGACTACTCACTTTGCCGGCCAACGCGGTTTCTCTTACAAGACGCAAACCTTCTTTATCGCCATCGGAGAGAAATTTTTTACGGAGATTTTCGAGCTGATGAATGGACGCCAGAGTTTGTTCGAGGCTGTCGATCTTTAAGATGTTGCGAAACATCGGAGCGTATGGTTTATCGATACGGCGTTCAACATCAAGCTTCAGAATTTCAGCGTGGCGGAGTTCGGCACCTTCATCGGCAAGCTGGCGTGCGACTATCATGGGGCTTTCGAGTGCACTTTTTCCAAATCGCTCCAACACGACAATTTCAATCGCCTCGATCTCATCACGACCCACACTTTCGCAATCGAGCTTTTCCCAAACTTCGATTATCAAATCCTTTTTTGTGCGTGATTCCCACATCGCAGCTCGCAAATGTTAAATCGGACCGTTATGAAATGCAGCTAGTCGCTTGGGAATCCGCAAGCGGGATTTTCCGACAAATGCAATATTCATGGATAATAATATTACCGCAACGGATCGGTCAACATTTTCCTTAAAGTAACTTCTTTTCTTCGATATACTGACGAACACCACAATATCACCTTGCACGATAAAAAAGAGAAAATTTGGTAGCAAACTATTTTGCCCGTAATTCTTCGTTAAATTTTTTGTTCAATCGTCGGCATCAATAACAAAATCTTTTTTAAATTTGTTACTCTCCACGATTTATAAGAAACTCCCTTGATAAGACGAAAGCTGTCGAACACCTGAATTAACCGGACGCGAAGACAATGCCATTACGGACAAGACACGATGAAAGACAAGCTA
Source organism: Pyrinomonadaceae bacterium (assembly GCA_037969475.1). GTDB lineage: Bacteria > Acidobacteriota > Blastocatellia > Pyrinomonadales > Pyrinomonadaceae > Aridibacter. Next base: position 25,820 of record JBBKXN010000092.1, on the reverse strand, counting down.
TCTCGCACTCCGGTTGATTGAGTTTGTTGGACGGCGCGTTTGGGAAACTACACCCGATAAATCCACGCATTTGCGCTTACGACGTTGCCATCTGTGTAACCGCCCGTAATTAACACCTGGCCATTTTTTAAGAGCGTCCCCGTCGCAAACAATCGTTTCGTTCCCATGTCGCCGCCGGCAAAAGAAAAATTATTAGTCGTCGGGTCAAACACTTCTGCCCGATGTGCGCCGCCTGCAATCAACACTTTGCCGCTTTTCAAAAGTATAGCCGTGCCTTGCAACTTGTAACGCGCGGTATTCATATTGTTTTTGACCGTCGTAAAGCTGCCGTCCGCCGGATTGAAGACTTCCGCATTTCGATACGCGCCACCGCCATCGCGTTCGTCTGAACCACCAACAATTAAAACTCGACCGTCCGCGAGTCGCGTCGCATCGTGTTTGTGTCGCTTAACGCTTAAATTACCCGCCGCAGTGAAAGTTCCGCTCACCGGATTGTAAATTTCGGCACTCGTATAAATTGTAATTTCCGAGCGTCTGCCTTTATGACCGCCTGCAATCAGCACCGTTCCATCATTCAGCAAAGTCGCCGTGTGCGATTCTCGCGCCGTCATCATTTCACCCGTCGTCGTAAAAGTGTTGGTCTTTGGGTCATATAATTCAGCGTTCCCTAAAAATGTCCAGCCCGTTCCGACTCCGCCAGCCAAAAGAATTTTGCCGTTGTTCAAAAGCGTGGCGACGTGACCGCTTCGCCCTGTAACCATTCGTCCGGTTCGCGTAAATTTGTTCGTTGTCGGGTCAAAGACTTCCGCGCTATTAAGATAATCGCCGTTGTAGCCTCCGGCAATCAGGATTTTTCCGTTCGGAAGCCGTGTCGCCGTATGACTGGCACGAGGAGTTGACAAATTTTCCCCCGATGTAAAAGTATTGCTCGTCGGGTCAAACAGTTCTACGCTCGACAAAGCGTTGCCATTGCCGACAAAACCGCCCGCAATCAAAACTTTGCCGTTATTGAGCAGCGTCGCCGTGTGTGCCGCTCGTTTGGCTGTCATACTCCGAATTGGACTGACAACGCCATTCCTTGCAAAATTGGTTTGGGTCTCTTGTCCGTCGGTTTCAACTTGGGCACGACAACTCGGAACAAAAGCAAAAGTCAGCGCCAGAACTACAAAAAACGAAAATTGGTTTTTTAAGTTTTTCATAATTTATCTCCTAAGAAGTTTCAGTTGACGATGTTTATTCAAGAGTTGCGATTCACTAAATCAATGATTTCAGTAGATGAATGATCCTTTGGGTCGCCAACAATCGCCACCTGCCCTCCGCATTCTGCGACGATATCTTTCTCCGGAACAGTGTCCGCGGTATAATCCGTACCCTTTGCGTGAAAATCAGGACGGATAGCTCGAATCAATTCTTCTACGGTCGGCTCGCGAAAAACCGTCACACAATCAACCGATTTCAGCGATGAAATGATTTCGGCGCGTTCGTTTTCATTGGTAAAGGGGCGGTCTTCTCCTTTTAGATTTTTTACCTGCTCGTCCGAATTAATTCCAACAACCAAGAATCCCCCAAGTGCCTTCGCGCCCGCCAGATAACGTGCGTGTCCTACATGGAAAACGTCAAAACATCCATTAGCAAGAACAATCTTCTTTCCTTTCCTTCGTTCTACGGCGACACGCGCTATCAGCCGTGTTCGATCAAAAATTGGAGCAAATCCGATTTCGTGATTCATTTAGTTTCTGCGAAAGCCTTATTCGTATCGTTTACGATTGATTCGATCAATTCTTCCTGAGTTACCGACGCAGTTCCCTTTTTCATTACTACTATTCCACCTGCATGATTTGCAATTCGCGCGCTTTCTTCATAACTCAGACCGGAAGCCAATCCAAGCGCATAAGCCGCAATAACGGTATCTCCCGCGCCTGTTACATCCACCGGTTCCTTTGATCCTACGGCATCAAGTATCACTATCGGCTTATCTTTTTCTACTAATAGCATCCCTTGATTTCCACGTGTGACCAAAAGTGCTTCTAGTTCAAGATCGCCGCGAAGTTTTACACAATCGGCGACAGAAAATCCTACCCCTAAAATTTGTTCGACCTCTTCCTGATTCGGCGTAGCGCTTGTCGCACCGGAAAATTCAGTTAACCGTAAGCGTGAATCAATCAACAGAGGTATTTTCCGCTTACGCGCAATTTTAGAAACCGCTTCAACGATTCCCGCGGCGGCAACTCCGTAATTGTAATCGGAAATGATGATCGCGTCCGCTTCTTTCACAGCGTTGATAGCATTTTGCTTAAGAGATTCGATCAAATCCGCCCCGATCGCGTTTTCGTTTTCATAATCGATCCGAATAACCTGCTGCCTTTGCGCAAAATGTTGGCCCGCCAAAACTCTCACCTTTGTTGTAGTTTTTAATGCGGTTGAAGAAACTATGTAACTATCATCAACATTAGCCTGCTTAAGTGAGGCTTTTAGTGCGCGTCCATTCGAATCGTCACCGATAATACCAACGGCAATGGTTTTTGCGCTTAATCTTGCAGAATTTACGGCAGCGTTGGCACCGCCCCCAGCGACTGTTTCGGTCTCATCATGCCGCATTATAAAAACAGGCGCTTCTCGCGAAACACGGTCAATCGTTCCCCGAAGAAATTGATCGGCAACCAAATCACCTATAACAACGATTTTCTTCGTAGAAAATGTGCCCCGAATTGTCTCCAAAAGATGCTTCATTTACGTTCCAAATTACTACAAACCGCGAAACAAAAAAAGGTTAGAGAATTCTCCAACCTTCGCGACACTAAACACCGACTTGAGTTTCCAATTTTCTGGTTAATATTTGACTCCTACAATTTTAACTTCTTTCTAAGCTTCTTCGGATCCCCGGGTTTTGTGAATATTTCGTTCGGAATGCTTTTATTGTATACGACCGATTCGAAATTGACGCGAAAAGTTTGCGCACCATCGGTGTAGTGATCAATAACAAAGGGTGTCTGTATACCCTGTTCGTTGATGAATTTTGCAAATCTGGTCTCTTCGGAAATTCCCTTTTTTTCAGAATCGAGACGTGTGTAGATAGTTTTCATCGGCGTACCATCATCATCAAACTCATATTCAACCTCAAATCCATCGTGAAATGTGAGTTTCAATACGTCATTTCGTTTCCCAAGACTTGCCGGACGTCGGCCTTCATAGCTTAAAGCAGCCTGATCTTTCCAGTTTCCACGCAAAAGAAAATCGTAATGACTGCGTAGACTGGTTTTGAAACTTTCGATTCCTCCATCTGACTGATCTCGAAAACTCTCCAAATGCTCCTCATAAATCCAACCCGTCTCACCCGTATTCACCTGGACGGTTTTCGAGCCGTTTTCTGTAAAATCCGTCCGCTCTTTATCCGGAGAAACGATCACGTCGATAAACTTCTGGTAGGAAACATTAACACCATCTTTAAGAAGCGAAAATGACCCTTCCCCAACCGTCGTTTTTACTTTCAGATAACGATCGCCGCCGAGTTTCGCGATCGCCTTTTGAATCACAGACTCTGCTTTCACACGTGCCGTTTCATCCGAAGGTTTATCGAAATTCTGCCCTAAGACTCCAATGGAAAATGATAAAAACGTAAATAAAACCGCCGGAGTTCTCAATAAAATTTTCATATACATTAAATAAAAAAGGACTTTAGCGAAATATTATCACTAAAGCCTTCGATGCTAAACCTGACCGATTTGTCCGATTTAATTAAGACTAAAAGAATCGCGAGTTTGAACCGTAATTTCATCATCCTTCGCGTCAATAGAAAAATGAGTTCCCGTCTTCCAAAGGTTGGTTATTGGTAGTTTAACTTTTTGATCTACATAACGCTTCAAGAATCTAGCACCATAAGCGGGGCTGAAACCTTTGAGGGTGATCAGATCGAGAGCTTTTTCAGAGACCTCGATAACCTTGCCCTTTGCTTCCATTTGTCTTTTGACCTTTTCCAAATAAAGACCCGCAATTTCTTTGACTTCGTCCATGGTCAAAGGTGAAAAAATAATGATCTCATCGATCCGATTTCTAAATTCAGGGGAAAAACGCTGCTCGGCAGCTTTCATCACATCACCTTTGATCTCTTTCATATCTCCAAGAGATTTCATACCAAAACCGAGCGGCTTCTCAAATTTTTTAAAGTTTTCAGAACCCAAATTAGATGTCATGATTACGATCGCATCAGAAAGGTAAACCTTCTTCCCGCGTCCGTCCGTTAGCCAACCTTCGTCAAAAGCCTGCAGGAAAATGTTCATCAAATACGGGTTTGCTTTTTCTACTTCGTCCAAAAGCAAAACAGTATATGGATTTTCGCGCAGCTGCTCGGTAAGAATCCCCCCGCGCTCAGAACCTACAATACCCCGCGGCATTCCAATCAATTTCTCGATGCCTACCGTTCCTTCGCCATATTCGGACATATCGATCCGAACCATTTTTTCTTCATCGCCAAACATAAATTCAGCGACCGCTTTAGCCAATTCGGTTTTCCCGACACCAGTCGGACCAAGGAAAAGCAGCACCCCATCAGGAGCATAATGATTTTCTTTTAAAGGTCCCTTGTTTAACCGAAGTCTTTCGCAAACCGCGCGTACTGCTTCTTTTTGACCAACAACCCTTTTTCCCAAATCCGCTTCCATTTGCGAAAAACGGTCGGTCGTATCCCGATAGATCATATCCTTCGGGATCTGTGATTCCTGAGAAATTACTTCTACGATGTGCTCCGGTTTTACAACCAAAGAACTCGGTTCATTGATCTCGACCTTAACTGACGCCGTATCAAGCCACCCAATTGCCTTATCAGGTAAATGCAGGTTTCGTATATACTTAGGCGACATTTCAAGAGCCATATTTATCGCTTCATCGGATATCGTCACGGAATAATTTTTTTCAAGACGCGGCCGGACACCAAGCAAGATCTCCTTCGTTTCTTCAATTGTAGGCTCTTTCACTTTTACCTGACGAAAACGACGCGCTAATGCTTCATCTTCAGCAATGTACTCTTTATATTCGGTTAATGTTGTAGCGCCGATAATTCTTAGTTCGCCTCGGGCAAGCGAAGATTTAAACATATTTGCCGCATCGGAAGACGTTCCAAGTGCCGCTCCCGCCCCGATGATCGTATGTGCTTCATCGATAAACAAGATGATATGTTTTTTCTCTTTTACTTCATCAATTACACCCTTGATACGCTCTTCAAACATGCCGCGGAGCATCGTACCCGCAACCATTCCGCCCATTTGGAGTTGGACGATGTGCGAATTTCGTAATCTTTGCGGAACCTTTTCCGGTTCTAGCTCTATCATTCTTGCTAAACCTTCGACGACCGCTGTTTTACCTACGCCCGGTTCACCAACCAGCATAGGAGAATTCGAACGCTCGCGGTGCGAAAGAATTTCGATCATCTGGCGAATTTCCTGTTCGCGGCCAATCACAGGTGGAATCTTATCCTGTCGAGCCATTTTGTTTAGCGAAACGCCGAAATGTTTTAAGTAAGAAGGAAGTTCGTATTTCTTTCTTACACTTTCTTCCTCTTTTTCGCGTTTGCGAATTCGCTTTCTGACCGCCTGGGATAGGTCTTCATAACCTACGCCCAGATTTTGCAGAATGTCATTTAAAATACTTCGTTCGTCGTTTGAAAGCACATAAAAAATATCGGAAGCATCAATCACCCGACGTCCTTGCGAACGCGCTCTGTCCATTGAGCGCTTGAAAAGATCGGTAGTTTCCGGAGCAATCTTAAAACCGGATCCCGAATGCTGTTTTCCGCTGTCAACACGCTTTTCGATAAGGAGTTTTACCGAACGCGGATCGATCGTAAGTTCGCGCATCGTATCGTTAAAAAGATCAGATTCTTCATTCGCAAGCGCATGAAGAATGTGTCCAACTGAAACGAAGTTTTGGTCGCGATTTCTGGATTCATCGAGCGCGTTTTCGAGCACACGCCGGCCGCTTTCGCTAAATTTATCTTTGTATAATTCTATATCTGCCATTTTTTCAATCTCTCAATATGCCGGACATATGATGCCGCCAAGCAGAAATACTCTGCCCTAAAATAATAGTAACATTTTGAATGGAGTATTAGTAAGGTAATTGGGAGCGATAATTTTATCAAGTTTGTCCGTTTCATATGTAAGCTCCGAAAAGGAAAGCACAGCTTTTTTCGGAAAGGTCGAATTACTTTAACCGGGGGGGGTTGGTTTCTGCGCTGCTGAAATTCAGTCCGAATATGGCGCGAATAAATCCGAATGGTACTACACTCGATCAGTTGAGGCTTTCTCGTCTTGTTATCGATTGTAGCTTTGCGGACAAATTGCGGGCCTCCTTTGCGAAGGAAAGTTCAAAGATTCTGCTTACTCGCGAAACAAATCAAGCCTTTTCTCATAAGCATTTCTGACGATTCGAACATCTTCCAGAAATTGCGGCAGCTCTTCGATTCGCAAAGCCTGAGGTCCGTCGACAAGCGCAGCGCTCGGATTCGGATGGAAATCGACAAGAACCATATTCGCTCCCGCTATTATTCCCTGAGCTGTGACGTGCAATATGTCAAGAATATTGTCAGATGAACGTGCCCGCGAGCCCACCGAATGTGAAGGATCGATGCAAACAGGCATTCTCGTCAGGCGTTTTACAACCGGCACGTGAGCAAAATCAACCATATTTCTATGCGGATCACCGATGTTTGTCTTCATTCCGCGAAGAGCGAAAATCACCTTTTGATTTCCTTCGCTCGCCAGGTATTCTGCAGCGTGAAGCGATTCATCTAGCGAGATTCCGAATCCACGCTTCAGCAGTACCGGAAAATCCTTTTGTCTTCCGACGATTTTTAAAAGTTCAAAATTTTGTGTATTACGGGTACCAATCTGAAGCATCACGCCGGTTGAGTTTCCGGTTTTGGATTGGGCCTCGCGTATTTCATCCAAATGCGATTCGTGGGTGATTTCCATCGCAATAACTCTGATCCCATATTTTCCCGCAAGTTCGAAGACGTACTGCAGGCAATCTTTGCCGTGCCCTTGAAACGAATAGGCACTAGTGCGCGGTTTGTATGCGCCCATTCGAGTGCAAACCTGCCCGTTCTCATTGAGTGCTTTCATCATTTCTTCGACACTTTCAGGAGAATCGACCGCACATAAACCTGCAAAAACGTTTAGGTTATCCTGACTAAATTCGACGCCGTTATAAGTAAATCCATTCTGTCGTTTATCGTCTTTATGCCTGCCCAGGACACGGTACTCCTCGGAAACTCGCAAGACATGATCAACCCCGGGGAAACTCTTCATTTCATCAATCGATAGCGCCGCTGTATTTCCAATTAAATAGACTTCCGTTACGGTCTGCGCGGCTCCTTGAACGGAATGGATGCGCAATTCGATGTCGTGTTTTTTTTTCAAATGGCGCTCGATCCTAAGGAATTCGCGCGAACTTTCATCAATATGCGGTTTTAGAATTAGTATCATAGGAAAACAATATACAGGCGTAAATCGTTTCTGACTTATAAGAGATCGGCGTTAAACGAAGTATCGTTTTGAAAACAATTTTGTTGTGAACTCATGCATCAATCCCCTATTTCGCAGGAATCCTCGAATATCGCCCCAAGAATCGCACGGAGACGGCCTCTTCCCTGATCTCATCAAGTGCTCCAAGCATCTCGCTTTCGCTCTCAGGCGTCTGCAAATCAAGGTAGAAATTAAATTGTTTAGCTGAATCTTTGATCGGACGGCTTTCGATTTTAAGTAAGTCTATACCGCGCCGCACAAAAGGTCTAAGTGCTTTGTGTAGTGATCCGGGTTTACTTTTTAGCCTTACTACCAGAGAGATCTTGCGTCCGGATTTGGAAATTTCGGCTTCATCAGAAAGCAGTGCAAACCGCGTGTAGTTTTCCGAATGATCCTGTATATTTCCTTGTAAAATCTTTCCGCCATAAAGACTTGCCGTGCGTTTTCCGCCAATTGCAGCACGCGTGACATCACCGCTTTCGACCGCTCGCCGCACACTTCCTGCGGTGTCATCCGCCGGCACACCTATTAGTTTTGGATGCCTCGCGAGAAACCTCTCGCATTGTGCCAGCGCGACCGGATGCGACTCAACAGTCTTTATAGAGTCAAGAGTTGCTTCCTGGCATGAAATTAGAAAATGCGAAACCGGAAGAATAGTTTCAGCAACGATGCTCAGATCGCTTTCGAGCAGCAGATCATAACAGCGATGAACTGAGCCAACCAGCGAATTTTCAAGCGGAGCCAAAATATAGTCTGCTTTTCCAAAATCGATCGCTCTAAACAAATCTTCAAAGGTTGGAAAGGAGACCGTTTCGCACTTTCCTCCAAGTATTCCGAGAGCTGCTTCCTCACTAAATGTTCCGCGCTCTCCAAGAAATGCGATCCGCGACTCAGGTGCCAAACCTTCGATCTTCGTAATCTTTTGATCTCGAGATTCGACCAATTTCTGGAAAGTTTTTTGCTGAAGGTGGAGTGATTCATCAATAATTCGTTGGAAGATATTGTAAATGTTCTTATCGTCAAAAGGCCCGCCATTTTCTTCAAGTAATCGCGCTACAACATCACGTTCGCGTGTTGGATCACAAAGTGATGTATCCACATCAGTTTTCGCGGCGCCGACGCGTAACACGATTTCGGCACGCTCATTGAGAAGGCGCAGAATGTCGCTGTCGATTGCGTCGATCTCCTCGCGCGGATTAGTAATCTTCCTTTCCATCATTTTTTATACAAAATAATAAGAAAATCATCATCCTTTCTGTCAGATGATGATCGTTGTATCTAAACCAAATATTTGAGGATCATCATGGGCGGAGAAAACAAAACCTTCCAATACAATCGCGCTAAACTTCATATCGAAGCTTAAAAGATTTCATATCTTGCCCAATGATTTTCATACGATTATGTTAGACGAAAGATTATAACGAATGGTTATAGCTGTCAATTAAATAGCCGCCGAATCAGAAAAATTAAAAAACCTGCATTAGGAACAAACCTCAAACACTTCTAAACGCTTTTCCAACCTTTTGATAATACCCATTATGTGATTCTAGTCTTCCCATATCGCACCCTTTCCACCATCCCAGAATATTTTGTTAACTGCCGGAATGTCCTTGGTTAGAATCTCATTTGCCCTAGATTTTAATACTTCCCATTCGGCGTTCATCTTCTGGAGTAAATCAATCGAAGGCTGATTCACTCGAGGAATATCGCTCTCTGTCTGATTGATCAAGAACAGATAATTTGCCGAAAACTTATTCGGAAAATTCTCAACATCATCATATGCCTTTGATTTTCGTTGAACCATATCTTCATCCCAAGCCTTCATTTTTGCAAGAAGCGCTTCTGAGCTCTTTTTCGTATTGCTCGTTTTGTCACTTTCAGGAAGTAATTGAATAAGAGCTTCAAGACGCTTTTGCTTGGCATAGATATCGTTGACCAAATTATGCATAACGGTGACTTCCGTTTCCATTCCAGACATTATTTGGTGATATTCAGCATAAGCTGCAGGGGTAGTAGGATAATTCGGATTGGCAAGAATCGCCGCGGTGGTCGAAACATTCTGCCCGCTATTTATGATCGTAAAACTATATTTACCCGGAGATGCTTTGTGTCCCCGATAACCCGCCTCAATATAAACTCCCGGAACACCAGACATCGTCGGATAACGCATATCCCAAACGAATCTGTTTAATCCTTTGTTTTTCGGCAAAATTGGTTTTGAAGGAGGACCACCGTCCCATCCGCTGAAGGCTTTATCTGTCTTCGAAGAAATCGTGCGAACTAGATTTCCCGCCGCATCTTTTATTTCGAGCGAAATGTTTTCATCTTTTTTGATTTCGGGCAAACTGTAATAAATGACAATCCCATTCGCAGGGTTCACGCCATCAAACGTATCCGTTCCATTAAATTTTTCATCGGATCCATTCAGCGGGCTGGACCAATTTCCGAGATAAGCATCTGCAGGTTGATAAATTGAGAATGCAGCTCCACCCGGTTTATATTGACGAAGCAAGTTCAAATCATCCAGAATCCAAAACGATCGTCCCGATGTCGCCGCGATCAGATTTCCCTGATGAACACGTAGATCTGTTATTGGCGTCATGGGCAGATTCAATTGAAACGGCGACCAGTTTCGTCCGCCATCCCACGAAATGAAGACACCAAGTTCTGTACCTGCATACAATAAATCTTTTCTTACATCGTCTTCACGAACAACACGCGTAAACGCGTTTTCAGAAATCCCATTGTCGATCTTCGTCCACGAATTACCGTAATCGGTTGTCTTATACAAGCCGGGCTTGTGGTCATTAAATTTATATCTAGTTGTCGCGATATACGCCGTTGCTTTATCGTGTGGGGAAACTTCGATCGAATTGATCAAAGATTCGGCAAGTCCGTTTGGCGTTACATTTTTCCATGTTGCGCCGCCATCGCGAGTGAGTTGGACGAGCCCGTCGTCACTTCCCGTCCAAATAACTCCCTTCTCGTGCGGCGATTCCATTACATACGCCAGCGTTCCGTAGTTTTCTGCGCCGACCGCTTCATTTGTAAATGGTACTCCCGGTTTGCCTTGCTTGGATTTCTCATTGCGGGTCAGATCAGGCGAAACTTCCTTCCAGGTCTTACCCATATCGCTCGTTTTGAGCAAGTATTGTGAACCGTGATAAAAAGTGTTTGGTTCCCATTTGCTCCAGATAATCGGTGCGTTCCAGTTAAAACGATACCTCATGTCTTTGGCGGATACACCCAAATACTGCAATGGCGCAGCCATAATGTTTGTCCCGGCCTTTGCACGTACATCAATAACCTCAATCGTTCCTTGATAACTTCCACCTAAAACAAAGTCGGGTTTATTGGGATTAAACGCGAGAAACGCACTTTCACCGCCCGCCGAAGCTTGCCAACTATCGGTCGTTATTCCACCGCTTCCAAATTCACGACTCGCAATTCTAACGGACGAATTATCTTGCTGCCCGCCATATATGTTGTAAGGAAACAGATTATCAACGTTGATGCGGTAAAACTGTGCCGTCGGCATTGTGCTTTGCGTTGTCCATGTTTCGCCTTTGTTAAAAGTTATTGCCGCACCGCCATCGTTAGCGATGACCATATTTTTCGGGTTATCGGGATTGATCCAAAGATCGTGATAATCGCCGTGAGTTCCTTTAATTAGCTCCCAGGTTTTACCGCCATCATTTGAACGCAAAGCGGGTGCGCTCAAAACATAAATCGTATCCTCATCTTTCGGATCAATAAATAACTCGATGTAATACCAAGCTCTTTGTGTGAGTCGATTGTCGTCCGAAATTCGGCTCCAGTTCTCACCCGCATCGTTTGAAACAAACAAACCACCAGTGTCTTTCTCCGTATCGCTTTCAATCAACGCATAAACTTTTTCCGAATTCGACGGACTTACCGCAATCGACATTTTGCCCATTTCTTCGGGCAAACCTTCTTTCATTTGTGTCCACGTGTCGCCGCTGTCAGTCGATTTATACAATCCGCTTCCAGGTCCGCCGCTGATTACCTGCCACGGGCGCCGACCGTATTCCCACATCGCGGCGTACATTATTCGCGAATTATTTGCATCCATCGAAATTTCTGAAGAGCCGGTTTTCTCATCAACGTACAAAACATTTTTCCAGTTCTTCCCGCCATCCGTTGATTTAAAAAGTCCGCGTTCTTTTGAGTTGCTGTACAAAGCCCCTTGTGCAGCGACATAAACCGTATCCGGATCTTTCGGATGAACAATAATTCGCGCAATATGCTGCGTCGTACCCAATCCGATATGTTTCCAGGTTTTTCCGGCATCGGTTGACTTATAAACACCATCGCCATGGTGTGTCATCACACCACGAACCGCGTGTTCTCCCATCCCAACATAAACTACATTTGAATCGCTTGGCGCAACCGAAATTGCGCCGACCGAACCTGTTTTGAAATATCGGTCCGAAATGTTTTTCCATGAGACACCCCCGTCAGTCGTTTTCCAAAGTCCACCACCGGTCGTGCCCATATAATAGGTTTTCGAATCACCTATTACACCGTGCGCCGCCACCGAACGCCCGCCGCGAAATGGTCCGATCGAACGCCATTTCATCGGCTTAAAAACGCTGTCATTGTCGTTCGCGTTCTTCGAGGACTGTGCAGAAATATAGAATGCGCTAAAACAAAAAATTGCGACTAGAATTAAAATCTTTTTCATGGATAAGGTCCTTAAATGTGTAAACGGTTCTTCAACTTTGCAGATCAGAATTAACTGCAAACGAATATTCTCAAAAATGCATGTACTTTTCTGTCGGAATTATACTTTGGTGTTCTACTTTCTGCAATAAACCCAATAAACGGATTATTTAAGGAACTTTTAATACTACAGTAAATAAAAAAGGGATGAACAGAAAACAATCCTGTTCATCCCTTTTATCTTGTCAAAATACTTCCCGAAACTAGAAGTTGTAAGTATTCGCCGCAATCAATCCATCCGCGATCCTTTGACGTGCAGCGATTGTATTGATCGGTGAATTGTTTTTTGTAAAGCGCTTTAGAGCGACGAGCATCATTCGGAGATCGTCACCTTCGGCAAATCCTGCGAGAGTGTTTTTTGCGGTAGCTTCAACCCTCTGAATCGCATCGTTACAAAAAACTCCCGCTGCATCGATATATTTCTTCGCTGCGTCTTCGCCGTTTTTCGCCGCGGTTTTTGTCGCACGCAAAACCGCAGTTTCCATCGCGTAAGCTTCCATAATGATGTCTGCACAGCCGATCAGAATTTCCTGTTGATCTTTTATGTTACCCATAAATTTCTGCGCCGCGCTTCCCAAAACCATTAACGCAACTTTCTTTGCGTTTCGAGCAAGCTTGAGCTCGGTTTCGAGCAAACCGGTCTCTTCATCAAACGACATTACGGGATTTAGAAGCTCTTCCTGAAGCGCTTTCGCAGCTCCAAGCAGACCGATTTCGCCTTTCATCGCGCGCTTCAGAAGCATTCCCGGAATGAGCATTCTGTTGATCTCGTTTGTCCCTTCAAAGATGCGATTGATGCGGGCGTCGCGATAGGCTTTTTCAGCCGGATAATCCGCCGAATAGCCTGCGCCGCCATAAATCTGAACCATTTCATCGACCACGTAATCCAAAACTTCCGAGCAATAAACTTTATTGATCGAGCTCTCAACCGCGTACTCCTCGATCGAACGAAGCTTTTTGCTGTAATCCGTGCCATCTCCGATCAAGCGGTCGATCATCCCAACGGTTCGATAAGTGATGCTTTCCGCGACCCATGTGCGGATCGTCATTTCCGCAAGCTTGTGCTTGATCGCGCCGAAATTTGCAATAGGAGTTTTGAACTGCTCGCGTTCGTTTGCATACTGAATCGAATGGTGGATCGCTTGCTTTGCACCGCCGGTAACCGACGCACCAAGTTTGAAACGTCCTACGTTCAACACGTTTAGCGCGATCTTTGCACCATCACCGATCTTACCGATCAAGTTTCCAACCGGAGTTTTTGCATCAGAAAGAATCAAAGGCGTGGTCGATGAAGATTTGATTCCCATCTTGTGTTCTTCCGCTCCCGGTCTGCATTCATCGCTGCGTTCCATCATAAATGCCGAAAACTTATCATCTTCGCCATCGAGCTTTGCAAAAACAATGTAGTAATCTGCAAAACCGCCGTTTGAGATCCACATTTTCTCGCCGTTTAGAATGTAATGCTCGCCGTCGTCCGATAACTTCGCGACACATTTTGCTCCCAAGGCGTCTGAGCCCGAACCCGCTTCCGACAAACAATATGCCGAAACCTTCTCGCCCGATACGATTCCAGGGATGTATTTTTTCTTAAGTTCGTCCGAGCCAAAATAAAGAATGGGAAGCAAGCCGATCGAAGCATGAGCGCCATAGGTCGTTCCGAATCCGCCGGCACGCCCCATCATTTCCGCAACAACAACGCCCGACACCTGATCCATATCGAGTCCGCCGTATTCTTCCGGTATGTTCGCTCCAAAAAGCCCCAGCTCGCCTGCTTTCGCGACGAGATCACGAGCGATATTCCACTCATGGTTTTCCATCGCTTCAATGTGTGGATAAACTTCGTTGTCGGCAAATTCGCGCGTCGTTTCACCGATCATTTTATGTTCTTCGGTAAAATCCTCCGGCGTAAACATCTCGTCCATCTCGCGGTCTTCAATCAAAAACGCTCCGCCTTTTACATATTCTTTTTCCATTTTCTGTGCATCCATATTTTCTATCTAAATCCTCTTCCTATACTGATATTTGCTGACGATATTATAACTGAATGAATGCTCATTCAGCAAGTAAATTAAAAAAATTCACCTCCAAGGGCAATGAAAAGAGGATGAATGGATGCGAAAGGTGCTCAAAATTTCTCCAAATCCTGTTTATCCTGTCCATCCCTGTTAAATTGAACTCCGCTTCACTCTGTCCCCGTCGTGGAAATTCCCTACTTTATCAACTCGAAAATCCCAGCAGCACCCATCCCGCCTCCGACACACATCGTTACCATTCCGTAGCGTGCATCCCGGCGTCTCATTTCCTGCAAGATCGTTGCGGTTAACTTCGCTCCGGTGCAGCCCAATGGATGTCCGAGGGCGATTGCACCGCCATTGACATTTACTTTGTCTGGATTCATTTCAAGGAGCTTCATTACCGATAAACCTTGTGCAGCAAATGCTTCGTTGAGCTCAATAATATCGATATCGCCCAGTTCCAGACCTGCTAATTTCAAAGCCTTCGGAATCGCGTAAACAGGTCCAACGCCCATTTCTTCCGGCAAACAACCCGCAGTCGCATAACTTACAAATCTCGCAAGTGGTTTTAAGCCCATTTCTTCGGCCTTTTCCGCTGACATCACAACGGTTGCCGCCGCACCATCCGACATTTGCGATGAATTCGCCGCTGTCACACTTCCAGTTGCATGAAATGCAGGGCGTAATTTGCTGATCGCTTCAACCGAAGTATCACCGCGCACGCCTTCGTCCGTGTCAAACACGACTTCCTTGCGTTGAACCCGGCCTTTTTCATCCGTTTCATCGACATAGACGTTCATCGGCACGATCTCATCTTTAAACTTTCCTTCCGCAATCGCCGCAGCGGCTTTTTCGTGGGATCTAACGGAAAACTCATCCTGCTCTGTCCGCGAAATCTCATACTTGTTTGCCAACGCTTCGGCCGTCAAACCCATATTCAAATAGTAATCCGGATAATTATCGACGATCTTTGGATTCGGGCGAAAAACATTTCCACCCATAGGAATCATAGACATCGTTTCCAAACCACCCGCTACGATCACATCCGCACCGCCTGCGCGAATCCGATCCGCCGCGATGGCGATCGTCTGTAAACCCGATGAGCAATATCGATTAACTGTCATCGCCGGAACTTCCACCGGCAAACCAGCCTCGATTGCCGCCGTCCGTGCTACGTTCATCCCTTGCTCGGCTTCGGGAAACGCACATCCCATGATGACATCGTCAACCTGCGAACCTTCGAGGCCCTTAACTCGCGCGACCGCTTCCTTGATCGCCGTCGCCCCCAAATCATCAGGCCTCGTATTCTTCAGAGTCCCCTTCGGAGCCTTCCCAACCGCCGTTCTCACGGCTGATACTATTACTGCTTCTTTCATATATTTAGTCCTTCATTTCAAACTGAGTGAATGCTCATTCATTTCTATTATGATAAACAAAAAAATGAGTTTTTGCCAATGAATAGTGTCAATCGCTTCGTTCTGTGAGTTTACCTAAAAAAGATTCTGTGCGGCTGAGCCTTTCCGCACATCGGGCGGCAGAGCCGCGAAATCTAGCTTACGTGAGGTGCAAGAAAGATCTAATCTTCTAAAGTATTTTCTTCCTCAACCTCAACCTTCAAATCCGGCAACTGGCCAAGGGTTCTCAATAGCGGCGTCATCGTCAGCCCTTGCGCAAAAACTGAAAACGCTACGACGCCAAATGTTACTGTCAAAATTTCTGAGCGATATGGAACGCTTTCGGGAATTCCCAGTGCCAACGCCAACGCAAGCGCGCCACGCAAGCCACCCCAAAACATTATGTGTTGGTGTTCGGAATCGATCTTCCAACGCGATTTTGAAAACGCTGCTGATAACGTATAAATCGCCACTGCACGCGCAATTACAACCGCAACAATTGCTACCCCGATCGCCAGGGCACTCCTGCCGAAATCTTGGGCGGCTTCATTAACTCCCAAGACTATAAATATTATTGAATTAACTACGAATGCGCCAAATTCCCAAAAATCCTCGATTGATTCGTCACCTTTTTCGGTAATAAACCCAAGCTGATTTGTGTTCCCTACAAGAAGCCCTGCCGTCATCGAAGCTAAAACACCCGAAAAATGAACTCCCGCAAAACCAAACTGCTCGGCGAGCCAAAATGAACCAAAAGCAGCGACGGTTGTTAATGCGATCTCGACTAAATGATCCTTTGTGCGACCGGCGATCCACAGGCAAGCGTATCCAACGATCAAACCGCTTGCGATTCCGCCGACAACCGACAAAATCATTGCCAAAGCGGCGGTTCCAACCGCCATAGTTTGTCCCATCGCAAACGCCAAAGCAATAGTAAACGCAACGGCAGCAGTCGAGTCATTAAACAAAGATTCTGATTCAACGAGCAGACGAAGCCGGCCTTCGACCTTAGCTTCTTTGAAGGTAGCGATCACCGAAACAGGATCGGTCGCCGCGATCAAAACGCCAAAGAGAGCCGCCATCGTCCAATCCCACCCGACAACAAAATGCATTATCGAGGCAGTTATCCCCGCTGAAAGCAATACGCCGATGCTCGCAAATGTGATAACCGGGATCAGATCGCGCTTTAGCTCTTTCCAATGGATATAAAGCGCAGCTTCAAAAATAAGCGGTGGAAGCAAGACCTTGAAGATCAGTTCCTTGCTAAAATTGACCTCCAACCCGAGCGGCAAAAATGCTAAAATTATTCCGGCAACGACCAATCCTACTGTGTACGGCACCTTCAAACGCCTCGCGATAATAGCCACAACTGCGCCGATCAGTAAAATTATTTCTATGGATTCAATACCTAATCCCGGTTCGGTTGTCCATGTTTCTGCTAGCATAAATTATAAGAAGGCTGCCCTGCGAATCGCTTAAATGGGCAAGATAATATCAAAAAATAATCCTATTATATTCGAAATTAACCTTATCCCTATTTTCGTGCATATTCGAAAGGCTTTGTGCGGTTACTGAATTGCTATTTCGACTTCTTCAATTTCCAGGATTGCTTTTAGAACTTTTGGCTCAATTTCTACCAGAAATCCGCGTTTTCCACCGTTTATGTAAATTTTTTCCAGATCAAAAATTGTCGTCTCCGCATAGAAGGGCATCTTTGTTTTCAAACCGAGGGGTGAAGTGCCTCCAAATAGATAACCTGTAAATTTATGAGCCCTATCGCTTGATGCGGGCGACACGTATTTCACTTTGAGATGTCTTGCCAAATTCTTTTCCGAGACCTCCAAATCGCCGTGCTGCATAACGATCAGAGGCTTTCCCTCATTAGTTTCAAACACAAGTGTTTTGATTATTTTATGTTGATCTACCCCCAAAGCTTCCGCCGAATGCGATGTTCCGCCCTTTTCGACATAATCAAAAAGATGCGGCACAAAATCAACATTTTTCTGCCGCAAAAATCTTATTGCCTGTGTTATCGGATAATCCACGTTTTCTAACAACAGTCATTTCCGGACCGCTTTGGCGGACATTGTTCGCTTCCGTATGAGCAGAATACACAACAATCACCTTGTTTCGGCTTCAATAATTTCTCGCAATTTCGGCATTCGTAAAAGAATATGCAAGAATCGGTCGGCATAGTCTCTTCGGTTTTAGAACTGCATTCTGGACAGGTTATAGTCGATTTGTGTTCCATCTCAATTTTTTCACTTGTTTTCACTTTTTTGGAATTGATTAATTTAACGCTCAAAAGCCAGAGTTCATCGAGTGTTTCTAATCTTGCTTTAACCGCTTTCGGCGACATATCAACTTTCATCTTCAACCTCATTAAGATTCCGAATATCAAGCAGATCCTGCGCACGACCGCTAATTCTTTTTAGTTTAATTAAGCCTTTTCGAGAAACTGCCCAGATTCTTCCGTCCTCCCACTCGATCAGTTCGCGGGATTCCCAAACTTCGTTTAGGCCTTCTGTTACAAGTAGAAAATCAATCGTAAAAAGTCTTTTAGAGTCCCTGTCAATTTTCGAAATCCGCCGAATCTCAATGACCCCATCGTGAAAATGCAAAGGAAGGCCTTCAACATCGTAGCCAAAGCTTTTTACAATTTCCCAAACATCCGTCAGATTTTCTGACAAAATCAACAGATCAATATCAATTGTGGCACGCGGCAGGCCATGAATCGCCATCGCCCAACCGCCGCAGACTGCATAATCAATTTTTTTTTGATTTAGAGTTTCCGTTAGCTGTGTAAATTCTTGGAGTAAGCCTGACATTTGTACCTATTTTATTTCTTTATATCGAAAACACGAAACAATGTGATCATTGACCATTCCCGTCGCCTGCATAAATGCATAGCAGATAGTCGATCCGACAAAGTTAAACCCGCGTTTTTTAAGATCTTTGCTCATCGCATCGGAAATCTCGGTTTTCGCAGGAACATTCGCCATCGATTTCCATTTATTATCAATTTGCTTGCCGCCGACAAACCTCCATATATATTTATCAAATGAGCCAAATTCATCAACCACTCTTAAGTAGGCATTCGCATTCTGAATTGCAGATTTTATCTTAAGTCGGTTGCGGACAATTCCCGCATTCTGAATCAATTCGTCAAACTTTTTATCACCGTATTTGGCGACCTTTCCCGGATCAAAATTATCAAACGCTTTTCTATAATTTGCGCGTTTCGCCAAGATCGTGTCCCAACTAAGACCCGCCTGCGCGCCTTCTAAGATCAAGAATTCAAAAAGACGATGATCATCATGAAGCGGTACACCCCATTCACTGTCATGGTATTGAATCGCCAGAACGTTTTTTGCCCAACTACAACGTTTCATGTGTGACGGACCTTGTAGAATTTTATGTTGATTCCGGGCAACATGAGAAAATTTCTTTCACTTAGGTTTGTTTCACCTTTATTAACTCATGAATATTGATATCAGAGGAATCAAATAGATCACCGTCCCGAAAACCATTGCACCCGCAAATAATTTCGAGCGGATGTCGTTTAGGTCGAAAAATGAAAATTGAAGACTCGTTCGAAAAATGCCGAAAGAAACGATTCCAATCAATATCGTTTTTCCGAGAGGCGTGGTTAACAATTCGTCGGCGTGAAAGAAGGAAATATAACCGAAAATTAGTGTGAAAAGCATCAACGCTAGGTTCATAACCTGCATTATGGCTTTATTTACGGGTATTAATTTTTCCAGATCTATTTTCCAATCGAAGAGTCGCCAAAACAAAGCGTGAAATAAGAACAATCCGATCCAAATAAACCCACCGATGATGATAAGCGTCTTCATTGCGGATATCGGGCCGAATCCATCACGCGTTTTGCCTGATTGAAATGTCTTCGGTCGTGAAAAACAACCATTCTAAAAGTATCTTTAAGACTGTATGTAACAGCCTTTGCGACCGGCGAAGTGATAATCATTTTGTCGATTTCCATCCCCTCGCTTCCTTTCATTATCTCTATAATTTGGGCTGAAGTTTTCGCATATCGATCAATTACGTCCTCACCTACATCGCTCTGAGTCGGTTCGAATACACCCGGAGCTTTATTTTTCTTTACGTTTTCCGGATCAACCGATTTAAGAACGAAGCGCCCGAAAAACCCCGGAAGCCACGGAAGTTTTTCAAAGAATTTCGTCGTATGCTCACCACGAATAGCGGCTTCCATTGCAGGAATTTCCGCCTGATTGGTGACGTTTAGATGATCGATGCATTGCCCAACACTCCAACTTTTAGCGTCGGGTTTCCAATTCAATTGCTCGAACGACAATTGTCCAAAAGCTTGTTGAATTCCTTTTGAGATAGCTTCGACTTTCGAAATATAAGATTTTAGTTCGTTGGGCATAATTTTTTTCACCCTAAACTTTACGGAAACGGTTATATATTGTTTACGACTCGACGAATCCCATTTTTTAGCCTTGCAACGTTGAATTTAAGTAGCAAACCAAGTCGGCAGTCCGACAACTTCAAATAAGTAAGTACCCGGGCAAGATGTACATCGTTGGTTGCATCGACAGCTTTGACCTCGATTATCAATTTGTTTTCCACATAAAGGTCTACCCGGTATCCGCATTCGAGTTCTACCGCTTGGTAAACCAAGGGAAGAGCTTTTTCCTTTTCAACTATTAATCCGGCCTGCTGGATTTCATAGAACAAACATTCCTGATAAGAGGATTCAAGTAGGCCCGGTCCCAAAGCAGTATGAACTTTCATCGCGAGCCCGATTACGACTTTTGAGAGTTCGTTTTCTGTCACTAAAGAAGTTTAACCGCAAAGGACGCGAAGGAAAACCCGCAAAGAAACGCAAAGCCATTAAGAGTCTTTGCCACCTTTGCGAAAACCTCTGCGTCCTTTGCGGTTAAAACTCTTATCTTCCGTTTACTAGTTTCTCAAAGGCTTACCTGTCTTCAACATTCCTGCAATTCGTTGCTGGGTCTTTGGTTCAGCGCAAAGCGATAAAAACGCTTCGCGTTCAAGGTCGATCAAATGTTGCTCGGAAACGTACGAAGTGTGATTCAGATCACCACCGCACATTACTCTTGCGATCTTCTTGCCGATGAGCTGGTCGTGTTCCGAAATATAACCGCCTTTCAGCATCATGTGAAGCGCGATCTTGAATGCCGCTTGTCCTTGTTCGCCAAGCGCGAGAATGTCGGTTCTCTCGACGGGTTGAACGTAGCCGGAAGCCGCTAAATTTAAAACTTCCTGTTTTGCATCCGCGATCAAGCGATCACCGTTCATCGAAATTGCATCGGAAGGTCGGAAAATTCCCCAGCTTTTTGCTTCTTGAGCGGAAGTTGCGACCTTGCCCATTCCGATCATTTCAAACGTGCTTTTCAAAAACGCCAGCGGATCAGCATCGGGCGTGGCTTTTGCCTTGTCCATCGAACGCATGGTCATTTCCTTAGTTCCACAACCCGCAGGAAGCAAACCGACCCCGACTTCGACCAAACCGATATAGGTTTCCGCAGCCGCACGAACCTTGTCGCCGTGCATCGCAATTTCGCAACCGCCGCCGAGCGCGAGACCGTATGGTGCTGTTACGACAGGCTTCGGCGAATAACGAATCCGCATAACGGCTTTTTGGAATTGGGCGATCATCATATTTATGTCGTCCCATTCTTCCTCCTGTGCGGCGAGCAAGACCATCATGATATTTGCTCCGGCGGAAAAATTGCCGCCCTGATTTCCAATAACCAGGCCTTCAAAATTTTTCTCGACTTCATCAAACGCAAAGTTCATCATCTGAACCGTATCGCCGCCGATCGAGTTCATTTTTGAATGAAACTCAAGACACGCAACACCATCGCCCAAATCAATCAACGAAGCACCCGCATTAGATTTGATAACACCGTTTTTCTCTTTGACTGAATCGAGAAGTATTACGCCATCTTGAGCCGGAATTTCCTTGTATTCGCCGCCAACTAAATCGTAATAAAACTTCTTGCCATTTTCGGATTTGTAGAAGTTTGTCGCACCGGAATCCAACATTTTCTGAACATTTTCGGGAACGGGCTGGCCTTCTTCCTTCATACGCTCAACCGATTCCTTGACACCGATCGCGTCCCAAGTTTCAAATACACCAATTGACCAACCAAAGCCCCATTTCATCGCATTGTCAATTTCGACAACCGTATCGGCAATTTCGGGAATCCGATTCGCCGCATAACGCAAGGTCCTCGAAGTCGTTTTCCATAAAAATTCGCCTACATTATCTTTGCCCCACATCAATTGCTTGATGCCAGCTTCTCTTCCGCCGGCTTGTCTTGCCGCATCCAAAGACGCAAATTTTGTTTTCTCCTGTGGCTTATATTCGAGCGTTCCCAGATCCAATTCTAAAATCACACGATTGCCTTCGGCGTCTCTCGATTTTTTGTAAAAACCGCCACCCGTTTTGTCGCCCAGAATTTTTTTCTCGAGCATCTTGTTTACGACATGCGGCAGCACAAACGCCTCGCGATCTTCATCGTCGGGAATCGCCGGATATAGATTGTTATTGACATGTGCAAGCACATCCAGACCAACCAGATCAGAGGTGCGAAAGGTCGCCGATGAAGCATGCCCGATCGCCTTGCCCGTGATTTGATCAACTTCCGTCGGCGAAAAACCCATAGTAAGCATTTCGTGGATCGTCGCCATCATTCCGAAAGTCCCGACACGATTGGCAATAAAATTCGGCTCGTCCTTCGCAGAAACTACGCCTTTGCCTAAACGCTGATCCATAAATCCATGAACCTTGCAGGCAACTTCGCCGCTTGTCCACGTCGTAGGAATAACCTCAACCAATTTCATATAACGCGGCGGATTAAAAAAGTGAGTCCCCACAAAATGTGACTTAAAATCATCCGAAAAGGGCTCGGCAATATCCTTGATCGGAATCCCGCTCGTATTTGAAGCGATCACCGCACCGGGTTTTCGATATTTCTCAACCTCCGCAAAAATCTTGTGTTTTATATCAAGCCTTTCGACCACCGCTTCGATCACAAGATCGCAATCCTTGATCTTGTCCATATCGTCCTCAAAATTCCCGAGTTCGATCAAATTTGCATTATCTCCCAACATAAATGGTGCCGGTTTTAACTTCTTCGCCGCCTCAAACATTGATTTAACGGTCGCGTTCTTGTCTTGTCCGTCTTCATCTTTCGACGCAATATCCAACAACAACGTCGGAATCCCCGCATTCGATAGGTGTGCAGCAATTGCCGCACCCATTGTTCACGCTCCCAAAACAGCGGCTTTTTCCACTTTTAACATAGATTTGATTTCCTTATAGATACTGATGATTACTGAGATTATTATAATGAATGAATACTCATTCAGCAAGATGTCGCAAAAACTATTGGTTTGATCATAGAATTATCTATTCCCCAAATCTCAATAAACCCAGGAATTTCGATGAAAAAATATAACTCAATTGCTCTCTATAGATTGTTATTCGTTCGGTCAGCAGACCACTAAATCGGCATCGAGCGGTTTGAAAGAGTATAAAATACTTGGTAAGTGAGCTTTGGGTACTTACTCTTTAAATACTGATAACTGCTGGTAATTTTACCGCCTCCGCCTGAGGGGTTGTAGACCGTAATCGTCGTTCCGCTCGGATTACCGTCACCCCGTGCTCCAACCATCAATACGAGATGGCTGTCGTCCGGCTTAGATGCTGTCATACTGGTCGTCACGCCCTTTATGTTTAGCATCAGCCGACCATAACGATAAAGAAGGGTAGTGAGCTGAAGACAACTAAATCCCTCCGCTTTGACCATTGTCATATCATGTGAATCGGCGAATTTTTTCATATTCTCGTGAGAATTACCGATTCCGCCGACCGTGCCATTTGGCTGGAGTTCAAAATCAACCCCCGGAGTTTTTGGGAGCGGCGATCCCCGCCTAAGAAGCATTGCAGCGGAAGCTGCCCAGCATCGGTAGGAATCGGGCGCTCGGACCGATGGATTCGGAAAATCAAAATAATTGAACCTCTCAGTTTCGAGCAAAGCCGCCCAAGTTAGTTTTCCGACCATTCCATCTTTATAGAGATATTTAGCGTGCTGAAAATCTTCGACGGCTTCTTTCGTGTAGTTTCCAAAATCTTTGTCGGTTTCAAGTAGAAAAGCATCTTCTCCGTCAACTTCTTTCAGCCACTTATTTAACAACTTTTGGACTTCCTCTACGTAATTTCCTTTTGCCCCGATCGCTAACAATGGACGACTCATATTCAGCGCTCCTTATGATTCCCATGCGACAACATTTAATTATGTAGTCGACGCGTGGCGGTGTTTAAATTTGCGAAAGATATGATCATTACTCGCTTATGAAATGGCGTGTATTCCGATTACGGTCCGATGTATTGCGGAATCTCTCGGTCAAACCCACGTCTCATTAGCTCAATGTTTCGTGGAGTCAGCGGTGTACGCTCGTTTATCGGATCACCTGTGGCCAAGCCGCCGCCGCCCTGGGTATGAATATCCCGAACAACCCGATCGCGGGGATTCGTCTGTGCGTCCAATTTGTTGTGCATCAATTCATGAAATGCAAGATTTGCAATCGCACCCGGCACGACTGATATGTTTGCGATATAAACTTCAGAGATCATTCCGGTCGCAACCGGAATAGTCGCACCAGCGGCAGTTCCCGCAGTTTGATGCGTCAACCGCTTGATAATGCTCGATTCGCGTGTTTCAAGGAAATAAACGACAAGTTCTTTGGGACCGGGAGTTGCGTCCGAAAACTCCACCGTCGGCTGGTAATCAACCCCGACAGCAACTCTTAGGAATAGGGCATTTAACTCACTCGCAACCCTCGTTCCTTTTTCCGGAGACCAATGTCGCACTGTTCGGGCATGTGCCGGAATACGATCCCTGCAAATTATTCGAAATACACTCATCTTTCATTCTCCTAAAATTTACTGATTACCGTGACACCGGTACCCGTAAAGTCATTCATATTGATAAGTTCATCGATTGATTCTTCTAGTGAGACTGTTTTGCCGATGAGATTTTGCGGTTGGAGTTTTCCCTGCTCGATCATTTCAAATAATTCTGGGTATTTGTGGGCTTGCATCCCATGGCTGCCGAGAATCTCGAGCTCATTTGCGACCACGAGATTTATTGGAATTGCAGTGTTTTTGTGCGCGGCTTCTTGTAAACCGACTTGTATGTGTTTACCGCGTTTTGCGAGAGAAGAAACTGAATTGAATGTAACTTCCGGATTTCCGAGTGCTTCGATCGAGACGTTTGCGCCGCCACTTGTGATCTCTATTATCGCATCAATCGGGTTTTCTTCATTTGCATTGACCATGGCGCTAGCGCCGATCGATCTGGCGAATTCGAGTTTTACATTTGAAATATCCACTGCGATAGTTTTTGCTCCGAGTGCATTCGCGATCATTATCGCTGAAAGTCCGACACCGCCGCAGCCATGGACAGCCACCCATTCGCCGCCCGTCACTTTTGCTTGATGTACGACAGCACGAAACGATGTAATAAAACGGCAGCCGAGCGAAGAAGCAGTTAGAAAATCAATCTCCTCCGGAAGTCGCACAAGATTTGTGTCGGCATAATCAATCGCTACATATTCCGCAAATGCTCCCCAAGCCGTGAATCCAGGCTGAAATTGATAATCGCAAACCTGTTGATTGCCGGATATACACTGTGCGCAGTTTCCACATCCGCCGACAAATGGGACGGTTACCCGATCCCCTCTTGTCCAGTTTTTAACCTCGCTTCCTATTTCTTCAACAATACCTGCGAGCTCGTGCCCCGGTACGTGCGGCAAGTTAATATCGGGATCGTTTCCCATCCAGCCGTGCCAATCACTTCGGCAAATCCCGCATGCTTTAACTTTTACGACAACACCGCTTCTTGTCGGATTCGGATCAAGGAGATCTTGGATTTCCAGAGGTTGTTTGAAGTTTTTATAAACTGCGGCTTTCATAGAATCTAATATGGCTAAGACCGTGTAGAAATTCAAAAGGGGCGATGACCAAACTTTGCTCTGGGGATAGTAAAGGAGTAATTTTCTAAAATGTAAATTTGTAAAAGATCTTGTTCACGTTATTCGTTTTCAACTATTAAAATATTATCGACCCCCCC
>JBBKXN010000091.1:0-3855 GCA_037969475.1 Pyrinomonadaceae bacterium | reverse complement strand
CTGCAGATCCATGTCAACGTTTGTAACGTCGAGCGAATAAATAACTTCATCCGGCGCGACTTCAACTTCTGCGGTGCCGCTGACATCGATTGTTACGGGTTTGTCTTGCGCTGAAACTGAAGTCCCGAAGAAAAATATGACGACAATTAATCCCAAAAATACCTTCATAATCACTATTTCCTTTGTCTAAGTTGTTACCAGATTATTATACGTGAAATCATTAAAATTCCAATAAGATTTGGTCAGAAACCGCAAATGAGTTTTTAATTGAACAGGTAGAGGATTCAATTATTCAGGTATTTGGGAGAAATTTGATTAATGCAATCAAAAAAAGCTTTTTAATTGAAAAGACACCTAAACCACAAACCTCCGAAAGATCAAAGCCCATGAGAACATAGTTACCAAAGAATAGATTGCCGCCCAGCGATCAAGCTTCGATCTATTAACAAATATGACGATTAGGGCGAGCAATGCGTAATGCGCTGCGAAAGGCAGGTAATACCAGGGAGTAAAAAGCCCGCCGCGAACCGCAGTTTGCAAGATATCGGTAAATATGACCGCAATAAATGCCAACAAAAACCAGTTTCGCCGGTCCGCAAAAGGACGTTCGCCGCCATGCGCTTCCGGCGGATAAAGAGCGATGGCGGCCAGAAAATGGGCGAGCGCCCAGAAAATGATGACCAGAAAACGATCGAAGTCCCAGTATTGCTGATCATGCCACGCGTAACCGACCCACCAATTCAGGATCATGACGAGAAACATGAAGAGCGTCCAGATTATTTGATTCGCTTCGAAATTTCCACGATAAATCGAACCGACGGCTCCTTCAAGAATACGCGCGACGCTGATCCCGAAGATGATTGAGATAAAAACGGCAAGATAGTCAAATTCACTCATAGTACCTGAGATTCACCAGACTTTGTATTTAAGTGAAACTTATATGTCTGATAAGCACTCCAAAAAAACATAAGTATAAACAAATCGGCTTTAAGTCGGAGCGTTCCTGACCGGCTACCAGAGTCAGGTTTTTCGGCGGGTCTGATCATCAAAATATTAGTGTTCTCGGGCATTATGAACTCCTCATTGAGATATTTAAAGCAATAAATTTGACTTGATTGCGACGAGCGGCTAACTCAGCATTCTCGTTTCAAGCAACTCCAGCAATTGACGAAGTTCGATCGCTCTCTGCTCGATTACTTCTCTAGTCAGATGGGTCGGAGCTGAGATCGCGCTGGGGAATTCGGAAGCATAATAAACAAGCAGGTTTTCCGACTCATCGGGGTCTGACTCAATGTCATACATCTCCCACTGATCTTCCACTCCATCAGTCGCCGAATCGAAATAACGCACCAGTTTCCAATTTTTCTGCCGAACGCAGTGCACGTTACACGGCTGGCACACCGAACCGTCTTTCAGAAGCGAAGTCTGCGGAGCCCAACTCTTGTTGGTGGTTTGCTGGTAAGCGGTGATCGCCTCGCGGTAAATCTGGTAGTTCGCCTCGTCGTCGCTATCAGGATCAGGAAGCGGTTCGGTAATCGTATCTGTCGTCACAAACAGAATTCCCTGACGTTCAGACCCGTCCGGTTCGACGACCTTAACCCCGCTACCGGTAATAATGGGACTCAAGTCTGCTCCGACCAGTTCCGGCACTTCATGGGTTTTTTCCAACTCAGCCTTCAGTTCGGCGAGGCGTTCCGCATCAACTCCGGCCAGACCGAGCAACGTCGGCACCAGATCAATGTGGCTGGTAAGTTCTTCGATCTGTTTTTGAATCCCCGACGAATTCCCGTCCTCCGGCGGGGGCAGACAGACGACGACCGGAACGTGGATCGCTTCCTGATAAGCGGTATGCCACTTTTGCAGCATCATCCCGTGGGCCGCGCCGTATTCGCCGTGATCGGTCACGAAGACCACGATCGTGTTTTTTCGCAAACCGGTTTCCTCCAGTGTTTCGAGGATTTGGCTGATATGCTGGTCGAGGACGTAGTGCAGATATGTATAATACTGCAGGTATGCGGTAGACCAGTCCTTCGGGTTTTGGGTGAGCTGAAACGGGAGACCGATCAACCTCGGGGCATTCTCGGCGACCATTTTGGAACCGCTCGTGCTGGCGAGGGCGATACCGAGTTTGTATGAATAATCATATTGACAATCGGGCTTGTTGTTCAAATTGAGTTTCTCACCCCAGGTTGGCGGCAGATTCGCATTCTTCTGGGGAAAATCGTCCGGATTCAGGTCAATTTGCCACGTCCCTTTCTCCGGCGGATTGCTACGGGTTCCTTTGGCGGGAACCATCACCGGGCCGGTTTGCGGGGCATCGGGATCAACGCTCCGCAGAAGCTGGGGATAGGTCGTGATGTCGTGCGGGTTCGTAAACGAGGCAACCGCGAGCCAGGGCGGCTGCACCGTGTCATCAGAATCCCCGCCGCCTGCGTCATCGGCCTCCTCCCGGTCATAATCGAGCGCGAGCCCCTTTCCTCGTAGAAATGTAGTCACCAGATCCGTAAAACCGTGGTCGCGGTAGATTCCGAGATTATTGATAAATGCGCCGTGCGGCTCCGGATATGATCTTTCCCAGTCGTCGAAACCAAATTTTTCGAGTGAATGATCGGGCGGATCGGCAAAATGGCATTTGCCGAAATAGTGCGTTTCATAGCCATCGGCGCGGAACCAATCTCCGAGCGTCGGAATCCCGTCTGGCTGGAGCCACGGAAAGTCTGCGGCGTGGCCGTCCTTGAATACGCCATCGGTCTGCGTTACACCGGTCCGCGTGCCGTATTGTCCCGTGAATATGACCGCCCGGCTGGGAACGCAGGCCGACGAGGCGATGGTGTGGTTTTTCAGCACGACCGCGTTATCGCGCAGGGCAACCAGGCCTGGGAAATACTTCGCATAGTCCGCAATATCGTCTGCATCTCCCTGAAAACCGAGGATGTCCTTGATCGGCTGAAGCATCCCATGATCTTTATCATAGAGCGGAAATCGGTATTCATCGGCAATGATGAACAGAAAATTCGGACGTTGGGAATCACTCATAGCTTTTTTTCTCTCCTGAAAATTTTGGCTGGCGCATCTCGCCGGTGGCGATTGCGAAACTGTTATCGAAATCTAAAATCACGGGAGGCTGTTCAGATCGTAAATTTCGGGCGTATTAAATATAGTAAATATGTGGGTTAGATTATAAGAATTTTTTTACAAATAGCAACAATTTTAAAGATCGTGGCTGACTTTTTTGGCTTTATATACGGAATTAACCGATTTTCCGCCAGAATACGGATTGGCGAACTCGACACAATAAGACGACGCCTCGCCGAAAACCGATTCGAGATGTTCCCTATATTTCCCGGCGGGCGGATCGTTCGACCAAAGCGCGAAAACGCCTCCGTTTTTCAGTTGATTTCGGACCGATTTCAGTCCGTCAATTCCGTAAAATGATTCGTTCTTCGAATCAAGAAAATGTTCCGGCGAATGATCGATGTCGAGCAATATTGCATCGAATTTTCTTGCGGTATCTGAAACATCAAATCCTGTTCGTGCCAATTCGAAAAAATCACCCTGGCGCAAGTGGGATCGACTGTCGCCCGATAAACGTTCCCCTAATGGAACAAGCCCTTGTCTATTCCAATCGATCACTTCCTGAAAAAGTTCGATCACCAAAAGCGACCGAACGTTTTCATGATCCAGTACTGCAGCAGCCGTGTACCCCAAACCGAGCCCGCCGACAACAACATCGAGTTCGCCTTCAAGTCCCGCAAGCCCGAGATTCGCAAGCTGTTCTTCAGCCTCGGTAAAAAGACTCGACATCAGAAATTCATCGCCGAGCTTTACTTCGAACACGTCAATATTTCCCAATAG
>JBBKXN010000090.1:0-2846 GCA_037969475.1 Pyrinomonadaceae bacterium | reverse complement strand
ACCTAAATAATTTTGATATTAAATATTTTATACTCTTGCCGAAAGCGTGGGATTTGATTGCGGGTTCGTATTCAATTCAAAAAAGCGAACCGGCATTGCACCGTTTACTTTCACTTTTTCTTTCCTCATTTCATACCACTTGTCACAATTAGAACAATGATAAAATTTATTCGTAAAATCGTCTGTTTGAAAATCGATCTTTAACTCACTATTACAATGCCAACAGGTCATGGGTTTTGAAAACCTCCCCTTATGTTTTTACATATCATACCACAGCGCCTATACATAATTGCAAGGTTTTTTTTGAGTGCTATCCTGAATTGATCGGCACAAACGGGTAAGTCTCACACAAACAACCACTTGTCGATAAAAAAACAATTTAGGCAGGTTAACCGTTTAATAAAATCGAGAAATTTCATTCGATTGCCTTGACCGCTTCGCCCTTTCTCTTAAAGGAGAGCAATCCGAAAAAATAGATGATGATGCCGTGGGAAACGTAAACCACGGTCAAAAATAAAAGCAAATATTGCGAATAAAGCCACAACAACATTCCAAACGCCGCGGTCAATAAGATTAGATATAATTTCTGGCGGCCCAGTCCGAATTCCTTAAAGCTCGAGTACTTGATCGTACTGACCATCAGAAGCCCTAAAACTCCGATGAGAGCGAGAAGCAAGATCCCGTAGATTCGTTCGAGATTAAACCCGTAAGTACTTAGTGGTTTTGGCGTGAAATGAACTATTGAAGCAATCAGCCCCGCTGCGAGGGGTATCGGTAAACCGACAAAGTTTTTCTTATCAATTTTTGGAGTACCCTCTATCAAAACACGCGGCCTCGTTGCTTGAAGGTTAAACCTCGCGAGACGAAATGCACCGCACATTAAATACATAAATAAAACCAAAACTCCAAGACCATGCAGAGAGCTCTTCTCTGCAAATACTGCCCCGATTCCCCAGGAATAAGCCAAAACTACCGGGGCAATTCCAAATGTCAAAACGTCAGCAAGAGAATCAAGCTGAACGCCGATTTCGGTCGCAGTTTTTGTCATTCGCGCAACGCGGCCGTCGAGAGTGTCAAAAAGAATTGCCAACCCGATGGCGATGGCGGCGTAATCGAAATAGGAAGATGCTTTGATCGGATCGATCGCAAGAATCTGAAATCCACGTAACGAAAACAAGATCGCAATAAATCCCGCCGCAATATTTGCGGCTGTAAAGGAGGTCGGAAGAAGGTAAAGACCTTTCTTCAAGCCTTTATGAACGGTTGTATATGCTTCCTGGTCTGACATAAAAGATTTTGATTAATTTCTCACGCGGAGATTAGTTTTGCGATGATCGTTTCACCGCCAACTACCCGATCTCCAATCTTTACATACAATTGAACATTTTTTGGCATCAACAGATCTGTCCGCGAGCTGAACTTTATCAAACCGTATTTTTGCCCGATCTCCAATGAATCACCGGTCTTGTTCCAACAAACAATTCTTCTGGCAACAATTCCTGCGATCTGTGTGCAGACGACAGTCATTTTCTCGCCGACTATCTTTATTGAGTTTCGTTCGTTAACAAAACTCGCATCATTTCGGGTTGCCGGAACCTTCTTTCCCCGAATGTAATCGACTTCGACAATTTTTCCGGCGATCGGGGCCCGATTGATGTGAACATCGAGCGGGGAAAGAAAAACGCTGACCAGAGTGCCTTGTTCATTCTCATCTATTCTCGTGACTTTGCCGTCCGCGGCTGAAACGATTATATCCGGTTCCGCTGGTATAACGCGCCTCGGATCTCGAAAGAAATACGCCATGAATAATGTCAAAAATGCGAATATTGCGGCGACGATCCAAAAACCGAAATACATTAGTCCAAGCGCTATCAAAAGCGGGATCAACACAAAGGGAATTCCTTCTTTTAGCATAAACAAAACCAAACAACAAAAGGTTAGACGATAAGACGTAAGTTAATACCACGATCAGACATCTAACCTAAAAACCGTTCAATTGTCATTTTACGTTACTTTCGCGAGTTTTGAAAACATAAAAATGCCCGATGCTTCAAACATCGGGCTTCAAAGGAGGATTGCATTGGAGAAAAATTATCTAACCGGATGATCGGTTGCGTAGCTGTAAGCACACCAGGCGGCGATAAGATGAACCACCCACCCTAAGAGCCCGGCTGAACCGATCCAAGAAACACCTGTCAAAATAAGCCAAACAATACCGATTACAACTCGTCCGTTGTAAATCTGACCAAGTCCCGGAATTAAGAGACTTAAGATACCTGCTATCCAAGGTTCACGCATTTGATTAAATTACCTCCGCTTTTTATTACGAGTGTATTTTAATTTAGTTCCGAGAATTTGTTAAATCTTTTTGACCTCAACTATTTTTCCGCGAAAAATCTTCAACGCTTTCCTGACCATCGGATGCGAAGATGCATATTGAAATAGCTGTTCATCATTCGGGTCATCCGGAAGCTCAGGAAGTTCGTTTGATTCTTCTTCTTCGTTTAGTTGCGGAATCAAATGTGAAAAATCTCTGTTATCGCCCGCAGTCGCCACGAACGCATTTTGAATGGTTTCAACTTCGGATAATTCGGTTTTCCTTGCGATACCAATAAGCGCCTCAACAATTTCGGACGCGGCTGGAATCCATGTAAGTGAATCACCAGCGAGTTCCAGCTTTTTCTCGTAAGCCGCGTCGAGCCAGTTATCGTCAATATGTTCAAGTTCTTCGGAGGTTAGGTTTGAAACATCGATAGAAACATTATCGGTGATATTTGCATTAAATTGTTTGATAAAATTGGACGGTTCGGGCACTGACTGCGGAATTTCATATTCACCGTCGACAA
>JBBKXN010000089.1:0-62144 GCA_037969475.1 Pyrinomonadaceae bacterium | reverse complement strand
AAGATACTAAGGGAGAATTGCCCGACGACCGAATTTCGTGCCGGGCCGATCGTTGGGTCGGGGTCGGCTTCATTTGAGATGGTGAGGTATTTAACGGAAAGGCTCCCCGTAATGATCACGCCAAAGTGGGTTAAAAACTCTGTCCAGCCTATTGCGATAAGAGATGTTATTCAATATTTGGTCGAGGCGATCGATAAGAAACCCCTTGGCGTCGTCGATATCGGCGCAAATGTTGTGCCTTTTATTGAAATGATGAAAACCTTTGCGCGGGTCAGAGGACTGACACGAATAATTATTCCCGTGCCTGTATTGACACCCTGGCTTTCCGGTTTGTGGGTTGGCCTGATCACACCAATTCCAAATTCATTGGCCGTTCCGCTTGTGATGGGCACCATCAATCCTGTCATCGCCGACACAGAAAAAGCCGAGCTTAATTTTCCCGATATCGAGCTGATGGAATACGAAGACGCCGTAAAAGAAGCCGTAGCGCGAACAAATGAAAGAGCGGTCGAAACACGTTGGTCGGGGTCGCTCGGAAAATTGACGAGCTATAAATTGACGGACAGCGAGGGGATGCTTAAGGAAATACGAACGGTTTTGACACACGCAACCCCCGAATCTGTCTATAAAAGTTTTACAAGCATCGGCGGCGAAAAGGGCTGGCTGGCATGGAACTGGGCTTGGAAATTAAGAGGTTTCTTTGATGCTCTGGTCGGCGGGCCGGGTCTTTCGCGGGGGCGGAGACACCCGACGGATGTTCATGTCGGCGAAGTATTGGATTTTTGGCGGGTTGAAGAATTGGAGGAAAATCGCTTAATGCTTCTCCACGCAGAGATGAAGGTGCCGGGCCAGGCATGGCTTCAATTCGAAACTG
This sequence comes from Pyrinomonadaceae bacterium, assembly GCA_037969475.1. Classification (GTDB taxonomy): domain Bacteria; phylum Acidobacteriota; class Blastocatellia; order Pyrinomonadales; family Pyrinomonadaceae; genus Aridibacter. The sequence goes on along the minus strand of JBBKXN010000089.1, from coordinate 61,270 downwards.
TAAAAAAGGGAAAAGATACGCAACTTGTGCAAACGGCGATGTATGTTCCGAAAGGTTTTCTTGGAATAGTTTATTGGTACGCAATGTATCCTGCGCATCTCTTTTTATTTGGTCAAATGGCGCGAAATATCGCCAGGGCGGCGGAAGTATATGAGCGCGACGATGATGGCGAGAGTATGCCAGCGACAGTTTAAGTAGAGTTACTATGGCAAATGTTGGTGATTGGATAGAAGTAGATGACCTGATGCAGAAGGGTTATCGGTATAAGATCGAGGTCGGATCGGGAAGGCAGTTTGACCCGGAATTTGAGCCGGAGTTTACGCCCAAGGAAATGCTTGAGGCTGGTGTATTCGAAGGAAAATACTTAAACGACTGCCGCGGGGAGTTTCCTGAAAGTTGGTTCAGGAATGCAAAGATAAGCGAGCAGGCGGATCCGACGGTCAATTATTTTAAGATAAAAAGCCGGCAATCGCTGCAAGTTTGGCAGCAGAAGGATTGGATCATTGAGCCAGACCCGCGCGGGTGGTTTCAGTGGTATTGCCGCTATTACCAAGGACGGAGGATCGAAGAGGTTGACCGCGCTCAGATAAAGCGCTGGAAAGCTTTTGCAAGACATGCCGGACAGATACGTGCAAACTGCAAACCCGGCGATCTCACGTGCCGTCCGAGACAGAGACAGGCTCTCCTGCAATGGTCGTATGATGCTTTTATCTAGCATTCGCATCAATGATCAATATCGCATCTGCTTCAGATGGACCGAATTGGGCGCGGAAGGCGTTGAGATAATTGATTATCATTAGAGGTAAAAAAATAATGATCAGAGTACCATCAAACAGAATACCAACACATCCGGGAGAGATGCTGATAGAAGAATTCCTCGATCCTCTTGGTATAACCCAAAAAGAATTAGCAGATTCGATAAAGGTTCCGTATCAAAGGGTAAATGAGATCGTTTGCGGAAAACGTGGAGTAACGCCGAGCACGGCTTTAAGGCTTGCAAAGTTTTTTGGGATGACTGAGGGTTTTTGGTTGAACCTTCAAATGAAATTCGATCTCTATTCAGCTCAGAACAGAGAAAAAGAGATTCTAAAAAAAATCAAAACATTAAAAACTCCTTCATTAGAGAGCGCATAAACTAATCCGTGTAGCTAATAAATTTCAAGGTCGATGATCTCAAGGACAGCCAGATATTCGACATCCTTAACGAACATCTTGAAGATCCGAATCGCGTTTTTATGATGCGGGAGTTTTGATCGAGCGTTTTGTCCCCGAAAAAGTATCGAAAACCGCCAGCCCGCCAAAATAAACCAGATTTCCAATTGCCGCCCATTTTAGCCATACCGGTACATTCGGAAAAAACCAAACGATCAAGGGCATTACGATCATAAATGCAGCAGTAAAAATGATCGTTGTAGTTTTGAAACGTGTCGCTCTCGATGGATATGCAAATTTTACCGGCACGAAATGAAGAATTGAGAAGATGACGATGATCGCGGCGTTAAACCAGGCAGGGGCTGAAAAAACAAAGACGAGGTAGAAAACAACCATATTCCACATTACTGGAAAGCCAATAAAATAATAGTCTTCAGAAACCAATCCTTCTTTCCCGTAATAAATTACTGAAACGAGCAATATCAAAAACGCCAGCGGTAAGTTCCAAGCAGGCGTGGTCAATTCAGCCATGTAGAAAAAATATACTGGGATAACGGCATAGGTCGTAAAATCAATGACATTATCAATGGTCTTTCCGTCAAAATTTGGCCACACTGCTTTTGTTTTAAATTTGCGCGCAAGCGTTCCGTCAACTCCATCAATAAACAGGCAAACCAGCAACCAAGCCATCGCCGCACGCCAGTTCTTTGCGGTAATTTCGAGGAGTGCCATAAATCCCGCCAATAAACCTGATGCGGTAAAAATATGGACGCCAAACGCAAGTGTTTTTTCCAATGTAGTATAGGAATGATTCATTTACAGATTCGGCTATAATCTCCTTATAATAACGCATTTACTTGTTGAGAGTTAATTTTCGCTGATCACACGTTCGCATGAATCAAGAGCCGCAAACATCACCGATATTTTCGATATTAAACAGACAAGGGTTTGTTGTTCTCGATGGCGGTTTAGCAACTGAGCTCGAGCGAAATGGGTGTGATCTGGATCATCCGCTTTGGTCTGCAAGGATAGCCCTTCAAGATCCCCAAGCGATAAAGAATGTACATCTTTCTTATCTCCGATCGGGAGCAGATATGATAACCGCGGCGAGCTATCAAGTAAGTTTTCCCGGCTGCCGTAGGCAAGGAATGAGTGATTTAAATATCGGAAGATTCTTAAAAAGAACAGTTGAAATCGCTTTAGAAGCACGCGACGAATTTTACGGCGGACTGAATGATTCCGATCAAGAACTACGTAGTGTTCCATTGATCGCAGCGAGCGTCGGCCCGTACGGAGCCTATCTTGCAAATGGCGATGAATATACAGGCGATTACGGTATATCGAAAGAAGCACTCTACGAATTTCACATACGGCGTTGGGAAATTCTGGCACAAACGGAAGCGGATGTGATGGCATGCGAAACGATCCCAAGTTTTACCGAAGCACTAGTTTTAAAAGGGATGATCGAACAGACACAAAACAAAAAAGTGTACGTGAGTTTTTCGTGCAAAGATGGAGCGCATATAAATGATGGAACTCCGATAAAGGAATGTGTGGAAATGCTCGCCGAATGCGACGGGGTTTTTGCAATTGGGATCAATTGTACACAGCCGTATTTTGTTTCGAACCTGATAAGAAAAATTAAGAAAAACGCGCCCGGAAAAGAAATAGTCGTTTATCCAAACTCCGGCGAGATATATCGCGCAAAGACAAAAGATTGGAAATCCCTTTCAAATCAAATCGATTTTTCCCGGGTTTCGATTGAGTGGTTTGAGCACGGCGCGCGCTTGATTGGCGGGTGCTGCCGTACTAGTCCTGAGGACGTAAAGGCAATCCGCGAAGGCTTGTCTAGCTACAAAAAAAGAGGCACAAAAACGAATTAGTTTTTGCGCCTCTTATCTCGCTTTACATTCTGGACCCGGAAATTTTGAAATTAAAGCGAGATCAATGAGACAGGATTTACCTTCAACTACTCTTGTGAGACGTGAATGTTTGAACTTTTTGCGAAAATCTTAGGGAAAGTGATTCTTGCCCCGGCAAGGCAGGAATACTTGTAATTTACAATAATTCGTGTAAGTTAGGGGCGTTAACCAAAATTAAGGCTTCCATCTTTTAAGGGCGATCCCGTTATTTTTAAAGGGAGTCTGCGATTCAAAGCCTAGGGAAAAAAGATCGGCATATTAAAAAGGAGAATAGACATGAAAAATTTAGCTTGGGTACTGTTGTTTACAATTTCAATAATAGGTTTTGGATGTGGTGAAAGCGGCACAACGCCAAATAACACAGCCGGTAGTAACACAGAAAATACAAATGCTGGCGCAGCGCCCGCAACGGATTATAAAGCTGCCGTTGTGGATTTGGAAAATCAAGCGAATAACGCCTGGATGAAAAAGGATGGGAAATTCTTTGAGGGTTTCTTAGCGGATGGTTTTGTCGGGGTCGGGGGTCACGGGCGCGAGGGTAAGGCGATGGTATTGAAGTCAATTTCAGAATCTCCCTGCGAAGTTAAAAGTGTTTCGGTCGGTGACGATCAAGCGGTAGAGCTTGGAGAAGGCGCAGTCCTGCTAACTTCGAAAACGACCGCTGATTACAAATGCGACGATAAGGCAGGTCCGAGCCCCGAGTGGTCGGCAACCGTATTTGTAAAAGACGGTGACAAGTGGAAGGGGTTTTATCATCAAAGCGCGCCGACCGCAGACACAAAAGGCGAATATCCGCCGATGCCGGCCGACGCTCCGAAACCAGCAGCGATGGAAGATACCAATAAGGATATAACTCCTAAGCTCGTAGAAACAGAAAAAAGTTTATGGGATGCTTTCGCTAAGAAGGATGCGAAGCCTTTCGAAGATGCTTTGGCCGAAAACTTTACCGCTATCAATGCAACCGGTCGCGAGAATCGAGCTGAATCTCTTAAATCTTATGCCGACCACAAATGTGAAATCAAAAGCCATTCGCTTAGCGATTTTCATACTTCAAAAATTAGCGATGATCTCTATCTCTTAACTTATAAAGCAGATCAAGATGGCGCCTGTGAAGGGAATCCACTTCCTAAAACGATGTGGTTTTCCACGATCGTCAAGAAAGACGGAGATGCCTGGAAAGCCGTGTTCCATATGGGAACTCCGGCAGGCTAGAAATCTCTACATTTTATTTTTATTGCGGAAGCTTCGGTAGCTTCCGCATTTTTTTCCAATATTTTTCCGATAAAACCCGTTTCGAACAGTCATTTTTTTTCAATTGTAGGCGGTCTGCTATAACTTCTCCCCCAATCAAGCTGAAAACAGCTCGACCCTGTGAAGCAAGCAGAAACATCTTTTCAACGAAATCATCACAATTGAATAACAATCCAAATAAAGCTCATTCTGAATCGGCATAGCTCGCCAGCGATTTCATATTCGGAACGATCACATCCTTACCTTCAATGTTTATTAGGTTTTGTTGCTGCAGTCGTAATAGCGAACGGGTTATTACCTCGCGAACGGTGCCGATATGGGCCGCAAGCTGATTGTGGGTCAGTTTCTGCGTAAAACGAATTCCTTCATCTGTCTTTGTTCCGCGTTCCGTCGCTTCACGGTGAATCCAACTAGCCAATCTTTGACCGACTTCACGAAGAGAAAGCGCTTCGGCAAGTTGCGCGCACCTCCGAAGTCGCTTTGCAAGGAGTTCGGTAGCGGCAAGAGCAATCTGCGGATGCTTCAGACAAAGACTGCGGACTTCTTTCTTTCCAAGAAAATATACAAGTGTCGGTTCTTCGGCCGCGACTGTAGAAGGATACTTTCCATTATCGAAAACAGGCACCTCCGCGATGGTCGTCACGGCACGTTCGACGTGGATGACCTGTTCGCGTCCATCGGGAGCGCTGCGAAACGCCCGCACCGCACCTTCTGCAATCACAAATAAACCGGCAGCTTCTTCATCCATGAGAAACATAATCTCGTCTCGCTCGAGATGTTTTTCAATGGCGTGATCGGCTAATTCGCGGAGGACTTCTTCGTCTAAATCCTGAAAAAGTTCGGTTTGTTTTAGAATTGCAATTTTGTCATTCATCATTACAAAAAATTCTAGCTTGCATCTGGGAATCTTTAAAGCCATTGAAATAAAACTCAGTTCGAAAGGGAGCCTTCGTGGTGACATAAATCACTTTATTCTGGGAATAAACAGGCAATAATTGAATACGAGGAGGAACAATGGTCATGAAAGTAACACGCGAAATGAAAATCAAAGAGGTGCTGGCAATGGATGAGGAAAAGGTTCTCAATACATTAGCTATGCTTTCAACGAACTTCGAACGTCTGCGTCATCCGCTATTGAGGCGTGCGATGGAGGGGCGTGTATCTGTCGAACAGGCTGCAAAAGTAGCCCGGGTACCGTTGACAGAAATGCTTTACTTGTTAAATCTGACGCTTGGCGAAGACGAAGAAAAATTATCAAAGGAGCTCGTTCGAAGCGACCCGCGGGATTTCAATTTTCAAGAAACGAATCAGCCTGTCAAACCCGAAGAGATAGCAAATGTTGACGATTCAGATAAGGCAAGAGTGCGTTATGTTGATCTCATGCCTCTGCATGAATCGAAACGCGATCCGATCCGGGTGATTCTCCGGGGTTGGAAAAAGCTGAGCAACAGCAGGGATATTTTGTTGATAAAACACCCGTTCGATCCGATTCCTTTACGCGAACTGTTTCTCAGAAGATTTGAGATGGCGAGCTGGGCCGAAGAAAGAAAACCAGGTGAATGGTATATCTATTTCTATCGTCCAATTTCAAGTGCGAAAGCGGAAGCTCATCCGCCGGTTCGCAATCAGGTTTTTCTGAGGTCTTTTGCGGCAACCGGTTAATATTAAGTAATTCGCTCATCGCAGAGTGATAATATTTTTGACATCGTATTCTTGATCAAGCACTTTGATCAGTTGCACCGCGTATGAAAGCGAAATAATTGATCGCTAAGCACATTACGGAAAAAACAGTCAAAAACATAAATCCAATCGCATAACTTTCAGTCAGATCTCTGACGACACCAAGCACAAGCGGCGGAAAAAATCCACCGAGCCCGCCAAATGCACCGACAAGCCCTGTAACCGTGCCGGTTTCTTTCGGAAAATATTGCGGAACAAGCTTAAATACCGCCCCGCTTCCCATACCTAGAGCCGCGGCTCCACCTAAGGCTCCAATTGTAAATGTGATCATCGAAGGCAAAATTAACAGCGTTGAAAATGCAGCTATCGCCGAAAAAACAACCATTAATATTTTTGCACCTCCGAATTTGTCCGCCATAATTCCGCCGACGGGACGCAGTAGAGTTGCCAAAATTACAAAGCCTGCCGTTCTTGCGCCGGCATCCGTCGCCGAAAGATCGTAAACGTCCTTAAGGAGTGTCGGAAGATAGATCGAGAACGCGACAAAACCGCCGAAGGTTAGAAAGTAAAATATCGAAAGGATCCAGGCATTTGGCGAAGTTCGCAATACTTTTAGATTCTCGGCAATCGTTTTCGGCTTTACGGTGGTTTCGGCATCTTTCGCAAAGAAATAAAAAATAACTCCCCAAATCAATGAAACCGACGCAAAAATATAGAATACGGGTCGCCAATCCCCCAGCCATAAAGCCAGAACTGGTGCAAAAAACACCGCCACCGATTGACCGATATTACCAACTCCATAGACACCAAGAGCCGTTCCCTGCTTTTCGGGAGCAAACCACTTTGAAGTAAAAGCGACTCCAATCGCAAAAGAAGTGCCCGCCAAACCTACCAGCAATCCTAACAAAAGCAGTTGGACATAACTTGACGAAAAGCCGATCAAAAATGCCGGAATCGCCGAAGCGATCAATAGAGCACTAAATACGACTCTTCCGCCGTAACGGTCTGCAAGCATACCCGCCGGAAGTCTCCCGATAGAACCGAGCAAAACGGGAACAGCGATCAAGATACTTTTGCTGGTCGCAGAAAGATTGTAAATATCAGCAAATGTTGGCGCTAAAGCCGAAATTAGCCCCCAAATTGCAAATGCTACGCCAAATGCCGTCGTTGATAAAAATAAAGCGCGGGCGGCTCCCGGCCTGAATGTTTCGCTCATAAAATGTTTGGTTTAATAAGCCCACCTAGCCAGGGGTGGGAATTAATCGATCATCGGACAAAGCCATTGAAAATGGCGACATACCGAAAAATATGCCGTGGTTTTCAACCACTACGAGCACTTGTTAAACGATTCTGACGGTTTGCACAGTGGGCTACAAATCCGCCGCTGTTTTCAAAGGATAAATCGAATTGCTAAATGTTGGTTCATGAAATCTGATCTCTTTTTACAAAAAAACTTATCTATCATAATTCTAAAAATCTTTTGGTTTTCCCTCATCGCACTTCTTGCAATTTAATTCAGCACCGAGCTTTTCAAGTCGTCCTTTATCGCTTAAAACCCAATCGCGCGAGACGAGTGGCGGATCGTGACGGATGTGCTGCAAATGGCTACAATCGAGTTTTGCCCGCCAGTGATTTTCGTCATCTTTGTCGTAGCCAATGATCTTACGTCTCATTTCTTGTTAAAATAACTCGAGTTTGGAACACGGCGGGAAGCGGGTTTCCACCAGAGAAAGATCGTCAGCGCGATCACCCAGCAAACTGCTGAAGAGATAATTAAAGGGAGCAATTGCTTATATTCTTGGGCTAGCGCTGCTTCGATAGTTGCCGAAAGGATCCAGAGCTGGGCAAGATTTATCATCACGAGCAAAACGAGCCGAGCTTGCCAAACCGCTGTCCGACCGCGTTCCATCTCACGAGTGCGTTTTACCGATTTACGCGTTTTCATGCCCCCCTACCTTTCTGCCAACCGCCCAAACCTCGCCGTTTTCTCTAACTTCTACGTCAACACGGTCAAGTGGACGCGGCGGCGGACCATACAAAACATTCCCGTTCGTCACGTCAAATCCGCCTTCATGGCATGGACATTCGATCCGGTTATTCTCTTTGGCGAAATAGACCGGACACGTCAAATGCGTGCATTTTTGACCGTAGGCATAATAATTTCCATCTGCGGTTCGGATCAGAATTGCCGTTTCATTTTTTTCCGGATATCGGAAATTTAGTGAATTCCCCGGTTTAAGTTCGCCGGCTCCTTCAATTTTCATCGGTGCATAAGCGGTTTCAAATTGGGAATTGTATGCTGAAACTGCTGCAAATCCGGCAGCTCCTAAGAATAAAGCTCCCGACGTAAGAAAAAGAAAATTGCAGAACTCGCGGCGCGTTACCTGCGATTCCTCATCGCGATCGTATGGAAATTCTCGTTGGTAAGGAGCGATCGCCTCACGCACATCGTCACCACTTGAGATCTCCCTCAATTTGTTTTCCTCATCGGCTAAAATACCATTAACCGTATCTTCATTTAAGTATTTAGAATTCATTGCTTTTGTCAGATCCTTCCACTTGAGTATCGATCCATGATTCTTGAGTTTGCTGTCCTTCTACTTCAACTTTTCCCTCGAAAACTCCACAGCCGCCAACTTCTACTTCATCCGCATCGGTTGGAAGCATCAGATATACTTTTGTTTCAACCTTTTGATTACCGAATACATGTGCGTTTACCGGTTTTGTACGGCGCGTTGGAACGACATCTTCGTATTTGCCAAATGTGATCGCACCGGTCGGACAGACGCTAGCGCACATTGGTTGGATCCCTTCCGATGTTCGGTCGTAGCACATATCGCATTTCATCTGGAGGTGCATTTCGGTGTTGTATTTCGGAACACCAAAAGGACAAGCATTGACGCAATTTCGGCAATCAAGACAGCGCGGTTTTAGAGCCGACATTACGACTCCATCCTCATTTTGTTTGATAGCATCAGCCGGACAAACCAAGGCGCATGTCGGCTCTTCGCAATGCATACAAACAGTCGGCATCGTTGCCGTTGTCTCTGCCCGATCAATGTAGTCGACAAAGATCATCGAATAACCTTTATGCGTATCACATTCGCGGCAGGCGGCAACGCACGCGCGGCATCCGATACATCTCTGCGGATCTATGAACATTGTTTCTTCCATAATTTTAATTCCTCACCACAGAGACGCAGAGAACAAAGAGTTTTTCACAAAGTAAATTCACAGATATTCTCTTATCCAGCCTTTTTGCTTTCTCAGTTTTCTCTGTGCCTCCGTGGTGCATTTCTTATTTGCCTTTCATCGCTTCGCTTTGTGACGTTCCTTTACGTCCCTTGCCTAAGATCGGCAGCTCACGTGAATGAATTTTTTCGATACGTGCGGAACACGCCTTAAACTCCGGTATTTTTGACACCGGATCAAGCTTCGGATTCGTCAATTGATTTGCCGCAAGTTCCTCGCCCCAATGATACGGAATAAAGATCGTATCGGGACGAATCGTTTTGACGACCAGCGCGGGAAAGATTCCTTCGCCTCGTCGCGAGACCACTTTAACGCTTTCGCCATCATTGACCTTCAATTTCATCGCCGTTTCAGGATGGATCTCGACATAGGGTTCCGGACACTGCTGAACGAGAAAACCGATTCTCCGTGTCTGGTTACCCGACAAATATTGATACACAACTCGTCCGCTCGTTAGGATCATTGGATACTCATCATCCGGAGTTTCATTTGGCGGATTGTATTCGATCGCATGAAATTTTGCCTTGCCGTCCGGCAAATTAAATTTTTCTTCAAAAAGCCGCGGCGTTCCGGGATGATCAAGTGTCGGACAGGGCCAGAAAATCCCATTATTTTTTTCAACTTTCTCGTAGGTAATTCCGTTATAATCAGCGGTTCCACCTTTTGACGCGATCCGCAGTTCATCGAAGATCTCGCCCGGTGAATTAAACGGAAAATATTTTCCGCGTCCCAACCTTTTGGCGATCTCCTGAATTATCCACCAATCTTCCTTTGCCTCGCCCGGCGGATCATTTGCCTTATTTATCTTGACGACACGGCCCTCGGCACTTGTCGTTGTTCCTTCGTCTTCTGACCAAGAAGTGCCGGGTAAAACGACATCTGCATATCTAGCCGATTCGGACATAAAGAAATCTATACAGACATTAAAATCCAAGCCTTCGAGCGACTGTCGTATTTTGTTTGTATCCGGCAGAGAAACCATCCCGTTGTTGCAGATCGAAAGCAGCGCGCGGATCTCTCCTTCACGCATCTTGTCAAACATCTCAACGGCAGACACTCCCGGCTCCGGCATTTCGTCATACGGCAGATCCCAAATATCGCAGATGTGCCTGCGGTCTTCTTCGCTAAACATCGAGCGCGCACCCGGGAGTTGTTCTGCTTTCTGCCCATGTTCGCGACCGCCTTGTCCGTTTCCCTGTCCGGTGATCGTGCCGTAACCTTTTCCCGGTGCACCGATCTTACCAGTCGCTAATACTATGTTTATGTAACTCAGGACATTATTCACACCGTTTGAATGATGCTCGATCCCTCTCGCGTGCATGATCATTCCGGTTTTTGCACGCCCGTATAAAAGCCCGGCTTTAATAATTTTTTCTGCCGGTACTCCCGAAATTTCGCTCGCCATCTGCGGCGTAAAATCCTCGATTACTTTCCGCGTGAGTTCCCAGTCGTTTGTCCGGTTTTTGATAAATTCTTCGTCGATCAAATTCTCTTTCAAAATAACGTGGAGCATTCCATTCGCAACGGCGACATCCGTTCCCGGTTTCAGCTGAAGATGTAGATCACCCTGTCGCGCGGTTGCAGTTTCTCTCGGGTCGATCACGATCCAAACTCCGCCTTTATCCCTCTGCTGCCATAAAAATTTGTTCAATATCGGAAATGTTTCTGCGCAGTTTGCTCCGGCGAGGATCAAAACTTCGGCGAGCGGAATATCCGTCCAGGGATTTGCCGAGCGGTCCATGCCGAACGCTTTGTTATTCCCGGCACCGGCGGAAACCATGCAAAGTCTTCCGTTATAATCGATATATCGTGTTCCCAATCCGGCGCGTGCAAACTTGCCGATCAAATAGGTTTTTTCCGTCGTCAAAGAAGAACCCGAATAAATACCCACCGCATCTTTTCCGTGTTTTTCTTGTATTTCTTTAAATTTTGAAACAACCAGATCGAGTGCTTCATCCCAACTCGCCCGCTCAAAATTCCCATTTCGTTTGATCAAAGGATAAAGCAGCCGATCCGGGTGATGCGTTTGCAAATAAGCCGTCACACCCTTTGGACATAATTTGCCTTCATTGACGGGAAAATCATAACGCGGCTCAAACCCGACTAATTTGCCTTTTTCGACGAGCAGATTCATTCCGCACTGCACGCCACAATATGGACAATGGGTCGGTACGACCTTGTCGACTTTTCGATCGGCATGCCATCCACCAATTGGAGCGTCATGAAGATGCGGTCCGAATTCGTTAATGATCTTTTCTAAATTTTCGACTTTGCTCATATTGTATGTAAAATCGCTTTTCGTTCGCCACTAGTTTCCGCAATTGGCAATTCATTCTCGATCAATCTTCTCTGACGCGTGTCCCCGCAAAAACCTTTTCTTTTGTGTCCTTTAAACCCGCGTACGCCAAACCGCGCATCACCCGTTTGCAGCGCGGACAATAATCCTGGAGCGTTTTCCCATTTTCCATCCGATAGTCAAAACCGAGTTCCTCAACCACCTTTTTTAGATCGTCGATCCAGATCTGCCCGATAAACATCGTTCCGCAACGGGGACACACAGCTTGCAGCATTTCTTTTGACCGTTCCTGATAGAGTTCGACACCGATCGATGCCGGTCGCTGCACAATATGAAAGAGCTTTCCAAACGGCAGATAAAAGAGCGTCATTATTACGACCGCCTGATGCGAGAGGGCGATAAATGAATACATATAACCTCCCAGCCAAAGACTTGAAACGGTCAACATCAAACCCGAAACAGAGATCGCGATGAGAAGTAAATGCGGCGTAAAATCGAGTAGAAAGGTTTGGTATGCGATCGAGCCGCGATCGTTCAACCGCCGCTGAACCGCGATCGCGCAGCCTGCGATAACCATCAGAGCAGTAAAGTCCAAAGCATGAAAAGTTAACCATGCCAAAAGGCTTCGACCGTCCATCACTTGAAGCGGAAACCCAAAGAGATATGCCCGGTATCCGAGATCGCCTTCGAGCTTAAAATGCACCCAGCCAAAAGACAGCGGAAAGGTGATCATCGCAGATAAAATGCAGCCCCACATGATCAAAAAGTGCATCAGCCACCTTTTGAAACCGCGTTTGAAAATAAACTTCTGTGCGACGAGATTATTACCGATGGTTGAAACTGCGGAGGTCGTGTTCTTAAAAACTTTTTCGCGGTCGCGAAACAGTTGCCAGCCGCGCAGCCAGTAAGCGCGGGTCGCAGGGCGTTGAAGCCAAAGCGTGTAGCGAAAAACGATCGCACCAAGGGCGACAATGCTTGCGATCGTGTAACCAAAAAGTGCCGAATCGAAATGTTCGAGATTTCGGGAACCGACGATGACCAGCAACGTCAATCCGGCAGCTGCGAGAACACCGAATATAGTCGGACGTGAATAGCTTATTTCATTAGAAATCAATCGCTTTGAAACATTTGCCATACTTTTATTCTGGAAAATTATTAAACTAATTTCCCAAACAGGTATATTTTTCGTTGGTGGAATTCCCTTTCAAACGACCAGAAAGTGCGGACCTTAATCAACCACTTTGATTCTCCGCGCCTAATTTTCGGCTTCGAATTTATTACATAGAATAACGAGTTTTTTTTGACCTAGGTCACAAAAGTCAGTTTTCAAAGTTTCCGAAGTAGGCGGATAAAGTCGCCGACGAATAACCCTTCGCCACTATCCCTAAAATCCCTGCGTTTGTAGATAAGTGTATGCTAAAAAATTTTTCAAATCGGTGATTTAAGTCACCGCCGAAATATTCTTAAAGTATTACTGTTACTAAAACTTAGGAGGTTTTATAAACATGCAGCAATTAAATACTAAAACCATTCGGGATATTGCCCTCGAATTTCCACAAACGACACGAATTTTTGAGGAGTTCAAGATCGATTATTGCTGTGGCGGACGCAAGCCCTTAAGTGAAGCATGCCTGACCGCCGGCATTGACGAAGACATTGTTTGGCAAAAACTGGAAAGTGCGATCGACGGGGTTCAAGCAAATGAGACAACCGATTTTCCGGAACATAAGAAAACTGCGGATTTGACCGATTACATCATCGATAAACATCACGTGTTTACAATTAATGAGATCGAACGACTCACTCCTCTGATGGATAAAGTGTGCGGAAAACACGGGACCCAGCACACTGAACTCTTTGAAATTCAAAAACTTTTTCGTGCCCTATGTGACGAATTGATTCCGCATATGAAAAAAGAAGAAATGGTGCTTTTTCCGTATATCAAAGTTTTGGCGGCAGTTATTTCGACAAATATTCCGGTTGCCGAACCTCATTTTGGAACGGTCAAAAATCCGGTGCGAATGATGATGACCGAACACGATTCGGCGGGTGATCTTTTGCGGGAAATGCGACAACTTTCAAACGACTATACGCTTCCAGAAGGTGCTTGTCCGAGTTATACGGGGCTATTCTTCGGACTCGAAGAGCTCGAAAAAGATCTTCATCGGCATATACATCTTGAAAACAATGTTTTGTTTCCTCAGGCGATCGAGCTTGAGAAAAAGGTTTTAGGTGATAATGCGGCGAATTCTTCAGGGGATTTTGCCTGCCAAACCTCCGGCGGTTAATTTTTTGAACCGTTTGAGAATAGAATAAATAGATGATGTATAAGATTCTGTAGATCGCGATCCCGTTTTCATCTGGTTTGGACTGATCGGCGGGATCTAGTTTTTGGAAGCACCGCTCAAATGCAGGCTCCAAATATTACATAGGCTTTGAGGCTCGGTATCGGCAAACTAGTCTTTTTTTATTCTGAACAAGGTTGAAAATAGTGTTGGCAATTCTCCAGCTTTTCTCTTAGAGGGAACCAAAATCAAAGAGCGATTCTTCCTCAAAATCGGGTTCTTCATCGAGCGGCGCGCTGTCTTTAAATCCGAGGTATTCAAAATCGGAAGGGGTCGTGATAATCATAAATGGCACTCCTTCCTCGTTGGCAAGTAAAAAAGCCGTATCGACGATAATTCCTTTTCGATAGCTAAACGGAAATTGATAAATATCTCCGCCTTTTAGAAGTTTCTTAAGATCGGCTAAATTCTCAATATCATCCAGCAAATATACTGATTTAACCTGATGAGAAAGATAATCTTCCGGAGTTGCCTTTTCGCTGACTTCGATCGGAGTATCAAAAGAAGATTCTACGTCTTCGATCGCTTCACCATCGCATGTGACCGGAATAAGCGCTGATTTTTCTACAAATTCTCCATCCTGATTCCTTACAGCGAAAGCGATTCCGCCTTTTCCGAAAAGGGTTTGTCCGTCGTTTGCGATCGAAACGATCTCGCACAAATTTCCATCTTCATCAAAAGCTTCAATTCTCGAATCGCCATAGATCTTTGTCCGGTCGATTTTTGTAATTGCGGCCGTAAAAACCTTTTTTTGTTTTGGAAATGAAAATGAAAGTTTTCTTGCCATGTTATCTTTTGCGAGAGTTTGGTATTCGTGATTCTTATTGTAAACAATTAAACGAAAAGTTGAAAAATGGAATTTGTCGGAAAATAAACCTTTATGTTTGGTAGGAAGTTCGGATAGGCAACAGGCTGAACTCCAAGAAAGGGAATAGTGATCGGAGGGTGATCTATTCCTTTTCGCAATTTTAAATCGAAATCCTCATAAAACTCGCATTTCAAAAATTGCTTGACATCGCGCGCTTACTATTTAAATCTATCTGACATGCCGATCAATCTAGCAAACAAGAAGAAACGCGATGCACAGGTTTCGCTGGAAAGTGTAAGACTCAAGCGCGAAGTAAAATATATCGACGAGGCCGGAAAACTCACTGAAAATGTCCGTTTTCTAAAATCCACTCTTGATCATTCGACCGAAACACTTCTTAAAAACCGCTCGCTCGAAAAACTTGCAGATGAGCTCATCAAAGGCGATCCCGAAATCGATATCGAAAAATTTGGTAAATATTTAACGGAGACAAGCCGCGTTTATGCATACGATAACAAGATCGTTTATCACGTGAAGGAAGTAGAAGTTGTAACAAATCCCGATGGCAGTGAAAAGACCCGCCACACGCGCGAAGTAAAACTTTCGAATACAAATGCGGAAACGCCGATTCCCTGGTCGGGAGTTTTAATCCCTAAAGAGCAGGCGATCAGGAAATTCGTTTTTACTTCAACAAAGCAAATTCTGCACACAAATGGCTTGACCTGGGATTTCCTGTTTGAGATCGCAAATGAGCTTCACAAGAAAAAATCGCTAATGGTCGTTGGCGCCGGCCCAAAAGGAAATCAGCCGCTAATTTTTCACCGCGGAGGAAAACCATATCGAGGTTTTTTGGAAGGACGTATAAAAGATAAAAGTTATCTGCTTTTGCTGCACCTTTCGAATATGGAACTAAAAGTGCCGGAAACGAATGAAGCGTAAAACAGACTGTTAGTCTGTTTTATATGCCGCAGCCTATCCTGATTACGGCGTGGAAACAGGATAGCAGCCTGTTTTACGATTATGGAATACAAGCAATTTTATCGGCGAAAACTTCCTCATATTCATTCGCCTCGTTCGGTATTGTTTGTTACTTTTCGGTTGGCAGGTTCCATTCCCAGGGTTGTATTTGAAAAATAAAAACGGGTTTAAAAACCGGAATACAAAAATGAATCTTACTTACGACAAAAATAAACTAAATAAGAAACAGGGTCAGTATTTTACCGGCCCGGCGAATGCGCTTGAAGATCTGACGCTTCATGCGCGTGCTCAAGATTATAAACGCAGAATTTCTGGATTGATGTATCCGATGGAGCCTGCATTTATCGACGAAAAAATTCCAAATCTCGAAGGCTATGCCGTTACGCGAAAAATGGATGGTGAATTTTCTCTCCTGTTTTACGATGGGAAAGAAACGATATCCGTAAACCCGGGCGGAACGATGCGTGCAGGATTACCCGCACTTGCCGAACTCACAAAACACCTGAAAGACAGCAAGATCAAGAGCGGAGTATTCGCAGCCGAGCTTCATCTTAAGACGGACAAACGCGAGCGTATTCATGATGTTTTGAGGATAATCCGGAACCCGAAATCGCAGCAAGACCTGAACAAGCTGCAGTTTTCATTGTTCGATATTTTAGAGCTTGATAAAGAGGAGTTTACAGAAAGTGTTAAAACTTTAAATTCGCTTAATGAACTGATTCAAGACGGCAACCTTGTGGCGGTAGTCGAATATGAAACGACAGATAATCGAACCGATATCAAAAACTCCTTCAAAAAATGGGTAACTGAGGGCGGATCGGAAGGTATCGTAGTTAGAAATGAGCAAACAGGGTGGTTTAAGATCAAACCATTCCACACCATCGATGTCGTCGTGTTGGGCTTTAGCGATTCCCCGGGAGAAAGACGCGGAATGCTACATGATCTTTTTGTCGGGTTGGTTAGAAAGGACGGCACCTTTCACACGATGGCAAAAATCGGCGGCGGATTCTCGGATGAAGATAGAACCGAGCTACTCAAAAGACTTAAGAAATCCGTTGTCGCGTCAGATTATATTGAAGTCAATTCATCGCATCTTGCTTACGAGATGGTCAAACCGGAAATTGTCGTGGAAATGAAATGCCTCGATATGATCTCCGAAAACAGCCGCGGCGGTGAGATCAATCGCATGGTTTTATCATGGAATGAAGATGAGCAAAATTATTCCGCCGTACGACGAATGCCACTGGTAAGTATAATCTCGCCGCAGTTTCAACGGATCCGCGATGATAAATCCGTCAATGAAACCGAAACATCGGTCAAACAGGTAGCTGCATTTGTAGATATTCCCGACATCGGAAAGAAAGTAGCGGATCTAGAACTCCCGCAATCAGACTTATTAAAACGGAAGGTGATGACAAAGACGCTCGGCGATAAATTGATGGTCCGTAAGCTTCTTTTGTGGAAAACCAATAAAGAGGTGACAGAAGAATTTCCGGCTTACGTCGTTTATTACACGGATTTCAGCACCGGGCGAAAAGAGCCTATGTCAAATAACCTTATTCCCGCGAATACAAAGAAAGAAGCCGAAGCGAAATACAAAGAAACCTTTGAGGAAGCTTACAAGCAAGGTTGGGAGATTAGATGATTGAGGATCCAATTTTGACTGATCCGCATTTAAAATGGATCGCTAAAGAATGGGAAGAAAACGCCGAGCGCCTTGCAACTTGGGGAATTAAACACCTTGTAAATCGTTTTGATGTCTGGGGACAATATTCGCTTAAGACCGATGGGATCGGACAAAAAATCGGCGCTGTGACACTTCCGGTTGTTGATCTTCGTGGAAAAGGCGATCACGTCACACACAATAAACTCACTCGCCATTTTAAAGGAAAAAAACCAAATGATCTGATAGGTCTTCATTGCACGTCAGCCGAGGAAACATGTCGCTGGTTTGCTGTAGATGTCGATGTGCATGAAAAGCAGGAGACATCGTATCTGGCTGATCTCAATTTTGAATCCCTAAAACATTGGCATGCAAAACTCCGCGCACAGATGCTCGATCCGTGCATCATCGACACAAACGGAATGGGGAGTTTTCATATGTGGGTTTTGCTAAATGAGCCGTATCCGCTGAAGGAAGTGTTTGAATTTCTCAGCGAAACCTGTGCTGATTATCGGGAACTTGGTTTAGCGCGAAAACCCGAGTATTTTCCAAGCTCTCCAAAGCTGGATGGTTTGGGTAAGTGGCTCCGACTGCCCGGTCGGCATCACACGTTTCCGCATTTTTCGCGCGTTTGGACTGACGAAGAAGGCGAAGGCGCATGGCTTGAAGGTGTAAACGCGATCGAATACTTAATGACGGTTCGTCCGATGCCGCTTCCAAAGGCAAAGAAGGTAAACGCGAGAAAAGTGCGCAAAAAACAAGAGCCTGACCGCAGGAAAACTATCTGCGTCGATTTTGATGGAGTGATCGCAAAATACGATGGCTTTAAGGGAGTAGACAATTTTGGCGAACCGATTCCAGGTGCAAAAGAATTTGTCGATAAACTCGGCGAATATTTCGATGTGATAATTTATACGGCGCGTTTCAGCAACGAGCGAATAGAAAGCGATGATGACGTTTATCGTCTAAAAAATCTTATTGGTGAATGGCTTGATGAAAACGATTTTAAATACTCGGATGTTTTTGACGGAGTAGGAAAACCGCTTGCTTATGCATATATCGACGATCATGCGATCAATTGCAAACCGTTAAAAAATCCGGCGGCTTTTGAGGAAACGATCGATCGGATAGAAACGCTGTTGGGAAAAAAGTAGGAGTGACTCAAGAAATTTTAGGCGTGAAATTTTTCTGCAGTTTCGATGTCAAATATTTCCAATAGTTTCGAAATTTTGAGTAGGGTTCGAGCCTTTTGCTTAATGTTTAGAAGCTTTAGCTTCCCGTCCTTTTCTCGCCTGATCGCAGTCAGCGTCGAAATGAGTTCGCCAATACCGCTCGAATCGAGGTATTCCAGTTCTTCAAGGTTTAACGTAATTCTGGTTTTACCTTCGTGCAGAAGGTCTCGAATTTTTCTTCGAAGCTGTCCGACCTCTTCTCCAAAAATCAGGTTGCCTTTGAGGTCAAGAATGACGGTGTCGTCCCCATAACGCTCAGAAATTGTAAGGTTGACCATATATTTGACCTCCTCCATTTTAACTAGCAAATTGATGATGAGTATATACTAAATCAAAAGCGAACAAAATTTTTTCTGCATCAACGGGAGAGGAGTTCTTTTAACTTTTCTTCAAGCGCGGTTCCATGGAGATTTTTCGCAACGATCTTTCCTTCAGTATCTATCAAGAATTTTGCCGGGATCGCGGTTACCGCGTAGTCAAACGCAGCAGTGGTTTCCAATCCCTTCAGCGTCGAAACACTAGTCCAAATGCGTCCGTCTTTTTCGGCGGCTTCCAACCATTTCTCGCGGTCGTCGTCTAAAGAGATGCTGTATATCGCAAAATCACCCGCATCATATTTCTCATAAAGATTCGCGATTTTCTTGCTTTCGCGTCGGCACGGTCCGCACCAACTTGCCCAAAAATCTATCAATGTATATTTAGCTTTTGCGGATTCGAGCTTGATTGGATTTCCATCCTTATCCGGCATTTCGATCGCAGAAGCGTTGCCGCCGACGCTCGTCGCCTTAAGGAGCGCGATTTTTTCGTCGAGCCTTTTAGTGATTTGAATATCACCGTGCTTTTTTTTAAAACTGCTGACCAAAGTCTCAAAAAGCGGCAAATTGTCATCGCCGTCCCAACGCAAAGAAGTTGGGTAAAGTGCGATCGAATCTCCCAAATTTTCTTTCACAAACTCGTTCAATTCGGTTTTGTGTTTTTCGTAGTTTACGACTTCAGCGAGCCCGTCCGCTTCGGCATCCGCGTTATTCGTATCGCCCGATGCCTTGAGCTTTTCTCTAACGGAAATGACAAGCCGGTCGAGCGATTCCTTTCTGAATTTTTCATATGACTGGAGTTTTGCTGTGTCTTCCGATCCCGATATTTTGATGTTTTCAAGATCCTCTCCATCGGCTTCAACTAAGACATTCTGACCTTTATCTATCGCCAACGACATCTTTTTCTCACCGTAAAAATCGAGCGTATAAATGTGAGGCTGAAGATCGAATCCTTGCTTAAAATTGCCATTCGCATCCAAATTAATCTCATCAATAAATTTGGTTTTTTTGCGGCTTATGTCTTCTTCTTGAGTAAGGAGAATTTTTCCCGAACGAGGATTTTTTACCTTAATTCCGAGTGTAAAAACGGGCGCGACCTTAGAAGAAGTGCAGGCCGATGCTAAAAACAAGGAAACGACCAAAGTTAAGAAAATGATTTTCCGCATACTGTCCTTATTAAGAATTTCGGGAGCTAAGATATTCCTTTTTCTTTCAAGCGTCACCTTTTATTCGATTTATCTACCGGTTACGACTGCTAAAATTTATAGCCTTAAACAGATCAAAACACGCCTATTTCAAAGTTTCAGGAATCTTCAAATCCGTTCCTATTTTCCCATTTAGATTCTCAATAAAATATGCCGACAGCAACGGAGACTCTTTCTCGATATTCTGGTGAACGAAAAAATTGAGTTCCTTAAGGCCAAGTTTTTTCCAGGTTGCAATCCTCTCAACCCAATCATCAAGGCGGGCATAATCCGTTTTATGATTGGTACCGACATATCTTACAAAGGCCGTCGGGGTGCTAAGGCGCATGTGCATCAGATCGCGTCTTCCTGCCGTGTCGACCAAAACGCTCGTTATGCCGTTTTCATCAAAAAGCTTCCAAACTTCCCCGGCAATCACCGGATCGTTGTACCAATCGATATGCCTGAATTCGATCGCTAGCGGTATGTCGTATTTCCAGTTTTCTGCAAAAGCGATCACGCGATCAAAATCCTTTGGTGCAAAATTTGGATGGAGTTGTAAAAATAAGCCACCAAGCTTCTCCTTCAGGTTCGACACGCTATGAACAAAATTTTCCAGATATTCGTCGATGTCTTTGAGGCGGCGATAGTGGGTAATTGCCTGCGAGAATTTCGAGAAGAATCTAAAATCGGGCGATGTTGATTCATACCATCCCTGTACTACTTCAGGAGGCTTTCGCCCATATGCGAGTGCGTTTAGCTCAATGCTATTGAATTGCTTCGAATAATACTCCAGTTCGTTTTTGATTCCGCGGGGATAGAATCCTTTGAGGTCTTTCTTGTTCCACTTCGAGCATCCGACAAAAGCCTTAAATTCTTTAGATTTCGCTTTCGCAAGTGCCGCTTTGGTTCCTTGGTGGTCCGCAGGAAGTGTAAAGTCGATTTCTTCCGGGTTTTCAACGACTCCAAATTTCATAAGTTACCTTCTCTATTAATCAATCGATCTTAGAAAATCGGGTGAATTGTTCTTATAGCTTCCGATCTCGGGAGATATCCTGTGAAACATCATCGCGGCGGACGGATAGGGTACTAAAAGGTTTTGAAGTTCATCCGTATTTTTATTTTCCGGATCCAGCCATTCGTCATATTCCTCCTCATGGAGATAGACAGGCATCCGATCGTGAATCGGCGAGATAAGATCGTTGGCGGGTGTTGTAATAATGGCGCAGCTCTCAATCGTCTCACCCGTTTCCTTATCCAGCCAGGTATCAAAAACTCCGGCAAATCCAGCGATTTTTTTGTCTTTCAAATAAACAAGATAGGGTTGTTTTCCATCGGGAAGCTTTTTCCATTCGATAAATCCACTGTTTACAACAATACACCGCGAACGCTTAAAGGGTTCGCGCCAAGTCGGTTTCTCGGCAATTCCCTCGCATCGTGCGTTGATCGTCGGATATTTTAGTTTCTTGGTTTTTGACCAGTGCGGTATCAGTTGCCATTGCATTGCGGTGGCTTTTCGTTTGCCGTCGATCTCATGAATCACCATCACCTGATGAGTTGGCGCAACATTATAGTTTGGTTTCCACGGGAGACCGGTCGGTTCAATTCTAAATTCTTCTCCGACAAGGGATGGATCGTCTAATACAAATCTTCCGCACATCTTTAGCTTTCCTACAAAACCTCCGTGTTTTTCTGGTCGGCAGAAATCGTGCGAGCGATTTCATTAGGCATTTCAACACTTCCAAACTTCATAATCTTGTTTCTTCACTCTGTGAACTTTGCGTTCTTCGGGGTCGAAGAGAATTTACCGCAGAGGTCGCAGAGTTTGACGCAAAGCAGATAAAGAATATATCCAAAACGACTTTCAAATATAATTTTGATAAAATCGTAGCATAGAATCATGCAGTTTTCATTGAATACCCAACCTTATGAAAGTTCGTGACCTCATAAAAATGATTGAGAAAGATGGCTGGTTTTTAGTAAGAACCAAGGGGAGCCATAGACAGTTCCATCATTCGGTGAAGAGAGGAACAGTAACTGTTGCAGGAAAAGCAAGAGTTGACGTTCCTAAAGGCACTTTAAATAGTGTTTTGAAACAGGCGGGACTGAAAGATTGAAGGAGCTAACAGAGTTATGCGATATATGGTTGTGATCGAAGAAGGCGAAAAAAGTTTCGGAGCATATGTTCCGGATTTACCTGGCTGTGTGGCAGTTGCTGAAACGGAAGAAGAAGTTAAGAAGTTGATCCAGGAAGCGATCGAATTCCATCTTGAAGACCTGCAGGATTCCGGTGTCGAAACTCCTAAGCCTTTATCAAAAAGTGATTATATCGAAGTTACAGCCGCATGAGTTTGACTTAAGTGCTGCTACTAGTAAATACAGTGTTATTCGGTACGATTCATCGAACGATTGAGTAAGTTACATTTCTCGCTTCGTGCGATGTATTGATATGAAACATTATTGAGCAGTTCTAATTAACGTCAAGTTTCGAGTATTTGGGTTTATCACTTTCGTTGGATCTATATCCACCGAGTAGTTTTAAGGAAGATTTAAACAAATAAGTATCTAAAGTAAACTTGAGCGGTTTTAATTTGATAAAAAATTAGCGACATAATCGGTATAGCTAACGGTAGTGAGTACGCCTAATTACCCTAGAGATATTAGTAAATTACGTTTCTCGCTATAGCTCGATCTACTGATGAAGAACGTGCAGAAACGAGTATCGTTTTTCAAAATATTTAACAAACTATGCAATTTTCCTTTGATAAGAACATTAACAAAATAGCCGAAAAGGTCGAAGCAGATAAGCGTTTGACCTTCGATGAAGGGATGGCTTTGTTTGCCACGGACGATTTAAACGGACTTGGCAAGCTCGCCGATTCGGTCCGGCGTGACCGACATGGGAAGACCACTTATTACAACGTCAACCGGCATTTTAATCACACAAATATTTGCGTGGCGGATTGTAAATTCTGCGGGTTTTACAGACGCGCCCGACAGGATGATGCTTATACGCATTCGATCGATGAAGGCATTGAGATCGCACGCACGGCTGTTAATGAAGGTGCGACCGAATTGCACATTGTTGGCGGTTTGAACTCGAAATTACCGTTTGAATACTACACTGATCTGTTTTCATCCTTAAAACAGGAGTTTCCGCGACTTCATTTAAAGGCTCTGACAATGGTCGAGCTCGATTTTATGGCAAGATTTTACAAAATGTCGGATGAGGAAGTTATCGCGCAGCTTGCCGAAGCGGGAATGGATTCGTGTCCCGGCGGCGGAGCCGAGATATTCGCCGAGCCAACTCGTTCGCGCATCTGTGACCATAAATGCGATGGACCTCGCTGGCTTGAGCTTGCGGGTAAAGTCCACAAACACGGGCTTAAAACAAATGCAACGATGCTTTACGGACACATTGAAACTATTGAAGACCGTATCGACCATTTCATCAAGCTCCGCGAACAGCAGGATGAAACAGGGGGTTTCCAATGCTTTATCCCTCTCGCCTTTTACCCTCCCGGAACAGCGCTTTCAAATCTTCCCGGACCTGACGCGATCGATAATCTGAAAACGATCGCCGTCTCGCGTTTGATGCTCGATAATTTCGATCACATCAAAGCCTATTGGGTAATGCTCGGCAAAGACGTTGCGCAAACTGCACTTCATTTCGGAGCCAACGACCTCGACGGCACGATCACCGACGGCGGCGAATTGACCCACGCTTATGCCGACGAAGGTGATGTCAAAATGACGAAAGAAGAAATAATTCAATTGATCGAAAACGCAGGCTTTGAGGCTGTGGAAAGGGATACCGTTTATAACCGGGTTGAGAAAGCGATGGCATAATTCACATTCCCAATACTTCTTTTAAGACTTTCACACGATTCCTTGCAACAACAATCTCGGTACTCCTTTTGTCTTTTAAACGGATCAAAACCTTACCCGAAAACCATCCATGAACTTCTTCAATAAAATCTATATTTACGATCGCACTACGGTGAACCCTTAAAAAGCTTTGTTTGTCCAGTTTTTCTTCAAGCGTGTTAAGCGAATCATCAAGCGGAAAACTCTTTTCATAACTGGTTTTTGCAAATGTTAATTTATCTTCGGCAAAAAAATGTGTAATTTCCGAAATGTCTAAAATCTGCACTTTTCCTCCGATGCGAGAGGCAATTCTTTCGATTGGTTTGCTCGATTTTTCCGTTTGATCTTGGGCGATATTTTCAAGGAGTCTTTCGATGTTGCTTGTTGAATTAGCTTTTGAAGCAAGTATTGCCAATTTTTTTAGCGCGATTTCGAGTCTTTTGGATTCAATTGGCTTGAGCAGATAATCTACGGAATAGACATCGAATGCCTTTAAGGCAAACTCATCAAAGGCAGTCGTGAAAATTACAGGCGGGTAATCTTTGAGCTTTTTAAGAAGCTCGAAACCTGTTAATTCAGGCATTTCAATATCCAGAAAAATCGCGTCGAGGTTTAGGGTCGGGATCATCTTTAATGCTTCAAGCGGTTCACTTGTTTGCCCGATTATTTCAACCTTCTCGGTTTCGATCAGCAAACGGGAAAGCCGCTTCAATGCCAGAGGTTCATCATCAATTAAGTAAACCTTGAGTTTCATAAATAGTTGGAACAACTTGCGGTAGCCTGTTATTGCATTAATTTTGCTTTCAGCATTTTTTTCGAAATATTTGGAAGTACCGCTTTTAACTTTCCTCTAACGCAGAGGGCTCTGACCTATTTTAATGTTCACCTTTCCGCCTGATTCGCCTTGGACAATATCCAAACTCGTTTCATCGCCAAAAATATTTTTAAGACGCTTTTGCAAAGTATCCAAACCGTGTCCGTTTTTTATCTCGTTTTGTGAAAAACCGCTTCCATTGTCGCTGACTTCGATCATTAAACTTCCATTGCTACTATATGCTAAAACATTGATTTGCGTTTTCGCCGAACGCTTTGCAGCAACATGCTTGATCGAGTTTTCGACTAGAGTCTGGAGTGAGAAAGCCGGAACTCTCTGATCATTCAAATTTTTCTCGATCTCGAAATTGTAATCCAACTTATCTGCAAATCTCGTAGATTCGATTTCTAAATAAACTCTCGTGATCTTCAGTTCTTCTGCCAATGTAACGAGTTTATTTGGTTCAAAATCAAGCGAATATCTTAATAGTGCCGAAAGTTTTTCAACCATTTTTTCCGCATTATCGGGATCTTCCTTTATCAATGCGGCAATTGAATTCAAAGTGTTAAACAGAAAATGTGGATGGATTTTTGATTCAAGCGAAGAAAGTTGAGCCTCAGCAGCAAACGATTTTGCTTTGGCTTCATCCAGTTCTTTTTGCCTTAGAAGTTCTTTTGTCTGATGGAGCTTACTTTGCGAGTGGATGAGGAAATATGCGCTCAAACCGAAAACGTAAGAAATCAGCAGCGAAAAGATTACCGTTCGTGGACCCGGAATTATGTTAAAGCTGTCAAAAATATTGACGTCGAAAAGACTTAAAAAATTCCTCGCTAAAATTATACCGATCATTGTCATTACAAAAATAATCGGAACTAGAATCGACATTCTCTTTAATGCCGAAAACTTGTAAATTCTCGGAGCAACATAGAGTATTCCGATCGAAACCATTGAGGCAATAAAGAATGTATGCGTCAGCGAATCTACGAGCCTGCGTGCAGAGAGTCCAAACGATAAGGAGTTTAGCAACACAACCGCAAATGCAGATGCCACGCCGGCAAACAGCATTTGCCAGGCCTCGATTTTGAATCTCGCTTTTTCCACAAGAATACTTTACAGCAAATTAGCCTGCTGGATAGAAGTTGCCATGAAAACCAAGCGGAAAATGCTGGCCGTTTGCCCAGATCCGTGCTACGAAATCTAGTGTTTGCGCATCAAGAATCTCTAAAAAATTCTCGTTTTTATCCGCATCGTACCCTTGAGCGAGAATCCATCCGCGATCCTCATTGAGCTCCTTAGTTTTTGGAACAAAAACGGGTTCGGCAACCGTTCGCGTTTTTCCACCTTTTGTTTTTTGCGTTGAATGTTTTTCTAGATCAATTCGAATTATTGAAGCGTCTTCGCCGTAGAGTTTATCGGCACAATAGAGATAGCGTGCCTTTTTGCCTGTCAGACGCATATCATAACGCGGAAATTCGACATCTTCAGCTAAATCCGTGGAACTCACGACCAGTTTTTTTGCCAAATCAACGGTGATTTGTCTTAGCTTTGGTCGTTTGAATTCGGGAATTGTATCTTCTCTCCAATTTTGCAGAAGTTCAAAAAAACGGCCGTCGTTATATGCAATCGTTTCAAAAACAATTCTATTCGGATTGGTTTCGTAAGCGTTGCCGTAATGGTAGATAATTTGCGGCGGCAATTCGAGGGGAATCGGTTCAGCCTTTCCATCCTTATTATCTCTCGGAAAAGCATAAAGCATCGAAGGTTGATCTTCAGCGTATTTGAGAGATTCGCCCATTGTTTTGCCTTTCATCACAGCTTGCATATCGTAAAAGGTCGGCAAGATCAGGATGACGAAATAGTTTTCTGTGAGCATCGCATCGTGAACCATATTAAAGCCTCTCTGCGGCATTTTGTAGAGTGTCTCGGCATTGCCCGTTTTATTGTTGACCTGAATAATGTGCATCGTTCCGGGCGGACGTTTTTCAAACCCGAATGCAAACATATCGCCCGAAACGGGATCAAATCGCGGATGAGCGGTAAAGGTCAGATAACCCGGAACAACTCCGCCAAAATCTTCATAACCTTCAAAATCAAATGTCTTTGGATTGATGATCGTCGGCAGACCGCCTTCCGAAAGCCCAAGCAGTTTTCCGTGCCATTCGATGACATTTACGCTTGGCTGATTCTTACTACCCTGTTGCGGATCGGGTGCGGCTGTGCCGTATCCGCCGTAGAGCATTTTTCCCGTTTCAATTTCCGTCAAACGCCCCGGTGTCGGTACAAAACGTCCCTGAAGCGAAACTTTGCCATCCTTAAAATGCCAACCAGACAAATAAGCATCGCCATCGAAAAGATGTTTTAATTTGATTCCGAAACTTTCGGATTGTCCCGGTGCTGTTCGAAATAGCGAGCCGTTTAAACCTTTGGGAACTTTTCCTTCGATCTTTAGGTTTGTCCAGGTTCCTTCGCCGCTTGCCGTACGTGTGGCAAGTCGCCTCATGGATCGTTCAGTGTCGTTTGAAATTTGACCGAAAATGTCTAAATCAACCAACCCAATTGCAGCCGCACCAAAAAGCACTTTTGAAAATTCACGTCTTGTCCATTGCATAATATGATCGCTCCTTTAAGTATGTTCTGGAGATACTAACGCGTTTTGCTCGCCAAACGTTCGCGCTTTCCGACGAATGGTCGATATTTCGGATGAATGGTATTTGAGATTCGGATAAACGATTTATGAGATTCAAAATTTTCTAGATTTCGTTACAATGAGGCTTTGATCGTTTGAGGTTTCTTTTATGACAATGAGATTAGATTGGCTAAATGGCTGCGCGACCGCGCTTGTTACGCCGTTTAAGAAGGACGGTTCGATTGATGACGAATGTTTCAAGTCGCTCGTCGAACGGCAAATAAACAATGCGGTAAAAATACTCGTTCCGTGCGGAACAACGGGCGAGAGCGTGACGATGTCTGCTGATGAACGGCTTCATGTTATAAAAATGACGGTGGAAGTTGCCAAAGGAACACAGGCAAAAGTAATTGCAGGAACAGGAAGCAATAACACCGCTGCGACAATAGATTTCACTCGAGAAGCAAGAAGAATCGGGGCAGATGCTGCGCTTGTTGTTGGGCCTTACTACAACAAACCGACGCAAGAAGGATATTTTGCACACTTTAAAGAAATAGCTTCATCGGTCAAGAAATTTCCGATAATGCTTTATAACGTACCCGGCAGAACCGCTTCTAATATTAGCGCCGACACACAGTTGAAAATTGCTGAAGCTTGTCCAAACGTAGTCGCGACGAAAGAGGCGTCCGGTGATTTTTCTCAGATAATGAAAATCATTCAAAAACGTCCGAAAAATTTTCGAGTTTTCTCGGGTGACGATGCGATAACCCTCCCTCTGATCTCCGTTGGCGCAGACGGATTAGTTTCAGTTTGCGCAAATGAAATTCCGAAAGAAACCTCCTTAATGGTCGAAGCGGCGCTGAACGGCGCCTACACAAAAGCTCGCCGAATTCATAACCAGATACTTGCGCTAATGGAAGCAAATTTTATTGAAGCAAACCCCGCGCCATGCAAGTTTGTTATGAAAGAAATGGGATTGCTTGAGGACAACTTGAGATTGCCTTTGGTCCCGGTTACACGTGCCTCTAGGAAGAAATTGAAGGCGATTTTGGGAAAAATATAAGATGGAATATGATGAGCGTTATGTTTGGGATTGATATTCGTCCCCAGGGACGGCGTTGATTATTGCATTTTCGTCGGGATTCTCCCGACGTTATTAAATCTGTCGCTTTCAGCGACAAGAATAGAAATTTAATCAAGGCCAGAACCATGCAAGTTGATCTACCTGCATTAGCCGCAAAAGAAAATTATATGAGCATACGAGAAAAAATCGAAAGCCTGTTCAACAAAACAGAATTCACGTCCGATGACCGAAGTGTTTTCGAGAGGTTCAAAGAAGCTTTACGGCGCGGGGAGATTCGTGCAGCGGAAAAAGATTCGACGGGAAAATGGAATACAAATACCTGGGTAAAGCAAGGGATTTTGCTTGGTTTTAAAATGGGTAAAATGGTCGAAATGTCTAAGGAAGGGGAGAGCTTTAGATTTTTTGATAAGGAAACTTATCCGCTTCATCCGATGACATTGGAAGATGGGGTCCGCATTGTGCCGGGCGGCTCGACGATCCGTGACGGAAGCTATGTTGCACGAAGCGTCGTTTGTATGCCGCCGATGTATATTAACGTTGGAGCTTACGTAGATGAAGGAACGATGGTTGATTCCCATGCGCTTGTTGGAAGCTGCGCCCAAATTGGCAAACGCGTTCATCTTTCGGCCGCCGCGCAGATAGGTGGGGTTTTAGAACCAATCGGGGCGATGCCGGTTGTCATCGAAGACGATGTTCTTGTGGGCGGAAATACCGGAGTTTATGAAGGAACAATCGTTCGTGAAAGGGCTGTTTTGGCTTCCGGAGTGATATTAACGCGTTCGACTCCCGTTTTTGATCTGCCGAATAAAGCCATCATCAAAAGTGACGGCGAAAACCCACTGGAGATTCCGGCGGGGGCAGTTGTCGTGCAGGGCTCGCGTCAGATCACCGCGGGATTCGGTAATGAAAACGGTCTTTCGCTTTATGCCCCGATCATTGTGAAATACCGCGATGAAAAGACCGATGCTTCGACCCAGCTTGAAGACTACTTAAGATAAATTTACGGGAATAGACAGGATGAACAGGATTTCGAAATAAGGTATCCTGTAAGTCCTGTTTCTATTTTTGAAGTAATGTTTTATGACAATAGCGACGCAGCAAAATGAAGAGTTTAGAGTGCCGAAACGTCTGCAGGGTATGCAGAAATCAAACATACGGCAGATTTTCGACCGTGCTTTGCCGGGGAGTATTAATTTTGGTTTGGGACAGCCGGATCTGCTGACTCCGGAGTGTATTCGAAATGAAGCAAAACGCGTGATCGATGAAGAACCGCTTGGTTATACATCGCACGCCGGTTTACCGGAATTGCGTGAAAAAATCGTCGGGGAATATGAGCATCTGAATTTAACAAAAGATGATGCCATTGTAACTGTCGGTTCGAATGAGGCTTTGTTTTGTGCGTTGATGACGCTATGTGAAGCAGGCGACGAGGTTTTGGTTCCGAATCCTGCTTTTCCGGCCTATCCTGCTATAAACAAACTCGCGGACGCGAAGACTGTTTTATATCGTTTGCCGAAGGAAAAGGGGTTCGGATTTGATGCGGCGGAATTTGAAAAGCAGATCACGGAAAAAACCCGCGCAGCAATTATTTTAAGCCCGTCAAACCCAACGGGGAGAAGTTTATCGCGTGAAGACTTGAAAGATATCGCACGCATATTAGAAGGAACCGGAATCTACGCCGTTTCCGATGAGATCTATCGCGAGCTTTATTTTACGGATCAACGACCGGCTTCGATCTCCGAGTATTATGAAAGGACGCTGGTCGTCGGCGGCTTGTCAAAAAATATGTCGATGACCGGCTGGCGTATGGGTTGGCTTTTGGGAATGCCGGAAATTATCAAGAAAGCTCTTGTCGTTCACGGCTACAACACCGTCTGCGCTTCGACGATAACACAGCGAGCCGCGCTTGCTTATTGGACAGAGGAAGGAAAAAAAGCCGAAGCGGAAGCCAGAGAGATCTATAAAAACCGTCGTAATTTGCTTGTGAAGCTGATTGAAGAAGAACTTGGATTAAAAGCCGTTTCGCCTGAAGGGGCTTTCTATTCGATGCTGGATATTTCGGGACTTGGTGATGAAATGGATCTCGTAAATAAATTTTTGCAAAACCGTGTGATCACCGTAAATGGCTCGGGATTTGGTGATGAAGCAAAAGGGTTTTTGCGAATTTCATTTTGTGCTAGCGAGGAAAAGATTCGGGAAGGCGTGAAGCGAATGAAGGACGCGTTAAATAATTAATTCTATGGAAAAATATCGTGTAGGAATATTGGGTGCGACCGGGACTGTGGGACAAAGGTTTTGTCAACTGCTCGAAAACCATCCACAGTTTGAAATTACCGCATTGGCGGCCTCGGAAAGATCGGCGGGAAAAATGTACCGTGATGCATGCGCTTGGAAACTTCCGACACCGATGCCAGAAAACGTAAAGGAAATTGAGGTTAAAGCGATCGAGCCGAATCTGGACTGCGACCTGGTTTTTTCAAGTCTTCCCGGAACGATAGCACGGGAAACCGAGCAGGAGTTTGCACGCGTGGGTTATCCCGTGATCAGCAATTCGTCGGCACTTCGAATGGAAGAGGATATTCCTCTTATAATTCCGGAAATCAACGCCGATCACCTTTCGCTCATTGAGGTTCAACAGCAGAAGCGCGGGTTTGATAAAGGATTTATTATAACGAATCCGAATTGCGCCGTGGTTAGCTTTGCTCCGCCGCTTGCTGCGATCGATCGAAAATTTGGCGTCGAATCGGTTATCGTCACGACGCTTCAGGCAGTTTCAGGCGCAGGATTTCCCGGTGTAGCGAGTCTTGATATTGTCGATAATGTCTTACCTTATATAGCCGGTGAAGAGCCGAAAGCTGAAACTGAATCCCAAAAGATATTGGGTAAGATCGTGGGCGAATCGATTGTAAAAGCCGATTTTGTTGTCTCGGCACAGTGTTTTCGTGTAAACGTCATCGACGGGCACACTGCTTCCATTAGAGTAAACCTCAAGAAAAAGGCACAACTCGAAGAAATCGCAGAAGCTATGACGAGTTTTCCGTCGCTTACGTTATATTCTTCACCCAAGCAATTTATCTACGTATCAGACGAGCCGACCCATCCACAGCCGCGTCTTGATCGTGACCGCGATAACGGAATGTCCATAACGGTTGGACGGCTTTTTCCTGACAATGTCTTTGATTACAGATTTGTTTCGCTCAGCCATAATACATTGCGCGGAGCTGCAGGTGCGACCGTATTAAATGCGGAGTTATTGATCGATAAGAAAATTATTTAGATCAATTCCGACGATCAATTGGTTCGATCAAATGTCCTCAGTAAATAAAACACCATCGAAATTTAGCAAAAAGGCTCTCATAGGGATTGGCACAGCAATCTTAGCGGTGTTAACGGTGTTGCTTTGCTATTTAGCGGTCGACGTTATTTTCCTGCTATTTGCAGCAATTCTGTTAGCGGTATTTTTTCGTGGTTTAGGGAATTCGGTTAGCCGCTATACAAAACTTCCCGAAGGATTGGCAGTAGTACTAGTTTGCATACTCCTTTTGTTTGTTTTCGGTATGGGAATCTGGTTTCTCGCGCCAAAAATCGCAGAGCAATTAGCGGCGTTTCACGAATTCCTTCCGGCTGCAATAAAAACATTCAGTCAGAGAACTTCGGAATTTACTTGGGGAAAACTGATCATCGAACAAATTCCTGCCTGGGAAGAAATTTTCGAGAGTTTTGTTTCGAGTGAATACTTAAGGGGCGTCGGAGGAATTTTTTCTACGACTTTTGGTGTCGTCGCAAACGTACTCGTATTAATTCTTTTATCAATTTATCTGGCGAGTGAACCCCAAACATATATCAATGGGTTAATAAAACTGTTCCCGATCCCGAGACGGGCGCGAATGAAAGCAGTTATCGGTGAAATCGGCGAAACACTTCGCTGGTGGCTTGTCGGTAAGTTTTTCTCAATGTTGATAATCGGGGTTTTAACTACGGCGGGATTGAGTATTATTGGTGTTCCGCTGGCTTTATCGTTAGGAATTTTCGCAGCACTTCTTGCATTTATTCCAAACTTTGGTCCTATTATTGCGGTTATTCCGGCCGTTTTGTTTGCATTAGTTGAAAGTCCTGTAAAAGCATTATATGTTTTGATCTTGTATATTTGCATACAAATGGTGGAAAGTTATTTGATTACACCGATGATCGAGCGGGAAACTGTTTCGCTGCCGCCGGTTTTGACGATATTTTTTCAGATTTTTCTGGGGGTGTTGGTTGGAGGTTTGGGATTGGTCTTAGCGACACCTCTTCTGGCGGTTTTCATTGTTCTCGTAAAGATGCTTTACATTGAAGATATTCTTGGCGATTCAGATGTCAGTTTACAGACAGATAAGGAATAGTGAGAAGTTTATTTTTCAAAAGGCTTAGAGACGAATTTTAAGAATGATCGAACGATATACATTGCCCGAAATGGGCGCGGTTTGGCAGCTCCATAACAAATTTCAGAAATGGCTCGATGTCGAGGTCGCCGTTTGCGAAGTTCACGGCGAAGATGGAACGATTCCGGCTGCTGCGGTGGAAGAGATAAGATCCAAAGCGTCATTTACTGTCGAACGGATAAATGAGATCGAAAAGGTTACCGATCACGATGTAATTGCTTTTACCACAAACCTCGCGGAGAACATCGGCGAATCTGCGCGTTTTGTTCACTATGGTCTGACGTCGTCTGACGTTGTCGATACTGCAAATGCACTTCTTTTGAAAGAATCCTGCGATCTTTTGCTCTCAAAAACCGGCGCCCTTCTGGAAGTTCTAAAGCGACGAGCGTATGAATTCAAGGATACTCCGCAGATCGGAAGAACTCATGGAATTCACGCTGAGCCGACGGCTTTTGGAATGACATTCGCGCTCTGGTATGCGGAAATGCAGCGAAATCGTGAGCGCCTGGAGCGAGCAAAAGAACAAATTGCGGTCGGAAAAATCTCGGGCGCAGTTGGTGCGTTTGCGCATTTGAATCCGGATGTTGAAGAGAGAGTTTGCGAAAGACTCGGCTTGAAAGCGGCAGCAATTTCGACACAGGTAATTCAAAGAGATCGATACGCCGAATATTTGTGCACGCTCGGAATTATTGCATCAAGTCTCGAAAAGATGGCACTCCAGGTAAGACACTGGCAGCGAACCGAAGTCCGGGAAGCACAGGAGAAATTTAAGGTCGGACAAAAAGGGTCTTCAGCGATGCCGCATAAAAGAAATCCGATCTTGTCGGAAAAGATCTGCGGATTGGCGCGAACGGTTCGCGCAAATTCGATCGTTGGGCTTGAGAATGTTGCGCTTTGGCACGAGCGTGATATTTCGCATTCATCTGCCGAGCGCGTTGTTTTACCCGATTCCTCAGTTACCCTCGATTATCTTTTAGCAAAGACTGCGAGTCTTCTAGATGGTTTGGTTGTTTATCCGGAAAACATGCTCGAGAATCTCAATGCGACTCGCGGTTTGATTTTTAGCGGGCAATTAATGCTTGCATTGACCCAGAAGGGAATTTCCCGTGAAGAAGCTTATTCGTGGACGCAGCGGAATGCGATGAAGGTTTGGGACGAAGGCGGAGATTATAATCAGCTTGTAATGGACGACGCGGACATTTCTTCGAATCTTTCGAAAGAAGAAATTGCCCGCGTTTTTGATCTTAAACATTATTTGCGAAATATCGAAAAAGTTTTCGCAAGGGTTTTTGATTAGGACTATTTATTGGCCATGTTTTCGGCAATATTTCCAATTATTGGAAGTTTTGCCCATTGACCCTGGAAACTTTTGATACAAAGATAAATTAATCCGCCGATCGCGCCTAACCATACAAGAAGAAATACAAGGGAAAACAATCCCGCTAAGGTTCCTGATACCATTGAAAGTATTCCGGTAAGAATCGATAAGCCAATAAATACGACAACGAGGCCCAAGCCGTAAAATACCGATTGGAATGCGTGGAATCTAACAAATTTATTGTCCTTCTCAATAAAGACAAGCACTAGTGCAACGATCCAGATAATATATCCGATCAAAGCCGTGATGTTTCCATCGAGTCCAAGGGCAGATTTTTCGTTTTCCATAATTTTCGTGAATCTCCTTAATTTTAAATAATCATTAATACAAAAGCTGATTTAATATACAATTACCGTGAATTTATCATAAAGACGTTGCTTAAAACAAGAAATTGCGTAAGAATCTAAAATTTATTTCGGTAATACTTGGAGGAAATTGAATGAAAGCGAAAGTGTATGTAACTTTAAAACCAAGTGTGCTTGATCCGCAGGGCAAAGCCATCCATCACACTACTGAATTATTGGGCATTGAGAACATTGGCGACATCAGGCAAGGCAAATTTTTTGAGATCGCGCTTGATTCTTCTCTTTCAGAAACTGAAGCTCAGAAAACGGTTGAAAAGATCGCAAAAGACATTCTTGCAAATCCCGTAATTGAAGATTACGAGGTAAAACTCTTTCAATAATTTGCTCTTGGCAGAGATTTTTTCTCAGGAAATATAGATTTTTGGTGGTCAGGATCTCCTGAAATCCTCAAAGTAACACAAAAATTAGATTATGAGATTTGGAGTAATAGTTTTCCCCGGTTCAAACTGCGACCATGATGCTTACCACGTGATTTCCAAGCACGTCGGGCAGCCCGTCGACTTTATCTGGCATAAAGAGACTGATCTGAGCGGCTTTGACGCCGTAATCGTGCCCGGCGGGTTTTCTTACGGAGATTATCTTCGTGCTGGTGCCTTAGCACGATTTTCACCGGTTATGAAAGCGGTTAAGAAATTTGCAGAAGAGGGAAAATTCGTCCTGGGTATTTGCAACGGTTTTCAGATCTTGTGCGAAAGCGGCCTTTTGCCGGGAGCTCTCATGCGAAATTCAGGGCTGAATTTTATCTGCAAACATATAAACATAACGATCGAAAACAAGAACACTCCGTTTACCAACGAACTCGAAAATGGAAAAGTCTTGTCGATTCCTATCGCTCACGCGGAAGGAAATTATGTTTGTGATGATTCGACATTCGACGAGATGGAAGAAAACGGTCAAATTGTTTTTCGATACTGCGACAAAAGTGGCGAAGCAAGCGAAACTTCAAACCCAAATGGTTCGCGTTTTAACATCGCCGGTGTTTGCAATCGGAACCGAAACGTTTTAGGAATGATGCCGCATCCCGAGCGAGCGTGTGAAGAGCTTCTCGGATCAAACGATGGCCGGGATATTTTCCGCTCGCTGACAAATCGTATTGCCGAGTTAGCTATTTAGATATGTCTTTTCCGACCAAATAAAAAAGATGAGGAGTCGAAAAATTCTTCAGACTCCTCACCAAGTATTCAATAAATCTTTGTTAGATAGCTTCGGCACCGGCAGCGCGATTGTAGTACATATAGAGATCGTTAAAATCATCGAGAGCGCGGCTTAGTATCAGCGGAAGCTGCTCAACATCATCTGCATTCACAATCAAATTTAGATTTCGAAGAAACGCTTCGTGCGCATTCATGGTAGTTCCGCCGACTTCGATCGATGCCAGGAAAAGGCGCCTTCGATCGGCTGCGGGCATACTGTTGAGCTTTTGTTGAAGTATTGCCGAGCCGCCAAAATCGGCTGCGAAATCCGGAGAAAATAGAAGAACTTCGGTTTTACCTTCGCGCAAACGCTCATTTGCCTGAGCTGGCGTTTGAGCAACGTAGACTTTATAACCCGCGCTTACCAAGGTTTTCGCAACAATTTCGCGTTTAGAACCCAGGCATATCAAAACTCTTCGCGGTTTGACCGCGGTCTCATCTGTCATCTCTAATGATTTGCCTTCGGTTTGAAGAGCCGCAAGAAGAGTTCGCAGCGCGCCATTGATCTGCACCTCGGATTCTTTTCTCGTAAAATCCTGCGAGCCATCCTCAACCGCAGGAGCCGGTGAGCTCGATTTCAGCTGGCTAACGGTTGAAGATCCCTTTTCGTTTTCCCCGACCCTAACCTGAATCAAATTCTGGCAGCGCGGACATTTAACCGTAAAGGTCTTTCCCGGTATTTTCGATTCATCAAGCTGTAATGAAACCGAACAATTGTCACATCTAATAATCATATTTTTTTTGTTCGTTTGCTTATTCAAGCATATCTAAAACTGAAGCCGGTTGATTATTGCTTGGCGGCGACACTGGCAACGGAGTCTTTGGAGTTTCCGACGCCTTCTGCTGTTGCGAGTTGTTTTGATCGTTTACGTAATCTTCGGTTGAAGCAAGACCCTTAAGCTGCAGCATCAAATTGTTTTGATTTGTTGCGTATGACAATCCGTCTTCGAGTGTTACTGTTTCTTTTGCGATCATCTCGCGGATAACAGTATCGAAATCCTGCATACCCTCGATAGAACCGTCCCGCATCGCATCAAGCAAGGTCTTTCCTTCGCTTTCCCCATTTTCAATATATTCGCGGGTACGCGGATTGGCTTTTAGTATTTCAACGGCAGGAACACGTCCCGATCCGTCTGCTTTCGGAATGAGTCGTTGAGACACGATATAGCGAAAAGTCTGCGCGAGCCGGTTTCTAATGACCTTTTCCTCGTTTTTAGGATACAACCCAATTATCCGGTCGACCGTCTTTGAAGCGTCAATAGTGTGAAGTGTCGACAAAACTAAGTGGCCTGTTTCTGCAGCCTCAAGGGCGATCTCAGTAGTTTCAAGGTCACGCATCTCACCAACCAAAATTACTTTCGGGGCTTGCCGCAAGGCGGCGCGCAAGGCAGACGCAAAGGTTTTCGTGTCCGAACCTACTTCCCGTTGATTAATTGTAGATTTTTTGTGGGTGTGAAGAAATTCGATCGGGTCTTCAATCGTTACGATATGGTAGCTCTTTAGTGAGTTGATCTTGTCTATGACCGCCGCTAGGGTAGAACTTTTACCAGATCCGGTTGGACCCGTTACGAGTACCAGCCCGTTACGCATATCGCTAATATCGCTGAGCTGCTCGGGAACGTTTAGAGACTCAAAACTCGGGATCTCATGGGGGATAAGACGCATTACTGCTGAATACGAACCCCGTTGCTGGAAAATATTTACACGGAATCTGCATCTACCGGGTAAGCTATAGCTAAGATCCGCAGTACCGAATTTCGCAAGTTGGGCAGATGCCTCAGGATTGTCACGTAAAAGCGACATCGCGATCATCTCGGTTTGAAATGCTGTCATTTTACCTAACCCAAGTGGCGATGCGGAAAAAAGACTTCCGCTAATTTCTACTTGCGGTTTTTGGCCGGTCGAGAAATTAAGGTCACTTATGTTGTCGGAAATGAGCAGCATCTGCTCAATAAGCGGTGTTACATCAAGCAAACTCATTGGTTGGAAATAGCTCCTTGCATTTGATAAGAGGTGGGGGATGTAACGTAGATAGGTGAAAGCGTCACATCAGACAAATACTATTCTCAACTATCCGGAAGAAAATTGCAAGAAGATTTTTAACATTGTTTAGAATTGTTTGTAGTGTTTACACTATTGTGAGCTGTCGATACCTTTCAGTAATCAGCTGTGGATCAGATAGTAGCTCGCTGATCATCGCAACGGAATCGGCACCGGCAGATAGAATTTCCCGCATATTTCCTTCAATAATTCCCCCGACGGCGACAATAGGAAAGTTCCCGATCGATGCCTTAACTGCGCTAACTCCTTCGATTCCAACGATATTTTCGGGATTTTCCTTAGTTGTTGTTCGAAAAACGGGACCAATCGCTAGGTAATCGATCGGCATTGCAATTGCACGGATTGCTTGTTCTACAGAATGGGTCGAAAAACCGATAATTGCGTCTTTGCCGAGGATTTCGCGGGCATATTCGGGAGGTAAATCATTCTGACCTAAATGAACACCCGCGGCCCCAACCGCCAGGGCGATATCAACCCTATCATTGATAATAATTTTTGTTTTCGTCGCTGCGGCTTCCTCAACCGCTTCTTTTGCCGAATTGAAAAACTCAATAGAAGACGAATGCTTATCTCGAAGCTGGATAAAATCGGCGCCGCCATCCACAAACCGTCTTACCTGTTCGGAATGTGTTTGACCGGAAATTTTTGTGTCGGTGATGGGATAGATTCTTGGAAGCAGCATTTTACAAAAGGGATTTACACATCATATATGCGTCTTCTCCATCCGAATAATAGCTGGTGAGTTTTTGAATGATCGTGTATCCAAGCCGGTGATATAGATTTTGCGCGATATAATTGCTTACTCTGACTTCTAAAACCACCGAATCGAAATTTCGTCTTGCTAAGGCCTTCTCGGCGTGGTGAAGGAGTTTTTTTGCCAGACCGCGTTTGCGATGTTCGGGAGCGACTCCGATTGTTGTAATATGCCCAACCTTTTCATTGTTGACGGCGATAAAAATAAATCCCGCAATATCACGATCCGTTGTAATAATGCGATAACCAAGAATATTTGGAGCAGTTAGAAGATGCTGAAAAGTTTGCTTTGTGTAATTTTCACCGTGCAGAAAACATCGCAAGTTAAGTTTCAAAACTTCGTCAAGGTTCTTCTCCTTAAGTGGGATAACTTTGTAACGCGTCGGTGCTGCGTCCGCAATTCCAGTCGCCTCCTCGATATTTTCGGGAAGCAGGATCTCCTTGATTTTCTGCATTACTGCCATAGAGTTAATTAATTACAACAGAGAATATCATACGATCAACATACAATCGCCGTAGCTGTAAAACCGATAATTCTCACCAACCGCATGCCTGTAAGTGTTCATTATAAAATCATAACCACCAAAGGTCGATACCAAAACCAAAAGCGATGATTTCGGCAGGTGAAAATTCGTCAACAAACCGTCTATTGCCTTAAAGTTGAAGCCGGGCGTGATCGTTAGATCTGCGGTTTGTCGTCCGGAAACGAATTGATTGTTTTTCGATAGTGAGGTTTCGAGCGCACGCGTTGTAGTAGTTCCGATCGCTATGATTCTCCGATTCTCAGCCTTTGCTTCGTTCAGAGACTTGGCAACTTCAGCGGAAATCTCAAAATGTTCGTCCATTACGCGGTGCTCCGACAGGTCATCGACGCGAACAGGTTCAAACGTACCATAGCCGACATGCAGCGTAATTTCCACAATCTCAGCGCCCGCCGCCGTTACTCGTTCTAAGACTTCCGGAGTAAAGTGCAAACCGGCAGTCGGAGCGGCGATCGCCCCGCGTTTCTTTGCGTAAACGGTCTGATAGCGTTTGCGATCCGAATCCATGTCGCCGACTCCGCGTTTGATATACGGCGGAAGCGGGGTTTGACCGATCTCATCCAGAATTTCATCGAAATCTCCTTCAAAATCAAAGCTGACCTCAAATCTTCCCGCGTCGTTATTCCGTATTACTTCTGCTGAAAGCCTCTGACCAAAAATAACCCGTTTTCCTGTTTTCAAACGCCTTCCCGGACGCGCCAGCACTTCCCAAATATGATCATCGATTTCACGGATCAAAAACAGCTCTATCTTCGCGCCCGTTTCGCTTTTGCCGAAAAGCCTCGCAGGGAAAACTCTCGTGTTGTTTAGAGCTACGAGATCGCCCGGTTTCAGATATTGAGGAAAATCACCGAACATTTCATCGCTGTTTGTCCCACTTTCACGATTTGCTACCAGCATCCGCGAAGCCTCACGCGTTTCAAGCGGATTCTGCGCAATGAGTTTTTCGGGGAGATCGTAATCGAAATCTGAGATATGCATATTGTAAAATCGCTGCGAAAATAAAAAAAGACAAAAGCACGAGAGGTTTCCCCTTTCTACTTTTGCCGTCTTTATAAAATCTCTGGTGCCGGAGGTCGGACTTGAACCGACATGGGCTAATGCCCGCTAGATTTTGAGTCTAGTGCGTATACCAATTTCGCCACCCCGGCGCGAACTAAGATGATAAAACTCTGTCGCCCGTGCGTCAACCTATTGCAGCGATACCAAACGACTCAACTTGCAGCGCTTGCTCGTTGTTCAAATTCGAATTTAACCCCGGTTAGTGATTCCGATACATCCCAAAGTTTCTCAGCAGTTTCTTTGTCTCGGGATAGTTCATTTGATTCAACTCGAACCGGATTACCCCGCATTTCCATTATCCCGTCCGGACCAAAATATTCGCCGCCCGTTGCTTCTTCGTCAAACGCCGCACGCAAGGTCGGCAAAGTTCCCATAGGGATATCCTGGGCAAAGAAATTATTTAGAAATCCGGCAAGCCCGGAATTTCTTTGAAGCTCGGTTGCCGTCCAACCAGGGTGTGCGGCGGTCGTAATGACATGCAAGCCCTTTTCCTTCAATTTTCGATCGAGTTCGTAAGTGAAATAGAGATTCGCTATCTTGCTCGTGCCGTATGCCTTCCAGGCGCTATATTGTCGCTTCTCCCAATTTAGATCATCAAAATCGATCTTGCCGTATTTATGAGCACCGCTTGAAACATTGACGATTCTTGCGTTCTTTGTACTTATAGATAAATCAACAAGCCGCTCGGTCAAAGCGAAATGTCCCAGGTGGTTGGTACCAAACTGCAATTCAAAACCATCTTTAGTTTTTGAATACGGCGGAACCATCACGCCCGCATTGTTTATCAGTAGATCAAGCTGCGAATATTCATTTCTGAATGTCTCAGCAAATGTTTTTACCGAGTCCAAACTTGCCAGATCGAGCTCTATAATATGCAGATCGGCATCTTTGAATTCACTATCAATTTTTTCGGCAGCCGCTTTTCCCTTGTCCAAATTTCGCACGGCAATGATTACCGTCGCACCTTTCCCCGCTATAACCCTTGCCGCTTCGAAACCTATCCCGCTGCTCGAACCCGTTACGATCGCAACCCTTCCTTTTTGATTCGGTATGTTTTCTGCTGTCCAGTTTTTCATTTTGTACTCCTTCTAAATCGTAGCCGTTTTTCAAATGGCTATCCAGGACGATCAATATTAATAGGCATCGGGGGAAGCAAACTCCATCCAGCGTTCGGGGTGCTTTAGATCTGTAAAGCCGTATTTTTCGTAGAGTGCATGTGCA
This sequence comes from Pyrinomonadaceae bacterium, assembly GCA_037969475.1. Taxonomy (GTDB): domain Bacteria; phylum Acidobacteriota; class Blastocatellia; order Pyrinomonadales; family Pyrinomonadaceae; genus Aridibacter. The sequence goes on along the minus strand of JBBKXN010000089.1, from coordinate 19,806 downwards.
TCACGCGTTGCCAAAACCCAACGCCGAAATCCTTGTAAGTCAGGATGACTCATAACAAGATCCATCAGCCATTTACCCAAGCCATTTCCCTGAAATTTTCCTAAAACATAGACATCACCAAGATATGCAAACGTAGCATAATCTGTCACGACACGTGCGAAACCTATTTGTTTGTCGTTTTTGTATAGGCCAAAGCAAAGCGAATTTTCGATGATTTTTGCCATTTGCTCTGGTGTTCGATTTTTTGCCCAATAGGAATGATCAACTAAATAATCGAGAATTGAATCGATCTGCAAATCTTTTCGATCTGTCGTTACCGTATACCCGGCTCTTGTCCATTTGTCACTCATTGGTTTATTCCACTGAAAAACTTCTCGATCTCCTTGTTAGTCGTCAAACGAAATACGCTATTTTCTGCAAACTTTTTCAAACGTGACTGAAGAAGTGAATTTTTATCTCGTGGAAAATTCCACGTATATTTTATAAAGTCCCAATCAAATCTTTCATTGCATCCTTCCGCCATATCGGGGCGTTTCTTATTCCAATATAAAACCATCCGTTTCAAAATGCGAAATGTGCAAACGGTTCGCGGGATATCGAGCCAAACCACCGCATCACAATGCTCCATCCTTAATTCCATTGTCCCTCCGAAATTGCCATCGATTATCCATTTGTCGCCCTCGACAAGATGTTTAACGATTTCCAACCATTCCTCGTCGGGCGGCTCTTCCCAGTTGGGTCTATGATAAATGCTATCAAGGTGGATCAGTGGTAATTCCGTAATCGCATGAAGGCGTCTCGCAAAGGTGGATTTCCCCGCGCCACATGATCCAATAACTAAAACTCGTTTCATAACACGAAAACTTACGATCCTAACGGAAAAATTGTTTGTGGGTTACCGGCAAGGAAGTGCCGCAAGCGACGGGAATATCGTGTCGTATGATTAATCGAAACAAAAAATTAGCCATCTATTTGATAAAAACTCTTTCGTCCCAAATATCGTGCCGACGTTCCCAGTTCTTCTTCGATTCTCAGAAGCTGATTGTATTTTGCGATTCGATCTGAGCGGGAAAGCGAGCCCGTTTTGATTTGTCCGGCATTGGTCGCAACGGCCAGGTCGGCGATAAATGAATCTTCCGTTTCGCCCGAACGATGCGAGATAACCGCAGTCATATTATGGGTTTTTGCCAATTCGATCGCATCAAGTGTTTCGGTCAGGGTTCCGATCTGGTTTACTTTTACAAGAATGGAATTCGCAGCACCGACATCAATTCCCTTTTGTAAGAATTTTGTATTTGTAACGAAAAGATCATCACCGACGAGCTGAACTTTTTTGCCGATCTTTTCGGTCAGATATTTCCAACCGTCCCAATCGTTTTCATCCATTCCGTCTTCGATCGAGATGATCGGATATTTATCTGTCCAATCGATCCAATAATCCGCCATTTCCTGCGAAGTTAATTCACGTTTATCCGACTTTTTGAAAACATATTTTCCGTTGTCATAAAACTCACTTGCGGCAGGATCAAGCGCGATCAAAATATCTTCGCCTACTTTATATCCAGCTTTTTCTATTGCTTCAAGAATCGTTTCTACCGCTTCTTCATTGGATTTAAGATTTGGAGCAAATCCGCCTTCATCGCCAACGGACGTAGAATAACCTCTTGATTTCAAGACCTTTGCCAGATTGTGAAAAATCTCGGCACCCGCACGCAGGGCTTCGGAAAAACTTTCGGCACCGACGGGAATGATCATAAACTCTTGAAAATCCACATTATTATCCGCATGCGAACCGCCGTTTATAATATTCATCATCGGAGTCGGCAAAACGCGAGCATTAGTTCCGCCGATGTATCGGTAGAGGGAAAGTTGCAGATATTCCGCCGCCGCTCGCGCAGTTGCCAGCGAAACAGCGAGTATTGCATTGGCACCTAGATTTGATTTGTTTTCGGTGCCGTCGAGCGCAATCATTGTCTCATCGACGAATGTTTGATCGAGTGCGTCTAATCCTTCGAGTTCGTAAGAGATTTTGTCATTTACGTTTTTTACCGCTTCCGTTACGCCTTTGCCCAAATAACGGGAATCATCACCATCCCGCAATTCAACCGCTTCATTTTCGCCGGTTGATGCCCCGCTCGGAACCGCGGCGCGACCCGTTGCGCCGGATTCCAATACTACCTCGGCTTCCAGCGTGGGATTTCCCCGCGAATCCAAAATCTGCCTTGCCCAGACATCTTCTATTAAACTCATTTGTTAAATTGCTCCGTATTAAATATTGATATTAAAACTTTTCGATAAATTTATCGCGTATCTTCCCTAAAAACAAAAAGACAAAACGGGAAAAAATTTCACCATTTTGTCGCGAAAGTATGTGCTAATTGGAGAATTACCTGAAAATCACGTTGCTTACGTTTGAATCCGTGTAATCGTAAATCGGTATTCTATTTGCCGAGCCATTACCGGATTTTTCGTAGCCGATAAGCGAAAGCTGACGGGCATAAAAATAGATGTTTTCCGGGGGAACCATATTGAAATTTCTTATATTTTCCTTGTAAAAAACATTTCCGTCCCTGTTATTCCAATAGAGGCCAGCTAAATTCACCTCAAACTCAAAGGATTCATTTGAGTCGATTCGTTTTGCCGGGATTTCGCTGTAGGCGGAAAAAGTGCTTTCTTTTTCCCTGCATACTGCTCCCAATTCACATTTCGAGAAGAAAAAATGAATCGTCACTAATCCGCTGGTTTTCAGCACTTCATCGGCTTTATTTGTGATCGTAACCTTTACCGGGATATCTTTCGCGCCTTTTGAAATTCCCGTTTCCTCAAGCGAAATTTCAATTTCGTAATTGCGCTTCTGAGCAAGATTTGCGGTGCTGCAAAAAACAACAAGCAAAAAAATAATCAAAAACCTAAGCTTCATAATCCGATCTCTTCATTCTGACCTTGAGTATCCGGCGTTTTTCAACTTCCTCGATCTCAAAAACGTGACCATTAAAATTCACTTCCTCACCGGCTTCAAGCAGTTGGCCAGCTTCGCTCATTAGAAAGCCGGCGACCGTAGTATAACCCTCAGAAATCGGCACCTTGACGCCCAAGCGGCGGTTTAGATCACGAACAGCAAGTCCGCCGTCCAGGATCACACTTCCGTCTTCCTGCTTATGAATTTGCTCAATCGCTTCTTCGTCATATTCATCGGCAATATCGCCAACAATTTCTTCCAGCAGATCTTCGAGAGTAATAATTCCTTCTACTCCTCCATGCTCGTCGACGACAAATCCGAAGTGGAACTTCTCCTTCTGCATCTGCCTTAAAACGTCTTCCAGCCGAGCAGTATCAACTACGTAAACTGGCTTCCGCAATATTTTTTCGATCCTGAATGATTCCGGATTCAGAAGAGCGATCATCACATCCTTGCTGTGAATTACTCCGGCGATATCATCTAAGGATTCGCGGTAAACCGGAAGCCTAGAAAACCCGTGGGCACGAAAAGCTTCGGCCAATTCTTCAAGGCTTGCCGTAACGGAGATTGCGATGATTTCGGTCCGCGGAATCATCGCTTCACGAACGGTGGTTTCTGAAAACTCAAAAACCTGATGAATCAGTTTTTGTTCTTCCTCGTTTAAATGACCGCTTCTTTTTGAAATGTCGATAAGCTGCCGGAGTTCATCTTCAGAGTAGATCGAGCCGTGGTCGCCACCCGCGTGAAGCCCAAAGAGCCCGACCATTTTGACGCTTACCCGATCCAGCGCAAAAATCGGGATCTTGAAGATCGTGTAAAAGATCTTCGTCGGAAGCGCAGTCCACAGTGCTACCTTTTCGGCACGCTCAAGCCCAAATAATTTTGGCGCCTGCTCTCCAATAGTTATATGCAAGCTCGTAATTATTGCCAGGGAAATGATAAGCGCCACCGGATGCCGCGCAGCTTCCGGCAAGATGGAGAGAGGTCTGTTCAAAAGCTCGGCAACGGCCGGCTCGGCAAGGGTTCCGAGTGCGAGCGAGGCAATCGTGATCCCGAGCTGACAAGCTGAGAGATAGGGATTCATGTTATTCAGAATCTCCATCAATCTGGTTGCGCTCTTTAGGCCCTGATCGGCAAGTATCTTTATTCGGGATTTTCTTACGGCGACATAGGCAAATTCGGCCGCAACGAAATAACCGTTTAGCAAAACGAGCAATATAACCAAGAAAAGCTTAAATGCGATAAAAAGGTAATTGACTGATTCTTCGCCGGGTATGCCTTCGGCAAAAAAGAGTAGGAATAAACTAGCAGGATCGTCCATTTGTTTAATTTGCGATTTTTGATTCTATTGTAACTTGCCGAATCTGAAACTGTTTTTAATGTTAGAAAGAATCGACAACAGTAAAATCAATACTAACTCAGATGCTAATCCAAAAGCTGCTTCAAATGCAACGACTGAAAAATTAAATGGAAGAGGAAGCCAATAAAGCAATTTTCGCAGATTTTGCTACTAAGGTCGAAGATTGGTTAATAATTTTCTTATATTCTTCTTCAATCTGACTCTGCCCTGATATCTTCTAAAACTTCTCAGTACCAAACTTTGCAATACTTCATAGCCATTTTTTTCTTCTGAAATAGATCAGCATTCCGATTACAACAACCACCATAAAACCCCACATAATAAAGTAGCTGTATTTAAATTTAAGCTCCGGAACGTATTCAAAATTTGTACCGTAGATTCCAGCAATAAAGGTCAGCGGTATAAAAATTACCGAAAAGATCGTCAAAAATTTCATCACATCATTCAGTTTACTGCTGATATTTGTATGATAAATATTTAATTGATCCGATAAAATTTCCCTGTAGCTATCGGAAGATTCAGTTGCCTGATTGATATTATCAATAAGTTCCTTAAAGTGAACATCGTTACTGTCATCAATAATGTCGGAATCAATCTTGGACAATGCCAGAATCATTTCTCTGGCAGGATTTACGTTCTTTCGAAGAAAATTCAATTCCCGTTTATATATATTTATTTCATCAATTACGCTTTGCTGTGGTTCTTGCAAAACTTCGTCTTCCAAATCCTCAATTTCGTCGCCAAATAAACTGATTATATGTATGTAATTATCAATAACAATATCCAGCAAAGTAAATGCCAGATAATCCGTTCCCGAGCTCCTGATACGTTTTTTGTTAGCTCTTAGGCGCTTTCTAATCGGTTCAAAAACGTCACCCATGCTTTCCTGAAATGAGATCAATACTGAATCGGTTAGTATCAAACTCAGATTTTCAACTGAAATTACACCCGATTCCTCAACATGCTGAAGCATTTTTAGCGAAAGAAATATGCAGTTTGGATATTCTTGAACTTTTGGTCTTCCGGGAGTATTCAAAACATCCGCCAAAACAAGCTGGTCAAATCCAAAGGTTTCTCCGATCTCATTAATTACATCCAAATCGTGCAAACCATCGATGTTTAACCAAGTTACGGATTTCTTATCCCTGAATTTCAAAACTTCTTCAATTTTGTTTATCTCAATTTCTTCTAGAGTTTCTGAATTAAAATCAATAACCCGAAAGAAAACATTATCAATCTTTTTTTCGCCCCTAAAATACAACGCATCAGGCGACAAGCCTATTTCCTTTTTCTGCTTTTCTATAAATCTCGCCATCTTTGTCACCTTATCATAGGTAAAAACTTAAATGGTTGCTCAGTAATTCCATGCAAAATCAGTAGCTTCTAAATCAATTCACCCTAATCCCAATTTTGCGAATCCAGTATCTCCTGAATCAGCGGTTGACAAGACCCGCAACCCGTTCCCGCATTAAGTTTGTCACCGATCATTTCGACCGTTTTCAGATTCTGGTCCCTAATTGCTTCTTCAATCGTCTCTTCCTCAACCCCAAAGCACGTACAAATCAAAGCCTTTTCGCCGCTCCATTCCGCAAGCTGCGACCTACGATATTCGGCGAGTGCATTGTGAAGCGCATCAAAACATAAATTTGCACAAAGGATTCGAGAGGCGTCTATATCGCCAAATTCTTCCGATGCTGCATTTTCCAAATCTTCCAGTCCGTGCAGGTCAGTGAGTTTTTTTTCCTGAATATTTTCCGCGAGTAGATCTGCAAATGCGATAACATAACCGCAGCCGTTGGTCGTAAATTTTGCGTTCACGATTTCCTTCGTGCGTTCATCTATTTCCAAATAAAATCTGATCGAGACACCGCATGTAAAATTTGCTTCCGTACCGATTGCCGAAGCTTCTGATAAACGCCCGGCATTTTTGGGCGAGTTAAATCTTCTAGATATTTTCTCCGGGTAGAAGGACATAGAGTTAGAAAGTAAAAACTAAAAACTAAAAAGGCAAAGTGAAAACCCGCTTTTTTTTAATTTTTTTGTCCGGTTGCGGCTTATGTGTTTTCCCTTATCCGTGTAAAATAGCAGTTGTCGTTATGAGAGTTTCTTTCATTTTACTGATTATTCTTGCCCTTTTTTTTACCAACGCATGTGATCGCGCGGCGGCTCCGATCTCGATTTCCGATCAGCCCATTTCTAAAAATCGAATGCCCCGCACGAATCTTCCGATGCCTCCTTCAAAACCCGTCGAACAAATGGGTTGGAAGATTTTTGACGGTATGGAGCAGAAACTCGGTGATTTCAAAGGAAAAGTACTCGTTCTCGATTTTTGGGCGACTTACTGCCCTCCGTGTATTAAAGAAATTCCGCATCTTAAAGAATTGCAGGCAAAATATGGAGATAAGGGTTTTCAGGTAATTGGGCTTCACGTAGGCGGCGAAGATGACCAGCTGCGCGTTCCGGAGTTTGTCGAACGTTTGAAAATTGATTATCCGCTGGCCCTTCCTGAAGATGAGCTAATTTATTCTCTACTCGGAGACGACAATCGGATCCCGCAAACACTAATTTTTGATCGTGAAGGAAAATTGGTGAAGCAATTCGTTTCTTACGATGAAAACGTAAAGAAAGAGATTGATAAAGCAATTGAAGAACAGTTTGCTGACTAACATTTTATGCGTGATATCCCCGTTGGTAATGGCTCCCTGCTTGTAACCTTTGACGAAAAGTATCAAATTCGCGATATATATTTTCCTCATGTGGGGCAGGAAAATCACACCGAGGGATTTCCCTTTCACTTTGGTGTATGGGTTGATGGAGATTTTACGTGGATCTCCGACGATAGCTGGAAACGCAAGCTAAAATACCTTCCGGAAACACTGGTCACCGACGTCAATTTAGTAAACGATGAATTGGGGATTGAAATCGTTTCCAATGATACGGTTTTGAGTCACGAGAATGTTTTCTTGCGAAAAGTGATAGTCAAAAATCTCAAAGAGAGCGTGCGGGAATGCCGGATATTTCTTCATCATGATTTCAGGATTTACGAAAACAAGGTCGGGGATACGGCATTCTACGATCCAGAAAGTTTTGCATTAATCCATTACAAGAAGCATCGCTATTTTCTTATTAATACTGAGCCGCATTTTCATTCATTTTCGACCGGTAGAAAGGCATTTCGTGATCAGGAAGGAACCTGGCGGGACGCGGAAGACGGCGAACTCAAGGGCGGCGCGATCACAGAGGGTTCCGTAGATTCCACCGTTCAAGTTAATCTGCCCCTAAATTCAAAAAGTGAAGCTGAATTTTTCTATTGGATCGCCGCGGGCACTTCTCACGAAGAAGTTTGTTCACTGAACGCACACATTCTCGAAGAGAAACCACAGGCATATTTAAACTACACGGATAATTATTGGCGCGTTTGGGTGAATAAACAGGGGCGTGACTTCAAAGATCTTTCACCGGAAGTGGTTGACCTTTATAAGCGTTCGCTTCTGGTCGTACGCACACAGTTTGATAATGGCGGCGCGATCATAGCGGCAAATGATTCAGATGTAACCGAGCGCGCGACCGATCATTACAGTTATCTATGGACACGTGATGGTGCGTTTATCGCAAACGCGCTTGATTTGGCAGGCTACCCGCATTTTACGCGTATATTTTTCCGCTTATGCGCAGAAATCGTCCATGACGATGGTTATTTTTTACAGAAGTACAACGCCGACGGAACGGTCGCCTCCGGTTGGCACGCAGCTTGGGATGTTCTGGCGAAGAAGAAACTTGTGCCGATCCAGGAAGATGAGACTGCCCTTGTTTTGTGGGCATTGTGGGAGCATTACGATATATATCGCGAGGTCGAGTTTGTACGAAAACTATACCGACCGTTGATCACCAAATGCGGCGATTTCCTACTTAGATTTCGTGATGAAAAAACCGGATTACCCTGCTCATCATGGAATCTTTGGGAGGATCGTCGGGGTGTTCACACGTTTACCTGTTCCTCGGTTATCGCCGGGCTTCGTGCTTCCGCAAACTTTGCCGAGATGTTTGGCGACAAATCGCGAGCTGAAAAATATTCTGCCGCGGCGCTGGAGATGATCGATGCGATGCGGGAACATCTTTATAGCGAAGAAAAAGGAAGATTTCTACGCGCTTTAAATTCAAACGACGACATGAATTTTGAGGCGGACGAAACAATTGATGCTTCACTTTTCGGAATCTTTTATTTCGATATTTTTGGTGCGGATGACGAACTCGTTGTTAACACAATGAAAGCTATAGAGCAGAATCTTTGGGTGTCGGGTGAGATCGGGGGAATTGCGAGATTTACCGACGATGGATATATGCGGGTTTCCGATGAATATACCGGAAATGCCTGGTTTATTTCCACACTTTGGCTCGCCGATTATCGAATTGCTGTCGCGAAAACAAAGGACGAACTAAACGGCGCCGCAGAACTACTTGAGTGGACGGCGAAAAACGCCCTCGAATCTGGAGTTTTGGCTGAACAACTGCATCCTGAAGACGGATCACCGGTTTCGGTTTCGCCGTTAACATGGTCTCATTCGACCTTTGTTGCGACGGTTGAGAATTATTTGAAGCGATTAGCAAAGATAGCCTGATGGCGAAAATTTGGACAGAATCAAAGATCCGAAATTTCATAACAAGCGAAATTGAAGAATCGCTGACGCTTGAATATAAGTCTGCGGAGGCATTGGGAAAGAGTGATTATCAAAAGACGGAAATCACGAAGGACGTTTCGGCTCTAGCAAATTCAGCGGGCGGACTTCTGATTTACGGAATTCAGGAAAATGGGATTCCTGAAAAGCGGCATCTTCCGGAAAAAATAACTCCAGTTGATCGAACTGAAATTCCGCGTGAATGGATCGAACAGATAATCAACAGTATACGACCAAGGATCGACGGAATAGTAATTCATTCTGTTTCGCTGAGATCAGGCGAAAATGATGTTGTTTACGTTGTCGAAATACCCGCAAGCAATACGGCGCATCAGGCAAATAATCATCGTTATTATAAACGCTTCAATTTTCAATCCGTCCCGATGGAAGATTATGAGATCCGCGATGTGATGTTTCGAGAGCAGACGCCGGATGTCGAAATTAGATTTTTGATCGAGGCGAATAAAGATGAATTCGACCTGATCATTCGTGCACGAAACACCGGTTCCTCATTTGCCCAGTATGTGGCCTGTCTTTTGGATATTCCGGTTGGTATTCTCAGGGAAATCAAAAACAAAATTAATGTGACAGACGGCGGAAAATATTATCGTCACCGATTGTTTAATCTAAATCAGGAATTTGGCGATGAAAATTTTAAAGCAAATTTTCCACTTTTACGAAATATGTCGATGAGCTGGAAGATGCCCTTAAAGGTTGATTTTAGTGCGATCGAAAAAGAAAATCTTGAGCTGAAATGGAAAGTTTTTGCGGATAACGCACTTCCAAAAGAGGGGCGAATTTCGATCAATGACATTGAGATCGTCGATTTGCGAAAGAAAGGCTCGTCATAACTTGTAACATTTTGTTGTTATCCATAACCTATAAAAAATCTTATGAGAAAAGCAAAAATTTTGGTGACACTCGGTCCGGCCTCTGATACTCAGGAGGCGATTGAAAAACTTATCGAAGCCGGCGCAAATGCAGTTCGCATCAATATGTCTCACGGCACACAAGAGGAACACGATGAGCTCATCTTAAATTCCCGGGCCGCCGCGGAGAAATTGAATTCTCCCCTTTCAATTTTGGTCGATCTTGCCGGGCCAAAGATTCGCACGCGTTCGCTCAAAGATCACCAAGCCGTAACGCTCCGTAAGGGTGAGACGTTTTCGCTCACAAAGCTCGATATTATTGGCGACGAACACCGTGTCGCTACTAATTTTGATCAGCTTCCAGACGTGGTAAAAATTGGCTCGCGTATACTGCTCGATGACGGTTCGCTCGAACTGGAAGTTACCGACAAGACGGACACCGACGTTGTATGCCGGGTTATTTCCGGTGGTTTATTGTACGAAAGTAAGGGGATAAATTTACCAAACACGGTAATACCGATTCCCAGTCTGACAGCGAAAGACCGGGAAGATTTGGATTGGGCACTCGAAAAAGACGTCGATTACATAGCACTTTCTTTTGTTCGCAAAGCCAAGGACTGCCGAGAAGTTAAAGGAATAATAAAAAAACAAAACAAACGAAAATTCGGGCGTGCGATGCTGGTTGCGAAGATCGAAAAATCCGAGGCGATCGAAAATCTTGATGAGATCATTGAAGCATCCGATGGTCTGATGGTGGCTCGCGGTGATCTCGGTGTAGAAACAAGCGTCGAGCTCGTGCCGATCTACCAAAAGGATATTATTCGAAAATCAATTGCCAAGGATAAGTTTGTAATAACTGCGACACAGATGCTCCAATCGATGATCGAGAATCCGCGACCGACTAGAGCGGAAGCCTCGGATGTCGCAAACGCCGTCTGGGATGGTACAGACGCCGTGATGCTTTCTGCAGAAACTGCTGCGGGAAGTTATCCGATGGAAAGCGTCGCGACAATGTCGAAAATTATCGATTCTGCCGAAACGCTTAAACCAGCGCGACTTCGAAAACCGATAAAATTTTCGCAGAAAGCTTCCGGACGCACATCGCAAGCTCTTTGCAAAGCTGCAGGATATTGTGCGAAAGAAATGAAAACTGAAAAAATCGCGGTGTTTACTGAATCCGGGTTGATGGCGCGGCGGCTCTCATCATTTCGTTCGGGTCTTCAAACATTTGCGCTGACAACCTCAGACGATGCCAGGAATCAGCTCGCATTGATCTGGGGCGTCTCACCTTTTTATCAGGAAATGCATGATTCTACAGAAGAAATGCTAAAAGTGGGCGAGAAAACTTTGATAAAAAACGAAGCCGTAGAAAATGGTGAAACACTCGTAATGATGGCTGGACGACTTTCCGGTTTAGGACTGTCGAGTTCGGTTGTGGTTTGGACCATTGGGGAAGATACGCCGAGAAGATAGAATTTTACAATCGGGACGGAAGCGAATGATTAATATCTATCAAAGCAGAGACCGCTGAGCAAGGTCTTGCGGAATCTTTTCCTTCCAGGAAGCTATCTACTAGAAAAACAAAAGATCTCTGTTTCACAAACTAATATGTACGAAACAGAGATCTTTTGTTTGATTATAAACTATGCGCTTTTCGATGAAGCAGCGGTTCCCTCTAATTGCTCAGAAGCCATTGCGGTTCCTTTGACGCGCGATGTTATTTTTTGAAAAGCTATATCTCTCGCAACATCGGGCGAACCGTGTTTTGGCTTTACGTCGATGCTGAAGGGTGAAAAACCGCAATCGTCGGTTGAGCCGAGTCTTGCGAGCGGGATATATTTCGCAGCGGTTACGAGATCATCGCGAACTTGCTCCGGTGTTTCAACCGTCGGATTTAGCGGATCGATAACGCCTATGAAGCAGACTTGCGGAACACCGTTTGCGTCTTCTCGGCTGTGTTCGCCGATCAGTTTGTAAACACGTTCTTTATCCTTTTCGCTTGAGAGTTGGATCAGGAAATATCCAGCGTTCATTTTGAACATACTCGGGAGCATTTCTGCATAATCCACTTCATCGCTGTGTGTTGAATCGCAATCACCGCCGGGACACGTATGAATACCGATGTTTTTGCGTTCTTCAGCGGTAAAACGATCAATTACCCGGTTATTCAGTTCAACAAATGAGTCGAGCATATTGCGTCCGGTCCAGGGATTATTTGGATCATTCTTGCACGCCAATCTGCCTTCAGTGAAATCGATCGAGACCCTTTTAGCTCCAGCAGTAAACGCCAGGCGAATGTCTTTTTCCGCTTCGTCACAAAGGTCGTCTAAAAATTCTTCACGCGTATAATCTTCCACTTCGCCGTCTAAAGGGTAAAGCAAGGAAAGCATCGAAGGCGCAATAACGGCTTGTTTCAAGGGTTTCGTCGCATATTTTGCTGATTCATTCAGATAATCCGCCGCATAGGTTTGGTATTTAAATGGTTTGCCTGTCAGACGCGGTAATTGGCGATGGTGCCCGTCCGAAAAAATCGCAAAGTATTGTCCGTCACCGGCTAAATTATCGGCCAGTCCTGTTCCTGCAAGAGTGTCCGTCAGGGGGTAAGTTGCGAAACTTGAAGCACGCTGCTCACCATCCGAAACTATCGGCGCGCCAGTTGCTTCCATTCGCTCGATTGAATCCTTGCTGGCTTCGTCTTGAATTGTTCTCAATTCTTCGTGGGTTATTGCTCCTTCATCATAAGCGGCAATCGCTTCCTGAAGTTTCATTGGTCGCGGAAGTGAGCCTACATTTTCGGTTGGTATAGCCATTTTTCTTTTCTCCTTTGCTTTGTTCTCCAAAAAATACGACATTCAGCCGCAAGATCACGGGAATGCTTATATATTACCTAATGTAATTTTAATTATGAGTAATAATTATATATCTTTGTGGAAAATTAGCAATAGATTTCTTACCAAGTTCGAGGGAACTTGATGGCTCTTATTGAGCGTTCACTATCATGTTTCAGAGAGTGACGTTTTTTATTTCAAGAATAACCTTCATCTCACTGAGATGAAATTACTTTGTCAAGAATTGTTCTAACACGACCCGCTTTCAAACTACGAAGCTTTTTCCAATCTTCGTCCGCCGTTCCCTTCGCCCGGTCCGTAAGAAACGCAGCTTCGGGATGTTGGTTGAGCGAATAATTATCTCTGGCTACAAGCCACGCTTTTGCGTATTCTGCAAATGTCGGCGCTTCTCCGCGAGACCAAAAGTCGCGGCACTAGATACGGGCGGTCGCACGGTTTTGAAACCTGCCATTAGTTACTGCTTTGAGCAGCGAAATCATCTTTGGATTTTTCTTTTCGTAGCAGCCGTATAAGAGCCGATCATTATTTCGTGAGATGCGGAGCTTTCCATTTTCCGTCTCGATCATTATTTGGTAGGGAATCGAATGCGACGTACAAAAGGAATATAACTCTGCAGTATTCAGATAGAAGTGATTTTCAAAAAGTTCGCCCCGCTCAGATTTCGTCAGGTTCGAAATTAATGAAGCCATATTACGATCTAAGTTTTACCGCCGTGCCATAGGCAAGTATCTCGGAAGCGTTTTTCATGATCGAGCTTGTTGTAAAACGAAGCGACACGATCGCATCGGCATCCATTTCCAGCGCAGCTGAAACCATACGGCTTATTGCTTTGTGCCGGGCTTCCGTCAGCATTTCCGTGTAACCCGTAATTTCGCCGCCAACAAGAGTTTTAAGACTCGCCACGATATCTTTCCCGATATGCTTCGTCTGCACTACATTTCCTGTAACCACTCCGAGAATCTCCGAAATTTCACGCCCCGGAACATTTGGAGTGTTTGTATAAATCATCTGTTTGCGCATAAAAAAACCTCTATTGATTGTCAACGACTGCCAGGAATTTCCCGTCCAGGCTGGCAGCCAGGCGGGTAATTTCCTTAATACCAAATTCCTTCAGGTCGGCTATCTTAACCCAATTTTTATCCTTATTTTCTTCGAACCGATAGAGTTCGCTTCCGCTTCCGATCAGCAGGCTCCCATCCACCATCCAGCAATAATCTTTATTACCATTTTTACTTTGAATTATCGGGCGCACGGCTTGAGTAGCCGGGTCAAACTCCTTTATCCATAGCTCATCATCCGGGTCGCGCTGCATAAAACTGAATTTATCAGTATTTGGAATCAAATGGGGAACACTGGGTTGGGCGTAATTCGCAACATATTTGTTGACAGACTTTTCGGAATTTATCCAGTGGATCATAAATGCATATCTGATCCAGACAAGCGCATCGCCTTTGGAGTTAAAGGCGTAATAGGCGATCGGCTCTTTTTCGGAAAATGCCGGCGCTTCTTTCATCGTGCGGCGGTCAAGTTTCCAAACGGTCATTTCCTGACCTTTTCCTTCCCGCACAAAGGTGATTGTATTTTGATCAAGGTCTTTGCCAGTGTATTCGCTGTCTTCCGACGTCGTGATTTTTTCTACAGATCTCTTGAGTAAATCATATTCGTAAATATCCGAGTCTTTGCCGTTTCTGATCGATGTGAAATAAACACGCGAGCTATCCAGCGAAAACGACGGCTGATTATCATAGCCTTTATTTTTAGTGATATTTTCGCCTTTTGTAACGGTATACGTCCCCGCGTCTTTTATTAATGAAACGAGAAAAATCTCTGAATCCGGTGCTTGTCCAAAAGCAGCAACGGTTGCAAAAACAGTGGCAAAAACTATAAAGCTGAGACATTTCATATTAGCGTTTTGGTAATTGAGTTTTCCAGATCTTTTTCCCATCCTGGGCGTTTAGCTTAACTACTGTTTTACCGTCCAGCGACACTACGATTTCTGAGTTATCGAAACTAGCGATAAAAGCTTCGCCATCGTCTATTGCAAACTCCGAGACCAGCTCTTTTGTATTTAGATCGTAGATCGCCACACTCGCATCTTTTCTATAACGCCCTTTCCCGGAATCCGCCCAAAGCGCTGCGACTGCTAATTTGGTTCCGTCCTTTGAAATGGCTATCGACCGAAATTTGGTCAGCCGCAAAAGATTTCTCTCCGATTTTCTGGTTTCATCAAAACTTTTCCGGAAAATTTCTTCACCGGTCTCGGTGTTAAAGGCAACCACAATTTTCGAGTCATTCTTTGAAAATGCTAAGGTCGAAATTTTTCCGTCTGCCGTTGCATCTGTAATTGGAAAATTAAAAAGGTTGACCGTACCGTCAAATTTGTCAGCGGCTTTTGTTCGAGTTATGTCGCCGTTTTCGAGGTTAACTTTATAAAACCCCCAAATGTCCGGGTCGGAATCTTCCTGCTCATCGGCGGGAATTGTTCTTGCTTTTCCGCCGGCAAAAACCAATAAACTATTGTTGTTAAGTAGTTTTACAGGAAGTGTCAGATACGATTTCTTATTTAGCTTAACTGCATCAAGCTTTTCGAGAGGCAATTTAAGAAGTTTTAGAACATCCGTCTTATCGGTCGGTTTTTCGACGAAAATTTCCAACTCCGCGCCGCGTTTTTTCCCAACCTTTCTACCATTGTAGCCGACCAAAGTGTGAATTGAATTAATGCCTACAATGGTAGAACCCGCTATTCTCCGAGGGAATGTTTCTCCCGTTTCTACATTAATGATCTCATCTGAATAAACCGCGAGGATTTCGTTTTTCGCTGAACAAACGACCGCACCTTGTTTTTTATCTGCAGTTATTTTCTTTACTATTTGACCGTCTTTTGCGCTGATTGCAAAAGCGTCCGATTTGTTACCGATCCCGATCTTCCGACCATCCGGCGATACGCACGCAGGAAAATGAGAATCCGTTCGATCAATATTCAGGCATGCCGCGCTAATCACGACTAAAATTGATACTGCGGCCAAAAGATTAACGAGATTTTTCATTGATTATTGCCTACGCCTCGTCATACTTCGAAGGTAAATTTTCGCGACCCCATTTCAATGAACGGCTCATCCATACGAGTTCGTCTAAAAATTCATGAACGCGTTTATCGTAGGCATCATCGAGAAGATTTCCTTCGTCATCAAATTTATTTTGAACCTGCGGAAAGTTAAGGTCTGAAAATGTCACCGTCAAACCGAGTTCGCGAACCATCGGAACACAAGCTTCGATGACGCGCGTTCCACCCCAAACCCCCGCTGAAACTCCGACAAAAGCGACTGCTTTATGGATATATTCTTTCAGCAGCAGATCCAAAACCGATTTCATGGTGCCGGGATAACCGTGATTGTACTCCGGCGTGACTATAACCAGACCATCCGCTTTTATGATCGCATCCCTCCATTCAGGAAACTGCCCACTGATCTCTGTTCCGTAATGATCGCGGGGTAAATCAAAATCCCGAACATCAAAAAATTGAGCTTCCATTTCCAAGCGTTCCTTCATTTTACCAAACACCCATTTGGCAACGTTTTCACTCTGGCGATCTTTTCGCGGTGTTCCGAGGAGAATAGGTATTGAGACCCTTTGAATTTCCATGATCATAAATTATCTCGAATCGTAAGAAATAACAAAATCGTTGAACGGTAAAAACTAGCAATTTTTTTTACAAAAATATACTGAACCCATGGCAAGATGGATAAATAGCGTTGTTTCAAGCGGAAGAGTCGAACCATTTCGATAAAAGCGGGGATTCGTTCGTGTCAGCAGCCCGCCCGCTAGGAAGGGCTCCCGTGGTCATCACGTTCGTTGGCATCGATTTTATACGCTAAACATATTAGTTCATGACGGTCGAAGCCCTTGCTCATGCGCGGGCTACTGACATTAGCGAGGATATAATGTCCCATCAATTGCCGCTATCTTTTTACCGGGACCATACAATGCCTGCCCGGACATTTTTTTAGTCATCTTTGTTCCGTCAAAAACGATTTCACCGTTTACAATGACGGTCTGAAAACCTGTCGCGTATTGATGCGGCGCTTCAAAAGTTGCTTTGTCAGCGATGGTCTTTTCGTCAAAAATTACAATGTCGGCTGCCATTCCTTCTTTGAGCAGTCCGCGGTCACGGAATCCAAAAGTCTGTGCCGGAAGCGAAGTCATTTTTCGAATCGCGTCTTCGAGCGAAATAGTCTTGAGTTCGCGAACATAACGAGCCAAAACTCGTGCATTGTTTCCATAGCCGCGCGGATGCGGAATTCCTTCACCAAAATCACGAACACCGGAATCAGCGGCGATCATCGTAAACGGCTGGCGGATAATATTTTGAACATCATCTTCGCTCATTACCCGGTAAACCATCTGAGCTCCGCCTTTTCCATACATCTCAAACATCTGTTCGATCTGTGCGTCAAGCTTTTTCGATCCGCGTACGCTCTTTGTTATTTCCGCGATATTTTTTCCGTTGAACTCGGGGTTTGGTTTGTAGCTCGCAACATATGCAAAGCTCAGATCCTTAAACTTCTTCTTCTTAAGTTCTTCTTTTAGATCTTTGGCCACACGCTTTCGGGTTTCAGGATCGGCAAGACGTTTTCTACCCTCATCGCGCCCACCAGCAATTGCCCAGCTTGGCATACGCGCGTCAAGCGATGTCGAGGAAGCGGTATAGGAATACTGATCGACCGTAACCTGGAGTCCGCGCTCGCGGGCGGCTTTTACTAGCCCGATGGTGCTGTCGCTTTCACCCCAAAGTGCTTTGCTGGATATTTTGAAGTGCGAGATCTCAACCGGCATATTTGCCTCTTTGCCGATATTTATTGCTTCATTGATCGCATCGATAACCTTGGTTCCTTCATCGCGGATATGGCTGGCATAAATACCTCTGTATTTCGAAGCTGCTTTTGCTAGTTCGACGACCTCAGGCGTTTTCGAATAAGTGCCGGGAACATAAATTA
The DNA here is from genome assembly GCA_037969475.1 of Pyrinomonadaceae bacterium. Lineage (GTDB taxonomy): Bacteria > Acidobacteriota > Blastocatellia > Pyrinomonadales > Pyrinomonadaceae > Aridibacter. The sequence continues at coordinate 2,099 of JBBKXN010000089.1, read as the reverse complement.
GTCCGGTCGATAAACCTACGGCTCCTTCGCGCATTGCTTTCTCGACCAAAGCATTCATTTTTTGCTGCTCTTCCGGCGAAGGATCACGCGCATCCAAACCAACGATTTCGCGGCGTACAGTATTATGCCCGATCAGCGTTGCTATATTTATCGCAAGCGGCGTGTCATTTATCTTCCCGAGAAACTCTCCAATATCGTCGGACGAACCCCCGCAATTTCCGGTAACAACAGAAGTCACGCCCATGCGTATAAAATTTTCGGCTGAAGGATTGTCGTAAATATTTTCAGTGTGAGCATGAACATCGATAAATCCCGGCGCTACGATTTGATTCTCAGCGTCGATAACTTTCTTCGCGCCACTCAAATCGAAATTTCCGATCTTTGCGATCTTACCGTCCTTTATAGCGATCGATCCGTAATACCACGGGTTTCCGGTTCCATCAACTATTCTCGCATTCGTGATCACGAGGTCGAAATCCTCTCGTCCGGCGCCAAAGATCGAAGAAACAGGAATCACAGAAAAACATAACACCCAACAAATTACCGATCGTACTATTTTGGTAGTAATCATTTTTTTTTAATCCTCGCCAATTTAAATCCATCGATCCGAAACGAATAATCACAGTTAGTTTTGCTGGATATCGCTTTGATTAAGGAGCCTTCGTGCTAATTTCATTTCCCTTTGCTCTCGCTTCGGGTTTACCTTCGATGTAATTGAGATAATGTCGCTGCGTTGGGTAAGCAAAATCTATGTCCGGACATTCGTCAAAGGCGTGAAGAATATCTTCCCAAATCTCTTGTTCCGAACCCCTCCGCCTGCGAGCGTTGCAGAGATATCGCATCGTAAGCAGCACACCATGATCTTTTACCGATGTATAGACAATTGGCGTCAGTTTGCCTACGTAAATCATCATTTTTCCCGCTGCAACACGAATCTCTTTTTCGGCCGATTCGGTAAATTCTTCTCCGCGATTTTTAGCAATTTCCGCGAGAATTGTTTTTGCTTTTTCCCAATCGCTCTCAAACGTCAATAATACCGGTATTTCGTTCCAAATATACGCGAAGCCTTCGGTATAGTTCGCAAGCGCCTCTGAAAAAATTTTGCCGTTCGGAATATGCATGACACGACCTGTGCTTTGCTCGGCATCTACGCGGTTTCCAATTTCCATCAGCGAAAACATAAACAGCCGTTGATCGATCACATCACCGCGGACTTCGCCGATTTGAATCCGGTCGCCCACTGAAAACGGCTTACGCCACAAAATAAAAAACCAGCCTGCAAGATTTACAAGCGGAGTCTGAAGCGCGATTGCGATCCCTGCCGAAACAAGACCTAAATATGTAGAAAACGATTGAAATCCACGAAACCACATGCCCCCGACGATAAACACAGACAACACAAACGTTAGGTAGGCTGAAGTTTTTCGCCAACGATATCTAACGGCAACATCTTTAGTACGTCGGTTTACAAGGAGGAGAATAATCCTTCGTAGGGCTTGCAGAAGTAGTATAGCCACCAGAGATGTGAGCAGCCGCGTTTGAATTTCAGGTGTTATCTGCAGCGTTTGTTGTATCCATTCAGAAAAATTCACAATTACCTCTTAGCAAAGTCGCGCGCACCAGGAAAAATTATCGGGGAAATTTATGATAGCAAAAAAAATCGGATCTTCGCTATTTGCTAAACAGTTACGATCTAATTGCTTTGTAAATAGAATTCAGTGATGTGCCCGCCGTATACGGATTTTGAAACTCGATTTCCTTCGCAAGAGCATCACCGAAAACGGATTCGAGATGTTCTCGGAATGCCTCCTCTGGCGGATCATCTGACCAAAGTGCAAACACTCCTCCTTTTCTGAGTTGGTCCCGAAGCGCGCTCAAGCCTTCTTTTCCATAAAATGATTCATTTTTCTCGTCCAAATAATGATGAGGCGAATGATCGATGTCGAGAAGCACTGCGTCAAATTTTCTTTTCGGATCTTTTGCGGAAAAACCTGTCCGCGCAAGCTCAAAAAAATCTCCTTCGAGCATTCTGCACCGGTCGTCATTTGTTAGCCGCTGGCCCATGGGGACCAGTCCTTTTTGATGCCAATCGATCACTT
>JBBKXN010000088.1:0-4456 GCA_037969475.1 Pyrinomonadaceae bacterium | reverse complement strand
ACATACAGCGGCGGCGAACTAAAGCAACTTACCCATTCAAACAAAAAGCTTTTGGAAGAGATCAGCCTGACAACGGTCGAGAACATCAATTTCAAGAGCAAGGACGGCACTGCAGTCGAAGGTTTTGTTTACAAGCCGCTTGGTTTTAATGCGTCGCTCAAATATCCGATGATATTGCGTAATCACGGCGGACCGGTTTCGCAGTTTGACTTCGAATTTAACTACTGGGCGCAGCTCTATGCGGCAAATGGCTATGTTGTCCTGGAAACAAATCCGCGCGGATCCTCTGGATATGGACAAGCATTTTCCTACGCGCTTTTCGCCGAGTGGGGAAATCTCGATTTTCAGGACGTAAACGCAGGCGTTGATCATCTTATCTCGAGAGGATATGTCGATCCGGAAAAACTCGGAGTCGGCGGTTGGTCCTACGGCGGAATCTTAACAAATTACGTGATCACCCAAACGACGCGTTTTAAAGGAGCGGTATCGGGCGCGAGCGAGGCGAATTTCCGTGCAAACTATGGGCACGATCATTACCAAATGTGGTGGGAAGTAGAGCTTGGTTTGCCGTGGGAAAATGCCGCGGCCTGGGAGCGTATTTCACCATTTAATAATGTTGCAAAGATCACTACTCCGACTCTTTGGATCGGCGGCGAAGAAGATTGGAATGTGCCGATATTAAACTCCGAACAGATGTATCAAGCGATGAAGCGCCTCGGGCGAGAAACACAGCTCGTAGTTTATCCCGGCGAACATCATGGCATTAAGCGACCGACGTTTCAAAAAGACCGTTTCGAACGGTTCCTGGGCTGGTACGATAAGTATGTCAAGGGTATCTCGAATGAAAAAAACGATAATGCGACAACGCGTTGAGTGGGTTCTTCACCGGTAAATTGAGTGCTCTGCCAAATGATTAGTTTCTCGAACCGCTGCATGACGAATATGGCCAACTATGCAGCAAAATCCCCCAAAAAAAACATTATCGATTTCCTTATAGTTTTACGCGTGACTTAGACAGTATTTGTGTTACTTTTCATAAGAATTAAATGTCAAAGGTCTCGGTTTGCGACATTTCCAAATTTTAGGAGTGTATCATCAGGTGGCAAAAAATAAGCACATTAATATTGAAACGGAATTGAATCGTGATCTGGGGTTAATTTCCGCGTTAGCGATCGGTGTCGGCACCATGATCGCGGCGGGGATTTTTTCTTTGTCGGGATTGGCGATTCAAAATGTCGGCTCGGCGGCGATACTTTCCTTCGTACTCGCAGCAGTAGTCGCGCTCTTTACCGCTTTAACCTATTGCGAATTTGTTTCCGTCTATCCTGATTCGGGAGAAGGTTACCTGTATGCACGAAAGACCTTTTCCGCACCTCTCGCGTTTCTCGTTGGATGGGCATTATTTCTTGGCTACGCTTCATCATGCGGATTCTATCTCGCGACGTTTTCAAGTTATTTTGTTGAGTTTGTCTATCACCTTAGTTATGGAACCATCGTCGGAATTATTGCCCTTATTCTGCTGACTCTATTGAATGTTAAAGGAACCAAGGAAAGCGGCACGTTTCAGATAATCGTGACGGCGGTAAAGGTCGTCTTGCTGATCTGGCTTGTCGTCGGCGGGATCGGGAGTGTTGATCCGAAGATGGTCGTCGAGAAATTCAGCACAAATTTCGGAAATATCGCCAGCACATCGGCACTTGTATTTGTAACCTTTTTTGGCTTTTCGGCAATTGCGGCATCGGCAGGTGAAATTATCAATCCTGTTAAAACAATCCCTCGGGCGATCTTTATTTCGATGGGGCTCGTTACGGTTCTTTACACGCTCGTTATTCTGGTTATTCTGGCAGCAAACCTCACGGAATATGATGAGGCCGCAATGGGGCGTGCGGCGGAGCTTTTCCTCGGCGGAATCGGAGGAATGGTGATCGTTGGCGGCGGTTTGTTTTCGATGGTTTCGGCAACCAATGCTTCGATCATGGCTGGGTCGAGAGTTTCTCTGGCGATGAGCCAACTCGGACATCTGCCGAGAATTTTCAGCCGTGTTAATCAGCGTACGAAAACGCCTATTGTTTCGCTTGCACTTATCGGCGGAGCGATTCTGGCATTTTTGATTATTTTATCGTTGAAAGGAACGGCAAATTTTGCCAATGCAGTTTTGTTGATCGCATTGATTTTAGTTAATGCGGCTCTAATTCTCCATCGACGAAAATATCCAAATATCGAGCGCCCGTTTCGTGTTCCCCTTGTTCCGCTGTTGCCGATCTTGGGTATCTTAGCGAATCTCTATCTTTTAATTCAAAGCACATGGGAATTATGGACTCTTGGCGGACTCTTCGGTGGATCGATAAACGGGCATGAACAAACGGGAGTTTTGCCGGTTGTGCTGGCGGTCGGGTCTTTGGCAGTTGGTTTTGTCGGATTTATTTTAGTTAAAGGAATGGACGCGGAAGCCGAAATTTCCGAAACTCCCGACAAAGGTGTTTTCGAGCCGATATCAATACACTCTTCGCAATTGCCCGAAAAGATCAAATACCGAATTTTGGTCACGCTCTCAAATCCCGCAAATGTTCCACAGCTTATGGAAATGGCACATTCGATCGCCAAAGAACGTGATGGCGAGGTTGTCGGAATGAGGATCGCGTTGGTTCCCGAGCAACTTTCGCCAAACCGTGAAAATTTCAGCGAAGCATTTTATGTAACAAAGGAACGACCAATTCTCGAAATGGCAAATCGTTATGCCGAAGAGAATAATATTCCATTCAAATCACAGATCGAAGTCGGACACGATCCTGCCCGTGTCATTATTGATTCCGCTCAACAGCTCAAGTGTGATCTGATAATAATGGGCTGGAAAGGGTTTACTACAACCGCGGAGAGAATTCTTGGAGAGGTTGCCGATAATGTTGTTAGCAACGCGAAAACTGATCTGATGCTTGTGAAACTTGTTGCGGGCAGCCGGCTCGAAAATTGGCTGATGCCAACGGCGGGCGGAAAACACGCCATTCAGGCCGAGCAATATGCAACTTCGCTTGTCCGTGCAAACGAAGGTTCGATGACATTTTGCAGCGTGGTTCCGCCGAATGCGGGTGATTCAATTGTTGAAGGAACACAAAAAATGCTCAATAAAGCTCTTGACCGTGTTACAAACAAAGACGGTATAGAAGTAAAGAGCTCCATTATCAGAAACAAGTCGGTAACATCTGGAATCCTCGAAGAATCGAAAAATTACGATGCGATCATGGTTGGCGCAACGGAACATCGCTTTAAGAAAATATTGTTTGGAAGTATCCCTGAAGTGATCGCAAAAGAATCTTTGAAGACCGTTGTATTAGTTAAGAAGAAAGATTGATTTAGTATTTCGTAAAAACGTAAGGACGGGTAAATGAATCCCGCGCGGCTTAAGTTGATCGTTTCGCAAACTGCAGTTTTCTAAGATTATCGATCGATCCAGTTTTGTTTGCCAAATGAAAATAAAGCTCCAAGCCATTTTGCATCGATTCATCGATCGAAAACGAAATATTTTCGGTGAGATATTCTTTTAAATCTTCATGCGTAAGCGAAATCTCTCCTTCATAGTTCGCAATAATTTCCTTTAAATGTGCGACACCTTCATCACGCGCACCTGCGAAATCGATGTAGATATTTTCACGCTTGGTCATCCACATCGCAAATACGAATCCAAAACCGGTAAATTTTTTCCATAGTTCTACGAGATCAAACTTGCGGTATTTGCCTTCGTCTATATTTAGCGCTGGATCACCGATCAACAATGCAGCGTCCGACTTTGCGAGCATTTCGTCGAGGTTTGGTTCGGCATTTATCCATTTCGGCTCAAAACCCAAAAATTCCGCAAAGATGATTTTGGTCAGAACAACAGAAGTCTTTGAAGAAACATCGAGAGAGACTGATTTTACGTTCGCTAGTTCTTTCCCGAGTGTTACAAGGCAAACGCTCCGAACTTTTTCCTTTGCGCCGACACAAACATCCGGGATAACACTTATTCCATCGATCAACTGCGCGGCAATCACCGGAACAAGCGCCGCATCAACCTCATTACGCGAAAGCAATTCTGCCGAGCGTGACGGTGCGGTATCGAGAACAAGCTCGTATTTTCCGTGGAGCGAGCCGTAAAGAAACGACCAAATAAGCGGAGCGGTGTTTGAATAACTTGAGGCTGAAATGATTTGGCTTTTCATATGAAGAAAATGTTTGCCCGCAAATTACGCGAATGAACGCGAATGGAAAGAAAGAAGTAAGATTGGAATTCGGCAAATTGGTTATATCTTAACGATAACAAGCTCGTTAGTCTCTCCGCCCAGGGAGATATTCTTTTCATATTCGCGTTCATTCGCGAAATTCGCGGGCACTCTCCTATTTCTAACAGAGGCTTTTCCGTTTGCCAAATCTGGATTATTCTAAATATATGAAGATTTATGATGTGACGGTGCCGATCAGC
>JBBKXN010000087.1:0-4780 GCA_037969475.1 Pyrinomonadaceae bacterium | reverse complement strand
CTCTGGACTCCGATTGACCGATTGCTTGGCCGCGGCGTTGAGATTCATGGAATCAGCGAGGCAAGTCCTTTGAAACAAGCATTGCTTTGGGAAGGAGATGCCCTGTTAAGTGCAAACGGAAAAAAAATCGCGACGCCTGAAGATCTGGTTTTGGCCATTGAGAAAAGTGAAACAACAAAAGTAGATTTTTACCGGCCGGATTTTTACTTTAGCGTCGAAGTAACGCGGGCCGATCTTTTGAGCGGCAGTGCTCTTGAAAAACTCGGAATCGAAAGCTGGAAAAAAAGTCGAAATTGGAGAGCGCAGGGCTTTTTTGGCCATTATGTGACGTATGCAGAGGTCCTGCAACTGATAATTTCGCTCGTCTTCGGACTTTTCATCGCTTCGCTGAAGTTCAAATCGGCGAAGAGTAAACCCGAAGCCGAAAAGCAGATCGATTCCGAACAAAGTCACCTGAAAAACGACCCTGCAACCGTAAAATCTACGTTTCTCCCTTTCTCCTTTTCTCCTCTTCTCCTGCTGTGCCTGATCGCAATGGCGTTTGCGCTGCTTCTTACGGTAACCAGAGCTTCACAATTATCTTTCTTAATCTCCGCAGTGACGATCGTATTTCTTCATGGAAACCGCAAAATTATTCTTACCTTGGCTTTGATCATCTTGCCAATCGCTTTAGGTGGATTATTTCTTCTGCAGCAAAGCAGGCAAGTTGGATTTTTGGACAGTTCGGATACTTCGACAACTTATCGCATGACCGTTTACCGCGAGGGATTGAATTTATGGCTCGATAATCCAAAACATTTTTTCTTTGGAATTGGGATGGACACGGTCACAAAAAAGGAATTTCGTGAAAAATGGAGGCTTTTTGATGATGGAAAATTGCCTGCCAGTCATTTTCACTCGACGCCGATTCAGCTACTCGTCGAACGCGGTTTGTTTGGCGTTATATTATGGCTGGTAATTTTTATCACCATTTCGAAGATACTTTTTGTTGCCTTAGGAAAATTAAAAAAGAACCCGGAATCGATATCTGAACTAAAGAACTTTCCGCCGTCCCGAATGCTTCCATTTTCTCATAATCAATTGAGAATTGGTGTTCTACTCGGCTCGATTGGTGCAACAGTCGGTTTTTTCGCTAGCAGCCTTGTCCATTACAATTTTGGCGATGGAGAAGTCGTAATGGTTTTATACATTCTCTTTGGATTCGGGGTTTATGCCGCTCAATCTGGCGAGTTAAGAATTCAGAAAAAGCTCGCTGCCTGAGTTACGCTGCCCTTTCAATTCCGTAACGCTCGATCTTCAAATAGAGACCGCGTCGGGTAAGTCCGAGTTCGCGAGCGACTTGCGATATGTTCCATCGATGGCGCACCAGCGCATCTTTGATCATTTGTGTTTCGAGTTCGGTAACCGCTTCATCAAGCGTCCCGCTATTTGACGCGATGCTGTAAGACGAAAATGTCTTTTCGTAAGAGGTAATCGTTTTAACATTTCCCCCACCCGCATAAGTCGCGATCGGCGAAGCGCTTCGTTTTAACTCAGCCGAAAGATGGGCCGGTGTGATGGTTTCACCATCTTCCGCGCGGGCAACTACTCTCTGGACCTCATTGCATAGCTGACGAACATTTCCTTCCCATTCGCAAACCATCAATAAGTCGATCGTTTGCGGCGTGATGTTGATATCACGCTTTCCAAAACGAGCCGAGTATTGATTGATATAGTAGCTGATGATCGGCGGAATTTCCGATCTGCGTTCGCGAAGCGGCGGAACGCGAAGGCGGATAACATTTAACCGGTAATACAGATCTTCCCGGAAACTGCCATCGGCAACCTTTTCTTCCAAGGGCATATTTGTTGCAGCAATAATACGCACATCAACCTTGATCGGGCTTTTCTCGCCGAGCGGCTGAACCTCGCCTTCCTGCAAAAATCGCAGCAGTTTAGGCTGAACGTCGATCGGTAGATCGCCAACCTCATCCAAAAACAATGTGCCGCCGTCAGCCGCGCGAATCATTCCCTGGGAGTCCTCAACGGCTCCGGTGAAAGCTCCTTTTTTGTATCCAAAAAGATGTCCCTCCGCTAATTCCTTTGGAACAGCGGTGCAGTTAAACGGAATGAAAACCTTGTCTTTGCGGCTCGAAATCGTATGAATCGCCCGCGAAACAAGCTCTTTTCCCGTTCCCGATTCGCCCGTCACCAGCACGGTTACGTCCGACGAGCGAATCTTATAAACCTCTTCGACCAAACCCGTCATCGCCGGCGAGGAATGAATAAATCCCGGCATCAGGCTGTTTGAAGTAAACGGGCTTGCATCGTGATCGGTTTGCTGATGTTTGTCGCGATCGCGCAGGGCGCACACGTCCATTCCGAGTTCGACGACCCGCAACAACGGCTGAATCGAGGATTCATCGTTCAAAACCGCGCCAGAGGTCGGCGAAATTATCAGAAACGCTTGCGCGGCGCTCGGTGCGCGCAAATTGAAACAACGCAGATTCTTGGTCTTACAAAAATTTTCAACGTCATTTTCTTCATTCGCCTTTTGAAAGCGCGTAATTACGTCCATGCTTTCGGTCGGAGTATATCCATGCGAGATAAACGGAAAAAGTCTTTTTTCATCATTATGTTCCGCAATCACGATTTTTTTCGCCTTACTTTCCTGCTGCAAAATCGCGACCAGCTCACGAAACAATAGTTCGCGCGAAGCCGTGGCTTCTGCGAGACGAAGCATCAGTAGCTGCGAAACGGCTGTGTTTGCCCGGCGGTTTTTTCCATACGGAACTTCAACTTTCTTCTTATCACTTAAATTTTCAAGAATCCCATTTGTCCTGCTCAACAAAGGCTCTACGCCAAGGCGACCAAATGTATCCGCAGCAGACAAAAGATTATTTCGCGCCTTTTCAGGATTCGTTTTGGCAATCGTTTCGCCAATCAAAAGGTGGGAAAGCGCCGTGTGATAAAGGTCATCAGCAGTTTCAAAAATTGTCAAACTCCGGCTGAAATGATAAATCGCAATCTCTTCATCATTAAGTCCCAGGGCGAGGCGACCACGAATTCTCTGAATATTCCCAAGTACGAAAAAATCTGTAGTTGGATCATCCTCTTCAATAAAAGTTAGCTCTTCTTCGCATTCGGCAAGCCGGTTTTTCTCGAGATGCACTTCTGCCAAAACCAAATTCGCCATTTTTGCAATCTGGCTTTCTCCAATGTTTTTGCAAATCTCGATCGTTTCAGTTGCTGTCCGTTCAGATTGATCCAATTTCCCCTGAGCAAGGAAACATCGCGCCAGATTTCGCATCGCCTGAATCGTATACCATTCTTTTGTATGTTCTTTGCCAACCTTCACACCCCGCTCAAGAAAACTTTGCGCTTTATCGAGCTCGCCGCGAAGTAATTTCAAGTCACCGAGCGAATCAAGTATTCCGGCAATATGCGCATGTTTTACTTCAATGGCTAATTCAAGGGCTTTTGTAATTACATTTTCAGCGCGCTCCCAATCGCCTAAAAGGACTAAATTAATGCCCAAATTATTGAGCGCGGCGATCGATTGAATCTTGTGTTCGGTTTGTTCAAAAAACTTGATCGATTTTTCAAGGCAAGCAATGCCGTCTTGTGGTTTACGCAAAAACCAATACGCGCCGGAGGTGTCTGCATAAAGCTTTCCGAGAAGAAATGGCGCATTGCGGGAACCGATGATCTTGATCGAAAGTTGAAAATACTCAATCGCCTTTTCACTGTTGCCTTCCTGAGAATAGCTTGTTCCCAATTCCCTGTAAGATTCGGCAATTCCGTGCCAGTCGCCGTCTTCGCGATGCGCGTCGAGGGCTTTATTTGCATGATCGCGGGCGATTGGAAACTCATTTAATTTCCTGTAAACGCGCGATAAAGCTATGTAGATTTCCCCGTATATATGTTGATCATCAACAGCTTTAGCTTCTTCCAAAGCGTAATTAAGCAGCGCGACGGCTTTCGGATAATCACGCGTATTATTAAGTGAAATCGCTAGTTGGGTCAGCACGGAAAGGGCGGTTGTAGGCTCAAGCGCTGACAAAGCTCCTTCGTCGTCATATTTACCCAATACTTCGAGCGATTCTTTGTATTTCCCTTGCGTTTCGTAAGTATAAGAAAGAAGTCGACGGAATTTGGCTTCCGTTTCCTGCGAGCACGAATAATTTTCGAGCATATTCGTAAGAATTTTCTCCGCAGCGCTTGAAAATCCTTCGTTTAACTTTTGCTCTACTTCGGCGAATATTTTCGGCAATCGGTCTGCCGCAACCTTTCTTAGCTGGTCGGGACGCAGTTTCCCGCCGGACTCCGAAAACGGAATCGGATTTCCCGACATCTTTGATTTGGTCGAAAAAGAATTGTTGTTCATCCCACTAGTAATACCGACAAAGTGTTAATCAAAATTAAATTTCAGTAAAATCAGGTCAACTGTTTCAAAAAGGGGGGTATCGTCTTATCTATTTCATCTTGTTTGTGAATTTATCACAAAAGTTGATTTACCGTCTAGTTTTTTGACGCTTTGCAAAATCTGTTAAGACATCGCAAGATATTGATAAACGGACTATTTTTGTTGCAATTGTTTCAAGGAGAATGTTTTGAAAGCAGAAGCAAAGCGGCTAGCGGAATCGGAGACGCGAGAAAAAGATTGGAAGCGCTGGGGCTGTTATGTCAGCGAGCGAGCCTGGGGAACCGTCCGCGAAGATTATTCACAAGACGGCTCGGCGTGGGACTATTTCCCGTTTGAACATTCGCGATCAAAAGCTTATCGCTGGAATGAAGACGG
>JBBKXN010000086.1:0-2764 GCA_037969475.1 Pyrinomonadaceae bacterium | reverse complement strand
ATTTCAATATGCAAATGACGTTTCGCCTTATCTTATTGAGGTTTGCCAAATCATTTGAAAAGTTTGGACATATCGGAAGTTTCCTCCCTTTTGATCAAAAACTCTGAATCATCATTATCTACCTCAATTAATAGCTCAGGACAACTTCAACAAACACAATAAGACCCTAAGTCTTTTAATAAACGCATTTCTAAAAGATTATCTGGGGCATCACATCAACATATCTTAGCAGATAACATTAACTGTAATGATTCAATCAACTGGTTTACCAAGATCACAAAAACCGAGGGAGTGCGAATCTACCATAAAAGCGCGTTCAACTCGTTGATTAATGCCACATGTTATTTCATACGAAATCGTTCCCACAGCTTTTGCAATGTCTTCGGCTTTTACGGAATACGCTCCCTGGCTGCCTATTAACAATACGTGATCGCCAACTTTCACATCAGGTACACCGGTGACGTCAATCATCGTCCAGTCCATGGAAATTCGACCAACGATAGGAACGAAAGCGCCATTCACTATAACCATTCCAAGGTTTGAAAGAAGTCTGGGAAGCCCGTCCTGATATCCGATTGGGATTGTCGCGATCAAAGACTCTCGATCAGCGGTAAATGTTTTTCCATAACCAACCGTTTCTCCTCTAGAAATTACTTTAAGTTGAGCAATTTGCGAATGAAGAGATAAAACCGGGAGCAAATTGGGTTTTTCAATTTCCGCAGGTAATACATCACCCCCCAGGCCATACAGAATTCCGCCGAGCCGAACCATGTTTCCTCTCGATTGTGGGTGAACTATAGCTCCCGGCGAGTTTGCCATATCCTGATATTTTGGAATGAAACCGTGCTCCTTAAACGATTTCACGGCCGCATTAAATCGCGTGATCTGGAGATCGGTGAAGTCATTCTCTTTTAAGTCATCCGCTGCGGCGAAGTGAGTCATTATTCCTTCGACTTCCAAATTCTTCAAAGCTTTCAATTGAGAAATAAACTCCGGAATCTTTTCTTCGCGAACGCCGATTCTTCCCATTCCCGTGTCGATTTTAACGTGAATTTTCGCTACTTTCTGCTTCCGGAGCGCCGCTTCGTTAAGGGATTGTGCCAATTCGGTCGAATAAATTACAGAAGTTAAGTTGTGTTCAAAGAGAAGATTTTCCTGTCCATACCAGAAACCTCCCAAACAAAGGATCGGCTTTCGGATTCCGCTTCGTCTAAGTTCAATGCCTTCCTCGGGAATTGCTACGCCAAACCAATCAACTCCTTCAGTTTCAAGCTGTTTTGCGCATTGAACTGCCCCGTGTCCATAGGCATCCGCCTTAACCACCGCCATATATTTGACATCGCTTCCAATAAACTGCCTGACGGCATGGAAATTAGAGGCGAGATTGTGCAAATTGATTTCTGCCCAAGTCGGACGTTTAGCCTCGTGTCGAACCATAAACTAATATCTTAGGAATTGAAATGGAAATGTTCTAATCAAACTATGTTGTAAATCAAAGTAATACTTTAACTGTCGGCGTTCTGACAGTTAAAGCGCTTTCTAGCCAATTAAAGCGGAATATTTCCGTGTTTTTTAGGCGGATTGGTATCTCGTTTGTTTTGCAATAATGACAGAGCCCGAATTAGCTTAGGTCGGGTTTGAGATGGTTCAATAACTTCGTCAATAAACCCACGCTCCGCGGCGATATAGGGGTTCGCAAATTTTGAATCAAATTCGGCAATTTTCTCCATTCTAAGAAGTTGCGCGTCAGTTGTTTCATTGAATTCATTCCTATAAAGCAATCCAACCGCGCCTTCAGCACCCATTACTGCGATCTCTGCGGTCGGATAGGCGAAGTTCAAGTCTGTTCTAATATGCTTTGATGCCATAACGCAATAAGCCCCGCCATATGCTTTTCTGGTAATTACCGTGATTTTCGGCACAGTCGCTTCGGCAAACGCGTATAAAAGCTTCGCTCCGTGACGAATGATGCCTCCGTGCTCCTGATTAACTCCGGGAAGAAAACCGGGAACATCTTCGAAAGTAATCAAAGGGATGTTGAAACAGTCGCAAAAACGAACAAATCGTGCAGCCTTTACCGATGCGTCGATATCTAAAACGCCAGCCAGAAACGCCGGTTGATTCGCGACGATTCCCACCGAATGCCCACCAAGCCGGGCGAATCCGATTACAATGTTTTGGGCAAAATGCTCCTGAACTTCGAAAAAATAATTTTCATCAGCGATGATGGTTACGATTTCACGGATGTCGTAAGGCTGAGTAGAAACCTCCGGAACAATAGAATTCAATTTCTCATCAGTTCGATTAGCCGGATCACTCGTCGGGACAAACGGGGCATTCTCCATGTTATTTGAAGGCATAAAAGAGAGAAGTTCTCTGGTCAACCGCAGCGCGTGTTCGTCATTGTCCGCAGCGAAATGCGCGACTCCGGATTTTGTATTATGCGTCATCGCTCCGCCAAGCTCGTCTTTTGAAACCTCTTCATGGGTAACCGTTTTTATCACATCAGGACCGGTAATAAACATGTATGAAGTGTCTTTAACCATGACATTAAAATCCGTAATTGCCGGAGAATAGACAGCCCCGCCGGCACATGGACCGAGTATGCAGCTAATCTGCGGAACGACGCCGCTGGCCATCGTATTTCTCAGAAAGATGTCTGCGTAACCTCCAAGGCTAACAACGCCTTCCTGAATTCGGGCGCCGCCTGAATCATTCAATCCGATAACAGGCGCGCCTACTTTCATCGCCATGTCCATAACCT
>JBBKXN010000085.1:0-7622 GCA_037969475.1 Pyrinomonadaceae bacterium | reverse complement strand
ACCATAAAAAGAATTTTTGCCCACGAAACTTAAGAGAGCGACGAAAAAATAAGAAATCAAAATTATTCGATTCTTGTCAAACTTCTTATTTCATCTCCTAAACTTCTGTAGTTTTTTCTATTTCCGATTCTTTCGTATTCAACTTTTGGGTTGTGACCGAAATTCACCAACAATTCTATAACCTTCCTCTTTGTAAATTATTTTTGACATTCAGTTTCCCAGTCTTCTTGTCTCTTTTTTCGTTGCTTTCGTAAGTTTCGTGGGCAAATCATCTTAAACAATCCTTCAATATCCCGACAAATTTCCAAACATCCAAAAAAGTATTATAAAGCGGAACCGGGGCCACGCGGATCACATCAGGCTCCCGCCAATCAGCGATGACGCCCTTTTCGGTGATTGCTTTGAACAAGCTTTTATCCGCATCTTTGACACGAATCGAAAGTTGGCAACCGCGTTCGTCCGCGTTTGAAGGCGTGATAATAGAAATGCGTTCGTCCTGGATTTCGTTTAAGAGAAATTCCATATAGCCGGTTAATTTGCGGGATTTTTCGACCAAGTTTTCGATTCCTGCTTCTTCGAAAATTTCTAACGAAGCACGAAGCGAAGCCATTTGGAAGATCGGCGGATTTGAGAGCTGCCAGCCTTCCGCACCTTTTATCGGATTGAATTCATCGCCCATCAAAAAACGTGTTTCCTTATCGTGTCCCCACCAACCGGCAAAACGGGGAAGTTCAGAATCTTCGGCGTGGCGCTTGTGAACAAAAATGCCTGCAATTCCGCCCGGTCCTGAATTGAGATATTTATACGAACACCAACAAGCAAAATCCACATTCCAATCGTGGAGGTGCAATTCCAGATTTCCAGCGGCGTGGGCGAGATCAAAACCGACGACCGCGCCAACTTTGTGTCCGGCATCTGTGATGCGTTTCATATCAAACGCCTGACCAGTGTAATAATTCACACCGCCGAGCATTATGAGTGCGATCGAATCACCGTGTTCGTCAATTGTGTTTTCAATGTCTTCGGTTTTGAGGATCGTCTCGCCTTCTCTAGGTTCCAGCTCAATTAGAGCCTCATGTTTTGTTAGTCCTTCGGACTCATTGCCGGCAGAATGCCGGCGCTCCCGGTGAAAATCAATTTGTGATTTAACGGCATATTGATCTGATGGAAAGGCGTCTGATTCGATTAAGATCTTATATCTTGATTCGGTTGGTCGGTAAAACGAGACCATCAAAAGATGCAGATTCACCGTAAGTGAATTCATGACGACCGTTTCCAAAGGCTTCGCACCGATGACCTTCGCCATCGAATTCGTCAAAAACTCGTGATAAGGCATCCAGGGATTCTTCGCGTGGAAATGTCCCTCAACACCAAAAGTCTCCCAATCTTTTAATTCTTGTTCGATGTAATTTCGAGTGGTTTTCGGCTGAAGCCCCAGCGAATTGCCCGTAAGATAAAGGACATCATCGCCGTTGGATTGTATTGGAATATAGAATTTGTCGCGGAAATGGTTTAGCGGATCCTCATCATCCAACTCTTGGGCAAAAGACTGATTCGATTGAAAAGTTTGATACTTATCCATTTAAATAAGTATAAACGGAAAAGAAATAAATCACCCAGCAGCATCGGAGAATTGGTTTTTTCGCGAGTAAGTTCCCGGAAATGAAGTGGAACTGAGGGCGGAATACAGCGACTTATTGCATTAAGCCTGAGATTCTTTTCATTCAAGCGGCGAGGAAGCACAAAAATAACTAACTCGCAAAATTCGCGATTCAAGTGGGAGATTTGTCATTCAGTATGCTTTTAGTAAGCCTGCATCGTTTCTGTGTTCTCAAAATTCTTGAGACCGAGGGCCTTAGCAATAGTAGCGTCGTCATCTTCCGGAGTTACGGCATCATCAGTGATCTCTATGCCGTGGCTAACCCAGGCGAGTAGCGCTCCCATATTTGTGCTTACAAACGCGAGTTTTCGCCCGTCCTTATCTTTAGGGATATTTTTTAGTATCTCATTAATTCCTGCGCTTGCCGCGATCAAATCGGCGTCATGAAATACTGATTCTTCGGCTTCCAAAAACTCTGCTGTAAAGCAATAAGCATTGCCTCCGGCGCAAGCCAGTGCTCCTTTTACTACGCCATACGTGCAGCTTTTTCCGCTACAGACACTCCTACCATTTTCCTTTTCCATATTTTTCTCCTTTCAACTATATTAGACCTTTTTTACAATAAATTCAGTCCGCATCGTAAAGCGTTGCGTCTTACTCCGAGGGAGTCTTGATCGATGCGCTGTAATAAAAAATTCATCGATAATTGCTGATCATCACAATGTCGGAACTGGTGTTACCGCGAGCGATTATAAAACTATCTTCTTTATACGTTAACTCAAACCGGTAAATCTCTCCAGATTCGAAGAATGTTAGTTGTTTTGGTGCGCCACCATCAATTGGTTGTCTCCACAGATTGTCTGCATGATTGTGGGTCTCATAATAAATCAATGCCTTTCCATCCGATGCCCACTGATAAGTATTTGCGTCTAATATTGACTTCGATTCCAGGAGTTTTAACGGCTTTCCACCTTCGATCGGGAAGATCGCCACCTTTCTATTTTCACCGAGTCCATAGTCGCAAGCAAATAACTTTCCGTCCGGCGATACGATCGGTCGCCCGGTCTCCATCGTGGTCAATTGGATGGGTTTTCCCCCGTCAATACCCATTTTCCAAATAATCGCCTTATCTTTGGCAACCAAAAGATTATAGAGGATATGCTTGCCGTCCGGCGTAATGCTTGGGAATCCTTCCTGATCAACGGTATTGGTAAGTTGTTTCAGGTTGCTACCGTCTATATCCATTCGCCATAAATCCGCCGCACTTTTACGATCGGAGACAAAGACGACGGTTTTCCCGTCGGGTGAGACCACCGGGGAAATATTCGTTCCCTCATCGGAAGTTAGCTGGCGCTTGTTAGTGCCGTCGGCGCTCACGCTCCAAATATCAAAGTTGCCGACGTCTCTGGCTGTATAGACGATCGTATGGTCGGGGGATGAGGAAATTCCCATTAATCCTGCATCTTTACCTTCCCCGAGAGAAAGCTGCTCCGCATTGTTTCCTTCGAATTCATTTGCGATCCAAAGATTCGAGGTGCGCTCGTGTTTTACGGAAACAAGCGCTTCATTATTTGCCGTTAAGCTTATTCCGAAATAATTACTCAAATCGTTTGTGATTCTGCGCGCCGCGCCGGTCGGATATGGTACAAACCATAGCTGCATTCTGGTTGATTTCGGATCGCGACCGCTTACGATTATGCCGGTTCCATCGCTCATTGATGTTAAACCGTTTATCCGCTTCCAAGCGGTTTCCGATCGCCACGTTTCCGCTCCGGTTTCCAAATCGATTTCAACTAAGTAATTATTTGCATCTGAACTTGGGAGGAGGCTGGCAAATATAGATTTCCCATTTGCGCTCCAAGATAAATAAAGGAATGCTTCGGTTGCTTTTGTAGAGGTTACAATTCTTTCACTCCCTCCTTTCACAGGTGCGGTGAGAAGAGATTTCCGCCCACGAGTGAAAGCGACATTTTTACCATCCGGAGAAACGGTAATCCAATCATCAGCACGGTCAACAACCTTGCGTTTTTCACCTCCTAAAACCGGAATTTCGTAGATGGTTCCGGAATCGGGCTTTTCGTAAATGTTGTAAAAAATATTGTTCCCATCCGGGGCGAATGCCACCGATGCAAATCTCGCATTTCCCGGTGGTACGATTTCGACCAATCCGCTGGATTCAACCTGTCGGACCGCCAAACTTTCGCGATTCTCTGTTTTTACTACGTAAGCAATGTATTTTCCATCCGGTGACACCGCAGCCCAATCTCCAACGTTGCCTTCGGACGTGAGCGTCTTGAGCTCCATATTCTGAAATGAATTAGCATCGTCGTTCGGACGGAATCTCGAAACACCATAATAGCTCGCAATCAGTAGCACGGTGAATCCGATTAATACCAGCGCTAAAATATTGGGATGCGTTCGGGCGCTCGTAAATGCGGTTGAGAAAAAGGATCGATGCTCGGCAGAATCGCCCGGAACTTCATCAGCTGTGACCGGCACGTAATTGGCATCCGTTTTTTTCCTGCTTTTGCGGTTTCCCCCGACACGAAACTGCAGCGGTTCTGTTCTTGCTTCCTTATTGTCTTCAAGGCCTCTACGGATAAGTTCAAGCTCGATTAAAAGTTCCTCCGCACTCTGGTAACGTCGACCCGCATCCTTTTCAAGAGTTTTCTCAATTATTTCTACGAGCTTGAGTGGAATCGATGGCGCGAGTTTTGCTAAACTTGGCGGTTCGCTTTTTAGAATAGACGCAATAATATCGCTGGTAGTTTCACCGGGAAACGGCAGCTGCTTTGAAAGCATTTGAAAAAATACTACTCCGAGGCTCCATATATCTGTTCGCGTATCGACCGGTTTTCCACGTGCCTGCTCAGGAGACATATAGGCTGCAGTACCCAAAACCATTCCTGCTTTCGTGTTTATCAGTTCCTGAGTTTGAGCATCATAGTCGATCGAGGGGTCCTGTTTGCCAATTCGCTTAACAAGACCAAAATCAAGCACCTTAATGATCCCATCGTCTCGAAGAATGACGTTATCGGGTTTGATATCCCGATGTACGATTCCTGCTTTATGTGCGGCCGAGAGTCCGCGCGCGACCTGCATCGCAATATCGATAACTTGACTAAGCGAGTAGTCGCTTTTCTTGATCATTTCGCCTAAGGTCTCGCCCTCGACAAATTCACTGACTATATAATGACTTCCTTCATATTCACCGATCTCGTGAATAACAAGAATATTCGGATGATCAAGCGCCGAGGCAGCCTTTCCTTCCGCAAAGAAACGGCTGAGATTTGATTGTCCCGACTCAAAGTTGTCGTTGAGGATCTTAACCGCCACATTGCGTTCAAGTTTGGTATCTTCGGCAAGATATACGTCTCCCATGCCGCCCGTCGCAATATGTTTGGCGATTCTATAGTGGTTAACAAATTCACCCGGATTTAGCGATTGCCTCGATTCTGAAAAGGTTTCAGCGACTTCATATACCGCGGGAGATTCAAGAAAAATTGTGGCACTATCATGGGATGAGATCAGGGATTCGACTTCGTGTTGAAGTTCCAAATCACCGTGACACTCCTTGGAAATGTACTCAGCGCGCGAGTCCGGAGTTTGCAGTAGCGCCGTCGCGAAAATTTCCTTTACTTGTTGCCAATCCTGTCGCACTTAGTAGGTTCTCCGAGGGACCGTATTTAGTAGTCGTTGTCACAGACCCTATATTTGATCGTCAAATTAACATTCGTCGTAGGCGGAATAAAATTTACCTTATTTGTTAACGCGTCATTTGGCTTTAAACAGTACGATTGGGATGATTCAATTCCCTGTAGAGCCAAGCCTTCGCAATCGCCCAATCCTGGGCAACGGTCGTTCGCGAAACACCTAGGGTTTCTGCAGTTTCTTCTAGTGTCAGCCCGCTAAAATATTTAAGCTCTACGATACTCGTTTGCCTTTCGTCTATTTGCCCCAGTCGGGTCAATGCCTCGTCCAACGCTATCAAATCGACGTTTTGCGCGTTATCGACCATAACAAGTGTTTCGTCGAAAACTAATGTTTCCGCGTTTCCACCCCGTTTCTCTCTATTTCGCCTACGTGCGTGGTCCACCAGAATTCTCCGCATTAACTTTGCAGCGATCGCGAAAAAATGAGCGCGGCTATTAAACTGTTTATCATTTTGATCGATCAACCGAAGATAAGCTTCGTTTATCAATGCTGTGGGCTGAAGAGTGTGATTGTTGCGTTCTTTCCGAAGAAATCCCGCGGCCTGGCGGTGAAGCTCGCTGTAAACTAATGGCATCAAATCTTCAAAAGCCTCAGAATCTCCATCACTCCACTTTCGAAGCATTTGGGTAATGTCGTCAGTTTTACTCATTCAATTTTTCTAATACAGGTCGTCGTCGCTTAAGGTCGTGTGATCCATATTTTAGTACATTTCAAGCGGTTTCTAAACTTTTATTCGCAACTTCTGTACTATTTTTCAAAAAGTGACGCGTTACAGTTAGGAGGATAAAATTCTTCAAAGAATCCACACTCCGAAAGCAATCGAAGGCTACCCGTTTCGTCTAGCATATAGAGTCATCTCAAGCGGGTTTGGGTCCGCCAGAATTGCTCGCTCGTTGAAGGTAAATTGTTTTCAAAAAAAGATAAAGTCGTCGGTAACCTCATTCTCACCAACCAAAAAAGAGGTGGTTGTTTTTAACATCCACCTCTTTTGTTTTGAGTTAAAACGAAACTATAGTTTCACAGTGCCAAAATGGCTGGTTAGCGTGATTCTGACGAGGCACTCCGTGAAAAGAACATATTGGATTCGATGACCCTTTTTTCGACTCGTTGGGCTGGCTAAAAAAAAATTGTCCGGGGAATCGGCTAAAAGAAGGATGGCGCAGATCGTCCTTTTTTGCCACATTTGTCTAAATGAAGTTTTCCTTTTTTAAATCGAGCCAATCCAGCGCTGCTCCGTAAAGTAGTTTTGCTTTTGTTTCATCGTCGTACGGCATTGATTCGATGAGTTTTCCCGGTTCTAATTCGCCGAGCGGGAATGGATAATCGGTGCCCAGTGCTATTCGTTCTGCACCGACTAAATTCACAAGATAATCGAGCATTTCAGGCGAATGCACAAGCGAATCAAAATACACTTTGTCGAGATATTCGCGCGGATTGACCGTATTATCAACCGCACACAGATCCGGGCGCATATGAAAACCGTGTTCGATTCTACCGATGGTTGTTGGAAATGAACCGCCGCCGTGGGCAAACGCCACCCGCAGATCCTTTAGTTTTTCGAACATCCCGGAAAATATCAAACTACAAATGGCACGCGAAGTTTCAGCAGGCATTCCGACAAGCCACGGCAGCCAATATTTTTGCATCTCGGCTTGTCCCATCATTTCCCATGGATGAACAAAAACTGCTAAATCCAATTCTTCACAAGCGTTGAAAATATCAAAAAACTGCGGTTCGCCCAAATTTAATTGATTTACATTCGAGCCGATCTGTACGCCGACGAGTCCGATCTCTTTTGCTCTTTCAAGTTCTTTTATTGCGAGATCCGTATCCTGCATCGGAACGGTTCCAAGACCGATAAATCTTTTCGGATAGAGTTGGATAATTTCCGCGATTCCGTCATTTAATACTCTGGAAACTTCCAAACAATCTTTCGCTTCAGCCCAATATGCGAACATAACGGGAACGGTCGAAAGCACCTGTACATCGATGCCGTTCACATCACAATCCACAATTCTTCTTTCTGCCGACCAGCAGTTATCTCCAATTTCACGAAAAAAATGCCCGTCGTCTTTGATCATCCTGGCGCAGCCGGTTTTGTGGTGTTCGAGCTGAATAAAACCGCCGTAGCCGAATTTGTCTTTCCAATTTGGAATATCTCGAGGAAGAATGTGTGTGTGGATATCAATTTTTAGCATAAAAGATTAAAGTCGGCGGAAAAACACAAAAAGTTTTAACAATTAAAAGTATTTCCGGAGTTTTCTGTTTGAGAAGAAAAATAAGAGAAGTTTGTGAAGTGCGTTTAGAG
>JBBKXN010000084.1:0-6757 GCA_037969475.1 Pyrinomonadaceae bacterium | reverse complement strand
GTTCAGAAGATTTCTACAGACGATGACCCGGCCCTGGGAAATTTGCGCGCAACTGTAACTGTGGTGATGTTTTCTGATTTCCAATGTCCCGCCTGTGCATTGGTTCATCCGGTGTTAACGAAGGTCATTTCCGGGTTTGGCGGCGATGTGCGTTTTGTTGTCCGGGATTTTCCGTTGATCAATATTCATTCAAACGCGTTTCGCGCAGCGGTTGCGGCTAACGCAGCAAATCTTCAGGGCAAGTATTTCGAATATGCAGACATTCTTTATAGAAACCAAAGCAACCTTGATGATATTTCGCTAAAAAAATATGCTGCGGATCTGGGTTTGAATATGCAGCGATTTGAATTAGACTTGGAAAACGAAAAGATCGCGAATGAGGTAAGGAATGATATGGCCGATGGAAATTCCTACGGCGTTAGCGGAACGCCGACGATATTTGTTAACGGCGTTAAGATTCGCATTCTTTCTGCACAGAATTTTAAGGATGCGATCGACAAAGCGATCAGAAAATAAGAATATGCGAATTGCTTTTGTTTTTTTTGGAATTTTCTTTATTACTGCCTGTGACGAGCAGACGAACAAACCCAACATCAATCCGATGGATGCAAATGTTTCAAAAGCGACATCTCCAGACTCACCGCTTCAGATAAGTACTTATAAGATCGTAAATACATTTAAGCACGATCCGAAAGCTTTTACACAGGGACTGATTTTCCATAAAGGTTTTTTGTATGAAAGTACAGGCGAAAATGGATCTTCAAGTTTACGCAAGGTCGAGCTTGCAACTGGCAAGGTTCTGCAAAAAATTGATTTGCAAGATAAGTATTTTGGTGAAGGAATGACAATTCTTGATGACAAAGTTTATCAAATAACCTGGCGAGACAAGATTGGTTTTGTATATGACTTGGAATCATTATCGTTACAAAAGGAAGTCAAATATCAAGGTGAGGGCTGGGGCCTGACAAACGATCAGAAAAACTTAATTATGAGTGATGGGACGCATATTATTAAGTTTATTGATCCTGATACATTTGATGTCGTAAAAAGGATTCCGGTAATGCAAGAGAATGGGAAACCATTGTTTTTGCTTAATGAGTTGGAGTTTGTTAACGGGGAGATATGGGCTAATATTTGGCACTCCGAACAGTCGGAGACCGGCACGACACAAGGGCGACTTCCGAATATAGGTAAACCGAATTTTATTGCGCGGATAAATCCAGATACCGGCAAAGTGGTTGGTTGGATTGATTTAGGCGGAATTTCGCCTGATGACAGTTTAGAAGATAGTGAAAACACTCTGAACGGGATAGCATATGATTCTGAAAACGACCGAATTTTTGTTACCGGTAAAAAATGGAAAAGGCTTTTTGAAATAGATCTTGTGCCAAAATAATAAATGGAAGTTCGGAAGCATTAAACGTATTTGATATGCAAAATTAGTGAGTCCGCACGAGGGGTGATATTTTCAAACTTAACTCACTAAGAGCTCATTTATTTATTTAGGATTCATTTTGCGGAATACCGTTTGTGAGTCCGAGATTAGCATCAGATTGACATAATGTCAATTGCAAATTACTTTGCTAAAAGTGACGTTTATGAAATAGTCTTAAAGACGTAAGAATACTTCATCGCGCGGACGGCGAAGTATTGATTTTCGAATCTTAAAAAATCCTTAGAACGGGAATCCGATTGTTTGAAGCATCTTAACGATCAAAAGGCTCAAATTTTCTGACTCCTTCGGGTCGATATTTATTGGGTTTTTGGTATCAACACCGCTTCCATTAACCAAACACGGGGCTGCGGTTTTTGGACATTGCATGTCGCCATCAGCGAATGCGTTGAATGACATGGTCGTCATAAGGATGGCTGTAGCTGCAATTGTTTTTGTTGTTTTTTTCATTTTCTTACTCCAGGTGGTTATATTTGAACGGATTGTTCAGTGTTGATTTTACAGGTTGCAAGCTCGATTGCAATATGATTGAGAGATACTATGTACAAACAAATTTTATCGAAGCAGGAAACTGTCAGCTTTAAACCAGAATTTAAAGACGCCTGTCTGCGCGCAAAACTCCTTGAGGATTCCGGCGAATACGAAACTGCCGCCAACGCGCTTGGTGAGTTGTGGGCTGGAGTCGGAAATCAACCACTGCTCGAGAATTTCCCAACCACTCTAAAAGCAGATGTTTTGGTCAGGATTGGCGCCCTGACCGGTTGGCTGGGTAGTTCGGGGCAGATCGAAGGCAGCCAGGAAAAAGCGAAAGATTTGATCGGCGAGGGGATTAGACTTTACGATGAAGTTGTTGACGTCGAAAAAATTGCTGAAGCGCAAAGTGATCTGGGTGTTTGCTATTGGCGTGAAGGAGCATTTAATGAGGCTGAGAATTTTCTTAGAGATGCTTTGGACCGTACACCGATCGAGAGTTTTGCGCTTCGCGGAAAAACCTTGTTAAGACTTGTTAATACCGCAATATCAACTCGAAACTACAATGAAGCGTTTGAATTGCTGCAAGAATCCGAAGGCTTGATAAAATCGAATGGCGATCACTTGCTTCGCGGTAAGTTGTCTTTTCATCAGGCTTTAATATTCAAACTTCTGTTTGAAGAGGAAGGAAAAATCGATTTAGCTGAAAAATCAGCGAATTACTATTTTGAGGCTAGCTTTCATTATCGAAAGGCCAACCATCACCGATACGAAGCGATTGTGGAAAATAACCTCGGTTTTCTTTTCCTTTCTATCAAAAAATTTGAGAATGCTCACCAACATTTGGATAATGCGATCAACCTTTTTGGCGTTTTTGGCGATACCGGAAGATTAGCATCTGTTTTTGATACAAAGGCCCGTGTTTACCTGGCTGAAATGAAATTCATCGAAGCGGAATTATTTGCCCAGAAATCCGTTCAATTATTCAAGCGAGGTGACGAGTATTTCTCCCTTTCTGAGTCCTTAACCACGTTGGGAACGGCTTTCGCTCGTCAAAACTCATTTGTGGATGCCAAAGAATCGTTTGAAAAGGCGATCAAGGCCGCGGAGTTTGTAAATGACTCTGTAAGTCTTGGTTTGGTGATGCTTAGTCAAATCGAGGAACTTCAAACAGTTTTATCTGATGAAGAACGAAACGAACTTTATTTGAAAACCAAAGGGCTTCTCTTTCAGTCAAAGAGCAATTCAATTCAGTCGCGCCTCAAGAATGCGGAAAATATCTGTCAGCATTCAAATATCAAATCAAAATGGGATGATTTTTCCCTAACTGAAGAGGTATTGCGGTTTGAGGCAAAATATATTGTCGAGGCGTTAAGCGAAACAGGCGGTGGGGTTACGAAAGCATCCAAGTTGCTCGGTCTCTCGCACCAAAACCTTAGCTTGCTCCTGAAAACAAGGCATAAAGCACTGGCATCCGCGAAAAAAACGCGCAAAAAACGAAGCGATCGAAGGCGAAAATCGCACACCTTGAAAAAAGAATAAAAGATGAGTTAAGAAAAGGGCTATCAGTTCTCAAATTCGAATAATATGATCTGAAACCGCCCGGATCAACTCTTCGATACTGAAATCATAAACTGGAAGATCGAATTGGGCACTTAAATCTTCAAAATTCATTCCATCTAACAATATTGGCTCATCGGATTTGATCGTATGTTTTGGGATAATTACAAAGTCGCCGATCATTTTATCTTTAACTGCCAAATAATCTTTCCCCGTCAAAAGACCGGCAACAGAAACGTCCCCGCCAAAATATGTGTTTGGAACAGGGAGAATATGAAGTTCAGATCCGATCATCTTGTTTAATTTCTCGATTTGCTCCTGAAATATCGGAGCGAACATTTCACCGGTGCAAATCGTTCCGTTTAGAGATCTTAGTTTCGTATATTTGCTTTTTCGACCTCCCGCATCGGGAATAATCGCCAGTTTGTTTGTGCGAACATTCTTAAGCGATGGGCCATTTCTATCCAATCCAACAGTATTCGATTCTATTTCACCGAACCATCGTTCAAATTCATTCAAAAACGAACGAACCATTCCGACACCGTCCTCGATTTGAGGATAGTCTCCGTAATAGTTCCTGCCGGGGATCTTAACGCGTCCCTTTATGTAAATTTCATCTCCCAGAAACGCAAAAGTTACGCCGAGTTCACTACGGAATTCACTTTGAAGTTTCTCGACCTCATCAATTGTTTTGCGGCAAAAATCGGGGGTTACGCGGGTCAATCGCTCATCGTTGTTATAACGAGTAAGCGCAACCGGAACAACCGCAGTAGAGACAACTTTTGGATAATAGGCCGCCAGGTCGCGAAGGGTTTTCTCTAGTATTTTTCCGTCGTTAATCTCCGGACAGAGGACAACCTGAGCATGAATTTCAATATCATTGTCCAAAAGTCGCTGAAGCTTTTCGAAAATATCGGCGCGGGATTCTTCCACACCCAATAAATATGCCCGTGTCTTTAGGTCGGTAGCGTGGACTGAAACATATTGCGGCGAAAGTCTCTGTTCGATGATCCTTTCCATTTCATCCGGAGTGATCGAACTCAAAGTAGTGTAGTTTCCATAAAGAAACGAAAGCCGAATGTCTTCGTCTCGAACGAAAAGCGCAGGTCTTGCATCGTCCGGATTTCCTTTGCAGAAACAGAAGAGGCATTCGTTTGCACATTGCCGGGGCACGATCTGTTCGAACATCAAACCAAAATCTTCGCCTTCGTCACGATCGAGCTCAACCTCCCAGGTCTCGCCGTTGGTCTTTCGAACCAGCCAGGTCATCTCAGTTTCACCTGAGGTTTGAAAGCGAAAATCCAGGTAATCGCGTACGGTTCGCCCATTTACGCGGACAATTCTATCACCGGCTTCAAGTTCCAATTCCTCAGCCAGACTTTTGGGCGCGATTTCGGTCACTATCACGCCCGGGCGCCGCATTTGTGTTACGGCCGGTGTTACCGCAAATTCGTACATCGATGATCCTAAAAAACGAAGTTAATAAACCAACTTTAATTGAAAACCCAGACTCTAAACTCATTAGATCAAAACATATGTTTTGATCAGTTTACCGAAGCAGTCTAGTTTATAATCTTTGACAAAGCCTTTGCAACTGCTTAACCTGACCAAATAGCTATGATTTCGTCAAATTACAAGGTCTTAAACTGTTCACTGTTTTAAATTATGTCCCAAGAATTTTCGGAAACAAAGATAATACGAACGATTTTGATTGCCGAAGATGATGACGCGATGCGTCGATTTCTCGAAGTGATTCTCAAAAAACAAAGCTACGAAATTTTATCGGCAAAAGATGGTTTCGAGGCGATGGAGATCGCTCTTAACCGCGACGTTGATGCTGTAATAACGGACGCGATCATGCCAAACATGACCGGTTATGATCTTTGCCGGATTTTGAGAGAACATCCTCAAAAGAAACATATTCCATTGATCATACTCAGCGGTTTTGCCCGGAACGAAGAATCCGGCGAGAATAATGATCTTGCGGATTTTTACTTGAGGAAAGAAAACGACCTATCAGATGAGCTTCTCAAAACTCTTTCAAAATTGGTTTTCGTTTAAGAGCATTCGTTCGTTAAATCAGACACGAAGTCCAGTCAAAAAGGGGCGTGTCGGTTTCGCACGCCTCTTTCTGGTGTCAGATCCCGAACTAATGACCTAATTGGATGCTTTGGAAGCAATTCCGTCGATCAAAGTATCCAGCGGAGTGTATATCAATCCCTGGGATCGGGCAACAGCGTCGTAAGTCAGTTTTCCGCCGTATGTATTTACGCCTTCTGCCAAACCCGCATCTTCACGGATCGCCATTTTAAAACCCTTGTTTGCAAGCGCGATCGCGTACGGCAACGTCGCATTGGTCAAGGCGAATGTAGATGTCCTCGGAACCGCGCCCGGCATATTCGCAACGCAATAATGCAATACTCCCTCTTCATAATAAGTCGGGTTTGAATGGGTAGTCGCGTGAGTTGTCTCAAAACAACCGCCCTGATCAACCGCAACGTCAACAAGCACCGAACCGTTTGGAATGTCTTTTAGCATGTCGCGGGTAATAAGTTTCGGTGCCGCTGCGCCAACCACCAAAACGCCGCCAATAACGAGATCTGCATGTGAAATCGCTTCATGGATTTGATAACGCGACGAAGCCAACGTCTGAACTTTCGAAAGAAATATATCGTCGAGTTGTCGCAGCCTTTCCAAATTAATATCGATGATCGTCACATGAGCACCAAAACCAACCGCCATTTTCGCCGCCTCGGTTCCGACCACGCCGCCCCCCAGAATAACGACGTTGGCCGCCGGAACTCCCGGAACGCCGCCGAGCAAAATTCCCTTTCCGCCATTCATTTTTTCAAGATATGTCGCGCCGACCTGTACAGACATTCTTCCCGCAACCTCCGACATCGGGGTCAAAAGCGGAAGACTCCCCTTTTTATCAGTAATAGTTTCATACGCAACGCCCGTAACTTTACGATCCATCAATTGCCTGGTCAATTCCAGTTCCGGAGCAAGATGCAGATATGTGAAAAGCAATTGATTTTCACGCATCCGCGGATATTCCGGCGCGATCGGTTCTTTAACCTTAACGATCATATCGCCGGTTTTCCAAACCTCGTCCGCCGATTCGATCATCGTCGCGCCGGCGCTTATATATTGATCATCCGAAAACCCCGAGCCTTCGCCCGCCGACTTTTGCACAAAAAGTTCATGTCCCGCATCCTTTAACGCCTGAACTCCGGCCGGCGTCAACCCGACGCGATATTCGTTGTCCTTAAT
>JBBKXN010000083.1:0-4037 GCA_037969475.1 Pyrinomonadaceae bacterium | reverse complement strand
GTTTTGTATCACAACCTGAGCTTCATAATCGGCCATATGCGTAAACTGGAAATGCGCCGTCACATCTCCGGCGGCAAAAATGTGTTTTGTCGACGTTTGCAGATACTCGTTCGTCGTGATCTGGTGCGGTTCAAACTTGACACCCGCATTCTCTAACCCAAGCCCGTCAAGATTGGGTCGACGGCCAACAGAGACCATGATCTCCTCTGCCGCGATCTCGCGTGTTTCGCCGCTAGAATCAATCGTCACCACCTTCACACCGTTTTCGTCTTTACGGGTATTGATCGCCTCATGGTTCGTCAGTATATCGACACCCTCGTTCTTCAGAATTATTTGCATCAACTCGGAAACTTCCGGGTCTTCCTTGGATAATATACGTTCGCCCATCTCGACGATTGTCACCTTTGAACCAAACCTCGCGAACGACTGTCCCATTTCAACTCCGATAGCGCCACCGCCAAGGACGACAAGACGTTTTGGTAGTTCCTTCAAATGAAAGACGTTCTCGTTCGTAATAAAACCTGTCTCAGCAAGTCCGTCGATCGGCGGAACGAACGGATGCGAACCGGTCGATATGCAAAAACGTTTCGCTCGCATTACTCGCTCCTTACCGTCTTCTTTTAG
The DNA here is from genome assembly GCA_037969475.1 of Pyrinomonadaceae bacterium. Classification (GTDB taxonomy): domain Bacteria; phylum Acidobacteriota; class Blastocatellia; order Pyrinomonadales; family Pyrinomonadaceae; genus Aridibacter. Next base: position 3,413 of record JBBKXN010000083.1, on the reverse strand, counting down.
CACGACCTCTACTTCATTGGGGTTCAAAAAACGCGGCGTGCCGAATACTACCTCAACACCCATCTCTTCGAAAACCTCCGGTGCATCGTGGTGCTCAACTACCTTGATAACGTCCTGAACGCGACCGGTTATCGAGGCGAAGGAATCGTTCAAAAAAGCTGGTTCGGCAGCCGCAAAACCGTATGTTCCGGCGTGCCGTATCTGATGGGCAAACCGTGCCGATTTGATCAATGCCTTAGATGGTACGCATCCGGTGTAGAGGCAATCGCCGCCAAGCAGATCCTTTTCTATCAGCGCGACACGCGCACCGAGGATTGCGGAGCCGCCAGCAGCGACAAGTCCCGCCGACCCGCCGCCGATCACAATGAGATCGTATGTTTCTGTCATTTGTTTAGAAAATAGTGATTTTGAAGTGTTTAGAAAGTAGCGTTTTTGGAGGCCACATCACAGCGGCCCCTCAATTAATCGGCGGGTTCCTCCGCTGTGCTCAATTGCTTGCGGATCTTTTTCAAAGTTGACCACACTCCGAATATGATCAAAAGCACGACCGCCCCATAGACCCACAACGGAACGTTCTTTCCCGCAAAGATCAAATAAATATAAGCCGAAATAAAGAAGAACATTGCCAAGAGTGCCGGCAGTGCTATCGATTTGCCTTTTCGATAATTGCGTATCAGCCAGCCGATCGAAAACGAGAAAAAAGGGATCGCACCAACGTAAATCGCGCCGAAGATCAACGGATTGACCCCGTAGTTTTCGCCCAGGCTAAAGAACCAGTTTTGTAAGTTTTCCCACATCGTTATTATAGATAAGCAAAAAATCAGAAAAATATTCCATATGCGCGGAAATATGATTCGCCACGAGCGGGAAAGGTTTTTCGCATGGCTCCTGAACGTTCTTTAATGGTCTCGACGACCGTTCGGGGATTCTTGCCTTTGGCAACAATGCCATGATGTGCCGGACTCATTCCGGTTGCAAGCGTAACGTGTCCCGGATGTGAGATGGTCATTGCGTGATCTACCATTGCATTGGTAAAGTTCATTCCTTCATGTCTCAGCCGACGAAAGCCGCCCGAGAATAAGGAATCATAACGATTAAAAATATCAGCACCGAGTCCGTCTACTGCAATCAACACTATAAGTTTCGCTTGTGATTCCTTAGCTTTTATTTTTTGGCAATAAAATTGTAACGGTAAAAACAGACCGAAAATAAGCCCCATGGCAAGAAACCTATAAAATAATTGATTAGTGGTTTGAACCATTTTTTCTTTACAATCTCGGAATTTGTTACTCACTGTAGATGCGAAATTCAGAAACAAGTTGTTGAAATTGTGGCTGCCTGGAATCGAAAAAATTTAAGGCCAAATCTACAGTCAAATGATTGTGAAAAAGTCTAAATCCCGTAAGTTTGGCAATCTCATGACCGACCGTCATCTCACCGACGGCGGGTGGTCCAAATATTATTACAAGTTCATATACCGCCGCCTCCCAAACACCATTAAATTCCCCGCTCATTTTTCCGTTTCCAACTTTTTAATTTGCTCGACGGCATTATTGTTGTTGGGGTTCAATTCCAGAGATTTCTTGTAATATTTGATCGCCAGATCCTTTTCGCCTTTGAGCATATAAACCTCGGCCAGACTGTCCCAGGCGTTGGCCGATTTCGGGAAATATTTTGTGTTCAGCTTAAAGAGTTCTTCAGCCTTTTTAAGATCTTTTTGCCGGATAAATGTGTATCCCTGAAAATTTACGGTTGATTCGAAATAACCCCTGATCTCATCGGATTTATTTTTTAACGCTTGATAGGCTTCGAGCGCTCCTTTGAAATCACCTTTGGAAAAGTACTTTTGAGCGTTCTGGATGACATTCCAAAATGGTTGGTATGACGAGGCCAAATTTTCGAGCGATTGATCAATCGCGGTTTTTGAAAACCAGTTGCCGCCCGCCAATACTCCGCTGATTTTCCGCGTGTTTTTGATGTCGGTCATTGGATTGGCGTCGAGCAAAACCAGATCGGCATTTTTGCCAACGGCGACGGTTCCGACAGTGTCGCCTATCTCGAGAAATTTGGCGGGAGTTACAGTTGCCGATCTCAATGCATCGTACGGCGTAAAGCCCGCGTCAACCAATTCTTGCAGTTCATCATGCAGCGAAAAGCCTTCGACGACAAACGGCAGTGTCGCATCGGTTCCGGCCATCATCGGAACCCCGGCTTTGTAAAATTCGCTCACCATTAGTTTTTGAAGCTCAAGCAGATAACTTTGCAGAGCGCGCATCTCGTTCAGACGATCCGACCATCTTCCCTGATAAGAGTTAAATCCGGGGCCGGCATAAAGCCTTTGAAGCGGATAAACATACCGCATCCGCGAGTCCTCAACCATCGTTGGGAATTCTGAGCCGATCTGACGCACTATCGTTTCGTAAGTGACCAAACCCGGGTCAATAACAATTCCGGATCGCTTCACATCCTGCGCCAGTTTTTTTATCAAGGGGAGTATTTCTCGCGTGAGATCGGGAAATTCGGGGCTTAACTTACGGTATTCTTCGAGTGTGAGCTTACCAAACTGAAAAGCCGCTATCCGACCCATCTTTTCGATGATCGGCGGAAAAACATAATAAATCTCCTCGGCGTGATCGACAGACGCCTGCCCTTCGTCCAAAACTGTTTGAAACGGCAATTCCCGCGGCGTATGGCCGACAACGCGAATTCTGAGTTTCTTTGCCGTTTCCATAAAGCGATGATAGGTCTCAGGGCTCATCGCATAATCGGGCCGGGTGCCATACATTTTTATCGCGTCGTATCCTGCGTTCTTCTGATCGGTGACAAATTTTTCAGCAGCTTCCGGCGTGTTTTCGAGCCGAACGATAAACGTCGTCGGACTTGTCGTAAAAAATCGCGGACCCAGTACTTCTTTATTGGCAAGTCGCTCGCGCAACTCCAGATGCCATGGGCTTCCGTGCATATTTCTCACCGTCGTCACCCCATTAGCGAGATAGAGGACCAGAGAGTTCTCCCGCCCCTTTTCGATGTGGATATGCATGTCAAATAGGCCCGGAATCAGATATTTTCCCATGCCGTTGATTAGTTGAGCATTTTTCGGGATCAGTATTTGATCAGCTGAACCGATGGCGGTGATCTTTTCTTTATTAATGATGACGGTTTGATTTGCAATAACCCGCTCTGTATCCATAGGAATAACCGTAACGTTAGTGATGGCAAACAGACGCGGATCAACTTCCGGAATAGCCAAAGCGACATTCGGAAATAAAGCTACAAAAAACAAACTGATTATTTTTAACACAAACTCCCCCTTTTGATTACTTCGTTTTCTCACCGTAATTCATAATTGCTTCCATCGCAGGATCGCGATTTTTGCGGTATGCCTCGAAGGTCGGCGGCAGGAAGATCAGCGG
>JBBKXN010000082.1:0-63588 GCA_037969475.1 Pyrinomonadaceae bacterium | reverse complement strand
GACCGTCACAGGTGCTACATCCGGTTTTGAAAATTCATCTACAAAATATTTTCCATCCGGCGATAGCGAGACTCGATGATTTCCATCTTCGGGCGTGAGAAGCTTCAAACCGCTGCCGTCAAATTTCACACTGTAAAAATGACTAAAATAGGGGTCGCGTCCGGCTTCCCTGCCGTTTGCGTTGAAATACAAAATGCGATTTTTCTCGTCGACCCTGACCAATTGAGTGACGACGAAATTACCTTTTGTTATCTGGTTTTTGAGTTTGCCGTTTTTTAGATCGTACAGATATAAGTGCCCCCAATCGTCACGCTCCGAATACCATATAAACTCATTAGACCCAGGCAGATAACGCCAGTTTACGGCCCCCTGTCCCGATTCATACTGCGTCGCTACTTTTTCCTCGAAGACTTCCCGAATATTTCCCGCTCCATCGGCAATCCGAAGTTTCGCTTCTTTGTGATCACGATTCGAAGAGACGAATGCAAGCGTTGAAGAATCCGCGCTCCATTCGTTGTCCGTAAAACCGCCCCCGCAGGAAATGTCGTCGCAGAGCGTAGAACGCCGATCATCGGGATTCATCTTGAAACGTACAATTTTCCCGTTCGGAACTTCGATAACAACACGATGAACTTTTATGATTTCCTTATCGTCCGGGATCGGATATTTCCATGCCTGCAGCTTCGGAGCGCCGACATTTGTCGAAACCAGGTACATATCGCTGACATTTCGCTGGTCCTGTTGAAATGTCGCTATTTTTTTTGAATCGGGAGACCACTCTAAAATTGGACGGTCGCTGCGCGTCCAACCTGCGTTGTCGGTTGCGTAGCCGAAATTTTCGATGCCGTCCTTTGTAAGCTGAGTTTCCTTCCTGGTTTCGACAACTCTAACCCAAAGATTCCAATCGCGAATAAACGCCTCCAATTTTTCGTCAGGCGAAATTGCAAAGCCGCGAAATCTTCGGTTTTGCGCCTCAGTGTCTTCGATCCCGGCTAAGAGGGTCTTCTGATCCAACCCCGTTCTCCGTTCTCCGTTTACCGGGTTTATCAGGACAAACTCCGCACCGAATCGTGTGTTTACGCGATACCAAAAACGCCCATCGGCGAGCCAATTTGTCCGAATCCCGCCCCGATCGACCAACTTCGAAGTGTTGAACACAAGCATGCTTTCGGCACGCGCATAATCTGCTGCAGTAAGTGCAGTCTGCTGCCCGAATGCCGCTCCGGCGCAAAAAAGAATTAGAACAGAAATAGTAAACGTGATTTTCTTGATCATAATTGATTGAATTTTTTAAGTATTTTTGGTTTCGGAGGGCTTATTTTATTCCTGAAAACGCAGAAAAACAAATTCGCCTTTCCTGGCCGGCTGGGAACTGATGATTCCGCAAGTGCAAAACGATAATTGTTTTTGATCCAATTGTCGTTTTGTCTCGAAAGCGGTAAAATTTTGGTTTGAGGATTTTATTTTAGGAACATCTAAATATTTCTGGAGAATTTATGAGCGTAGAAGTTGTAATGCCGCAAATGGGCGAATCTATTGCAGAGGGCACTATTTCAAAATGGTTGAAGCAGGTTGGTGAAAAGGTTGAACGGGATGAACCGCTTCTTGAAATTTCGACCGATAAAGTTGATGCCGAAGTTCCTTCGCCCATCGCCGGAACCCTTTTGGAAATCCGCGCCCAAGAAGGCGAGACGGTCGAAGTCGATTCCGTAGTTGGCATATTAGGTGCTGAAGGAGAGACACCTGCGTCCTCTAATGGCGGCGAGGCAGCCGAAGTCGAAACCGAAGCGGCCAATGACAACAAAGGAATTGTCGAGGTCTCCGAGCATCCAATGAAACCGGATGATGCAAAGGTCACTGAAGTGGCCGTCGAGGAAACGGTCCAAGCAGCCCCGGCTCCTACAGCTCCTGACGAAACCGGAACCTCGGGCGGAGAAGCAACCGAAATTCCTATGCCTCAAATGGGTGAATCGATCGCCGAAGGAACTATTTCAAAATGGTTAAAAGCCGTTGGCGATACAGTTGAAAGAGATGAGCCGCTTTTGGAAATATCGACCGATAAGGTAGATGCCGAAGTGCCTTCGCCGGTAGCAGGAACGCTTCTCGAGATTCGAGCTCAGGAGGGCGACACGGTTGAAGTCGATTCGGTCGTCGGTGTAGTTGGTGCTAAAGGGAGTTCCGTAGCCAGTCCACCGGCAGCTCCAGCGCCTCCAGCCGTCGCAGAAACCGCTCCACAAGTTCCTGTTGCGGCAGCGGTTGAGCAATCAAGTTCTTCAAATGGTCGCGATAAATCTCTTGGAGAGCAAAGTATTGAGGATTTGAGGAAAACACGCAGCAGTCCGCTCGTCAGAAATATTGCAAAAGAACACGACGTTGATATAACTCAGATCCCGGGTTCGGGAATGAGCGGGCGCGTAACGAAGAAAGACATTTTATCGTTTATTGATTCCGGTGCGGCGGTCAAACCTCAGGACCTATTGAATCAAGGCACGGAACGCACCGTTCAGGCTTCAGAGCCTAAAGCGGAAATGCCGCAACCGCAGTCCCAAACGCAAACGCAATCGATTCAAACCCAAGGATATAAGGCGCCGAATGTGACTTCCGGGGTTGGCGATACGATCGAGCAGATGTCTGTAATGCGCAAGAAAATTGCGGAGCATATGACATTTTCGAAGCAAACTTCAGCTCATGTCACAAGTGTTTATGAATTTGACATGACGAATGTTGCGAAATTCCGCAATACCAAAAAGGCGGAGTTTCAAGAGCGGTACGGTACGAAACTTACGTATATGCCGTTTATATTTCAAGCGGTCACAAACGCGCTTCGGGAATTCCCCGTGGTCAACTCGCAGGTTTCGGGCGATCAAGTCATCTACAAAGGCGACATAAATCTGGGAATTGCGGTTGCGCTCGATTGGGGGTTGATCGTTCCCGTCATAAAACGCGCAGATTCGCTTTCGCTGGCAGGATTGGCGCAATCTGCAAATGATCTTGCTGATCGTGCGAGAACGAAAAAACTTATGCCGGACGAAGTTTCTGGTGGAACTTTTACGATAACCAATCCCGGAGTTTTTGGCGGACTTTTTGGAACACCGATAATTAATCAACCACAGGTTGCGATTCTTTGTGTCGGTACAATTGAAAAACGCCCGAAAGTTTTAACGACACCCGATGGCGATGATGTGATCGCGATTCGGCAAATGGCATACTTTGCTTTGACCTATGACCACAGGATCGTAGATGGTGCGGACGCCGAAAAATTCCTTTCCTTTATGAAGAATTATCTTGAGACAACAGAATTTACGTTGTAAGAGGTAGTTTTTTGGTGAATTGTTGGAAAAAATTGTGGTTGTGTGGTTTTTTTTAATAGGTACGCCCAATATCCGCTGATTACGGTAAACCCAAATTTCGCTGTTGTTTGAGAAGTGATCGGAAAAATTATCCTCGCTTTAATGAAACTGGTTTTTTTCTTTCTGAGTTTTTTTCGGATTTATCGACAACCTATAAGCGAGGTTAAGACGTCAAAAGAAACTGTTCCACCTAATAATTAAGCTATTAACAATTAACAATTTTTCAAGCTAAGACAAAGAGGAGTTAAAATTATGCTTCGTAAAATAAAAAAACTGCAACTTTTCATTTCTTTGGCTGCGCTATTAATGACCGCTGGAGTTTCAGCGGTTGCCGCCCAAGATCAAGTAAGAACTTTAGTAAACGGACAAAAATATAAAATTGAAGGGGTCGTTATCGCTCGAAATGACGATACCTTTCTGTTGCGCGATCAAACGGGTATTACTACAAAGGTAGTGCTTACCCCGAGTGCAAGTATCAAATCAAACAGCTTCTGGGGAAGCGGTGATCGCTACTCAGATTCGAGCTTGATTCGCGGATTAACTTTGAAGGCAGAAGGCCGCGGTGCCGGAGATGGTTCTTTGGCTGCTTCGAAAATTCGCTTCGACAAGAGCGATTTGGAAGTCGCACAATCGATCGATAGCCGCGTCGGCCCGGCTGAGGATCGAATTACCAAGACCGAACAGAACGCTGAAAGACTTTCGGGTCAGATTGACGAGTTGATGGCTATTTCAAACGCTGCGAAAGGCGGAGCGAAAGCGGCGCAGGAAACTGCAGATGCTGCAGTTGAAGGCGTAAATGCTACGAATCAAAGGATCACTGATCTTGATAATTTCGTCGTACAATCGACTTCGACCGTGAATTTCCGTGTCAGTAGTTCGACACTATCCCCTGAAGCAAAAGCCGAACTAGATAATGTTGCGGCTACAGCTCTGACGCTTCGCGGATACGTTTTGGAAATTACCGGATTTGCTTCTGCAGATGGTAACGCATCGGTCAACAAACGTCTGAGTGAACGACGTGCGAGAGCTGTTATTGATTATCTTGTGATGAATCATAACATCCCGCTTCGCCGAATCGGTCAATCATACGGCTACGGAGAAACACAGGCTGTTGCTGACAACTCAACTCGTGAAGGACGCGCGGAAAATCGTCGTGTTGAAGTAAAGTTGTTAGTAAGCCGCGGATTGAATCAAAACGTTGAAGTCCGGAAAGCCGACGACGGAACAGACGATTAATTCGCAAATTGAATTTAGGGGCTTATAGGAGTTGAAGAGACAATCTATTTTTTTCTCTCCAAGCCCCTTTTCTCGCTTTTCACAATTTCCTAAACAAGTTTCCGATTCTCACTTAGAAACTAGTGTTCAAAGACATTCCTGAGGTAACAAGATCGTGAAACTAAATCGCTTCCTAATTCCATTTGTGTCGATTCTATTCGTTGCTTCGACCGGGAATTCTCAGACTCCGGTTGGCACACCTCCGCCTCTAATCGTCGAAGATACAAACGTCATAAAAATCGAATCACGGCTTGTGATGATCCCGGTTTCGGTAACAGACGGCAACGGCAAGCCCGTAAAAGGATTGAGCATCGAGAATTTTCACGTAAAAGAGGAGAACCGAACGCAAGAGATAACAGACGTTTCTCCGGCAGAAAAAATCCCTTTGGAAATTGCTCTGCTTTTTGATATTTCCGCGAGCACGGATCCGATGTTTAGGTTTGAACAGGAAACGGCCGCAAAATTTCTTCAACAGGTAATGAGGGCTGAGGATCGCGCGACAATTTTTACGATCGGCGAAACTCCCGTAATGGTGCAAAATCGAAACATCGCTTTTCGCTCAATTGAAACGATTCAAAGTATTAAACCGACGATGCAGTTCACCGCTTTTTACGACACCGTAAAGGCGGCCGCCAAATATTTACTTCTAAATGCTCCGCCAAAGAGCAGGAAGGTTGTAATCGCAATCACCGATGGTGAAGATACCAGCAGTATCGGTGTAAAACAAGGTTTCTCCGAGGTTTACCAATCGCTCAGCAAACGGGTAGAACCACTCACGGCAGACGAACAAAGAAAACTTTTTGTTGAAAAACGGGATGAAATTCGGGGTCGCGAACAAACAAGTACTCTCAGAGACCTGCAAAATGCCGACGCGGTTTTCTATTCGATAAATCCGGCGGGAAGTTCTTACGAACTTAATACCATGAGTGTATTTGGTCAAAGCAATATGCAGCGATTCGCCGATGAAACTGGTGGCGCCGCATTTTTACCAAGCTTTTTACCGGTGGAACTTAAGAGCGAGTTTGAGAGTGAAACAAATAAACAAAAAAATATCCAGATGCTCGAGAAGATCTTTACTATTTTGACGAACGAGCTTCAGGCACAATACCTGGTGCAATATTATTCGGATGGCGAATATCCGGCAAGCAAGTTTATTCCGGTCGATGTAAAGGTTATCCTAAATCTTCCACAAGGCTTAAAGGTGCGTTCGCGTGAGGGATATTTTGTAAAACAACAGTAGTTTTACCTCGCGTTCGCCATGGACTTTTCTTTTATTTTGGAATAGCTATTTTTCCCTGAATTTCCTGCGGCTCATCAATTGGCAAAGCGATATCGCCCATTACCATTTCGGGATTCTCGATGTTATTGGGTTCAATCCCTCCCATAATTGCGTTAGTTGGCACCGTCTGCGGAGTTTCAACCGCAACTGCTCCCATGATCACAGGATCGGGGTCAGACTTCGACAGGTAACTTGTTATTCCGATTCCACTGACTGCGGCAAGAACAATCGACGCGGTCGCGGTCCAAAATCTAGAAACGTTTTTCTTAAACGCCTTCCAACCAACCGGGCAATCTTTTGTTATCACCGTTCCATCAGCTCTACGGTAAAATCTCGCACACAAGCGCCCTTCTGCGTTCATAATAAGATTTTCAGCTGCTTGCTTTGTCATCTCGGAAAGATTGTAGACATTCATCTTGCACTCGCCGCAATGACGCTGTTGGTTGTTTCCGTACATCTCATCCCAGTTTGCCGAACAGGGCGATGCAACGCTGATGTTGTTTAATGGATTTGTGAATTTTGACATTGAAAACTCCTTCGTTTCTTGGACACGCATCTCATGCGTTTGTTCTCAAATGAACGGAGGAGTTTTTTGTTCTTGCAAGAATTTTAAATATTCCCCGATGTCTCTTTTGTGGGGAACGGGGAGTCGCACTGATGTATTTGGAATCCAACAAAATCGCAGGAACCGTTTGCGTGACTGAATAAACTAAAATGGAATGGCGCCCATCTAGTAAGAGAAGCTATTGCGCAACCGAAAATCAGACCCAAAAACACCTCATCACAAATCTAACGCCGCTAACTTCAACGGATCAATAATCCGATTCTTCTAACTGTCTGTAAGGAATTCCCAATTTTCGTAGAGCAGATTGAAGCTCGTCCGTAGCAATCGTATCTACGCCCTCAAAATCTACGCCGCGTGGTTTTAGATTATAAATTGCCTCATAAACATTATATTTCTGGTCATCGGTGATACCCAAAATCTCGATTTCGTTCTTAACTAATTTCTTGTCTATCCGATTATTTTCAGGTACGTACGGAATACTGATATAAACCATGTTTTACTCCAATTCTTTAAGATTTTGAATCTCCGGAATTTGCACCAAATTTTCATCGACAAGTTTGCATAACAGAATTTTGCAAAGTTGTGAACTCTCGTTTTTTATAATTTGCACCTTTGCTACTTTCATTTCTGTCAAACGAAACAATGAATGAGCTCCCAAGAATTTTCCAAGATCAAAAGATCGACTGTCGATAGATTCTACTTACCAGCACGGCATCACGTGATTAGCATAAGATCAACAATACCATTAATCCAAAAAAATTTGATCAAACAAGCTGTCAATCGATCAAAAATAAATCGTCGTGTTTCACAGAAGTCTAGCAGTGTTTTCGATCTACGCGTTTTTTTTCAGTGTTTGATGTTTATCTTGTTTCGGCCAGTCATACGATACGTGGATGCGCCATATGCGTTCGAAAAGAAACGAACGGTGTAAGATCCGCCAATTAATACGGCGATTACTGCTCCTATATTCACAAGTAAGTTTTTATATTCGAATTCTCCGATATTTGTGAGTGATCGGTCTTCTGCGGCCGACTCCTATGGCATTCTTAGAGACGATTAGGGTCGGTGGAAGTTGACGTCGCTTGAATTCGTTGGCCGGTGATTCGACCTTGTTGAGAAGTGAATAAACGAGATCGGAGTCGTGTCCTTTTTTGATGATCTCGGTTGGAGCGAGCTTTGTTTCGAAATAGAGCTTGAGGATCGGATCCATTATTTCGTAGGGTGGCAGACTGTCGGAATCAAATTGATCGGGAGCGAGCTCAGCAGACGGTGCTTTTTCAATGATCGCGTTTGGGATCACTTCCCTTCCGGCTGAATTATTTATCTGTCTGGAAATTGCATAGGCTTCGGTCTTAAGAACATCGCCGATCACAGCGAGTCCACCGTTTGTGTCGCCGTATAGGGTGCAGTATCCGACGGCGAGTTCGGATTTATTGCCGGTTGCTAAGACGAGTCTACCTTCCGCATTTGAGATCGCCATGAGGATCAACCCGCGTATCCGCGATTGCAGATTTTCGGCCGCCAGATTTTCGCCGCCTTTTTTGGGTTTCTGAAATTCGAGCTGTTTTAGTAAAACTTCAAAAGCTTCCGAGATTGTTTCTATCCGCGATTCGCAGCCGAGATTTGCTACAAGCTCTTCAGAATGCGAAATACTTCCCTCCGAGGAAAATGGTGAGGGCATCATCACGCAGAGAACATTTTTCGCGCCTAGTGCTTCGCAAGCAAGCGCAGCCACGAGCGAAGAATCAATTCCGCCGCTTAAACCTAAAACCGCGTTTTTGAACCCATTCTTGTAAGCGTAATCACGAATTCCTAAAACCAACGCACGCCGAAGTGTTTCAACTTCATTTCCCGTAATTCCGCGTGCGTCAGGTTTTCGAACATCTAGTTCGACAGTTTCGACAAATTCCTCAAAAGCTTTTGCCTGCAAAATGATGTCGCCTTCTTCATCGGCGATCAGACTCGCACCATCAAAAATTATTCCATCATTTCCCCCAACAAGATTAACAAATACGATCGGAATTTTCTGAGCTTTGGCGCGATGAGCGACCATATCGCACCGCAGTTTTATCTTGCCCTTATTAAATGGCGAAGCGTTTACCGAAACTATGATATCCGCTCCCATTTCTATCAATTCATTGGTCGGATCATCATCATAAAGCCTTTCGCGCCAGAACGTTTTGTCGTTCCAAAAATCCTCGCAAACCGCGACACCTATCTTGATGCCATTTATTTCAAAAAGTCTTCGTTTCTCAGAGGGTTCAAAATATCTCGGATCATCGAAAACATCATATTCGGGAAGTAGCGTTTTGTCGGCAAAACCCAAAAGTTTGCCGTCGTGCATAACTGCTGCGGAATTAAAAAGCCGGCGCCCGTCCGTTTCGTCATTTCGCCGAATCGTTCCTAGAATCGCTGTAATTCCTCGCGTTGCTGCAACAATTTCGCCAAGCGGTTCGCCGCAATCACGAATAATATCGTGGTCTTGAAACCAATCCTGCGAAGTGTACCCATGTATCGCAAGTTCAGGGAAAACGACCAGATCCGAACCATCCGACTTAGCTTTCTCGATGGCGCGTAGAATTTTTGATACGTTTCCGGCAATATCACCGTTCGTGGTGTTGATTTGCGCGATTGTTACTTTCATCTACAAAAATTTTATTTGAGAAGAGTTTGGTAATCAAATTAATAGATGACTAAATGTTACGGGAATGGGTGCGGCTTTAGCTATTCGAGACTTATATTTAAAACAATCGATTCCGGCTATTTTGGACTCTCGCATTTCTTAATCATCGTGAGTCGATTACCGCGTTTGTTGTAAGTAACTTTGTCCATAATGTTGTAAATAAACATTACGCCGCGTCCCGAGGTTTTAAAGATATTTTCGGGGTCCGTAGGATCTGGAATGGCGTTTACGTCAAAACCTTCGCCTTCATCTTCTATAGTAAAACTCGCTTTTTTGGGTGATATCTTTACTGAGATTCTTACGATCTTGCTCGTGTCGAATTTATTGCCGTGCTTCACCGCATTCACAAATGCTTCATCAAGAGCAACGAAAAGATTCGATTTTTCCGGTCTTACAACTCCAAGTTTTTCAACCCTCTTCATTAGATAACCTAAAATGTCATGCATGATGGAAATAATACTTGGCACCTCGAAATCGATTTGTTCGGTGCGGGTTTTCATCACTTCCTGCCGATCAATAAATTTCGCTTTGTAATCTAGTGTCGTTTTAATGAGCTTATTTATTTCGTTTTCGTCAAAACTTTCGCTGGGATAATTGGCTAGGCAAATCTTAAAGACCTTGATCGTGCTCCGAGGTTTTTTTTTAAGTGGCTTTGGTAAACACGGTAATACCTCATCATGACCCGGTTCGCCGACGAGATTTTCCCCGTCCAGATCAGTTATTACCATATCGAATTTTTCATTTTCTGAAATCGCTACTGCCGATGCCCGATCGTCGCAGATTTTAACTCGATGTCCGAGTACGCGAAACTCATCTGTCAAAGCCGCGGCTAAATCGTCGTGGTCATCTATAATCAGGATTTTTCTGGGCATTCTTTAGTCCGATTTTAATTAGTCGAGCTTCGATAAACAATCTGCGTAGCGAATCATCGATAATAAACTACGGTAAGATGGTGTCTTGTGTTGCATATAATATCGAAATTGGGTTTCATTTCCTAACGATGATAAAACAAAATCACAAACTTCCATCCAGCGTGTCTGAATTTTCGCAGCTTTCCCAATATTCGTTTTCCAAACGCTTGATGATCTATCTTGCCGATCTGGGACTTTTTTTTGTTATGAAAATCATCGGTTCCAGTGTTCGCTTTGAGGTCGCCGGCTGGAAAGGGGCTTCGAGACCGGGTTGGGAAAGTTTCAAATCTGCCTATCAAAACCGACCGACCACGGTAAACGCATTTTGGCATGATCAAATCTTCCTGACGACATTTTTTTGGCGGAACAAGGGACACCTCGCACTCGTTTCTAAGAGTTTTGATGGTGAATACATAACGCGAGTCGCACAGAGATTTGGACACGGAATTGTCAGAGGTTCGTCGACACGCGGTGGCTCAAAAGCGTTTAAGATACTGGTCGAACTTATTAAGTTGGGGCATCCGGCTGCGATGACGGTCGATGGTCCGAAAGGACCGCGGCACGAAATAAAGATGGGCGCACTTTTACTTGCCAAACAAACCGGTGTTCCGGTAACCCCGATTTCGGCGCAAGCCAAAAGATATTGGACACTTAAAACCTGGGACAAGCTTCAAATTCCGAAGCCGTTTACAAAAGCGAAAGTTTTCATCGGCGAACCGCTTTTTGTTGCCCCCGATTCGGATCATGAGGACTTGCAACACCTGCGTGGAGAATTGAAAAGAAAACTTGACGAATTGGTCTTGCTTGGTGAACAATGGCGGGATAGCAATAACTAACATTTGCATACCCTGCCCCAAAAATTATAGCGACAAATTTTGAATTTCGTATTGTTGCTTAACTGAGTTTAATAATTTAGAAAACGATCATTTGCGAACGGCAAAGATCAGAGATTTAGAAACTAACATATTTAGTTTATAGGAGAAAGAACATGGCTCTTTTTGATTCGATTATTAGTGGAGCGAGTGAGAAGTTTGACTTGGGCGAAAATGCAGGGACCCTGCTTTCCTCGTTGTTGGCGTTAATGACAAACCAGGAAACGGGTGGTTTCGGTGGATTTGTCGGCCGATTTAAGGATGCGGGATTGGGCGATACGGTTACGTCCTGGATAACCGCAGGCGATAACGCAGAGATTTCCGATGAGGAAGTTAAAACTGCGATTGGCAGCGAAGCGGTCGGGGTGATAGCTGAGCAGGTCGGAATTCCGGAAGATAAAGCGACCTCTGCGATCGGATATATGCTGCCGCAAGTGGTCGATAAGTTAACACCCGATGGCGAAGTTCCTAATGATGAAAGCCTGCTTTCAAGTATCGGTGGAATAGCTGCGGGAGCGGCTGGAGTCGCTGGTGCTGCCGCTGGAGGAGCAGCAGATGCAGCTGGCGATGCCGCAAATTCAGTAAGCGAAAAAGTTAGTGATGCCTTTGAAAATGTCGGAGAATCCTTTGACGGTGACGGCGACGATTCGATTTTGAAATGGCTGCTTCCTCTGCTGCTTCTTGCGCTGTTGCTCTTGCTCGGATTCTGGTTCTGTCGAGGAAATCAAGTAGCGACTACTACTACCGAAAACACCAATACAAATGTCAATACCAGCGATACTCCGACGAATGTAAATACTGTCGAAAATGCGGCAACACCCGAGGGCGAAGCTAACGCTTCGGACAGCCCGGGTGATAAAGAAGAAGTCAGAAAATTGACCGAGGTTTCGCTTCCGGACGGCACCAAGCTTAAGGCTTATCCGGGCGGTATTGAGGATGAGTTAGTTAAATTTATTCAGTCTGATGATTACAAAAACGCGACTCCCGAGGAATTGAAGGATAAATGGTTCGATTTTGACGATCTGAATTTTAAATTCGGAACGACCGAACTCGTTGCCGAATCGCAGCGTCAGCTTGAAAACGTTGTAGCAATTTTGAAGGCTTTCCCCGATGTTAAGCTCAAGATCGGCGGATATACTGACAAAAAAGGTGACGATGCCGCGAACAAGAAACTTTCCGATGCGCGGGCAAAAGCTGTTAAAGCCGCCCTTGAAAAGGAAGGTGTCGGAGCGCAGGTTCCGGAAGCAGAAGGATACGGCGAGGAGTTTGCCAAAGTTGACGAAGCTTCGTCTGACGACGAACGTGCATCCGACAGAAAGACTTCAGTTCGATTACTTAAGTAATTAATTAAGAACTTTAGCACGATAAGAGCGGTTCGCTGGGAACCGCTCTTTGTCATTCAGGATGCGGTTTGGGATTTTCGACGCCTTTTCCCGTACCCAATCTTTTTGATGATGCGATCTTAAAGAGCCTTTTTTTTTCGTCGATATTCTTTGTTAAAATTTCTTTATGAGAATTCCGCTTGGCTATGGAAAAACAGAGATTCATTTTGAATATGATCCGGATCAATTTCAGATTCTTGGCGCCGAAGATTCATCAATGCCGCTTTCTGATCGCCAAATCGGCGAAAAGCTTGATAATCCTATTGGAAAAAATTTTGAAGAGACTATTAAACCGGGCGAAACTATTTTGATCGTCGTACCGGATGCGACGAGAGAAATTGGCTGTGGACAAATAGTAAATCTTCTAGTTCGGCGACTCATCGCAAACGGAACCATGCCATTTGCGATCAATATAATTTTCGCGACCGGTCTTCATAGAAAAGTTACCGAAGCAGAAAAACGTTCGATCCTTACACCTTTTATCTTCCAGAGAATAAAGACTTTAGATCACGATGCAAAGGATCTGATGCAGTTCATGAGATTGGGCGAAACGACCGGTGGAATTCCCGTCGAGCTGAATCGAAAGCTCACCGAATATGATCATATAATCCTAATCGGTGGGATCAATTTCCACTATTTTGCGGGTTTTACCGGGGGAAGAAAATTAGTGTGTCCGGGTCTCGCTTCTGCCCGTACGATCTCCGAAACCCATAAACTCGCCTTTGATTTTGAAAGAAAAACCCGCCGCGAGGGTGTTGGGATCGCCCGGCTTGCGGGAAATCCGGTTCATGAAGCTTTTGTCGAAGTCGTTAATATGGCCCCTCAGTCTTTTGCGATAAACACGATCATCAATAAACGTGGAGAAATAATCGATGTCGTCTCAGGAGATTGGCGCGCTTCGCACGAAAAAGCGTGTTCCGCCTACGCGCAAGCAAACACAATTAGAATTTCGGATAAACGGGATGTTGTAATCGTAAGCTGCGGGGGCTTGCCTTATGATCTAAATATGATCCAGGCACATAAAGCGCTTGAATCTGCGGCAAACGCCTGCAAAGATGGTGGAACCATAATTTTTCTCGCAAAGTGCGAAAACGGTCTCGGACGCGATGATTTTGTTGATTGGTTTGTTTCGGAGAATTCCAAGAAATTGGCTGAGCGCCTTTGCGAGCAATACCAGGTTAATGGACAAACTGCCTGGTCGCTATTAAAAAAAGCGGAAAACTTCGACATAAGGATTTTTACTTCTCTGCCGAAAGAAACCACCGAAAAAATGCGGATGATCAAGACTGAGGATATTTCAAATGAAATCAGCGACTCGAAACTCGGGTACATTATGCCCTACGGAGCAAAAATTAAAATTGAAATGGATTAGTTAGATTATTACAGCCAATTATTCGCCGTCTTTGAGGGAAAACGTTCTTGCAATCGAATCGGTCTGGTTACGTATCAATCTAAGTTTATCTTTCAGACCTTGAAATCGAACCACATAAATCTTATTTGAATTAGCTCGTAAGAAATAGAAGCGACCGCTCATTGCCCTTCCGGACCTGACAAATTCGAAGTTAAAAACACGACCATCGAGCGCACCGCGGAAATTTTCTTCCTTACCCGCAACATAACCCGGGATAAACTGTAGCTTTTGTTCTTCGTCCCGGATAATATCCGAGAAAAGGTCGTCAGATTTTGTTTCTATCTTTCGAATCTGAAGATGAGCATCCTGCTTATCTTTGTATATGTATTCTACGTTCGGGCTATATTCCGATGGTTTCACGACCATCGTCCAATCCTCATCGGGAAGCATGAATTCATATTCTACGTTGGGATTACTGAACTTGGTCTGCCCCACAGCGGAAATGGCCAAAAAAAATGTAATTCCGGTCAGAACCGAAAAGGAGAGTTTTGTTACTTTCATCGATATAATCCTTTTGCAATCTATAGCTTACCATGACGGGAGCAATACGCAAAACTAGCGAATCACCGTCTTTAGATGGCAAACAACTCAATTTTCGTTGTATATAATTGACCAATTGCACGCATATTTTACAACTAAATTTATTCCAATTTCAACATTTCATCTCCGTCAGTAAAATTATTTTTCGTCCAATTTGAGTTAAGATGCGTCTTAAAAGATGGATAATAAATTTTCTCCATTTCAGATTCAAAATTGAGGTTCATAGTTTCGATGAGATATTCAACAATAAATAGATTTACTGCGTTTTTGACTTTGCTGGCATTGTTTAGCCCAATATTTGCGGTTCGACTATACGCCGAACAACCGTCCAGGATCGCAAAACATAGCGGCCTATCGGATAACCAGAAAATTCTGCACGTGCTGAATCGACTGGGCTTCGGTACAAAACCGGGAGATGTCGAGCGCGTTAAAGCGATCGGTCTAAAGAAATTTATTGATCTTCAGCTCAATCCTGGGCGCCTTGAGAATCAAACGCTCGACGCAAAACTGAGAAATTTTGAAATTCTTGATATGCCTACCTCGGAAATTTTTGCGAAATATCCGAATCCGGGAGCCCTGATACGAATGTTGGAAGGAAACGGACGAAATGATCGCCGGAACCAAAATAACCCAAATAATCAAAATCAGATGATGATGTCCGACGAACAGAGCGAGCAAATGCAGCAGGAAGACCGCCGTGAAAGGAGAAGAAAAATACTTGAAATTTACCAGAAATATGATCTAAAACCCGCTAATCAAATAATGATGCAGGTTCAATCTTCGAGAATTCTTCGTGCCGTTTATAGCGAACGTCAGCTTGAGGAAGTAATGGTAGATTTTTGGCTGAATCACTTCAACGTTTATTCGGGAAAAGGCGCAACCCGTTGGTTCATACCGAGTTATGAACGCGACGTCATTAGGAAAAATGCACTTGGCAACTTTAAAGATCTTGTTGTAGGAACCGCAAAACACCCTGCTATGCTCTTTTATCTTGATAATTTCCAGAGCGTTGCGGACAACACAAAGCAAAATGAAACTCAACAAAAGCGTGCCCAAAGGCTGCTCAATAATCCAAAAACGAAACAAAGACTTATCGAGAGATTAAGGCAGCAAGGTCTTTCAGATGAACAAATTAACCAAAGAATAAAACAGGCACAAAATGGCGGAAACCAGAGAAACCAGCGCGGAATCAATGAAAATTATGCCCGTGAATTGATGGAGCTGCATACGCTCGGCGTTGATGGCGGATATACTCAGGAAGATATTAAAGAGGTTGCAAAAGCCTTTACCGGATGGACCATCTTCGATTCGCGTGGCTACCGAAAAATAGCTGGAAACTCCATTAAAGGAACGGAAGACCGCCAGGTTGAACGACAAGCGCGACAACTCGGAATTTCGCCAAATACAGAATCCGGAACATTTGTTTTTGTAAACCGACTCCATGACAATTCTGCGAAAATGGTTCTTGGCAAGAAGATAAAATCCGGCGGAATGCAGGATGGATTAGATGTGATCGACATTCTCGTTTCAAATCCTTCAACAGCTAAGTTTATCGCGAAAAAGTTAGCCGTAAGGTTTGTCAATGATAATCCTAGCGAAGCAATGGTCGACCGCGTCGCAAACGTTTTTCAAAGTTCCAACGGGGATATAAGAACCACCTTGCGTGCGCTTTTTGAAGATCCGGAATTTTTCGCGGAAGAAAATTATCGCGCGAAGATAAAAACGCCGTTTGAATTATTAGTTAGCTCGCTTAGAGTGCTAGGTGCGCAGACAAACGGGAGCACCGGTTTGATTGGCATGTTAGAGCGAATGGGCGAGCCGCTTTACGGCTATCAAGCCCCGACGGGATATCCAGATACTGCGGGTGATTGGGTAAATACGGGGGCGCTTCTCGAACGGATGAATTTCGCCGTTGCGTTGGCATCAAATCGTATTCCACAAACAAATGTAAATTTGAAACCGTTTGAAGCAGCTAGCAACAGCAAAATACTGGAAAATAGTATTTCACGAATCTTAAATGACGAAATCTCGGCTGCGACGAAATCGATGCTCGTTAGACAGTTGGATGAACCGTTACCCGAAACGAGACTTGATGATGATGACTCAATGATAGATGACGAAATAGATACCGATCAGATGCCGCGACCGCAGCGCGGTGCAAGAAACCGCCGAAATGCCTTGAGAGAACCGACCGGAAACCCCGAAGTATTCAAAGTTGTCGGACTCATTCTCGGTTCGCCGGAATTTCAGAGACAATAACGAAAGAGATTTAGAAGATGAGGTTTAATTCAATGGACAGAAGATACTTTTTAAAATCCAGTGGAATCGCGATGGCGAGTTTTGGCTTGATGGGATCCGCGCCGAATTTCGTGCATCAATTTGCTCATGCTGCGACCCTTCCGAACGCGGCAGGCCGAAAGAAAATTCTCGTAACGATCTTCCAGCGCGGCGCGGTTGACGGACTGAATATGATCGTTCCGCATGGAGAAAGCGAGTATTACAATTTAAGGCGTACTATCGCCGTTCCGACGCCCAACAAAGCGGGCGGAGCGGTTGATCTAGACGGGTTTTTCGGACTTCATCCTTCTCTAAAACCACTCGAAACATTCTGGAAAAACAAACAATTGGCGGTGGTTCAGTCAGTCGGCTCGCCTGACAATACGCGCTCGCATTTTGACGCCCAGGATTATATGGAATCCGGAACTCCGGGGTTTAAGGCGACCCGTGACGGATGGTTAAACAGAGCTTTGCAAAGTGCATCGAGCAGCGACGCTTCTCCGTTTCGTGCAGTTTCTATGACACGGCAAATTCCGCGCACATTGATGGGTCGCTACCCGACGGTAGCAATGACAAATCTTCAAACCTTTGCGATTCGTGCCGGCCAATACACAGATAGTGTACAAGGCGGGTTTGAGGGCATTTGGCAACAGGAAGGTACGGACAGCTTGGGGGAAACCGGGAAAGAAACTTTCGAAGCCATCAACTATCTGAAAAAGGCCAATCCGTCTCAATACCGACCGGAGAACGGTGCACGATATCCAAATAACGATCTTGGGCGCTCGCTTCTCCAGATATCGCAGTTAATTAAGGCAAATGTCGGTATGGAGACAGCGTTTGCCGAGATGGGCGGTTGGGATACCCACCGCGGTCAGGGAGCTTCTCAAGGACAACTCGCCAATCTTTTGAGAGGTTTTGGTCAGGCTCTCGCGGCTTTTGCGACGGATCTTGGAACTCGTATGGATGATGTTGTGATTGTCACAATGTCCGAATTTGGCAGAACTGCCGGCCAAAATGGTTCGGCAGGAACCGATCACGGACATGGAAATTCAATGCTGGTGATGGGAAACTCCGTAAAAGGAGGTCAAGTTTATGGAGATTGGAAAGGTCTAAAATCAGATCAGCTTTTCCAAGGCCGCGATCTTGACGTAACAACCGATTTTCGTGATGTTCTAGGCGAAGTTGCTTACAGACATATTGGAAGCAAAGACTTAAACACGATTTTTCCGCGTTATGCGCTAAATCCTTCGAAGTTTAGAGGATTTTTAAGCTAATAGCCCTTCAAATCAAACGTGGATCATGTGATTTTTCTCCTTTATTTTCGTCCGGAATGCTTCGGCTTAAGACTAATTGACGAGTTTGATTTGATTTATTGCTTTAACTATAAAAATCTATTTCGTTATAGTTTTAAAAGTATAAAGAGCGGCGTTATCGCCGCTCTTGGTAGGTATTAAGTAGGTAGGTTATTTATTTAGGTCAGGTATAAAATCGTTTATTTATCAATAAACGTTATTGCTGGTGGATGAAAAAAAGGTCCGAAGGTTTGCAAAGTTTTTGCATCAAATTTCTTTCGCGCACCGCAGTGTAAGCAGGCGCGATATGAAGCGCGTCGGTATGTAAATGGTCGGCTTAAAACTTTATGCCAACAACCAAACAATTTCGCTACCAGACCGATCTTCTGACCAAAAGCCCCGTCCGTATGATTTATGATGGCCTCTGCTATACGACCTTGATCCAAAAGTGCTTCCATTTGATTTTCCTCCTTATCTTCAGAAATTAATGTGTTCTATTAAATAGAACGAATATGGGGAAAAGTTTTGCAATATTTTGGATGAAGTTGTGCGATAATAGTTGTTTGTCGTTCGTAAAGTATTGTAAAGATTCGGGATGATGTGACCGAATTTTATTTTCTTTTGAAAGATATAAATTGAGAATTTGAGGTAATTTTGTGATAATTCGATATTTTTCGCGTTTTTTGTACCCAGTGTTGATCCTTTTGTTATTTTCGGTTCATGTTACGGCCTGGGATGAAGTGGGCCACAAACTGACTGCATACATTGCTTGGCAGCAAATGAAGCCGGAAACGCGCGAAAAGGCGTTCAATCTGCTGATAAAGGCGCCTGAAAACTCAGACCTAAGCGTGCCGTACGACTCTTATAATTCCCGATCAGAAGCAGTAAAAAAACTCGAACTTTTTATGTATGCGAGCGTCTGGCCTGACGTTCTAAAAGACGCAAAATACCCGGTCCGGAATAAAACTTACAATCAATATAATTGGCACTTCTCGGACATTTTTTGGAAACAAGTAAACGGGGAGGCTGTCGTTTTGAAAGACTTCCAGGGCGATGGCGGTTTTGCGATTCCTAAACTTTACGATTTTGAGAAAACACTTCGTGCTTCGACTACACCTGATTCAGAGAAATCGATTGCCTTAGCCTGGTTTTTACACGTTGGCGGTGATATTCACAATCCTCTACATAACGCCTCGCGCGTTACCGATACTGAACCAAAAGGAGATCAAGGCGGAAATCTTGTAACTTTGCGGGAAGGAAATAAGACGGGCGTAAGCCGAATTAATCTGCATGGATACTGGGATCAGATAATTGGGGATTACAGTCCCCGAAAAAATGATCAATGCGATACGAATTATCTAGCGCCGATTGCACGAAAGATAATGAAAAAATACCCTTTGCCGCGTTTAAGAAAACGGCTTAGACTACATGATTATAAAGAGTGGAATATAGAGAGTTTTCGTTTATTGCCGGAGTTAGTTTATACCCCGGAAATCGTCCGAAACGAATTACCCTCGAAAAAATATCGAAAACGCACATTCAAAACAGCTGAAGAGCAAATCGCTCTCGCCGGGTACCGTTTGGGCGAAACGCTAAATCAAATATTCGCAGAGTAAGCAGTTTTCGCCATATTATGAACTCAAGACAACTACTGGGTCACTTCGAGCAAAGAAAAAGATCAATAATAGATTCGATCATCGAAATCGTAAACATAGAGTCGCCTTCATACAATGTCGAAGGAAGCGGCGCGGTCGTCGATTGGATCGAAAACCAACTAAGAGAAATCTCCGATGAATTTCAAACAGAGCGAATTCTTGAGGAAAAGTTTGGGGAGCATTTAATAATACGCGCATTTGAAAATAATGCGGCGAAACCGCTTCTTATTTTAGGTCATACGGACACCGTCCACCCGATTGGAACAAATAAACAAAACCCTACCCGGATTGAAGATGGAAAGCTTTATGGCTGCGGTACTTTTGATATGAAAGCAAATATCGCGCTGATGCTGGAGGTTTTTCGTGCGCTGAATCATTTTGGATTAAAGCCAGCGCGACAGATAAATGCCTTGCTTGCCTGTGATGAAGAAATCGGAAGTGAAACGGGACGCGCGCATGTCGAACGTCTTGCAAAAGAATGCGAATTCTGTTTGGTTCTCGAGCCCTCGGCCAATGGCAAAGTAAAAACCGGGAGAAAAGGTACTGGTGTTTTCATGTTGAAAACACATGGGATCCCCTCGCACGCCGGACTTGAGCCCAAAAAAGGTGCTTCAGCGATTCTCGAAATTTCGCGGCAAATTGATAAACTCCATTCCTTTACCGATTTTGATATTGGCACAACCGTAACAGTTGGAACAATTAAAGGCGGCACCACGTCAAATGTGGTTCCCGCAGAAGCCGAGTGTTCGATCGATGTTCGGTTTGAAACGATGGAGGAAGCCGCAAAAATCGAAAATGCAATCAAAACTCTCGTGCCCTTCGACGAACGTGTAAAATTGGAGGTTCTTGGTCAGGTAAATCGCCCTCCGATGGAGAGAACCGAAGGTGTTGCAAAGCTTTTTGAGAAAGCAAAAGAAATCGCGCGGTCATTTGATTATGCACTTGAAGAAACTCAGGTTGGCGGCGCGTCTGATGGCAACTTTGTCGGAGCACTAGGAATTCCGCTTTTAGACGGCCTTGGAATCACCGGCGATGGAGCTCACACATTGGACGAATACATATTGATCGACGATATCCCGAATCGCGCAACGCTTTTGGCCGAAATTCTTTTATCAGATTGAGCGCTTCTCAAATCACGACATGATTGCGATACTAGTTGATATGTTTGATCAATTTATGGAGGCGTTTTACTGGATGATCGGAGGTAACGAAGATTATTCGAAGATCTCTTATCTCCAAATGGTTCTCAGAACGATAATCGTCTACGGCGTCGCACTCGGATTGATACGATTGGGTAAACGAAGGTTTCTTGGTGGCTATACGGCATTTGATATTTTGATGGGTTTCGTCGTTGGATCCATTATGAGCCGGGCGATCACCGGTGGTGAGAGCTTCTTTAGCGCAATTCTCGTTATATCAACGTTGATGGCAATCCACTATTTTATTTCGTATGTCAGCTATCACTACAGCAGTGCAAGCAAATTAATGAAAAACGAAGAGCGCCAATTGGTCAAAGATGGAATCATAAACGATGCGGCAATGCTCAAAAGTAAATTGGGTGAGAATGATCTTCTTCAGGCACTTCGCCAGAAAGCCGGCATCGAAGATGCAAAACACGTTAAGTCTGCTTATCTCGAACGTGACGGCTCGATCACCGTCATACCTAAACAAACGGAACCCAGGGTATTAGAAGTTGAAGTTGAAAATGGCGTCCAAACCGTTAAGATTGTCCTGAACTAAAGCAACCCTGATTGATATTGATGACCGCCAGAATAAAATCCGCACGAGCCCCACGAAATCGGACGATTACGCTCACTCTGTCTGATAAAATCGCACTCAGCAAGAAATTGGTATATCTGAAGAATAAGACGGGGATTCGCGAGATAAAAAACAAATCTATTTGTGGAAACTCGCTTGATATCCTTCCCCTGCTTCCCGCTAATAAATTTGATTTGCTATTTTCGGACCCTCCTTACAACCTGACAAAACATTTTGGCAAGAGTTCCTTTAAACAAAAATCACTTGAAGATTATGAGATGTGGCTGGATTCATGGCTTGGGAAAAGTGTCGAACTCCTAAAAGCCACTGCATCTGTATATATTTGCGGGGATTGGCGTTCGGCGTCGGCGATCCAACGAGTTGGGATGAAATATTTCAAACTTCAAAATCGCATCACTTGGGAACGCGAGAAAGGTCGAGGCTCAAAAACCAACTGGAAAAACGCTTCGGAAGACATATGGTTTTTCACAGTCGGTGACGTATATACATTTAATCCGGAGGAAGTGCGTTTGAAACGAAAGGTCATCGCACCATACAAAGAAAACGGTAAACCCAAAGACTGGAACGAGGAAAAAGACGGGAATTTTAGATTGACTTCTCCTTCCAATCTTTGGACGGACCTAACCGTACCATTTTGGTCAATGCCCGAAAACACTGACCATCCAACACAGAAGCCGGAAAAGCTTTTAGCAAAAATAATTCTTGCGAGCACAAACGAGAAAGATTTGATATTGGACCCATTTGCGGGAAGCGGGACAACAGCGGTTGTTGCCAAAAAACTCAAACGCAACTTTGTCGGGATTGAGTCAGATGAGAATTATTGTATGATTGCCGAAAAACGGTTGGAACTTGCCGAAATAGATTCGTCGATCCAGGGATTTGCGGACGGGGTTTTCTGGGAAAGAAACAGTCAAGTAAACAAAAGTAAAAAGTAAAAATTTTATGTTAACCGATTTACAAATCGCCCAAAAGGCGACGCCAATACACATCAACGAAATTGCCGAACAAATGGGTTTGACTTCCGAAGATCTTGACATGTACGGCAGTCCTTTCGTCGGCAAGCTCAGGCTCGATATACTGGAAAAGCTTCAAGATCGTCCAAATGCTAAATATATAGACGTTACCGCCGTTACACCGACTCCTCTTGGCGAGGGTAAATCAACAACTCTGGTCGGGCTCGGTCAGGGTATGAAGCATATTGGAAAACGCTCTATAATTACAATGCGGCAGCCTTCCCAGGGACCTACATTTGGGATTAAAGGCGGTGCGGCCGGTGGAGGATATTCTCAGGTAATCCCAATGGAGACCTTTAATCTCCATCTTACGGGCGACAATCATGCCGTTAGCGCTGCAAATAATCTGCTTGCCGCTATGATCGACAACAAACTGATGCGCGGCAACCCACTCGATATTGACCCGTACAGCATCACCTGGAAACGTGTAATGGATACTAATGATCGAGCACTTCGAAACATCGTGATCGGTCTCGGCGGGAAGTTGGACGGCGGTGTTCCGCGAGAGACGGGTTTTGACATCGCGGTCGCATCCGAAGTTATGGCGATCTTGGCATTGACCACTTCGATCCAGGATATGCGGAAACGTTTTGGCAGGATCGTGATCGGTTCAACTAATGACCGAAAGCCCGTCACGGCGGAGGATATCGGTGCAGCGGGTGCAATGGCCGTTTTAATGAAAGATGCGCTTCGCCCAAACCTTATGCAGACGCTCGAAAATACGCCTGCGATTATACATGCCGGACCTTTTGCGAATATCGCCCACGGAAACAGCAGTATTCTTGCGGATCTGATTGGCATAAAATGCGGAGATTACCTGCTCACGGAATCCGGGTTTGGTGCGGACATCGGTGCTGAAAAATTCTTCAACCTGAAGTGTCGATATAGCGGCTTGAAACCTGACGCGTGTGTTTTGGTTGTGACGGTTCGTGCCTTAAAAACCCACAGCGGGAAATATAAGGTCATCGCTGGAAAACCTCTGCCAAAAGAAATGCTTGAGAAGAATGTGGAAGATGTCGAAGCCGGGGCGTCAAATTTACGAAAACAGATCGAGAATATCGTCATTCACGGTGTGACGCCCGTGGTCGCAATAAACGCATTTGATTCTGACCACCTCGAGGAAATTGAAGCTATTAAGCGAATCGCAATAGAAGCAGGAGCGATCGGCGCGGCTGTTTCTTATCACTGGCAAAAAGGCGGCGAGGGTGCGATCGAGCTTGCCGAAATGGTCGAAACGGCGGCCGAAGCTCCAAGTGAATTTAAATTCCTGTATGACCTTGAAAAACCTATCACGGAAAAAATAGAAACGATCGCGACCAAAATTTATGGTGCGAAAGATGTAAGCTATTCGAGCGACGCGGCAAGACAAATTCGAATATATGAAAAGAACGGTTTCGGCAATCTGCCTATTTGCATGGCAAAAACTCATCTCAGTATCAGCCACGATCCGAGTTTGAAAGGTGCACCGAGCGGATTCACTTTCCCGGTCAGAGAGGTTAGAGCAAGTGTTGGGGCAGGATTTATCTATCCGATCTGCGGCGATATGCGTACGATGCCAGCCCTTCCTTCGACACCGGGGGCGGAAAGAATCGATATCGACAGCGAAGGAAATATTGTCGGTTTGTCGTAGACATACGATAATAGAGAAAGGGCCCGACGAAACATATGAAAATTGCAACCTGGAACGTAAATTCGATAAACGTAAGACTCGAACATGCCCTGCAATGGCTTGATTCGACAAAAACGGATGTTTTGTGTCTTCAGGAGACCAAGTGTGTCGATGAGAATTTCCCATTTGCCCAATTTAAGGAGGCGGGGTACAACGCTGCGTTTATGGGCGAGAAATCTTACAACGGCGTGGCAATCTTATCAAAACATAAGATCGAAAATGTTCAAAGAAATATGCACGATGATGAAGACGCTTCGCCCAAACGCTTCATTGCCGCCGACATAAATGGCGTTCATATCGTCAACACTTATATTCCGAACGGTACAAAACTTTGGAGTGACAAATTTGACTTCAAGCTAGATTGGCTCCAACGCCTTCGCAGATATTTCGATCAAAATTGCGATCTTAAGTCTGACGTCGTACTATGCGGAGATTTCAATGTCGCTCCGCATAAGATTGACGTTTGGAGCGTAGCACGATGGGAAGGCAAGCTTCACTTCTCGATCCCCGAACGCGCTGCAATGTATCACGTAATGCAATGGGGTTTTGCGGACGCCTACCGTAAGATAAATCCCGATTTGAAAGAGTATTCTTGGTGGGATTTCCGTACCAACGCTTTTCCAAAAAACGAGGGATTGAGAATTGACCACATTTGGACATCCCCCTCCCTTACCAGTAGGTGCACGAAGAGTTGGATAGATCGCGAACCGAGAGGATGGGAACGACCAAGCGACCACACGCCTGTTGTTGCTGAATTCGAGACCTCATGAAAGAAGAGCTTACAAAACCTAATCTAATTCGGCTCAAATTCCGAGGTATGTCCGATAGAAATGCGCAAATTAAACGGGCAATTGAATTTTACGAGAATCTCAACCTCCGTCGTACAGTTCGTGATTTTTCCAGTAAAGAAATTCCCTTTGAAATAATAGAAAAGGCCATTTTGACTGCGGGAACTGCGCCATCAGGTGCACATATGCAGCCATGGCGTTTCGTGGTCGTTAGAGATCCTAAGATTAAACAAAAGATCCGTGAGGCCGCAGAGAAAGAAGAATACGAGAGCTATCACAATCGAATGTCGGAAAAGTGGCTCAAACGGCTCGCGCCGCTTGGCACCGATGAACACAAGCCATTTCTCGAAATTGCGCCGTACCTGATCGTCGTATTTCGAATCAACTCGATTGGAGAAGACGAGGAAAAAGAGCCGACCTATTATTCTCAGGAATCGGTCGGGATTGCAGTGGGAATGTTGCTTGCGGCTCTGCACAATGCCGGCCTCGCAACTTTGACACACACGCCAAGCCCAATGAAATTTTTGCAGGAAATTCTCGGACGCCCTAAGAACGAAATTCCGTTTGTGTTGATTCCGGTCGGCTACCCGGCTGACGACGCAAAGGTTCCCGATCTCAAACGAAAAACGCTAGACGAAATCATGGAAATCATTTAGCGTCCGATAGCTTGTCAGCTCCTTAACTCAACAGGGGCTGCAGCAAAACCGATTTTTTTAGTTTCTCGGTTCTTTCGGGAAGTGACTTTTGCAGTTCATCCGCATTATCGCTTGGATAATCTTTTTGAAGGTCCGCTTTTAGCTCTTTATCGGTTTTATCCTTCAGCATATTTTCCAGAATAAACAGATCAAAATCGTCAAATCCCTCGATTCCCAATGCATTAGGAACGTTTGAGCCCATCACTTTTGTCTGCGATAAATCGAATATCCAGTCGAGAGCCTTGTCCATTGGGTCCGCGTCAGTATATTTCTGTTTTATCAGTGCGAAAATATTTTCGCGTCCTGCGACATTAAGTAACAATGCTAGAAAAAATCTTTGCTCGGCGTCGGTTATGTAGTGACGCCTGTTGATGATCTCGTTGAGTTTTTCCTGATGTGCGAATACCTTTTCAAAGACATCGCTTACTTCCCCATGGCGCTTCTTAACGATCGCCATAAATTTTGACAGGCGATCTTTTGTTCCATCGACGTTAAACATTTGATCGAGCTGATTTCCATGAAGGTACCCTCGAACACTTTGGAGAATGTTGTAGGTCATCTGAAAATCTGCATTCTTTAGCATATCGCCGATATATTGATCAACGTCAGGATGTTTCGAACGAATCAGCGCTGTGATACATTGCATTTTCTTGACCATATCCGGGTCTTCAAAGAACGGATCCATTGCCAAATACGGCTTTCTATAATCAAACTGCGGCAGGAATAGTGGGCTCTTATGAGTCCTGACTACGATTGTCACCGAAGGCTGATCCAGATGAAAAAGCGAATGTATATATTGTTTTCCAGCCCAGATTTCCTGAACATCTCCAACCTTGAGAATCTCGCAAAGTTTTAAGTTGATATCACCGATCTGGGTAAACGAATTGACGCGTTCTTTTCTGTCAAATTCATACCAACTATGGATGCTGGAACCTTGCAGCACTTGGAACGCGCCGCAAAACGCGTGTTGATGAATTGAGGTTGTGCCTTCAAGCCAGAAGTATGTATCGACGTGAAACCGCGGAGAATTGTAAAGTGTTATCGGCGGATCGCCAAAACGCCCGGGAAGATCTTTTTGTTCCGGCAGGTGAGTTTGCGAAAGTGTCCAATCCATAACTTCCCAAGCAGTCACTTTTTCGGGAAGATTCGCCTCCTTGAGTGCCTGTGAAGCGATCTCAGGAAATTTCTCTTCGTCGTAATTTTGATCAACCCAGAGTTTTTCTACTTTTTCACCAAGTTCTGCAAATAATTTCATAATCTAGACCCTTAAATAAAAGTTGGCGGAGGCGGGACAGCGGTTTCATCGCCATCCTCAATCATCATTCCGGCTTTCCCAACCAAAAACATCATTGCTGCCAAACTTGCAACAACAGCCACCACCCACATCACTATAAAGATGCCAGTAAAATACTCTCCCAGGATATCGGCGGCACCAACCACTGCAAATATCAACCCCAATATAAGTCCCAAAATTCCAGGCAACATTAAAACGAGTATGAGCCCGGTCCCGAACACTGTAAATGCCCAACCAATGCGATTCCGGCCCGCGCCCGCGGCAGCCTGATAGCCTTGATAGGTAAGTATAGCAATCGCAACCAATGGTAGAATGAATATTAGGAGACTAATCAGCATTGTAGGATTCCCTCGTGTGAAGCGGTTAAATTTTCTTGTTGTGCCAGTTCAGCCATTTGAGCTTAGCTCATCGCTATGAATTGTTATGCTATCGCCGAGAAGAAAGAACTTTAATTTATCTGCTTTATCTGCTATATTTTGCCCTAATCTCTTCCAAATTAAAAACGTAAAGGAAATAATTTATGGCCACAGATACGATGACCGCCGCTAGTGGGATTGGAGCGCATCCAAAAGGTTTATATGCACTATTTGCAACCGAGATGTGGGAACGATTTAGTTTCTATTCGATGCTTGCTCTCTTTACGCTTTATCTTCGGGACCCGGCGGAAGGGTTTGGATGGACTGCTACTGAAGCAACCGGTCTTTATGCAAACTATCTGATGTTTGTATATGCTAGTCCGCTGATCGGCGGCTTGATCGCAGATAAGATCACGGGATATCGAAAAGCCGTGATGATCGGTGGGTTTTTCTTTATGGCCGGGCACGGTTTGCTTTCGATACCCGCCATTTGGGCAGTTTATCTGGCCCTTACCTGTCTCGTCATCGGAAACGGGTTCTTCAAACCCAATGTTTCGACAATGGTTGGAAACCTGTATCCGGAAGGCAGCCATCTGAAAGATCGTGCCTACAATATCTTTTACATGGGAATCAACGTCGGGGCTGTTTTTGCACCGGTCGTAATGGAAATCGTAAAGGCATACTTTGGTTTCCACGCGGCATTTGCTGTTGCAGCATTTGGTATGGTCTTTTCCGTAGGAATCTTATGGTATTACAGAAATATCGTTGAATCTGACCCTGGAGCCGCAGTGATCGGCGATAACGTTGTCGATGATAATCAGGCCGCCGATACCGCAGCAACCGCGGTGGATGCACCGCCGCATGGCATTAGCAGCCAGAATGAATCAAACTCCGCAAAGTCTGCACTTATGAACGCCGTTCCCGATTGGAAACGCGTGACCGCATTGCTTGTGATTTTCGCCATCGTGATCGTATTTTGGATGGTGTTTCACCAAAATGGCTCGACGCTTACTTACTGGGCTGATGATAATACGGCATGGAACGTTACCGGAACAATTTCAAATTCGATCAATCCATTCTGGATAATCGTACTGACATTTCCGCTCGTATGGTTTTGGGGTTTCCTTGACAAACGCGGGATGGAGCCTTCGACTCCAACAAAAATGGCCATTGGGATGACTCTTACCGGGCTATCTTTCTTCGTGCTCTATTTTGCCGCCACTCAAGGGGAAGGAAAAATTCCGACCGCCGAACAATTGAACGCAGGCTCATTTAGAATAAACGAAAGGATCGTTGATAACCTCACAAAAGCAGGTGTTCCCAAAGACACTCTTGATAAGATAATGGCTGCCAAAACTGAGGACGACAAGAATCTTATCAACGACGTAAAATTCTCCGCATTCGAAGATGAAAAGACGAAAGAAAAACTGACCGGCGAAGAACATTTTATTGCGACGATCGATAAGGTTGTGCCCGGCGAAGGTACAAAGCATAAGGAAAAATTCCTATCTGCAGCATATCTTTTCCAGGTTTCGCCATTCTGGCTTCTCTTGGCCTACGCGATCATTTCGCTTGGCGAATTGATGTTGTCGCCAATGGGGCTTTCACTCGTTTCAAAAGTTGCTCCGATCAGGATGCGCGGTTTGCTTATGGGTGGTTGGTTTGTTGCGACTGCGATCGGCAATAAGCTTACAATGATTGGAATTTATTGGAGCATTTGGTATCAGTCAAGCTTCTTTATTATATTGGGCTCGATGGCTCTATTTATGGCGGTAGTATTATTTTTCCTACTGAAACCGCTGAAAAGGGCAATGCCGGGAGTGTAAATTAGGGTTTATAAACGTCGGAACTGCGAAGGCCTTCGCAGTTCCTTTTTTTTATGCGAGAAGTTTTTCGTAAACGATAAAAACACCCAAACACAAACTTAGAGCCCCTGCGAAGCCGATAAGTGTTTTATTAAACGCCGCAAATCGCTGGGCGGTAAAATGAAGAGGCAGCCCGATCAAAACGCTCATTAGCATCATCCCACCGACAGAACCTATCCCAAAAACGAGTATATAGATCATGGCGATCCCGGCTGAATCAATTGTTGGGACGATCAAGAGCATTAATGCAGCACTTCCGGCAAGTCCGTGAATCATGCCGATCAATAAAGATCGCGGGCTAAATTTCGCAAAGTGATGGGTTTTTTCCTTTTTTTCGTCTTCGTGGGTATGAAGATGGGTGTGCTTGTGTCCATCGTGGTCATGTGAATGAACGTGAATCTTTTCTTTCTTAAGTAGCCTTCTCAGGGTGTTCAGTCCTAAAATAACGAGCATCGCTCCGACCAATGCTTCAAGTTTTGATTCAAGCGTTTCTGAAATGCTGAACTTAAAGAAGATCACGAGCGCTCCGATGAAGAGCAAAGTTATCGTGTGCCCAATTCCCCAAAAACCCCCAACCATCGCGGATCCTAAAAGACTCCTTCGCTCAGCGACAATCGTCGAAACCGCGGCTAAATGATCGGCTTCTACTGCGTGTTTTAAACCAAGGAGAAAGCCTACTCCGAGCAAGGCAAACAATGAAAATTCGTTTGCAAATAGTAAATTCATCTATGTTTTAACTATTTAACCACACTTTCATGATTTAGGATGACCGATTGCGTTAAAATTTATTTTCTCACTCGATGAAATTTCTTCACCTTGTTTCTGGATGGAATGGACCTTAAACTCTTCCCGCTGTTTCGGGAAATCCGTGCGGAAATGTCCGCCGCGGGATTCTTCGCGCCAAAGCGCTGCCCGCGTTACGAGTTTCGCAAGGGTCACAAAATTCAGGGAAGCACTCGAAAGATTTGATTTTGATATCTGTTCGAACTCCTCCAAAGCGCGAGCCAACGAGTCGCGATCCCGAACGATCCCGACCCGCTCCCACATCGCACGTTTTACACGTTTCCGCACCGCGGTAGCTATTTTGCCTGACTCCGCGGTTTGCAACTTAGTCTTTGAAACTTTGCCAGTTTCCAAACGATGTCCCGAAAACGACAAGTTGTCCTCAAGAGCGGCCTTACCCGCACGCGCTCCAAAGACAAGGCCCTCTAACAATGAATTCGAGGCAAGCCGATTTGCACCGTGAACACCTGTACACGTCACCTCGCCCGCGGCATAAAGACCTTCGATCGAGCTCCTGCCCCAAAGATCCGTTCGAATCCCGCCCATGCAATAATGCGAGGCGGGCGAAACGGGTAATAGATCGGTTGAGATATTCAGTCCGAAATGACCGCAAGTCTCATAAATCTTCGGGAAGCGATGCTTTAGAAATTCTTCGCTTTTATCGGTGATGTCGAGGAAAACAGTGCGCGTTCCGGTTTTTCGCATTTCAGAAACTATCGAACGCGAAACAATGTCGCGGGGCGCGAGTTCTAAACGCTCATCGTAGTCTTCCATAAAACGTTTCCCGTGAGCGTTTCGCAATACCGCACCTTCGCCGCGCATCGCTTCTGATAGTAAAAATCTCGGAGCATTCTCGAGGTTTAAGGCCGTTGGGTGAAACTGAACAAATTCCATATCAGCCATTTCCGCGCCCGCAAAATATCCCATTGCCATCCCGTCGCCCGTCGCAACAGGAGGGTTGGTAGAATGTAAATATAGCTGTCCGGCGCCACCCGTGCATAAAATTACGGATTTTGCGAAGACATCCCGCGGTGCCTTAAGTATCGGGTCGAGAAATCTTACACCGACACATCTTCCTTCGCGGACGATCAAGCTCTCGACATGGGCAAAAGGCAGCAGATTAATCGCCGGTTCTTGTCTCGCTCTTGCGATCAAAGCGCGGACAATTTCCTTGCCGGTTGAATCTCCGTGGGCGTGTAAAATTCGTCGCCGGGAATGCGCCGCTTCCCTTGTGAATACTAAGTTTCCGCCCTCGCGGTCAAACTCGGTTCCCCAGTCAATTAGTTGCTTTATATATTTTGTCCCTTCGACAACGAGCGTTTCAACCGCCCGCTCATCGCAAAGTCCGGCTCCCGCAATGAGAGTGTCATCCTCATGGAGCTCTGCGTTGTCGTCATCGGACAGTACAACCGCAACGCCGCCTTGCGCCCATTCAGTATTGGAATCGCTCGTCTTTGATTTTGTTAAAACCGATACTTTTGCACCTGCACCGGCAAGCTCAATCGAAGCACGCAAACCGGAAATTCCGCTGCCGATCACAATAAAATCAGTTTGAAGAGACATTAAGAAAAATTTAACAAATTAGAATGTAAACGGCGAATGAAAAAGCACCCCGCTTGCCATAGTGACAAACCAGAGTGCTAAATTATTCAGAATAAAAGCCGCTTACGCGCTTTCGCTGTCTGCTTGCGGAATCGTCAGTTCTTGCCCGGGTTGGATAAGATCTGGATTATCAATTTTGTCGCGATTCGCTTCAAAAATCGTCTGCCAGCTTATTCCATATTTTGAGCCTATCTTGCTCAAGCTATCGCCCGATTGAACGGTGTATGTAGTCGAATCTGCCTCAGGACTGGATATATTCAAAACCAGATCGCCCGCACGATAATCAGGATCGAGTGCTGCATATTCTTGCCAAATTTGTTTTTTGGCATCCGCACTCGGAGCGGTTCCATCAATATGCAAAACATCGTCGCCTTCGTTTACATTAAGATCAGTGACTCCGAGTGTATTCGCCAATTCAATTAACGAGTTATATTTATCTACTAACATTTTTTACATTTCCTCCTAATTACTACTTCTCGGTGAGTTGGTTCTCTACTCTTCTTGGCTTGGCTTCATTTGCAGCCCTAACACATTCACCCATTTTTCCTTTTACCACACTTCCCCGAAGGGTTGCGACGCCGTCGTTCAATTCGACCGTCGCGCCGTCACATCCGACTTTCTTAAGAGCGTCTTCAACTTTGGTTTTGAGCTCAGGATCGGCAGCTGAAGCAATCGGCGGCGGAGGTGCAACAGTTACTTCGTTAATCACGGACTTTATGCCTTCAACTTTCGCTTTCGATTCGGCAGTGGCTTTTGCAGCCTCATCGGCAACTTCGCCCTTAATCGTTGCAACTCCATCTTTTACCTCAACGGTTACTCCGCTTGTCGCAGAATCCGCTTTAATCGCGTCGCTGGCATCTTTGGCCAAATCTGCATCACTTTTTCCCCAGCACCCCGCCATTAAGAGCGCAGCAATAACTGTGGTGATTGTTAAAATTTTTATTTTCATCCTTTCCTCCTGAAACTTAAACGATTGAATTTAATATTATCTTTGATAAAAACTGAAAGCACGCTCTCATAAGAATCAGAGAACTTGATTAGAATTTGCTCTCACTTGTTGTTTCCCCGAAGGTACTTTCATATTCACTTTTTGTCAAACTAATAGCCTAAATTTCTTCTCATATTTTCACCTGCAATTACGCAAAAACCTCGGCGGCAATTTGTCTTGCCACTTCATACGAATTGCTCCCCGGTTTAATTATGAAATGCCAATCGGCAAGGCAATAAAACTGGACCCTTTCATCAAACAATCTTCGGGCTTTTACTTTGTCGTTAACAAGAGGACGCTCCTGGCGGGAGGATTGAATGTTTCGCCAGCAATGATCAAAAGTCGATTCGAGCCAGACACTCATTAGCCCGTTTTCGGAAATGATTTTCCGGTTCCTCTCAAGGGTCCACACGCCGCCACCGAGGGAGATTATTCCGGCATCTTCTTTCATCGCGAGCGATAAATATTCGGTTTCCAGATCGCGAAAAAACTTTTCGCCATTCGCGCCTATTATTTCGGGAATTGAAACACCCTCACGCTTTGCGATAAACCAATCAAGGTCGAGTGTTTTGACACGAAGAAGATATGATAGGTGCTTTGCAACGGACGTTTTACCGACGCCCATAAAACCAGTTAAAACAACTCTTTGACGACTTGAACTCATTAACCTCTTACTTTACAACACTTGCAAGAACTTGGAAAAACCCGGGAAAAGAAACATCGACTGCTTCAAAACCTGAGATCTTAGTTTCGCCGCTCGAAAAAAGCCCCGCAATCGCAAACGACATGGCAATTCTATGATCTCCATACGAATTCAATTTTGCCCCCTTGAGCTCGGATTTCTCTACCCTAAATCCATCGCTGAATTCCGTTACAGCCGCTCCCATTTTTCTCAAATTTTTCACTACAGAGTTTATCCGGTCGGATTCCTTTACGCGAAGCTCGTGTGCATCGCGGATCTCGATTCCGCCTTTAAGCTGGGTTCCTAAAACTGCAAGGATCGGAATTTCGTCGATCAGATTCGCTATAATATCGCCGCGCAATTCCATTCGATTCGGATTTTGGAGCAATTTGCCTGGTCGAACACGCAAATCCCCGACTGGTTCGTTATTCACCTCACGGGCGTTTAAGATTTCAATTCCTGCACCGAAATCTTTTAGTACCTCAAGAAAAGCAATACGAGTCGGATTCAAACCAATGTCCCTTAGCATGATATCGGAATCCTTAAGTACGATTGCGGCGGCCACGAAAAATGCGGAAGACGAAACATCGGACGGTACCAGAATATCTCTCGCCGATAGTTCGGAGCTGCCATCAATTGAAACTTCATGAACAAAACCATCGTCAGTTTCTATAAATCTTTCGTAAATTATTGCTCCAAGATAACGAAGCATCAACTCGGTATGATTCCGCGAAGGGGGTTCCGGCGTTTTTGTCTGCGGATTTCGGACTTTCGTTACGCCGTCACCATTTAAGCCCGCCAGCAAAATCGCACTCTTTATTTGGGCCGAAGATACGGGGAGATCGTAGGAGATTGGTGTCACCGGATACTTTCCGATGATTCGAAGGGGTGGTTTTCCATCTGTCGTTTCAACTGTAGCGCCCATATCATTTAGGGGTATAGAAATTCTTTTCATAGGGCGCGTACTCAAGGAGTTATCACCAAATAATACGGATTCGAATTTCTGTCCCGCCAGCACGCCCGCAAGGAGTCTCATTGTCGTCCCGCTATTTCCGCAGTCTAAGTCTTCGCTCGGTTTTGATAAGCCGTGTTTTCCTTTTCCCTCGATGACAACCCTATTTCCCCTGATTTCGATTTCAATACCTAGGCGGCCCAGACATCGCAGAGTCGACAGGCAATCTTCACTCGTGGAAAAATTCGCTATTGCAGTTTTACCTTTCGACAGAGAAGCAAATATCGCAGCCCGGTGCGAGATAGATTTATCTCCCGGAATCTCTATTTCACCTACCAGCGAATTTGCAGAATGTATCTTCACAAAAGCTCCAACCCTTTTATCAGGAAGCTTTGTTCTTGACATAAACCATAATAAAAAGCAAACTTAGGTCAAAATAAATCGAAGAAATTTTTCTATTTTACGAGAACTATGAGCGGAAAACGGATGGAATTTTCTATCTCTAGTAAGATCGCTGAAATCGATGGTGCTGTAGTTAAAGCCGTCGATTTTGCGAAAGATTTAGGATTTGAAGAGGATGCGATTTTCGGTATTGACATGGCGGTCAGGGAAGCAGTTGCGAATGCTGTAAAGCATGGTAACGAGCTTAATGAAAGGAAGGCGGTCAACATAACTTTAGGAGAAACATCTGACGGACTTCAAATAACAGTTCGTGACTTCGGTCAGGGATTCACGGTTGAGGATGTACCCGATCCCACAAACCCGGAAAACCTTCTAAAAGAAAATGGTCGAGGTATTTTATTTATGCAAAATTTCGTCGACACGGTTGAATGGCGGAATCACGCGGAAGGCGGGATGGTAGTAAAAATGGTTAAAAATCATTGACGGGTTTTTGTTTTGTATAGACTTTTTTGATAAATTTCGACTACAATTTGCAATCAAACGATTAAAAGATAAACGAGGAGATAAACATGGCAGATCTTACTATTTCGGAACGACAAGCTGGTGACGTAACTATTCTCGATTTGAGCGGGAAAGTGACGATTGGCGAGGGTAGCATTGCTCTACGCAACACAATCCGCAAAATTCTTGGAGAGGGCAAAAAGAATATTATAATGAACCTTGGGCAGGTAGGATACGTTGATTCAAGCGGAATCGGCGAACTAGTCTCAAGTTTTTCCGCGGTTAATAAAGAGGGCGGTAGCTTAAAACTTTTGAATCTCACACAAAAAATACAAGATCTTTTGGCAATTACAAAACTTCTTACGGTTTTTGACACATTTGATGATGAAGGCGAAGCGTTGGCAAGCTACGAGTAGATCAAAACGAACACCGTATTTCTTAAAATAGTGGATGGAAGATTTTGTTATCTTTCGTCCTTTATTTTGTAATAGAAAAGCATCGCATAGGAGTATTTCAGCATCTTTATTTCCAGCAAAGACATAATCTAAACCAACTTTATATTCCCCTTTTATCTAAGTGTTTAGATTATGCTCTTTGCACTTAAATATATGGCTCGACAAATGAAAAAAGTTTTAATTTTCGCGTTAGTTTCAATTTTCACTTTTACAATTTCAGCCCAAACCACTCGTACGGATTTAGATCTTTCAAACTACGGCGTAACGATTTCAGCTGACAAACGCCTTATAACCGTCCTGACCTCGCTTGAAATTGCCGGAATCGATACACAATTGGGAAAACGGGGTGATGCTTTTCGTGCGGAAGTCCGCAATGATTTCAAAGGCATAAGTCCGGATCTTCGTCAAAGGTTGCGATTGTTCGTCCAACAATTTGTAAAACGCCGTCCGGGAATATCGCAGTCAGAGGCCATTTCGCCTTTTGTTTCGCTTGCCTACAGCATGTCACCTGCGCCGGCACTTGACGCCCCCGAGCGATCTTTGGATTTGCCGGACGAACTACTTGAAGTTTTGGACTATTCAAATCTGGTGCGCGAATTCTACAAGAGTCCGGGAACTGCTGCGAAAATTGACATTTACTACGGAAGCTATGAAAAAATCGCATCCGATCTCCGACCATCGGCTAAAGAAATGGTGCTTGAAGTCTTGGATTATCTTCACACCCGGCCGGAGCTCTTGTTTTTTGAAAAAATCAAAACTGAGACGTCTGTAAAAGGTAAAAAGAAAAAAATTGAAACAATTGAAACCCGTGAATTCAACCGCAGTTTTCAAATTGTGCCGGAAAAGCTGGCGCCAAGATCCACAGTAAACTTTCTAAATATTCGCGATAAATATATTGCCGTCGTCTCGCCTGAAACCGATTTGAGCTCTTCCGACGTTCGGCGGGCATATTTGCAGTTTGTCCTGGATCCTCTGGTTTTGAAAAATGCGCGAAGTATCAGCTCTCATCGCGGCGAAATTAAGACCTTGTTAGATGGGCGGAGAAAAGCGGGAAAAATTGTTTCACCAGACACCGTTTTGGCTGTTTCGCGTTCGCTGGTGGCGGCGGCAGATGCCCGCGAGGAAGAGTTCCGACGCAAAAACCTTGCAACCTCGCAAGCACGAAAGAAAATCGAACTTCTTGAAAACGAAGAGCAGAAAAAAGCAGTTGTAGCAGAGCTCGAACGTGTTTCGGGGATATTAGAAGACGAAAGAGCCCTCCAGCTTTCCGAAGCTTACGAAAATGGGGCCGTCTTAGTATTCTATTTCGCTGAGAAACTTAAGGGGATCGAAGATTCAGGGTTCGATATAGCGACTTCGCTGAAAGATTGGATTGCGGAACTTGACGTGGTGCCCGAGAAAACGCGTTTGGAAGAAAATAAGGATGCGCGGGCGCGAGCGCTTGCAGAGCGTGATAAACGTCGAACGACAACCGTTATCGAAACCTCCCTCGTCACAAACCCTTTGACCGAAGCCCTTCTAAGAATCGACAACGATATCGAAGCAAAAAGCCTTTCGAAAGCCGAAAAAGATCTCGACGCACTACTAAAAAAATATCCGAGTGGAGCTGCACGTATTTACTATTCTCTCGGTCGCGTGGCGAGCAAGTCTGCCGAGGGTCTGGAAGAATCGAAAGATGTAAACGTTCGTTTGATCAAAGCTAAAGGCTTTTTTGAAAAAGTGCTTGATTCTGCAACCACTTCTACCGATGGTGAACTCATTTCTCTTACTTACGTTTCGCTCGGCCGTATCTATGAATTTTACGACCAGAATGAGTACGCTGTGAAACTTTATGAAACCGCGATGATGTTTGGAAGTGTGGACGGTGAGGGATTTAAAAAGGCTTTTGATGCGAAGCGAAAGTTGATCGAGAATAACTAATACGCGATATTTGTTTCAATTAATCCGAATGAACGAGGGCTGGTTTTCTGAATAGTTTTGGGTATTTGATCTCATTCGTCGCCAAAACAACTAATAAAAGAAAGAAAAGGAAATTTGCGTTAGTTCTCAAGGGAAAGTCGAACAAACTGTGGACTAGGATACCAAAACAACCCGCCAAAGCACCTATTGCAACTCCTCTACGAAATAGATTCCCCGTCGAACGAACAATACCCAAGCCTTTCTTAAATAACAGGAAAATGAATGAGATTATACAGATAAATCCGAGAATGCCTGAATCCGCAAGCGTCTGAAGATAATCATTGTGTGCCTGTTCGACCCGAAGAGTTCCATTCCAAGTATCGTATTTCGTAAATGCCACACCGAATGCTTCCAGCCCAACTCCGATAATTGGATTATCCCGTATAATATCCAGCGAAACACTCCAGAAGTGCGTTCGTCCAGTAGTGAAATCAGCTTGATTTAAGTCAAAGATTCGTTCGGATGCCTTACCCTGTCCAAGCCAGATCACCGTACCGATCAAAAATATGACCAAAACCGCACTTCCGCCGACAAGAATCAAATTTCGCCTCAAGCCGCTGCCGTCGGTATTTACCTCGGCACTTTCATTACGGGTAGTTATATTTATCAACAAAAGGAATCCGAGGACGGCGACTAAACTTACAAATCCGCCACGCGATCCTGTAAGTACTATTGCAATCCCCATTAAAACGACCGCAATTATCAGTAAAAGACGTTTATCTTTCTCAACTGCATTACCAAAAAGAAGCGCTAATGTAAGACCAATTGTCATTTCCATAAACGCAGCGAAATGATGCTGATTGACGTAGGAAGCAAAAGGGGTTGCGTAATCAACCTCGCGCATCCCGTATATAAAATTTGGACTTGCAAGCCTTTGTAAAATCCCAATGAAAGCCATGATGCCCGCGAAAATTATTATCGTAAAAACAACGGTGCGCAAACGTTTTGGATTATTAATATAAACCAATGCTGTCGAAAAAAAGACAAGGAAGATCCCTAGTTTTATGAGCGCGAATTTCGTCGACATTGGGTCAAGCGTTAGGGTTGCGAGAGATCCGCCTCCGAGTAAATCGTTCGGAATACCCGCTCCAAATGGCAGCAGTTGGACGAAACCTATACAAATCAGGCCAATCAACGGGAGTTGCAGTAAACTTGTGCTAATTTGATATTTCCCGGATTTCCAAGCATCGAGAAGTCTTACTATTCCGAGCATTCCGAGAAATAGTAGCAATACGCCAAGTGTTGCGGAGCTGACTGCGCCAAAAATAATGCTGGCAAGAATAGGCAGCGAACAAACCAGAACGAAAACTACACTATTAGTAAGAGATTCTTTTTTTGGCAATTTTGAATTCATAAAAACATCTGCATTCGCGGAACGCTACTTTTTGTTCAACCAATCGAAATATCATCGATCAGGAGCCTTCCTTTTAATGGGCAAACGGTTTGTTCGCAACCTGTACGAACGAGCCTGATACTTACACCTTCGCTATCTTCCGGAACCTTAAAATCGACACTAAATTTCTTCCAATCAGTTTTTTGGTTAAATGTTTCGCTCGAAGCGATCACGGTGTTGCTCTGCATATCGACCACTTCCCACTTAACCGTCGAAGGGGAGTCCAGATCAGTCTTAAAGTATCCTTCGAACGTATGATTGCTTCCGTTTTCGATCGCAACGGTTTGGGAAATTACGCGAAAATCCGCTTTCTTCGTCGTCTTAAAATTTAGCACCAAACTTCTTGACCCGCCATGTTTATCATCCTCGGCAAGATTGATTTGCGGTTCATTACCCTGTGCGATCTGCCACTCAAAAATACTCGGGTTTTCCGTCCTTACGTTGTTCTCAAAACCACCGTTTGAGACCTTTCCAACTTCAAAACCCGAATTGGTTTCCGGGGAAATCGCACGCTGGATTTCCAACACTTT
Organism: Pyrinomonadaceae bacterium; assembly: GCA_037969475.1. GTDB lineage: Bacteria > Acidobacteriota > Blastocatellia > Pyrinomonadales > Pyrinomonadaceae > Aridibacter. The sequence goes on along the minus strand of JBBKXN010000082.1, from coordinate 24,390 downwards.
TCGGTATTTCTTGGCGCCCAAAAACGCTGTTGAAATCCTTTCACCATCTTGTCTTAATTCGTCTTTCTTCAGATCGTTTGGCAAAGCTTTCCAGATTTCATACGCTTCATCATACTGTTTCTGTCCCGCCAAGAATGTTGACAAAGCAGATAATACCGGCGGCGAATCTCCGATAGTCTTCTTTACCTTTTCAATGTCGCCGTCAAAGATTTGCCAGGCAGCATTCGCGGCTGGATTTGCAAATTTCGAATCGCCTTTCACTGCTTCCCGCAGCTCTTTGAACGCTTCTTCCGTTTTGCCTTCCCGTAGCAAAACATTCCCGTAAGCCCATTGAACTTGCGAATAATTTGGCGCGAGCTCCTTTGTTCGCTCAAGTGCTTTTACCGCACCCGGTGAATCTCCGGCTCTTTCTCGTGCCTGAGCAAGCGACAACCATAAACGGTAATCGTTTGGAGAGAGCAAGACAGCTTTTTCATATTCCGCGAAAGACTTGGGAAGGTCGTCCGGCAGGAAGGAACGCTCAAGCATAACAGCTAGCGCAAAATGTGCTTGAGGATCACTTGGTGCCAAAGCCACCGCAAGCTGAGCGACCTCTTTGGTTTCCACGCGAGACGAAATCGAATTTCCGAAAAGCCATTTTACTCCAATTAATCCCGCAAACGTAAACAGAAGTGCAAAAACGAGGATGCATATCTTTCCAATTGCCGAATCAGTTCGAATTGATTTTATAGCCATAATTATTTGAGGAATCTGAAACCGATGAAAGAAAGTCTATTTTAAATTTCGAGCGAAATAAAGCAATGCAGCGAGATCATAAGAAATCGACGGGTTCGATCTTTATCCAGGCGCGTTTTAAAGATACGTTAGCTTCCTGGCAGAGGCCGCGAACCTCTTTCATCCTTTCGGGCGAAATATCTCTGAACGAAAGCAAAATTTCCTCGACATCGTTTTCCCTGCAAATTATCGGAAGCGAGCCGTTCCCACCAAATACCGGAAGTCCGTGTATCACCTTATCTTTCTTGCGCGGATCATCATCCAGAAAACCAATTGGCTTGTAATCCCACTCAGGGTTATTTTCAAGTTCGCGGAGCACCATTTCGCCCCCGTCACCCGCGCCGTAAATTATGACATTGATGCTTTTTTCCGAAATCGGATTTGGAAGCAGCTGCCTAAAAAGCCGGAAAGCCATCCTGCTCGACACAAGCGCGGATAGCAGCAATAAGCCGTCAACCACAAAAACCGCTCTTGAAAACTCTTGAAATCGATACAAAAGCAATATCGAAATCACACTCAACACGGATCCAAGGACAACTGCCTTCGCAAACGTGACAAAATCTTTAATACTGGTGTACCGCCAAATACCGCGATAAACCCCGACGATCAAGAACGCCCCCAACTTCAAGACTATCAAGAGCGGAAGCGTTTTTACAAAAAGACCCCACGCCCGTGTCTGCTCGAAACTTCCAAAAAATAAGACGTAAGCGAAATAGTAAGCCAGCGTAATAAACAAGGCATCGAGCAGAACTTCAAAGATTCGGCGTTTGTATGACAAATTTATCAAAAACCCGAAGGCAGCTTTGTTTTCAAGTGCTAACTCCTCGTCTCTCTCCTCGTAAATTTTTACCTTGGCTAAATAGACCCCGATAAGCGCCAGGACGACCGTAAAAAGAGCCACCATGGCCAGACTTTGGGTAAGCTGCAGACTCCGAATAAAATAAGAGACGGTCCCGGCAGTGATTGCCAGGGCATAAAGCAGGAACACCGCTGAACGCTCAGAAAGCCCAAGTGCGACAAGACGATGCGATGTGTGATCACGCCCGCCCTGACTAGCTTTTCGCCCTGATAACTTTCGAAGGATCGTGACAAACGTCGTGTCAAAAATGGGAACTAGGAGTATTAGTGCCGGGACAGCCAAAATCGCAAACACGCCTCTAGATCTTCCACCAACGCCTTTTTCTACATCATTAAGCAACAGGGAACCAGCGAGGAAAAATCCCACGAACATCGACCCGCTATCTCCCATGAAAATCGATGCGGGATTGAAATTGAATACTAGGAATCCAACCAAGGCACCGATGAAAGCGCTAACGAACAAAAGCTCGGAAATCTGACCACTCGACCCGAGAACAACTGCAAGCGAAATTGCTGCAATTGCAGATATCCCCGCTGCCAAACCATCCATATTGTCTAAAAGGTTTATTGCATTAGTAATCCCGATCAGCCAGAAAACCGTTATCCAGATATTCACGAGATCCGAATTAGTCCAGGGCAAAACAAGGCCAAATCCAACAACCATGGTGGTTCCGATGATTTGCCCGATCAGCTTCTGATAGGGTTTTATTACGATCAAGTCATCTACGAGCCCAACAAAAAAAAGAAAGGTACTTCCTGCTAACACTATCCATGAGTGCTGCGTTTTAGGTACGAATAGGAGATAGATAACCAGCGTTGTTAGGAAAATTGATACGCCGCCCATCAAAGCCGTTGGCTTCTTATGCCAACGATCTGCCTTCGGTTTGGCGACGAACCCTTTGTCCCGGGCAATTTTTCGCACACAGAAAGTAAAACCGATCGACAGTATGAAACTGGCCAGTGTGATGAAAATCGGGCTCGAGATCATCTCGTTCATAAAAACATTCGGATCCTAAATCATTCAAGTAAAACTATTACATTGCAAATAAAACGGAAAATCAAGTTTCTCAGCTATCTAAATGCTGCCGAGTTCGCCGTAGAGATTCTTGATATCGGCTACCAATCTGTCCTTAGAATAGCCTTCCTTCACAAACTTTTCCCCCTTCAGCGAGTATGATCTTTGAAGATCGGAATCCGATATCAGGAACTTCAATCCTGTATAGAATCCAGAAGCGTCTTGCGATTTAGCCCCGATTCCGCGTTCACAAATAAAATAATCGCCTCGATTTTCCTCGATCGCACCCAGTAAATCACTCACGCCGCCTACCATTGTGGAAATAACCGGCTTGCCGCAGGCCATCGCTTCAATTAGCGAAAGCGGCGTTCCTTCATTTAAAGAGGTCAGCGCAACGATATCAATACCTGCATAACAAACTTCCGGATCATTCCGATTTCCAAGAAAAACAACCTCGCCCTCTAAATCAAGCGATTTTGCTTTCTCCCGGAGTGCTTCTCCAATATTCCCGTCACCCACGATTAGAAATCGCAGTTTTGGCGACCCATCGTCTGAATCATCCTTGTATTTCCTGACGACTTCGAGAAAAAGCGCATGATTTTTTACTTCGGTTAGCCGCCCGATAATTCCAACTAGAATTTCATCATCCTTCGCCCCTATGTCCACTCGAAGTTTATTCCTATGTCGATTTAGATCCTCAAATGGCTTGAAATCCAGGCCTAATGGGATGATCCTAAATTGTTCACTTCTCCCGATATGGAAATGTTCATTAATTTCATTTTTTTGTTGCGCACTGATAACGACGACCTTATCGGTTGCAAATCTCGCCAAACATCGCTCTATAAAAAGGAAAATACCCGTTTTAAACTTCCCGTAGTAACTATGGAAAACGTGTCCGTGAAAGGTATGAACGATTTGCACGTTTCTGGGTTTACCAATAAGAGTTTTTGGGGTGAACCATTTGTAAATAAAACCTGCGATTCTCCCTATCGTACCTGCTTTTGCCGTGTGTGTATGAATAACGTCAGGTGTATATTTTCGAAGATATCCGTAAACTCTCCAAAGTGAGATCAAATCCTTGGGTGAAAGCTCGCGGCTCATTTCCTTAATAAAAACCGGTTTGACACCGTGATTTTCGGCAAAGTGTTCCATATTTTCCTCGCCGTCGGGAACGGTACCGGTTAACAAAACTGACTGAAATTGATCATCATTCAAAGCCTCGTTAAGCCACACCACATGACGCGCAGGACCTCCAACGTTTAGCCTGGCAATAATCCGAACAATTTTCATAAAAAATAAGCCGTCATTGAACGGAACAATTTATCCAATCCAATAGCTTACGGCTTTTACAATGTTAATCAAGTTTCTGACTAAACTACAATTCTCGTTCGCCTAAAAATCTTAAAAAAAATTAATCAATAAATTCCCGGAACCACAATTCAAGCATTAAAAGGGTCCAAATTTGAAATGTGTGATCCCTAATTGAATTAATATGCTCATTTACATATTTAGCAACGACTTCGGGTTTGGTAATTCCTCGTCTTAGAGATTTTTCCGAAAGAAGAATCTCTTTGACAAACTCTTTCATATCTCCCCGAAACCAATTGCCGATCGGTACACCAAAACCCATTTTTCGCCTGTAAACAACTTCTTTCGGAACCAGTTTTGCGGTTACACGCTTTAGCAGGGATTTTGTTTCGATCCGTTTCATCTTGATGTTTTCGGGGAGACTCGCGGCAAATTCGATGACCTTATGATCAAGAAACGGCGAACGCGCTTCGAGGGAGTTTGCCATCGAAGCAATATCGACTTTCACTAACAAATCGTTCGGCAGGTACGTCATTTGATCGGTCAGAAGTGTTGCGTCAAGAACACCCGACCCATTCGATTTCGAAAACCATTCTTCGAGAAATTTTATCGAATCATTCCCCGAAACTGTCTCACCAAAAGCCTTTGTGTAGAGATCGTCCTTTGCTTCACCATAAAACGTCGACATCCAGCGAAAATATCTTTCGATTTTCGGAAGAGACGCTGCCTTTAGAAATCGTTGAACATCTCGCACACGCGATTTTTTCATTTCTGATGTTGGCAACAGATTTATCGGCGATTCGATAATCAGTTTGCGGGCAAACGCTGGAATTTTGTGATAGGTTTCGGCAATTCGCATAGCCGCGTGGCGTTCGTAACCGGCGAAAGATTCGTCGCCTCCATCCCCGTTCAACGCAACAGTTACAAATTTTCGTGTCTCTTTAGAAACGTAGTAGGTTGGTATTGCGGACGAATCCGCATATGGTTCGCCATAATGCTTGACTAATTCCGGTAAAACTTCGAGAGCATTCGGCTTAACAATAAACTCGTTGTACTCCGCTCCGACGTGCCGGGCAACCTGTCTCGCATATTTCAATTCGCTGAAATCCTGCTCTTCAAAACCGATCGAAAAGGTTTTGACGGGTTTTTCACTTTCCTGTGCCATTAAGGCTACCACGGCCGATGAATCAACTCCGCCCGAGAGAAATGCGCCAAGCGGCACCTCGGAGATGAGACGCAACTTAACCGCTTCACGCAATATCCTTAGTGTTTCTTCTTCGGCTTCAACCTGTGAAATTCTTATTTTCTTGGAAAAATCAGGAAGCCAGTATCTCTTCGTTTCGATTTCGCCGTTTTTCCAACGCAACCAGTGTCCGGGTTCTAATTTGCGAATTTGTTTGAAAGCCGTTTGCGGTGCGGGAACGCAGAGATATGTCAGATAACTGTCGATCGCATTGTAATCGACATCGCGGGAAATATCTGGATGCTTCAAAAGGGCCTGAAATTCTGAACCGAAAATCAGATCGCCATTTGATTGATGAGAATAGAGTAACGGTTTTTTCCCGACCCTATCACGGGCGATAAAGAGGGTTTTTTCTACGTCGTCCCAAATGGCAATCGCAAACATTCCACGTAAATGCTGAAGACAATCGACTCCATATTTTTCATAGAGATGGAGGATTACCTCCGTATCAGAATTCGTGTAGAACTTGTCGCCGTCATCCTCTAAATCTTTGCGCAATTCCTGAAAGTTATATATCTCGCCATTAAAAACGATCACCTTTGTTTTGTCATGATTGAATATCGGTTGTTGTCCACCCGCAAGATCAATGATCGAAAGTCTACGCATAGCCAGCCCGATGTTTTCCTTGACATAGAAACCATCTTCGTCGGGACCACGGTGCTCAATTGCGATGTTCATGCGTTCAAGAATTTCGCGATTGATCGCAACCGATTGTGAATTAGCAATGCCGACAATTCCGCACATAAATTAAAAAGGAACTAATCGAGATACGCGAGCTAACGGGTAATTGATCGCCCCGCGTTCTTCCTGAGTTGGTTATCGAATCTGAGTATTTCAGCATTTCTCAACGCCTTTTTGTTTTCTCGTTTCTCTTGAAACAATGTCCAACCTGCTGCAATAAAAACAAAAAGAAATACCTGAATCTGGCACCTCTGCCGGTAAGCCGTTCCGACATTCCCTTGAAAGAGCGAGTAGGAAATTGACAACATTATAGAAAAAATGAGTATTCCCAATGATGGTCGTAATTTATTCTTAATTGAATAAATCAACCCCATAACCAAAAAAGGAATTAAGGAATACCAAAGCAATACATCCGGAAGAGTAATTGACTGCCGCAGGCTCGCAAGCTGCCAGGGAAATGGAGCGAAATAAAGATAAAACAATCCAATCGGAATCGCGCTAAATGCCCCCTCCGTTGTTGAAACATCGACATCTTTTGCAAACCCCGAATTCGCAGTGGCTAAGCCGCCCCTGCTTACCTGAATCTTCTCAAGACTGCCATATCTCTCAAAGTCTGATCCGGCATTCCTCAAAACTCCCAGATACATCAGCCCAAGACCCAAAATTATAGTTACTATTAGCCGACGAAGCATTGAAGTCGTGGAAGCGCCCATACCAACAAGAAACGTTCCAAAAATGGATGCAACGATCATGTAAAATACATAAAACCGCAACGACAAAACTCCGCCTAAAGCAACCATTAAAATAGCAACTGAGGTTACACTGAATCTTTCTTGCAGTCTAATTACCATCGCAAAAGCCAGAACGATCAAAAAAATCATCAATCCATCTTTTAACAATTGTCCGGTCCAGATAATGAATGCAGGTGAGAAAGCCGCTAATATTGCAGCGGTCCGACTTAGCCTCACGTTGCCAAAGATCTTTATTGCAATAAAGTATAGTATTGGCGAAATTGCCGCTCCGATAACCGCGCAAAAACACTGTGCTGCAAATATATTCTTTCCTACGAATGAATAAATTGCCCCGACAAGGTAAATCATTCCCCAACCCACACCTTCCATTCTACGAGTCAAGGCAGGATCAGATAATTCATTAATTGAATTTCCGAACCACGATTCCATTAGCAAATTGCCGTAATCACTGTAAGAGATCGCATCGCCCCCAAAAAAACCACGCATCTCAAAAGTATGGATGTAGACACCAAATGCCAACCTAGCCAGCAATGCAATAACAAAGACGCGAGACACAAACTGCCAATCCTTCGGCAAATTGTCTCGTATCAAATACAGTATAATCGCGGATGGAATCAATGAAACTACTATTGCGGCATTACCGTCCGGATAGGTAATAATAACAATGGCAATTCCTACAAGAAAACAAAATAGAGCTAAAAATTTATCCATTATTCAATTTCATCCGGTAAGTCGGGGCGAGTCTTAAAGCGAGTAAGCCTTTTCCCTTCGTCATCCAGAGGTTTAATAAGCCGAGCTGGAACCCCGCCAAAAAGCTGATACTCCCCGGACAATTTATTTGTTATTACCGAGCCAATTCCGATTACATTGCTTGAAGGAATTTCACCTCCCGGTGCAATCCGAACTTCGGAGCCAACATAGCAAAAGTCTCCAACGATGATCGGTCTTGTCTCCTGGCGATTATGAGTCCAAAGTGAAGAATTCCTTCCACCAATTATTGTGCGTTTTCCTATTTTTACTCGATCCGTAAAATCGATCTTATGTGATGTTGTAATAATACTCCCATCACCGATACTAAGCCTTGGATCAGTCTCATTCGACACAATCGGATCCGGAATTGAGTTTAATTCGTTAAACCGTATGATTTCAACATACCTTCCGATTTCGACTTCGCCTCCTCTAATTAAGTTGAAATGTCCAATTTTTGTGTTTGACCCAACAGCCAATTTCGAAGATCGAAAGAAAATATTAAAATGTCCGATCGAAACATCGTCCCCAATTTCCAAATTGTCGACAAAAAGAATGCTGAAACCAATTTTTGCGCGTTTTCCTATACTGTACCCACAAATTAATCTGTAGATAGGCTTCTTTAAGAATGAGGGAAGCAGGGCGATCATTGCGTGGCATATTAACTTTAGCTTAAACATTATACTTCCTATTATTATATTCTTACGCTTGATTTTCCATTTTCAAAAAGCTGTTTTCCGCCCAAATACAAATCAATGTCAACAACCTATCCAACGGCGGCGCGAAATGCCTCAACCACCATTGGCATATTTGCTTCTAAACTATAGTGGGATCGCGCTTTTTCAACCGCTTTTATGGACATAGCGGTTCGTAAATCAGTGTCGTTAACTAAGCGGTCGATCGAGTCGATCCAATCGTCATCAGTTTCCGCCAAAAACCCGATCTCCCCATGTTCGATTACCTCTGGATTTGAAGCCATCGGTGTGCCTATCGGAACAATACCCAATGCGAGATACTGAGCTGTTTTCATAATAAATTTGTGTTTATTCCATGGATTATCAGGTAACGGAACCAAGCCGATTTGAATTTTTTGTAGATCTGACACCTCGGTATCGCGATTCCAGCTTTGGGTTGAACAATTCACCCCGGTTAAATTAAAATCCAATCCTCCGATAAAATGAATATCGCAAATGTTTCTATCCGAAATTACCTGAAGAGGTCGTTCAACCAGCTCAATGTTTCTTAAAGTTGTAGGACTTCCACTCCAACCAACGCACACCCTTTCCCGGTCGTTTTCGAATGGCTTATACTTAAATTGATTTGTGTCGACAATGCTCGGAACCTGCCAAACATTCGCATTATATTGATGCGCAAATTCCTTTATATGGGTCGAATTAACAATTACGGATTTGCTAATTCGTATTATTTCCTTCACCTTGCCAAAAAACTTTAGATATGAAAGATATCCGTTTGAAGGACTTCGATAGGGTATATATAAAGGATCATCGAGCTGGTAGATGATCGGCTTTCTTCTCGCTACAAGTCTTTCCAAAAATGCAGGTCCTAAAAGAGCCGCCTCACGATAAATGAAGACAGCGTCATACTCATCAAGTTTTCGTAAAAGCCGAAGCCGATTGACATATCCCCGCATCATCTCTTCTACCTTCGTAAAATTATTTCCGCCGGTGTGTAAGATTTGACGAAGCTTATCAGTTTCAAACGGAGCGTAATCAATGAAAATATCAGATTCGGCAAGGGAATTTTCCCAAAGTTCAATGCTTCCACGCTGGCCAGGCGAATAACCCTTTTGGCTTGGAATTAGAGCCAATACTTTCATAACTATCCTTTATTCTGCGCCCAAACATCCATATACATTCCATTGCCGATAAGCTTATCCATCCAATTAATAACTCGCGCTGCATTGTATTCAATTCTTTTTCTGAAGGTTACGTCACCAGTTTGTTCACTAATATCGCCAAAAGTTGACATCGCTTTAATATCAAAACCGGCTCTTTCGACTATTAATTTTAGAGATTTTCGATTAAATCCCTGCACGTGGTAGGGTGAAAAAGTCGGGGCAAGTGACACGACCCAATCTCGCCCACGAAGTTTCATATAGAAATTTCCAATTTGCATATAGAGTCCGTCCTCATTTGGCGCATCAAACCAAAACCAGCCATTGGGCTTCAAAATGCGACTGATTTCACAAAGTGTTTCAAAAGGACTGTAAAGATGCTCAATAATTCCGCTTAATGCGATCGCGTCAAAAGAATTATCTGCAAAATTAGCCTTCTCCAGCGTTGCAACTTGTGCTTCCACTCCAAATTTCTCATGCGCGATTCGAACAAATTCACTCGAAGGATCAATACCGGCATAATCCCACTCCAGTTCTTTAGCCGCCCAAAGTAACTCACCTACTCCACAACCAACATCCAAGAAATGTCCTTTTTTACCTAGTTTTTTTTCAAATTCGGACATTAGTCCAAGCCCATTTTGCTTCTTTCGTTCTGAATCATGCCCGTGAAAATACTCTTTTGCATCAATGTAAACCTCGTCTAAATCTCCTGAAGGGAAAGGCATTGGATTTGGATATTGGTGCGAACATCCTAAACAGCGAACGATAGCAGTTTTAATTCCCGCACCCCTTTGATGGGCTTTACCACCTCGCCATCCAAGTAATTTTGATTTATCGGATTCGCAAACCGGACAGAGAATTTCTCTAAAAATAAAAGTCGGTGTATTCATCGCAGCAATTTTTGATATATTTTCCTGTATTTTTCGCCGCCAACGCTTTCGAGCCCAAATTCGTTTTGCGCGGTTTTACGACAGTTATCTTCTAATGAGCTAGACTCAATCAAAGTCGCGATATTATCAAATGCATTTAAATAATCTTTTTCCTTAAATTCCGTTAAAACGGTTCCTATTCCATTTTCTTCAATTAACTCTGTCACATCGCCAACCCCCGAATTGACAACAATTGGCAACCCACAAGCCAAGTATTCGGCATTTTTCGTCGGTGAGGACGACAATTTTGAATAACAAGGTTTAATGAATGAAACTGCCAGATCCGCTGCTGATAAATATTTTGGTACCTCACCTGGTGACACGCTTTGAATAAAGAAATCCTTTTCCGAATACCCATATATTTCAAGCAATGGTTTGATCATTTCGGGTTTGCTTTGAGTCAAAATCAATGCAAATGAATTCGGGTCTCGTTTTTTGGCCGCCCCAAAAAAATCAGCCGTTTCCTGCGTCATATAAAATCCGCCGAAAGAACCCAAATAAACAATTACATTTCGGTTTTCGATGTTCAATTCTTCCCGCATTTGTTTCCGCGACGAATTATTTGCGGATTCAAATCTTTTCAAATCGACGCAGCAAGGTATTACCTCGACGGGTCTGCCACGTGTGTCAACCCCAGTTTCCTTCGATTCAGGAAACCAGATCTCACGCGCCTTTTCGGTCAGTACTATGAAGCCATCCGATTCCCTTCGCAGCCAATTTTCAATAAATTTGGCTACCTTAAAAATCAAGCCGTTTTCTTTCCAAACGCCAGCATCAGTATATTCCTCAGGAAAGAAACCGCGAACATCGAAAAGCAATTTAGGCTTGTGCCAACTGAGCTTTCTTGCTATCAACCCAATGAAAGTTGGCAAATGAACCCGTCCATGGAATAAATCAAACTGTTCCTTTCTGTTTAGATTCCACACGTACCAGGAGCCCGCAAAAATATCAAAAACGGTTGCCGGAAGCGATGGTCGCTTGTGATAGGTCAAATAATGCCAATCAATACCAGAATCCTTCAAGCGTTGTTTTTCATCCTCAAGGTCTTTTGATGACCAGTATTTTGAGGGTTCCGGTTCAAAAGTCAGTATAGAGATTCGTATCCCATCCTTGTGAATTTCCTTTAGATAGGGCAATACCTGTGTCTGAACAAGCGGCTCCCGAAGACCAAAATAGCAAATGTATAAAGTTTTGGGCTGGTTATCTTCCATTTTTACTAATATTTGCTTGAATCCACCCCCAAAATGTTGCTAAGTCGATAGTCAGGATCACCAGAGCAACACCGCAAAAAACAATTGGATTGAAAAGTAATTTTAAACCGAATTCATACCGATGCGATAATGAGCGTTTTGCCGTTCTTGCAGCTAACCAAAGTAAAACTCCTATCGACCAATACCAACTGTGAAATAAAGCCAAAATTACAAATGGTAAGACAAACAAATAGTTTCTTACGATTCCGTAGTGCCAATCCCAAGCCCTGCCAGCCAAGACATTATGTTTGGAATACAAAACAAATTTCCGAAATGTGCTCGGGAGGTCTGAATGCAATTGCCACATTGCAACTGCCTTCGGAGCATAAGCCGGCTTAAACCCTTGCTTTTGAACCTCTTCTATAAACATTAAATCTTCTGCCGCCCGCAGGTCTGGGAACCCATCTACCTGCCGCCAAACACTTTTCTTAATAAGCATCGACGCTACAGACTTTCCACGTATTTTACCGACATTCATAGCCGGAACAAATGCAATCGCCGCACATTTTTCAAACATCGACGTAACTTTAGGCGAATAATTTCCATAGACCACCCCCGAATCAATAGTGTCTTCAGCGACCTCAACAAGACTTTCGAGCCATCGGTTGTCAAGAATAATTCCCGCGTCAACCAAGGCGACCCAGTCATTGGCGGCGGCTCCAATACCAATATTGCGCCCCTTTCCGGGAGTGGAATCGGGCGTTTCGATAAGCTTGATTCTGGGGTTTTCTTTCGAGAGGGATTTTGCAAGTTCAATTGTCCCATCAGTTGATCCGCCATCCACCAAAACTATCTCGACGGGTTGATAAGATTGCTTTTCTATCGATTCAACAAGCCCTTTTAGAGAATCGAACTCATTCTTCATCGGAACTACAATTGAAACTGAGATTTTGTTCACAAACTATTTGTAAGATCTATTTTTGGGCGAGATTGCCTCGATACAATTTCCTGGTCGTACGGTAAAGGGAATGATTTCCAAATTTAGAATATAAATACTTATGTAAACTTTTAACTTTCAGCCGTGCAGAGGGATCATATTCGAATGCCTTCGAAGCCATAACCGATGCATTTTCTTCATCAGAGCCCTGTAGATAATAATTCGCGGATGTAAAGCACATGTTAGCCATCGCTTGCCTCTCAATCGCATGAATCGCTGCCGGAAGATCCCCACGGGAAAAATATTTCTGATACATATATTCAAGTTCAGGCGCGGCTTTTATTGATTGGGCGACGGTCTTCGAATCCTCATGAAGACGATACGTCGATAGAATTTCATCGATGTGTTCAATATTGAAATATATTCCAGCTCGCATCCAAAAATCCCAATCCATGAAATAGTAAAATTTCGGGTCTAAGTCTCCTACCTTTTCGACAATTTTACGGCGAATAAAGGCTGATGGTTGAGAAATGAGATTTTCGCAGTTTTTGATAAAACCATCGTACGTAAAATTCTTAACGGGTCTCGTCCGCTCGATTTCCGTGCCATCGGCTTCCGTGAACATCGAATCACCAAAGACGATTCCGACTTCTTTATGATTGGCTAAATATTCCATTCCAATGCCAACGGATCGGGAATCATAGAAAGTATCATCAGAATTAAGCCACGTGATAATTTCGCCGGAACTCATCGCCCATCCTTTATTTATGGTCGGCGTTTGCCCCATATTTTGTTGTGACTCCCAGTAGAATTGATCACCGTATTCCGCCAGAATTTCAGCTGTTTTATCGGTTGAACCGTCATCCAAAACAATATGTTCGATATTCGGATAGTCCTGCGAGAGGACACTTTCTATCGTGTCCCGCAAAAAGTCAGCCTGATTGTACGCGGGCGTAACGACGGAAAGAGTTGGCAGATTAAGGTCTGTTTTGACGTATTTCTTCATTTTGTACTCTTCTTAATACTTTGTAATGATGATTCCGGTTTGGTAACCATACGCTTCCGGGACAATTGCCTGCACCTCAAAAAACTGGCTCAATAGGCTTCGAAAATAATCGCGATCATAGAAAACCTGCGAATTGGTATCGCGCCCAATGCTCATCATATTGAAATTCCGGTCGGCATTTTTGTAATAATCATTGTCGAGCATCTTTCGCGCAAGAAAGGAATCTCTGTATTCATTTTCAATTAATTTCATTGAGTGATGATCGTGAATTGATAGAAAAATTCTTCCGCCAACCATCAAAACTCGCCGCAATTCCAAAAGCCACGCTTCGGTCATGTCGTCGATGTGCGTGAATACTGACCCGCAGTAAATCAGATCGAAATATCGGTCTTCAAACGGCAGATGCGGGAGCGATGTCGTCGTCGCAAACTTAAACGGCGGGCTTAGATTTTGCTTGCACCAGTATACGTGATCCGCGCTGATGTCAGTTCCCCAAGCCTCGCAGGCGTTTCTAATGTTTCGCAGCATTCTACCGCCGCCGCATCCGAAATCAAGAACGCGGCTCGTTTCAGAAAGCGCAAATCGAGTTTCATCCAACAGTTTGAACATTACCTCAACGTCGGTTTTACCTGAACAGAGATATTCTTCCTGCGTGTTGCCGTAACCGATTCATAGATCCTGCGGTGGCACCGGCAGACCGTCCGCACCGACGATCGGCGCGGGCGAGTTTTTCGGCAGAACGAAATTCTGCTCGCCTTTTTTGTATGGATAAAAGGTGAAATCCGTCAAGATCTCGCGGTAATCAAAAACGGAGTTCTTGAGCCTCTCCCTAATGTTCGCCTTTACGTTTTTTATCATCCCCAATCGCCTTAAACTCCGACCGTTTTTTCCATCTGAGCGGCAACGATTTCTTCGCAGATCGTCGACAAACTTTTCGTTATGTCCCAGCTTGGGTAATGACTCTTCAACTTACTCAAATCGCTGATATAGCAAACGTGGTCGCCAATTCTGTTTTCATCCGAATACGTGTAGTTCAACTTTTTACCCGTCATATCCTCCACCATTTTTATACATTCGAGGATCGACGCACTATTTTCTCGTCCACCACCCAGATTATAAACTTCGCCAGCCCGTGGATTCTTGATAAATTCTTCAAATGCTCGGATCACATCAAAACTATGAATCTGGTCGCGAACCTGTTTTCCTTTGTAGCCAAAAATCGTGTAATGCCCATCCGAGACAATCTGCTTTACTAAATAAGACAAGAATCCATGAAGCTCTACACCTGAATGCGAGGGTCCCGTCAAACAGCCGCCACGAAATATCCCGACCGGCATATTGAAATAACGTCCATATTCCTGGGCCATAACGTCACCCGCAGTTTTGGATGCGCCGAATAGAGAATGTAACGTCCGGTCGATACGGCACTCTTCGGTTATGCCATTGTAATCCTTCTCATCAGCGTAATCCCATCGAGTTTCGAGCTCCTTCATCGGCAATTCATTCGGACTGTCGCCGTAAACCTTATTTGTCGAAACCAGTATAAATGGCGACTCAGGACAATTTTGACGCGTCGCCTCTAACAAATTAACCGTTCCTACCGCGTTCACGTCAAAGTCAACTAAGGCGATGTCGCGTGCTTTGTCGTGGGAGGGTTGCGCCGCGCAATGGATAATCGCATCGAACTGGATTGATTCAAAGAAATCAAAAATCTCATCACGATTTCGAATATCCAAATCATGGTGAGCAAAATTCTTGGTATTCCGTTTGAGACGATCAAGATTCCACATCGTGTCGCCCTGTTCACCGAAGAACACCTTTCGCATATTGTTATCGGCACCCACGACTTCGTGCCCACGAGAATCAAAAAACTGAACCGCTTCCGATCCAATCAATCCACTAGAACCTGTTACCAATATCTTCATATAAAAAGCTAAATTATTCTCTTGGGATAATGACGGTCCCTCAATCTCAAAAATTTATGTTCTACTAAAATTGTCATTACGATTCCAAAGAAAACACAAACTACGACGTAAACACAAAAACTGAGTAAAACTTGATCATAGCCAATGATTCCATTTTGATATCTGGCTCGGATATCTCCTACAAAATAGTGTGCAAAATAATAATGAAAAAGGTAGATCGCATACGAATAAAAACCTATTCTGCCCACCAAATACAAAACCGGAGGTGAAACTACCTTTCGCAAAAGAAATTCAATATTTCCTCAAGCAGAGCCGCAAGTAATACGAAGCCTAATCCCACTGCGACGAAACTAAGCGAAATCGCATCGCGTAAAAACGCATATTCTCCCAGATCGCTTCCAAACCACGAAAATAAAACACCGAGAACCGCCAAAACCACAACGGACGGCAAGCGAAAAGATTTATAGTAACTTTTAAGCGAGTCAAAATCAAAATGATATAAGTATGAAATCAACACGCCCGTAAACAGCATATCCAACGATAAAGGACTCATGTGGAATGGCGTAAAAATAAATGTGCCGACAGGCACCTCATTCGTTGAAAAGTTGTATCCAACAAGTATTCTCAAAATTAGGGCTACAAGAAAAACCCCCAAGCCGATCTTAAGAAACAGGCACTGGTTCAGGAGTTTTTTCTTCCTGACCATAAAGAAAAGAAACATTGCCACCGAAAAATAAAAATGTTCTTCAACTGACAACGACCAATGATGTCCCCAATAGCCAAAAAAGAAACTCTGAAGAAACAATAATTCAATGAGAAGCCGAATTCCGTGAAGTGCGACCTCAACCACGGTACCGCGGAAATTAAGATCCGCACGGTACGATTGAGAAATCACATATCTCAAAAAGAATGTGATCAATATCGACAAGTAAAAAAGCGGATATATCTTAAATCCTCGCCGAATCAAGAAATGTAGCGGTCTTATGCTTCCAAACTGTTGAAACTCTCTGAAAAGTAATCCTGACACTAGGAAACCACTCAACACAAAAAAAAGATCGACCCCAAGCCAACCCCACCGTGACGTGAAATCGGAAACCCAATGATGGTTCAACAAAACCAAAATGACCGCGAGCCCTCTCAGGAAATCTAATTGAATGATGCGGTGACTTGAAGTGCCAGCGTTACTATGATGCGATTTAGCCTGCGTCATTAGGGATTTACCAAAAGCGCTATGATGCACTCATTGCTATCGCGAATCATACTCTTTCAAGAAAACTGCATCCGCTTGCACAATTTCGCCTGATACCGGGTGGACCATTTGAGCCAAATTGCCGCGAAACCGGAATCCGAGACCGTGCATCCTTGAATATACGTCATGAAACAGGGGTTGGTTTGTATAAAGATCTAGAAACGACATTTCGAGAATCACGATTTTGGCGCTTCTTAAAATGCTTTCGGCGCCTTCAATTGCCTCGAGTTCATATCCCTGGACATCGATTTTCACCATTACGTTGTCATCTAAATCCTCATCTCGCAAAACCCCATCGAGCGGTCTTACCTTGACCTTAATCGGCTCCTTGCTCTGGCCTGCACCGCTTTCAGGAAACGCTTCTTTGTGCAACTCTTCCATTTGCAGGAATGACGACGATGGTGAGTGAAAACTACGATAAAACAATTGAGTTTGTTCGCGCGCGCCAATCGCCAGGTTGTACGGCCGAAAATTCGAATCTCCCTCAAGTGCTTTCGCTAAGGCCTCGAAACAATCCGGCAATGGTTCAAAAGAATATATTTTCGCTCCGGGGAAAACTTCCCTCGCTAACCGAGCAAACTGTCCTTCGTTTGCTCCGATATCAAGAATGGTTTTAATCCCCAATTCCAAAATCCATGCCCGATTGAGATTCCGATAATGTTCGTATCCAATACCTTTTAAGGTCAATCTGATCGCGTCCGGATGGCGCAAATGAATATAGCTTTGGGCAATAAAGGATTTCAGCGTGTTATTGATATTTTTCAATACGGTTCCACCTAAGGTTAAGAATTCATGGGGAGTCGCGGTTTTAGACTTGCGATGAGACGTTTAGTCCGCCGAATCCAAAGCGGATAACGCGATCGGCATGATTCCATCAGAACAAATTCAGGATTAATTTCACGAGGAAACTCGATAGCTGTTTGGATCGCTTTTTCGAAACAGTCCTGGTAGTTCTCTACCATGTTTTCAACGCCAAACTTCTTCCCCGTTTGCCAAGCCTTGCGCCTCATGCTTAAGAGTTTCGAAGGTTCGTTACCGAGATCGATTAAAGTATTTGCAAACGTCTCAACGTCACCAATTTCGATTAGATATCCATTTTCTCCGTGATCGATCATTTCTTTATTGCCGCTCCTTATGTCGGTTACAACAGGGCAACAGCCGTTGGCCATCGATTCAATTAAAGCGATGCAAAAGCCTTCATAAGCGGATGTCAAAATAAATATTTCTGATGCTTGCAATTCCATAATTACTTCTTCACCATCAAGCCATCCACAAAGACGTACTTTTCCTGATTGCAACTCATCACTTAATTGCTCTCGAAATCTAGGCATTTCTTCGCCATCACCGACAATCACAAACTCAAAGTATAGATCGCTTTTAGATAGGAGTCGGATTAGTTTGATTACATCGGAAACCCTTTTTTGCTCTTCTTCCAGGCGTCCCACGTAAACTAACTTTAATGCGTTATCGCTACTTTGGCTCGGCGAGTTTTGACTAGTATGAACTCCATAGGGTATCCAACTGATTCTCTCAGGCGCAATCCCGCATAGTTGCGAATAACTTTCGCATATTTCCGGGCTAACACCGACAGCGAATGTCAAAAAGTCATTATAATGCCCGGCCGGACTGTAAAAGGTCGCCGAATCCGTGTGACCGATAGTCCCGGTTGCAATATGCGAATGCAAATGTGGTAAAACCGCCCAACCAAGATCACTCGAGGCCGAAATCAGATATACATCGGGCGTTAAACTATTTAACCAACTGGCTAAAACCGGAACGTTTTCTTCGACAAAGCCCTGAGATTCCCACACTTCGCTATGCAATAACACTCCAGATTCGCTTATCTGTCTAAAGACTTTTTCATTTGGAACAGCCTTCGTCAAAAAATGCACCTCATGCCCCTTTGAAATCAAACCGTTAAACAACTTCGGCAAAAAGGTGTGTGCCCCACCAATCAAATCCTCATCAATGGTTGTGTCGATCACTGCAATTTTCATGATCAGAATATCCTGTCTGCAAAACTCGCTTTAAGATCTTAACAATCTTTCAGAATTTCTCTTTCAAATAGTCTAAGCGGAATTGTCAAATTACATCCTCGACCAACGAGTGGTTTCTCGGAATCAGGAGCACCGTTAAAGTAATAATATTGTTGACCGACCGATTCCGCCAAATGCCAATAACCGACATTTGTTGCGCCGAATTCACGTTTTCGCAATTCAATCACCTTACCCTCGGGCGGCATAAAAATGCAATTGGCGAGTCCGGCCCCGTGAATTCCTAGTAAAATCCGGCAGTTTGAGAAAAGCCCTAATTGTGATGACAAATCATGATCTTCTGCGAAAACAGTTTCAAACCCCTTTTCTTTAACTAATTCTTGTAAATCGGAATCGTTGACGACTTTTCGATATTTGGCTCTCGATCTCGAAATGTAAATGCGCTCGGGGCCATCGCGAGTGCTGGAAGCTAGTAATTCTCGCATTTTCTTCATTACCCCGTCATGCATTTGCCCGGTTCGCGAAATTCGGCTCAAATAATACAGATTTTCGACCGAATAGAATTCTTCGGTTTTCATCCAGACAATGTCCTTAAAACGAACCCCCAGCATTTCCATACTATCGAGGCCAATTTTTCTGGTATACGGGTGATCAGGCAACATTAAGACAAAATCTTTCGCACGATCTTTGATACATACTAGCTTCGGAAGTACTTCCGAAAGCCAATGAAAGTGCCCAGTCGACCAAGAATCAGTAAGCATCAAAAACTTTTCTTGATTATCCAACCTAACTTTCTTCCTCTTAAAAAACATCTTAGCAAGATGTCTGAATCGGTAGTAATTGCTCAAGTCGTTTGTCGCCAATGTTTCCCGTATAACCAAATTATTTTTGTAGACCACGGAATCCGGCGAAACCCAAACTTTCCCGACCGATCTCAGAAAAGAGTCGTAAGTGTCATATGAGAAATCAGCCTCAAAATCATCAATGTCTTTCTCATTTATATTTCTAGGAGGAGTGCGGCGAATTCTCACGGATTGCTCAATTAATTCAGGTAATTCCATTTTCTATTGGAGGATAGTCGCGTTTTTGGTTATAGGTTTCCCTATTCACCCTTTATTATCAATGAATACATTATTATCAACGAAATACGCACTGAAAACGCCGTATGCCGCTAAGGAATATTCCTTAGCGGATAAATATTTAAATATATTCGTCTCTCGAATTTGATCCAAAGCATGAATCTCAATAATTATTATTCTAGGTCGAAATTTCGAAAAGTCCAACCCCTTTAACACCTTATAATCATGACCTTCCACGTCAACACTGAGCACGTCGATTCTCTCGTCATTAGGTAAATGGGCATCAAGAATTGCGGTGAGTGTTCTCGTTACGACCACTTCCTGATCCGCCTCATTAAATGTCCACTGCTTTTTCCACTCTATTAACCTCTCTTCATCAATCGTACTTACCGCGGTGTCTTCAGATTTGTGAAACGTTACTTCTTTTTCAGAATCCGAAACCGCGCAACAAATCGATACGTCGTCCTTTCGAATCCGTTGGCATTTTGAAATCAAATCGCGGTTTGCATCGATATTGATTCCTCTCCATCCGTTCAAATAGAGGTTGAATGTATTTGAGTAACGAATTGGTTCATTACAACCGACGTCTACGTATGTCCCAGAAGTTCCGATTGCAGGACTGGAGTCGTTGGTCTTAAAAAGTAAATAGGATAGAAGAATATCTTCAGCCCCTTCGGCAAAAGAAAAATTAACGGGAATTGCAAAAACCTTCCTAACGGCACTTAGGCAAACTAAACCAAAAGCAATGCCAAATGGTAAAGACTTGAACCAAGACAATTTATTCTTCATAAGACAAACTCACTGTTAAACTCAAAAAACATGTGAACCAATCAATACTCACGATTTGCAACCAGACCTGCTAGTGTCCGAATTCAAACAAAATCACGGTTTGGATCCGCTATGAAATACCGTCCGGTTAAATCATTTTTGACCTTTTCCACAAAGTTTAACCAATCCCTTGGTGTCGCTTTTTTGTAGGAATTCTTTTAAATTAAGACAACGAATCTCCCGAATCAATACTACATGCCGCGAAACATCTTCGCGACTTTTTCGATTTTCACCGTTTCCGGCCGCGCCGAGTAAAATCTATTAATCCTGCTAACGATATGCACAAATGTTCATTTGAAAATCCATCCCTCTAAAAGACTCTCTGCGGTAAAATGGACTCTTTCCATCACCTATAGGACTGCCGGATAAACGAAATCCCGCCGAGAGCAAAATTTCTAAAAGCTTGTCAATTGTTTGAGGTTGATTTTCAAAAGAGTGGTACTCAACAAAGAGTTTCTCAACATTCTTCAAGACGTCCCGACAGTCCTCCAAAACCCGAAATTCCGCTCCTTCTATATCTAGCTTAAGAAAATCAACTTTCCTGTCTAAAAAACTCTTCAATCGAAGTGCCTTCACTTTGATTACATCATTGGAGCTATTACTTTCATCGATACGTCCGCTGTCGGATCCCTCAGCCATAAAGTCTAGCCGGGTATCCTCGGACCACAGCGCACATTCATGGGCTACGACATCATTAAGCCCTAAACTGCGCATGTTTTGAGTCAATACCGAGAACAGGTTTTTGTCAGGTTCGAAAGCGACTACTTTGGCTTTAGGAAAAATTTTCTTAAAATATATAACACTCAAACCGATATTTGAGCCTCCATCAATTATATATGGCTCCGCAGTCTCAGTTTCAAATCGGTAAATTTCGTCTTCAAAAATCTCCTCATAAAGCCCAAGAAACGAATAATTATCTACGATATCGATCGGCTTTCCCAAAAGATTTGTGGTCGTTTTATGGTATCTCGGCAAATTGCCAAGTCTTCGATATTCCAAATGCTTCGACCGAAATTCTCGATCAAAAAAAAATCTACGCAAGAATTCTATGTACTCTCTTGTCATAATTCGAACTCACCACGGTTATATCCTTTATTTTTATAAACGGAACCCAAAGTCGTGCGCTAACATTGTTAGAGGGCCAATGTTCCCTGATTCAACTGAATCATTCAGCTCAGCTAAAAACCTTCGAGATCTTGCTTGTAAACCAAAGTTTTTCCTCATTTCTGATGAAACGCCTCCAAATCATAAGAAAATATATCGCTGCACACAACGGCGCAAGCACGGCCAAAAAAACAGAGCTATTGTCCATAAATACACTAAATAATATCGGAGGCAATAAAATGACTATACTCAGAAAAAAGGTTAGAGCGTGCTCGGAAAAATTAAATGACGCACCTACAAATTTTCTTGCAAGCCAAATTTGAAGAATTGCGTCAATAATCAACCTCAAACTCCAAGCCATCGCCGCGCCAACTAATTGAAAATTGCTAACTAATATTACTACAAGAATGGCATACGGGATTAGCTGGATCCAAAATAACTTTGCGATAATGTCCGTTCTTCCGTGAGCAATTATCGCACTAAATGGTATGTATGCAAGTATGTTGAAGAATAAACCGGCGAGCAAAACGTAAAACGGAAAAGTACTATTTTCGCCAAACTCCCGCCCTGCCCAGATTGTAAAAAACGGGTATGCGATTACAAACAAAAACATCATAGAAGGAAACAGCCCGATTAGATTGAGGCGCATTGAACGACTGAAAAGCTCGTTAAATTCCACCCTTTTCGCCGATTTTAGTAAACGCGCAAAAGCTGGAATTAATGACTGTATCATGGCCAACGAAAACATTGTCGCCGTATTTGCAAGTGTAAATGCAATTGAATAATAGGCCAGCGATTTTACAGAAACAATACGTGTCAAAACAAACTTTTCTAAATTTGCGAGCATTGCAATTGCTAGCCCGGAAAAAAGAATCCCGATACCAAACACCAGTAGCGGTTTAAATGCTTCAATGCTAATTGTGGGTCGAAAAAGTTCTTTAAGGAGTCGTCCAGAAAAGAAAATATGTGTGCAAATACCGATAATAGCGGCAATGAGCACTACATAAACCGCCCCTACAATACCCCCGCCAAAATACAACACAAATGGTGTCGAGAGCGCCATTAATACTTTAGGCGAGGCGTTCGCAATTGTGTTCAGCTCCATTCGAAGACGGGCCAACTGCGGTGTGTTAACAATTGTTGCCAAAATACCCAATACGAATGCGATAGTAGTGATTCGCAATCCAGTAGTTGCACTGTCTTGCAGGGTGTCTGGCACGTTAAGATAACCGATAATTGAAGATGAGAAAATGAATATTGGAATCGCTACAAATAACGATGAAACTAAGGCGATCAGAGCTGCTGTGCGAACGATCTCTCCCTCTCTTTTTTGCAATCCCTGCCCGTAAGCTTCCGCTCCGAATTTTGTCGAAGCGACCGCCATTCCCAAATCCGCAAATGCAAAATAATTTGGAATTAGTCCGATCAAGATCAAAACACCGTATGCTTCGGTTCCAAGAAACCTAATTATGAATGGAGTTGCCAACAGTGAAGCGAATAGCGGCAACATTTGTCCGAAAACGGTCCAAAGGCTGCCTTTCACAACCTTGGTCGTCATTCCCTCAGTGGTTGGAAGTTCGACGTCACCAAGATCGATTTCATTCAGTTTTTCTACCATCTAGTTTGGCCAATTGGCCCGCTACAAAACTTGGCTCGTTCCCCCATAAATCCGAATACTTTGATAAATCATCAGCTTTTTTAGGGTCAAAAGCAGAAAGCTTCTCTATTTGTCATGAAGATCCGAAGAGTCAGTTCCGCTCAGCTATGCACAACTCAAGAAACCGATACACCTGATATCACTGAATTAGTAATCAATTGACACTGCTCTTCACTCAATTCCGTATGAATTGGTAGCGATAAAACGCGGCGACATAACCTCGTAGTGTTCTTGGGGGGTAATTCACTAACCGCCCATTTCTCGTAAGCGATTTGCTTATCTAATGGTAGTGGGTAAAAAATGTTTGTGGGAATCCCATGTTCAGTCAAATGGCTTCTTAATTCATCCCGTTTATCATTCTTTACACGTAAGGTATATTGATGAAATACATGTGTTGAGTTGCACTGCTGCACGGGGATTAAAATCTCTTCGGTCTTTCTTAAAGAATTATCGAAAAACTTCGCTGCTTCGTTTCTTGCCGCGGCGTATTCGTCTAGATATTTAAGTTTCACATCCAAAACCGCTGCTTGAATTGAATCAAGCCGCGAATTCACACCAATCACATCATGAAAATAAGTGCGCGATTGTCCATGGTTTGCGATCGTACGCATTTTCTTAGCGAGATCGTCATCATTTGTAAACATTGCGCCGCCATCGCCGTAGCAACCTAAATTTTTTGCGGGGTAAAATGATGTAGTTCCAATATCGCCGATCGTTCCGGCTTTTTTTACACTTCCGTCATTAAATGTATATTCCGCACCGATTGCTTGAGCATTGTCTTCGACGACGAAGATATTGTGACGTTTTGCAACAGCCATTATGGGCTCCATATCGCAAGATTGTCCAAATAGATGCACCGGCACAACCGCTTTTGTTTTGGGCGTGATCGCGGCTTCGATGATCTCTGCCGTTACGTTAAACGTATCGGGATCAACGTCAACCATTACCGGCGTAAGTCGCAATAATCCGATAACTTCCGCAGTCGCAACATAGGTAAACGCCGGAACGATCACTTCATCGCCCGGTTCCAAACCCAAAGCCATCAGCGCAATTTGAAGCGCATCCGTACCATTTGCGCATGGGATCACGTGTTTTACGCCCAGATATTGCTCGAGATTTGCTTGAAATTTATGAACCGCAGGTCCATTGATAAACGCTGCGGACTGAATTACATCCATCACCGCCGCATCAATTTCGTCTTTAATTTTTAGATATTGCCCCTTGAGGTCAACCATTTGAATCTGAGTCATAATTGCAAT
>JBBKXN010000081.1:0-4668 GCA_037969475.1 Pyrinomonadaceae bacterium | reverse complement strand
ACCGCCGTCGCGGCAAAGCGGCCGCGCCGGCGGTAGAGCTCGATGATACGGCTGACATCGGCACGGGCGCGCGAGCGCGTAAAAATTTGACGCGGGGCAAGCCGGATCTCGGCCTGCAGATCCTCATCGTCGATCCGCCGGTTGCCCTCGAGGATGATCCGGTTGATGACCGGGTTTTCCTGGACGGCGATCGTCAGATCACCCTGATTGTCGCGAATTTCGACATCGGCGAAAAGCTCGGTCTCGAACAGGTCGCGAAGCGCTTCGTCGAGCAGTTCGCGGGTATATTCCTGGCCGGGACGCAATTCGATGTACGATCGGACCGTGTCGGGCTCGATCCGCTGTGAACCCTCGACGCTGATCGATCGGATGACGCCTGTCGTTTGCGGGGCTGCGGTGATCGCCGCCTCGGTTGCTGACGGTGCCAAAGCGGGCGCGGTTGGCGCTGCGCCAGCCTGTTGCGCAGCAGCGGGTATCGCCATGCTGCCGAGGATCGTGCCCAGCATCAGCGTCGAGACCAACCGATAACGGGGGAACGGTCGTTTACTCAATTGCACGCGGTCAAACCCTTTATATCAAATTTCGGAGACGGGCGGCGAATCCCGCAAAGTTGCGGCATCCCCTGCCCGATCCGCGTCAGCCGATCAAGCCGCCGAGGCTCTGCCAGAGCCCGAACGACCCCAGATCGATGAATGTTACCATGATCATGAAACCGAGAAGAACCGCGAGGCCCATGCGAAACGCCCACTCCTGTGCCTCCGCTCCGACAGGCTTTCTACGGACCGCCTCGGCGAAGTAGAAGACCAGATGACCCCCGTCGAGCATCGGGATTGGCAACAGGTTGATGAATCCCAGATTAATTGAGATCGCGGCCATCAACATGAAAAAGGCGAACAGCCCCAGACTCGCCTGCTGGCCGGAGATTTCGGCGATCCTGAGCGGCCCGCCCAATTCCTTGACCGAACGGTTGCCGGTAACGATCTGGCCGAGCGTCACGACGATCATCTCGAGCATCGATCCGGTCCGGCGGACCGCGGCGCCGGGGATTTCCCAGGGTTCGAGCGGCGTCATCTCCGATCCCAGGGCGTAAATGCCGAGCCGGCCGATATTGGCCTGATTGCCGAACTGATCCTCGATCCGCTCGCTGCGCGGCGTGGTATTGATCGTCAGTTCGCGGCCGTCGCGGCGAACGCGGAATTGCATTTGCTGGCCGGGGCGGATGGCGACGATCTGGGTGAGTTCCTCGAATCGCTCGATTTCGCGGCCATCGACGGCGAGGATACGGTCGTTGAGGTCGAAGCCTGCGTCCTCGGCCGCCGACCCTTCGATCAGCGCGGAGACGACGGGCGGTGTCTGCGGTTGCCCGTAGCTTGCGAAGGTGATCATGAAGATCAGAATCGCCAGCAGGAAATTGATCGCCGGCCCTGCGGCAACGATGACGATACGCTTCCAGACTGGCTGGAACTGAAACAGCCCGGTCTTCTGGTCATCCGACAGCGCGGCGGCGGCGGCATCGGGGCGGCTCGCCGCATCCATATCGCCTTCGAACTTCACATAGCCGCCGAGCGGCAGCCAGCCGACTTTCCAGCGCGTTGCGCGCCGGTCGGTCCAGCCGGTGATTTCGCGCCCGAAGCCGATCGAAAAAGTATCGATCTTCACGCCGAGCCAGCGCGCGGCCAGATAATGGCCCATTTCATGGATGAAGATCAGCGGACCGATCACCAGGAAAAAGGCGATGATGGTAAACCAGATACTCGGGCTTTCGATCATGCCGCTTGTTTCTCCATCGCCGCATCGGCGAAGCTGCGCGCTTCGGCATCGATTGCGAATACATCGTCGAGCGATTGCGGCGATGGCGGCGCATAGCGCGCAAGAACATCGGCGACAATGTCCGTAATCTGCAGAAAGCCGATAGTATGTGCCAGGAACGCGGCGACCGCCCGCTCATTCGCCGCGTTGAGGATCGCCGGCTTCGCGCCGCCCTCCTCCATCGCCGAGCGGGCCAGCGCCAGCGCCGGGAAGCGGTCGGTATCGGGCTCTTCAAAGTCCAACCGCGCGATTTCGGCAAGATCGAGCCGTTTGCACGGCGTTTCCATGCGCTCGGGCCAGGCGAGGACATGGGCGATCGGCACCCGCATGTCCGGGGCGCCAAGCTGGGCAAGAACCGAACCGTCGCGATATTCGACGAGCGAGTGGATCACCGATTGCGGGTGAACGATGATCCGGCAGTCATCAGGCGGCAGATCGAACAGGTAGCGCGCTTCGATCAGTTCCAGCCCCTTGTTCATCAGTGTCGCCGAATCGATCGAAATCTTGGCGCCCATCGACCAGTTGGGATGTTTGACGGCGCGCTCGGGCGTGGCATCGCGCATTTCGTCGCGCGACCATTGCCGGAACGGGCCACCCGATGCCGTCAGGATGATGCTCGAAATTCCCGCGGGGCGTTCACGGTCGAAACATTGGAAGATCGCATTATGCTCGGAATCCACCGGCAGGACGGTGACACCGTTCCTGCGAGCGGCTTCGAGCATCAGCGATCCTGCTGACACAAGCGATTCCTTGTTGGCAAGACCCACGGTATTGCCTGCCTCGATCGCCGCCATGACCGAGGGGATACCGGCCGCGCCGACGATCGCGGCCATGACGAGGTCGCATTCGGTTGCCGCGGCCGCGCAGATCGCTTCGCCCCCGCTTTCCGTTTCGATGCCGGTTCCCGACAGCGCCCGATCGAGCTCGCCAGCAAGGCTTTCATCGCCGATCACGGCAAGCCGGGCGTTGCTCTTGCGCGCGATCGCCGCGAGACCGTCGACATCGCGGTGCGCGGTCAAGGCGACGATTTCAAAGGCGTCGGGGTTGCGGTCGATCAGATCGAGCGTCGAGGTGCCGACCGAACCCGTCGCGCCCAATATGGTGATCGACTTGCGGGTCATATGACGCCTCCGGCAGCCAGTGCGGCGACGCAGATCGCGACCGGCATCAGTCCGTCGAGCCGGTCGAGTGCGCCGCCATGGCCGGGAAAGATGCCCGAGGCGTCCTTGACCCCTGCCCGCCGCTTGAGCCAGCTTTCGTAGAGATCGCCGGCTTGCGCGACAATGGCGAGCAGCCCCGACAGCGGAATAAGCCAATTGGGCAGCGTCGTGTTGACGATGATCAGGCTGCCGACGAGCAGCGCGCTCGCGATCCCGCCGATCAGCCCGGCCCAGGTCTTGTTCGGGCTGAGCGCGGGCGCGAGCTTGGGGCCGCCGATTTTCTTGCCGGTGAAATAGGCGCCGATATCGGTCGCCCAGACGATCGCCAGCGTCCACAGCGTCAGCGCGATACCGGTCACGTCGCGCAGGAACAGGATCGCGATGATCACCATACCAATATAGAGAAAGCCGATGCCGAGCCGCAGGCTCGTCGAAACCACCGCGATCAGCGCCGCGCCGCCGGCGAGCGCGGCGATGCTGATAAAGTCGAGCGGACGGATCATCGGCTGGACGAAGACCAGCAAGGCCAGCATCAGGGCGATGCCCAGAAACATTTTCCAACGCTGGACGCCCATCAGCATCGCCCATTCGCCGATCATGACGAGCGCGAGCAACGCCGCGAGCAGCCAGAACGGCGTCCGCCCCGCATAAAGGGCGGCCAAGGCCACCGCGATGAGCACAGCCCCGGTCGCGCTGCGCTTCAACAGATGGCGAAATTCGCTGGGCTTGGCGAGATCGGTCAAAGAATCGGTGACAGAATCGGTCACAAGCCACCAAAGCGGCGGTCACGGCGTCCATAATCGGCGACCGCTTCGGCAAGTTCGGCGGCGCCGAAATCGGGCCAGAGCGTGTCGGTGAAATGCAGCTCGGCATAGGCCGCCTGCCAGAGCAGGAAATTGGAGAGCCGCTTTTCGCCCGAGGTGCGGATCAGCAGGTCGAGCGGCGGCAGCCCCGCCGTGTCGAGCCGCGAGGCGATCGCCGCTTCGTCGATTTGGGCGGGATCGATGGCGCCGCGTGCCGCCTCACCGGCAAGATCGCGCGCGACGGCGACAAGCTCGGCCTGCGATCCATAGTTGAGCGCGACGACGAGCGTCGCTTTTTCGTTGCTTTGCGTGCGCGCAACCGCGCCGTCGATCAGCGCGACGATATCGGTTTCGAAGGCGTGATAGTCGCCGATTACCTTGATGCGGATGCCGGCATCGGCGAGCCGCTCGAGTTCCTCGCGGATGAAGCGGCGCAGCAAATTCATCAGATCGGCGATTTCGGAGGCCGGGCGCCGCCAGTTTTCCGAAGAAAAGGCGTAAAGTGTCAGCACCTCGATGCCGAGTTCGCCGGCGGCTTCGACGACCGTCCGCGTTGCCTCTACGCCCTTGCGATGGCCGGCGACGCGCGGCAGCCCGCGGCGTTTTGCCCAGCGGCCATTGCCGTCCATGATGATCGCGACATGCCGCGGCGTGCGATCGGCGCCGGTGCCGCTATCGGGCCCGGTCTCGGCAGTGGTACGAGCCGCGCCGGCCGTCACAGTTCGAGGATTTCCTTTTTATTTTCATCGGCCTTGAGCGCGTCCATGCCATCGCGTCGTACGTTGCGGATCGCGATCTTGGCTTTTTCGGCATATTGGCCCGACAGCTTGGCGAGTTCCTTGCGGCGCTCCTCGGTCAGATCGGGGACCGGCAGCCGGATCGTTTGGCCGTCGATC
>JBBKXN010000080.1:0-11395 GCA_037969475.1 Pyrinomonadaceae bacterium | reverse complement strand
GTGAAACGGTGGGTCTTATTCCAAACGCTTTGTCCATGCCTCACCAAAACTAATTTGTGCATATTTTTCCTTTTCGATTAAGTTTTCCAATATTCCGATTCTCGGATAATACTCACAATTTTGCCCTGAAAACCTGTCTTTTTCGGCTTATATTAAATCCGAAATTCGAATTAGATAGGAATAATTGATTCTAACTTTCATATTACACGACTTTCCATAGTTATCCGAAAACACTAACTCGCCTTGATTCGAACAGCTACCGTTTGCGGATTTTTTTGGCAGGACACTATTTCTTGTGCTCGACCTCATAAACCAGTTTGATGGTCCTGAAATACCGTCTAGAACGAAATCGGAGGTTTCCGAGTTTATTCAAATTTTCGTAGTTTTATTCATCAGAATGCACCGAAAACTAAAAGCTCTCGGAAATTCGTGTTGAACCAATTGGACTTAACGATCCGAAAATTCTGGCACCAAAGTTGCATAAAGGCGAGCAATCCTATTCGATATTTTTGCAGGAGACATCAATTCTTTTTACCCTGCAAATCTGAACAAATTTCAAACATTAAAAATTGGAGAATAATAAGTAATGACAAGAGTAATTAGTAGTGTATTTCTGATACTTATCGCAGTGTTTTGCACAATGGCGCAAACTACTGCCGGACGTTTATCAGGAACGGTATCCGGTCCCGACGGGGCATTACCGGGGGCAATTGTTACGTTAAAATCCAGCCAAACGGGCAAGGATTATTCGATTACAACTGATAGTTCTGGTCAGTTTCGATTTCTACAAGTCGAACCTGCGAGTTATTCAGTAAAAGTAACCGCCGACGGTTTTAAAGCCTATGTGGCTACGAATCTTAAGGTCGATGTCGCGAGAGAATATACTCTCAATCCGACCTTGGAAATTGGTGGAATTCAGGAGACGGTTGAAGTTTCGGCAGGTGCTGATGTTATCACTTCGACGACTTCTCAAGTCACTAATACGGTAAGCCCGCAGCAGATTCTTTCGCTGCCGCTGATCACGCGAAACCCATTGAGTTTAACCACTCTTCAGCCGGGTGTCGCTTCAAACGCATTCCAAAATACTTCGATTAACGGTTTGCGTACAACATGACGAATATCACCCGCGATGGCATCAGCATTCAGGATCAATTCATCCGTACAAATGCAACCGATTTTGCGCCCGGGCGACCGTCGGTTGACGATACCGGTGAATTTACGATCGCTACTACGAACCAAGAGTCTGACCTTGGCTCCGGCGGCGCACAGATCATTTTGATCACACCACGCGGAACAAAAGAATTTCACGGCGCATTATTTGCATATAATAGAAATTCAAAGTTCTCGGCGAATTCATTTTTTAACAACAGAACACTTAATGCCGATGGAACCCAGGCAGAAGTTGCTAAGAAACCGCCCTTCAGAAACCGTAACCAATTTGGCGGAAAAATTGGCGGACCAATGCCGACACCGAATTTCGGAGAAGGCGGACCGATTCTTGACCGCGATAAGGGATTTTTCTTCTTCGCGTACGAAGAAGTACGAGATCCGCTTTCGGCTCGTGCAACACGAACGATCCTGACACCTTCGGCACGCGCCGGAACATTCCAGTTTAACCGCGCAACGGCGGGTAACGTAATTAATAGCGGTGGCATTTCCTGTCCGCAAACTACGGTTAGCAGCGTATGTACGGTTCAAAACATTTTGACATTCGCACAAGCTCAAGGATTTCAAGGAATTCCCGGAACGATTGACCCGACAATTCAAGCGCGTGTGCTAAATGTGATCCCGGCAGCCGGAAATGCAGCTGGTGGAGATTCGCTAAATACGACTGGCTATGCTTTCAACCGCCGTCAAGACCAAACTCGTAAGCAGTACACAACGAGAATTGATATTGATGCAACCGATAAAGACAGCCTAAATGGCGTTTTCAGCTACAACAAAGAAAACAACCTGCGACCGGACGTCGATTCAACCGGATTCTCGGAAACCCCTGAAGTTTCTCAGTTTTCTGAAAACAAATCGTTTACGGTTTCTTACCGGCGTGTTCTGACGGATACGATGGTCAACGAAGTTCGCTGGGGAATTTTTACCAGTGTTGTTCCGTTTGCACGTACAAGTCCGCGACCTGATTTCTTTATCGGTCCATCAGGAACGACGAGCAGCACGCTCGCGGGATTGATCAGCCAACCGGATAATATTTTCCTTGATCAAGGCCGCAATAACAAGCTTTATTCATTTGCAGATAACCTAAATGTCGTAGTTGGTAATCATTCGCTGAAATTTGGCGGACAATACCAGCTTTACAAGGTTAATTCCTATAATGATGTTTTGATAATTCCGAACTACATTATTGGTGCAACAAATATAACCCCGGCGACGACGACCACGTTTCAAACGACAAATTTTGCAAACCAAGGAGGCGCGGGAAGTTTGATCAATACCACCCAGCTTGCAACGGCCAATTCATTGTTGGCACTAATGGCGGGAACGATTAGCAGCGCTACCCAAGGTTTCAACACGACAACTCCGACATCGGGATACTCCGCCGTTAGAAACCTTGCTCCGTTTCGAAATATGAATCATGCCCTTTATGGTTCGGATAAGTGGTCGATCGCACGTGGATTGACGCTGACAATCGGTTTGAGATACGAGCTTTTCCCGGCGTTAAAAATTAACAATGGTTTGGCACTTGAGCCACTAATTGCAGACCCGAATGATCCGGCCGCATCCTTGCTCGCAGGAAATGGTTCTTTCGTACCTGTTGGCACAAATGCCGGTAAAGACAAACTTTATTACAACACCGATTACAACAACTTTGCACCAAATATCGGTTTTGCCTATTCCCCTAACTTCGAATCTGGATTGGGTAAGTTTTTGTTCGGTTCGACTGGTAGATCGGTAATCCGCGGTGGATACAGCCACATTTACGGAAATGATTCGATCATTACGTCACTTAATGGAACTTTGAGCGGAAATATCGGTTTGGCTAGAGCGACAAACAGCCCAACCGGACCAACCGGCACAACGCAATTGAATGATCGATTGAGTCAACCCTTAAAGACAATAACCCCTCCGGGATTTGTTCAACCGCCTCGTTCATTTTTACAGAATAACACTTCGAGTCAATCTTTCTTTGCGAATGCAAATGCAGTTGATCCGAATTTGCAAATTCCGAAAGTTGAGCAATACAGCTTTGGTTTTCAACGAGAATTTTTTGGAAACACAGCTTTCGAAATTCGTTACGTTGGCAGCCGAAGCAATAATTTGGCGCGTGGCATCGATTTGAACCAAATCGATGTTATTTCCAACGGGTTCTTGGACGATTTCAAACGGGCCCAAGCAAATTTGGCACTGTCAATTGCTGCGAACCCAACTAACACTGCCGCTCAAACGCCATTTTGTTCCGGT
This sequence comes from Pyrinomonadaceae bacterium, assembly GCA_037969475.1. Classification (GTDB taxonomy): domain Bacteria; phylum Acidobacteriota; class Blastocatellia; order Pyrinomonadales; family Pyrinomonadaceae; genus Aridibacter. The sequence continues at coordinate 7,984 of JBBKXN010000080.1, read as the reverse complement.
ATTACAACAGGATGCGTGCCGCTAACCATTTTCACAAATGGCGGTAGCGGATCGGCAGGAAAATTGGGTGTTGGAACGGGCGTAACGCTTGCGCAATTCCGCTCCGATTTGCAAAATGGAATCGTTGCGGATCTTGCACAGCGTTTTGTAACGACGGGTCGAAACAATCATCCGACCTTGGCTAGCCCGGGCCTCGTTCCGTTCATTAAGCTCTATCCAAACCCGAATATTGGTCAGATAGAGCTGTTCACAAACGCGGGTTCGTATAACTACAATTCGGTTCAAGTGGAAGTTCGCCGTCGTTTTTCGCAAGGATTGTATTTCCAAGGAAATTACACATTCTCGAAGAATTTGACGGATACGATCGGAACAAGCCAAGCACTGTTTGAGCCATATCTACAAAATGAGAATCGTGAGCTCGATAAGCAGCGCGCAGACTTCGACCAAACACATACCTTTAATTTTAATGGTATCTATCAGTTACCTTTTGGTAAAGGAAAAATGTTTTTGAATGAAGGAGGCTGGCTTGATAAGCTGGTTGGCGGATTCGAAATTGCGGGTATCGTTCAATGGGCTAGCGGATCACCTATCTCTTTTGTAGATACTCGTGGAACGCTTAACCGTGGAGCACGATCCGGTAGACAATCGCCGAACAGCTCGCTAACAGGAGCGGAAATACAAAACTTGGTAGGAATTTTCGAGGCAAATGGTAAGATTTATTGGCTCAACCCTTCGGTTATCAATCCTGCGACCGGAACCGGTTCGAATGGCTATATAAATGCAACAAATTCCAACACGGCGTTTAGCGGACAATCGTTCTTTAACGTTGAACCTGGAACGACGGGCAACCTCGGTCGAACTCTTATTAATGGTCCAAACAACTTCAACATAAACACTACTTTTTCGAAGAAGATCAACTTTGGCGAAAGAATGGCCGTCCAGCTACGAGCTGAGGCTTTCAACCTTTTGAACAACGTGAACTTCTTCAACAACACGCAGTTTGCAAACATCAATAGTGCTACGTTCGGACAGATAACATCTGCAGGATCGGCTAGAACCATGCAATTTGCTGCTCGGTTTGAGTTTTAAGGTTGAAATTGGTTTAAAACCTAAGGCACTGTGTCGCTTGTACACAGTGCCTTTTTTTTATCTTTCTGTTTGGGCTTTTAGTTGTTTACGCGAAACTGATCCAATCCAAGCTGCTGCTCGAAATTTAACTCCTCAATATCCATATACCAGTTATATAAGGCGGAACCGCGACCGTTTGAAAGAGTTAGATCAATTTGGTATTTGTACGGCAGCGTGACGCCATTGTGCACCCGAAAATCATCAAACAATTCGATCATCTTATACCGCGTTTCGTTTTGTCGCGAGGATTCTTCGATCGTGCGCCCCATAGGTGCGGTGATAACCCGTGAATACTCCGTGCGAACATGTCGGAACGAATCCTGTTCGAAAAACAACTTAATTTCAAGATCCGAACCTTTTTTCGGGCTATAATCAAAACGATACATCTGCACGCCATCGATGGTCTTCGTTCCGTCAAACTTCAATTTTCCGCGTTTCACATCATAATTCAGAAGCTCCCATGAAGTTGAAAGCACACCGCCCATTATTCCCGATTTAAACGTATTTGAATTGGAAAGCAAGAATTCGCCAAATGGCGTCCGTACGCCCGGCTTTGCATAGCCTACGGAAAATGTTTCGCCATCGTAGCCCATCTTTTCGAATTCGTATTCAGGATGATTAAATTTCATTCCAATCATGTTTTTATCACCTTCGGATGCCATAACAACGATTCCGGTGATTTCTGCCGAACCATTTACTTTAAATACTGCCTTTGAAGTTCCAACCGCCATTATTGAGCTTATCGATTTTAAAGCTTTGGGACTTCCGATCGAGAAAAGGTGCTTCGTGATCAATTCCTGCGGCGTGATCTTGTCGCGCGTCGAATTTCTTTGACCTGTGTTTGCGATCGAAATGACCGCGAAGGCAAATATGACAAAACATACGCCGGGAATTGTAAAATTTGATTTTTTCATACGAAACTCCTGCACTGAATTTACTAAACTTAGGGAAAACTGTGGTTTTGATTGTACCAAAACTAAACAAAAAACCCCGGTATTTGTTTAACCATATGGGCTGATAGCTTATGAATCATTACGCATTAGTTGGCCTTTGACCTCGCCGATCAAATAAAGCGAGCCGGTAACAAGAATAAGTCCGTCATCGACAATATCCTGCGCTTTTTTTAATGCACTTCGAGAATCGTCCGCTATAAAGATACTTTCTGAACGCATTTCAATCGGCAACGCCTTCAAAATTTCATTTGCCGGCATCGCACGCGGATTTTTTGGTGTGGTTAAGATCAAGTTTTCCACAAGTGGAAAAAGAATTTCGGCAATCTGATTGATCTCTTTTCCGTGCATCACTCCAAACACCATTGTTATTGGCTTACCTATACTTTCATTAATGTAACTTCTTAGGCTTTTCGCACCCGAAACGTTGTGCGCGCCATCGAACAAAATGCCGTTTTGATACTCCAGGCGCCCTTTGTGTACGGCGTTTTCGAGACCCGTTTCAATATCTATCTTTTCGATTGCGAAGCCCTTATCATTCAGGGTTTCTGCAAGCAGAATTGCAACGCTCGCGTTTTCGATTTGGTGTTTTCCCTTGAGCCCGAGCCTGATGGGTGCGTATTTTGCTTTGGAAGTCTGAAATGTTACCCGTTCTTCTTGGCTTTCTATATTAACGTGTTTTGAAAGATGCGGAATAACATCGACAGATCGACATTTCTCAAAAATCACGTCCATCACCGCGTCTTTTTGGACGGCAATCACAGCTTTGACACCTCCGCGAATTATCGCCGCCTTTTCAGCCGCGATTTTCTCTATGGTGTCGCCGAGGGTTTTCGTATGATCTAGATCTATCGACGTGATCGCCACAATTTCGGCCTGTGTTGCTGTAGTCGCATCAAAACGCCCCCCCAACCCGGCTTCAAGAATCGCAACCTCAATGCCTTCGTCTGCAAAAACGAGTTGAGCTATCGCCGTGATATGCTCAAAAAAAGTCGGCATCGCCCCGAGTTCATTTATTTCAACCAGCTTTTCACTGACTTCCCTGACGCTGGTTACATATTCCGCGAATTTTTCTTCAGCAACATCTTCTCCACCAACGCGAATTCTCTCCGTGACGGAAATAAGATGCGGCGATGTGTTGACGCCAACTTTTATACCAGCCTGAACACAGATCGACTCCAAAAAAGCACAGGTTGAGCCTTTTCCATTGGTGCCTGCAACCTGAATTTTTATGAATTTATTCTGCGGATTTCCGAGAGCATTCAGGAGAATTATCGAATTTTCCAGCCCGAATTTTTGGACGGAGCGTTCGTAGCCGAGACCGAAGAGATAATCGAGAGATTCTTTGAAGTTCACTTAGCTGGACACGATTCTGCGGTGATAATTGATCTGACCGAGATGATAATTTAGATGCGAAAGCATATATGTTGCCACCGCCGCATTTGTTATTTTGTTTCCTTGAAATTCCTCCGGATATTCGCTCGAGAAGTCGTCGTCGGATAATAAACCAAGGGAATTCTTCATAATTTCGATTGTTTCTTCGAGGCGCGAAATAATAATTCCGCGCGACACATTCTTATCTGAAAACTCCATATCTCGATCTCGCTCATAACCCGTATTGCCGAGGATCGCTCCGAAGAAATGATTGATATTTCCTATAAGGTGAAGCGCAAGATTACCGCCTGAATTTAAAATTCCATCCTTAACAATCCACAATTGATCGTCCGATCCATACCCTTTGAGTTCTTCAACTACTTTCTTAAGATCGCGAGTATAATTACTTATAAATAAATCACTTAGCATATTCCTATTTCGACCCTTTCTTATTGATCATAAAATCAAGCACGCGAATGATCCGATCACGAAGTTCTCTTCGATCAACAACCATATCGACCATTCCATGCTCGAGTAAAAATTCTGAGCGCTGGAAACCGGGCGGAAGTTTTTGTCTTATTGTTTGCTCTATCACGCGTGGTCCCGCAAAGCCAATTAAAGCTTTAGGCTCGGCCATGTTTACGTCTCCAAGCATGGCAAAGCTTGCCGTTACGCCTCCCGTCGTTGGATCAGTCAATACGGAAATAAACGGTAATTTTGCGTCGTGAAGCTGGGCCAGAGCAGCGGAAATTTTCGCCATTTGCATCAATGAAAGAGTGCCTTCCTGCATACGCGCGCCGCCAGACGCCGAGAAAATAATTACGGCTCCTTTTGTTTTAAGCGCACGCTCGATCAGCCGGGTAATCTTTTCACCAACAGCCGAACCCATTGAGCCGCCAATAAACGACATGTCCATTGCCCCTGCATAAACTTTGTGTCCGCCAACTGTGCCTTTCCCCGAGATGATAGCTTCGGGTAATCCCGAGCTTTTCTTAGCGCTTATAAGTCGTTCTTTGTAGGGTTTTGAGTCAATGAAATCCAGTGGATCGCCGGAAGTAACTTCCTCGTCGAGTGCCTGATATTTACCATTGTCAAAAAGCATTTCAAGACGTTTTCTGGCACCCATGCGGAAATGATGGTCACAATGAATGCAAACCTCAAACGATTCGCGGAGTTCGCGTCTGTGAAGCGCACTATCGCATTCGGGACACTTTTGAAACTTCCCTTCAGTTTTTACGGTCTGCGCAGCCCTTTCAGACTTACCCTCAATTTTGGGCTCTTTTCGACGAAACCATGCCATAGACGTTGATTTTAGATGTGAACTTCGGACATTAGCAAGCCCTGAAACTATTTAACTTAAAACCCCGAGCATTTCGTTATGAATCGCTCCATTGCTCGCGCACATCGGAGGCTTGTAAATGCTAAATTTCGAGCCGTCGTAATATGAAATTTTCCCGCCTGCTTCCTCGATCAGCAATACGCCGGCCGCCATATCCCAAGGGTTTAATCCTTCTTCCCAAAAACCATCAAAACGCCCGCATGCAATGTATGCGAGATCGATCGCCGCCGAGCCATCGCGACGCACAGCCCGCGATCTTAAAAGCATTTTGGTAAACTTTTCGGTGAAATTTGGGCGAGTTGCAATGTCATAAGGGAACCCTGTAACGAGCAGGGAATCCGCAAGTTTGTCGGTCTCTGAAACAAAGATATTTTTGTTGTTTAAGCTCGCTCCATTTCCCTTTTCGGCTGAAAACATCTCGTCGCGTGTTGGGTCAAATGTGACCGCGACTACGATTTCGTCCTGATATTCAAGGGCGATCGTAACGCAAAAGCAAGGATAACCATGTGCATAATTTGTTGTGCCATCAAGCGGGTCGATTATCCATTTCCATTTTCCGTCACCGATCTGTACGGCGTCGCCGGATTCTTCGGCGAGAATTGAATGCATTGGATGGTGAGTTTTGATTCTTTCTATGATCAGTTTTTCAGACGCAAGATCGGCTTCGGTAACAAGATCTATGTCCCCTTTCTTAGAAATATTCGTTAACTTTCCGTATTTTTCGAGTAAGATATTTCCCGCCTCGCGGGCAGTTTCCATTGCAAAGTTCAACATAAAATTTAATTTTAAAAAGAATTAGATCGGCAAAAGCATTTTAATTTAACTTTGCCGATCCGCCTAATAGTTTGCCCGTTTCCTGCTGCTATCGTCTGAAATAAATATCTACATAATCGGTTTCTACACCGCACGGGCTCTCCATTTCCTGTAAACGCCAATATCTTCGCTTACCGGTGATCGCGAAAGTCATTTCGCCTTCACGAACACACGGGTTTCCATCGTTGATGTAGCTAACCTTTGTAATAATGAATCCTTCGAATTTAAACTCGTATCGGCTGATTTCCGTGATAACGCCATTGATCTTCAGAGAATCATTTGTTTTGCGCCCCTTTTGTTCGCCTTTTAAATACAAAACACCTTGTTTCTGAGTTACGTTAGCCCGGCCGAATTCTTTCCAACTGATCCACTGAAGCGAGAGCATATGCCGCCCGATAAGCATTTGCTTTGCATATGCGCTGGTAATTTTGGTTTTCTCCTGAGCCGCGGCCGAAATGCCAAACGTCATGAAAATTAAAACGAATAAGATTCCAATTCTTTCTTTCATAAGCTTTTTATTTAAATCTCCCGCGTTTTGAACGTAAGTTTCGGCTCCTTTTTGCTGAATATCACTTTAGGAATCTTTCGGAAAGCTGAAGAAATTCCTTGATCTGCGAATCCCAATATTTCCAATCGTGAACTCCGGGGCGCTGTCGAAATTCGTGAGAAACTTTTCGTTTTAACAAAAGCTCAGCAAAATCACGATTTTGGCTGAGAAGAAAATCCTCTGTGCCGCAATCAACATAAATGAACGGCATCGCCTTAATTTCAGTATCGGTTTTAGCATTTACAAGTGAAAATAAATCATTTTGTTTCCGCGTCCCGCTTCCGGCTTCACCGTATATGCTCATTATCGATTCCAGTAAAGGTCTAAAACCTACTCCCAATTCCTTTTCAGTCCATTCCGCAGCCCTTAGAGCACCGCTAAAAGATCCCGCGACAACAAACATTTCCGGGTATTTAACACCGAATTTTAGCGCTCCGTATCCGCCCATCGAAAGGCCGGCGATCGCCCGGCTTTCCCGTGCTTTCTTGACGCGAAATTTCTTCTCAATTTCGGGAATAAGCTCCTTCACAATGTAACTTTCATACATCTCGTCCTTTTTCGAAACGCTATCGGTGTACCAACCGTTACCTCCCTCCGGCATGACAATTATAAATTCCGAGTTCTTTGAATAAACAGCAAGTTTTGTGTTATCGCTCCAATTGTCGAAATGACCTGTCAAACCATGCAGCAGATAAATCGCTGGATAAAATGAATTTTCCGTTGAATTTTCATAACCACTTGGAAGAATAACCCTATACGGCATTTCGCGAGCCATCAATTTTGAAGTTAACTTCTGATCACGGACACGAGTGCCTTGATCGCCAGTTTCTACAGCCGTCTGTGAACTTACGCACACGACGAGTAAGAGCAAAAGAATTGCGGCGGCGCTTATTCTCACTCGAATTATTGTTTTAATCATTTTCTTCTCCAATAAACTAGGAATTTTCGCGTCACTTTATCTTAATTACGAACAGCACTTGGACTCTTAAATTATTCAATAGAACGCGACATTTGAAAATTAGCAGACATTTGACCTGGTTTCAAAGGTTATTGCTTTTTCGCGATGCTGCACTTCTTACGCTCAGACCCATTTTGCTTTGCCGCTTGAATCGCTAATAATAACGGTGTGGAGAAAGACGATCGATTTTTCATGGGCATCGCTCTGGAGGCCGCCGAAAACGCCGGTGCAAGGGACGAGGTGCCGATAGGTGCCTGCATTGCGGACGGCGAAATGAATGTCATTGCGGTTGCCGGAAATAGCACGATCGCAAGCAGCGACCCGACCGCCCACGCCGAAATTTTGACGTTGCGAGAAGCAGCTAGTAAAGTTGGCAACTATCGTTTGACTGAATGTGTTCTTTATACGACTATTGAACCTTGTGTCATGTGCGCTGGGGCACTCGTAAATGCGAGGATCAATCGTTTGGTTTATGGGGCCGCGGATGAGAGATTTGGCGCCGTACGAACTAAGTTTAGTTTGTGTGACCACAGTTCTTTGAATCATCAAATGGAAATAACTTCGGGCGTACTTTCTGAAAAATGCAGGAAATTAATGCAAGATTTTTTTCGTAAGAAGCGAAAACAGGTTTAAGTATCGAGCGCTTGAAAAGTAGTTTCCACATCAATAAAATCAAGAAAATGGAGAGGTGCGAGAGTGGTTGAATCGGGCAGTCTCGAAAATTGTTGTGCCTTTGCGGGCACCGTGGGTTCGAATCCCACCCTCTCCGCCAGCTATTGAGAAACTTATACGGAAAGGTGCAGGAGTGGCTGAACTGGCAGCATTGGAAATGCTGTGAACCTCTAAAGGGTTCCGTGGGTTCGAATCCCACCCTT
>JBBKXN010000079.1:0-2961 GCA_037969475.1 Pyrinomonadaceae bacterium | reverse complement strand
GTTCGGGATAATCTTTTGTTAGGCAGAAGTTAGATTTAATAAAAAAGTGACATTATAAGCCCGTCAAATCAGATAATCCTTTGACTTTTACCTAAATAAGGACTATTAAAGATTCTATCTAAGAATACTGTGGTTCAGCCTAGATCAAAGTTCGGCGTTTTCAATTGAGAACATCCGCCGAATTGTGCAGTTACACAAAGGAGAATAAAAACTATGAAACCAGTCGGAATTATTTTAATTGGCGTTGGCGTTTTGGCTTTGCTCATAGGCTTGGTCGTTTGTGTCAATACTTTGACCAGCGATTATGCTTCATCAGCTTGCGAGAGCGCCGCAAGCGATAAAAAATTGTTTGATGAAGCAAAAGCGACCTGCGGTTCAACCTCGTCGGATTGTTACAAGCGATTGACCGGCGCGCTGACTTCCGAGTCGGATTGCGAGAATAATAAGTCTTTTATGACAAAGCAATTGATAATGGGTATTGTGCCTGTGGTAATCGGGTTTTTACTGGCTATCGTCGGCTTTTTCGTCGGGCGCAAAAAAGCGGTAACTTGAAATTATTTTCCTAATTACATATCGCCGAACAAGTCAATAGACGTGAGCGCGGGCAGTCGGCTTCTTACTAACCGTCTTCGGTTTAATATAGCTTGCCTGGCTGCCCCCGCGCCGCGTAATCTACAGCGTTATGCCGCTTCAGCGTGTAATGTAAAATCGTGTGCGGAAACTGTGTTTAAGTTTCAAAAAAGTTTGAGAATATACGCTATGAAGAAAATACTTTTGCTTACGCTTCTTATTTCCGCACTGTTTTTCGGCTTTGAGCGATTGACGGAAACTCAAACCAAGCCTGAAAAGATTCAATCCGAGCAAGATAAAAACAAGCCTAAAATCATTGCACTCAAGTCTGGTGAACCCGATGAACTTAGCTATGACGCTGGAACGGTCAGGTTTTTGGCTACGAGTGAGGATACGAATGGCGCGTGGTCGCTTGCCGAGTTAAAGGAAATGCCCAACTACAAAACGAATTTTCACCGACACAACAACACGGACGAAGCGTTTTATGTGCTGGAAGGAGTATTGACCGTCAAAATCAACGACAAAACTTCTGAATATCCTGCCGGTTCGTATGTTTTGATTCCGCGAGGAACACCGCACGCGCAAGGAAATCTGGGAAAAGTTCCGGTCAAAGTTCTGCTGACAATGACACCGGGCGGATTTGAGCAGTCTATCAAAGACCGGGTTGAGCTTTTCAAGACGGTCAAACCAGACAATCCCAATTTTAGGAAGATGCGAGAGGAAAATAGGATTAAGGGAAAGTATGACGTTGAGCGATTAGGTGATTGGGATATTCAAAAATAATTTTAGGCAAACGTCGTCCGTAATCATGGGCGGCGCGAATTTAAGAGGAAATCTTGAAAATAAGGAGAGCGTATGAACAAAAAACAATATCTTTCGCTGCTGTTTGCCACGATAATCTCTGGGTTGTTTGGCGGCGCAGGCTTTAGCTGGCTTTTTTCTGGGCAACAAGCCTCTGCTCAAAACGATTCTTCCACAGTTGTTTCCGCTCAAGAGTTTCGGCTTGTTGACGCAAATGGAAAGTTGCGGGCGATTCTTTCCGAAAACCCGATGCTTGCACGCGGAACGCCGAGCCTTGTGTTTTATGACATCAACCAAAAAGCTCGTATTGCAGTAGGGACATTCAGAACGGGTGGTGAGCCAAGTATTCATTTGATGGATGAGAACGAAATGGCAGCATTTTTGCTTACGCGGTTTCAAGGCAAGACCACCTTACAGTTAAGTAGTATTTCATCAGAACCGATTGAGGGCGGCGGCATCGGGAGGTCAAGCATTCCTGCACTCTGGCTTACCCAGAGTGCTAAAGACGGCGCAAACATTGAGATTTTTGACAAGAACTTGAAACCGCTTTGGGCAGCTCGAAAGTAAAAGTTGTAGGGTGAAAATCACGCAACAGCGAACTGTACAAAGGACGTGAGGGCGAAATGGTAGATTTTAACGCCAGATTTAAGGTCATCGTCCGGACAATGTTCCGCTCAATCATAAGTTGGGCGGCCAACACAATTGAATCATCGGAGAGATAACTATGAGCCATTCAGAACCCCTCGAAAGCAGTACGTCGGGCGCGTTTACCAAGTCCGCTTACATCTCGCACTACGGAATCCGCGCGCAGCGGTACAAAGAGATGATCCGATGGTATAGAACGGTCTTCAGCGCGAAGATTCAGCATGAGAATGAGTTCCTCGCCTTCATGACATTCGATGAAGAGCATCACCGGTTCGTGATCTTTGAGGATGACTCTACCGTAGACAAACCGGTGAATGCCGCCGGGGTTGATCACGTTGGCTATGGCTTTGCGAGTTTCGGAGACCTTGTTGCGACGTATGAACGTCTGAAGATCGAAGGTATTACTCCCTTCATGCCGCTCAATCACAGGTTCACGACCTCGCTCTACTATCACGACCCGGACGGCAACGAGGTGGAACTGAGCGTGGATAATTTCCCAACGAAGGAGGAGTGTGATGCTTTCGTGAGGAGCCCGCAGATGGCGGAGATCGGCAGGCCGCCCTTCGGCTACCCATTCGATCCCGATGAGCTTGCCAGGTTGTATCATGAAGGTGTGCCGCAAGCGGAGCTGGCGCGAATCGGAATACCCGCAGCCCAATAAGAAGCATGAAAGGCCCGCCGTAAATGCCGGGGAAAACAGCCGTTACGACGGAGCCGCGAAGTTGCGCTATATGGCGATGGAAACGCGCCGGCTCTAGTTCTAATAATTTAAGTTTGTCATGCGTAATTTTATTGCAAACGGGGAAGTAATGGGCTAAATTAATTCTGTTTATAAGGGAGTTATGCTGAATTGATCCGTATACGACACGAAAAAGAGTGTTATGCCGATTGAATCTGTCTAACACCCGAAAAAGAGTGTTATACCGAATGGTTCGGGATAATCAT
>JBBKXN010000078.1:0-17467 GCA_037969475.1 Pyrinomonadaceae bacterium | reverse complement strand
AATCACTATGGCACGTTTTGATTATTAACTGTCATTATTCAAGAGTTTAATTCAGTGCCCCTAATTCCTGCATCGGTAAATACGAATCCTCATTTAGATAGGTGGTTACATCAGTCGTTTCACCTTTAATTCGTTTGACGTATCTCGCGGTCGTCTCGACTTGGGTGTGCCCCAATAATTACCGCAATTCAAAAATACTAATTTCAGGATTGTTGGCTACGATCCGGGAAGCAAAAAGATGCCGTAAAGTGTAAAAATCCAGATGAGGCACATTGGCCATTCTCTGTATGGTATGCCAAGAATGCTTTACTGATCGAATCCCGCCGAAAACAAATTCGTTGATTTTGTTCTCATTAAGGGTTTTTAACTCGTCATAAACGCGGTCGGTCAATGTTATATCCCTAAACGTCCGTTTCTTACCTTTATCCGAACGCAGCGTTACGACCCTTTTTAAAAAATCGATAGCGGTCCATTTCAGGTTGAACATTTCAACAGGTCGGGCACCGGTATCAGCTGAAAACAATACGATAGCCCGCAAATGTTGACGCCGACCGGTACACGCATCAAGAATGCTCTGAAACTCAAATCTAGAGGGGATCTCAAGCCGGGTGTTTTCGAGCGAGGACGGGATTAGATTCTTAAAGCTGGGGGTTTTATCGAGCCAATTATTTTCCCTTGCTACATCAAGCATCGCCCTAAGAGTGCGGAGCTGATGGTTAGGAAGGGAATGGGTAGCGGGTTTGTAATAGGTTTCACCGGTGATTCGATCGACACGTTTGACCTTCCGTTTTAGCAGCTTTCCCCGGTAACTGCTGATTTTGTCTTTCGTGATACTCCTAAGAATCAATCTTCCAAATTCCTTTCGCAGCTGTTTTATGTCAGAGCGGGCATTTCGATAACTCTTCATTCCGGCGACTTTTATATCATCGACAAATTCTGCTGGGAACGCATGATTCTCAATATAATAATCAGCCAACTGATTAAATGTTTTAATCTGACTGCTTGGAGCAGGATTCAGTTTTTCTTCGATCGCTCGGATAACCTTCGCTTTTGCTTTCTTTTTGCTGCCATCAACTTTGCGCTCGACAGAGACGTGTCGCTTTCTTTTCGGGCACATATAAGACGCCCGAGCATATAAGTTTTCATCGCGGGTAATGAAAAAAACATTTCCACCAAATGTATTCATGGAAAAGATTATAGCTTTTATTTGGAGCAAAGTTAAGTCACTCACTACGCTACTCACTACAAATCTGCAATAAATATGCAATTTGGCGATTCATGGTAGACAACCATTTCAGCAGGGAAGCCTAATATTACAGCGGGATTGAAGGTCTGTATTTCAAATTTACCATGATCTGAAATAGTGTCCTTCTGACTCCTAAGCGGTAGGTCACTGGTTGGAATCCAGTCGGGAGCACCATTATCCATCTTTCTTTACGATGCCATTCTCTTTCTTTACGGTTTCGAGCTGGATTTGAATTACAACGTTGTCGGAAATGACGGGAATTCCTGAAGGAAGATTATTTCCGTAATCTACGTTAAAGTCTCTTCTATTGATCGTTGTTTCACCTCGAATCCCCATTCTTACAACGCCCCCTTGATCTTTGATCGGACCATAAATTCGAAATGGAATCATTACCTCTTTCGTTACGCCTTTTATAGTTAGGTTTCCATAAACTCTATATCCTTTGCCCTTTTTCTTAAGCCGCGTGCTTTTAAACGAAATTTCCGGATAATTCTCGAGTTCAAAAAAATCTTTACTTTTCAGGTGATTATCTCGTCCGTTGATCCTGGTGTCGATGCTTTTTACATCGGCAGAAAATTCCACGGTGGAATTCTTTACGCTGACGGGACTGAAATCAATCGTGCCTCGAAAATCTTTAAAATTCCCGGGAACTTCAACCAAACCCATGTGTGTCACACGAAATCCTACGTAACTGTGCGAACCATCTATAGAATATAAGCCTTTCGTCTCATCCGGCGAAAGTTTTTCGTCCGTAGCAATCGACGCAAATCGCTTTTCCATATCTAGCGAAACCGCATTGGATCGAATGCTTAGTGCTAGAGCCATAAAGGTTACGAACAACGATAAAATTCCAAATGTTGCTATATATCTAATTTTTCTAGTTGTCATATTTTGTTATTAAACGTTAGGTTATCATCGATAGACTAGCAAATTCCGATGTTAAAAACTTGCTTCCTGTTGCCAGGTTATCGTGAGTAAGTTTGCATAGTGTGCCCCGCAGCGATTAAATTTTAAAACGATGTTCCAAGTTTGTTACTCAAAGAAAGCGATTAGATGAAAAAGCGTTCAATTAAATTCACCGTTATTTTTGTTTGGCTAATTTTCGGCACCGTATTTTTTACGATCAGTGCAGCCAGCAGCCGAAACGCCTCGTTAACGGATTATCACGAATGGATTTCGGAAACGTACGATTTTCGTTTTGGAGAAGATAAGCCGTTTTCTCCGAGCAATGCCAACACTTTCAACGGGAAATTTATAGACTCAAGAGATTTCACGTCATCTTCGCGATGCGCGGCTTGCCATACCGACGTTCATCCTCAATGGGCGCAATCTGCACACGCCAAAGCTTTCGTCGAACCCTTTTATCAGAAAAATGTAAATGATCTTATCGCACAAAAAAATATTGCGTTTACCCGCCACTGCGAATCTTGTCACAATCCTACAGCGTTATTTAGTGGAGCGCTGACGGACAAACCTCAATTTAAAGACCGTCCATTCGATCAAGAGGGTGTATCCTGCATCGTCTGTCACTCGATCGATTCGGTATCGGGTCGCGGGATTGGTGGTTATACCATGGGGCAACCCGCACTCCTTGTTGACGAGAACGGAAAAAAAATCATTAAGGCTACGGATGACGAAATAACCAGCAATATCGAATCTCACAAACGTGCAATGATGAGAGATTTACTGCGCAAACCGGAATTCTGCGCTGCCTGTCATAAATCTCAGGTTCCAAAGGAGCTTAACGATTATAAATTTATGCGTGCCTTTATGGTTGGGGACGAATTTCAGCAATCGTCATTTTCGAAGGAAGTTCCGCATCCATTTTACAAACGCGACAAACAAACGTGCAACTCTTGTCATATGGAAAAGACGCCGACCGAAAAATACGACGTTTCGGTAAAAGACGGCACGATTTCGTCGCATCGCTTTGCGGCTGCTAATACAGCGATTCCGATTGTCTATGGTTTCAAAAGACAGTTTGATGAGGTAGTAAAGTTTCTGAAAAACGATCGCATAGCAATTGATATATTTGCCTTACGCGGGCAATCAAAAGGTTCAAGAAAGGAGGAATTATTTGCTCCGTTAAACCGCGACTCATTCAAAATAAAAGGCGGCGATACGATAACGGCTGAAGTAATCGTTACAAATAAAAACATCGGGCATTCCTTCCCGCCCGAGCTTCGTGATTTTTACGAGGCTTACGTAGAGTTCACCGTTGCGGATGCAGGCGGAAAGCCGCTTTTTAAGTCAGGCTATATAAAAAAGAACGGCTCTCTCGATGAATCGGCTCACGATTACAAGACATATCTAATCACCAAAGACGGGGCGTTTAACGATTTGCATCACATTTGGCGAACACGTGTCGTTGGGTATAACAACGCAATTCCTTCCGGGCGATCCGATCTCGCGCGTTACAAGTTTGAACTTCCAGAAGGAATCACGGGCGAGATAAGGTTGACTGCGAAATTACGGTATCGGCGTTTTACAAGGGTTTATAGCGATTACGTGATCGGCAAACCGACGGACTTGCCGATCGTGACAATGGCGGAAACAAGCGAAAGTTTTGTCTTGGGGGAAAAAACAAAAAAACAGCCAGCAGATTCGAAGCCGATGCCGGATTGGTGGCGTTGGAATAATTACGGTATAGCGCTTCTTGATCAAAAACAGTATCCGCAAGCTGTAGATGCATTTGAAGAGGTGATAGATTTCAAAAACGATTACCGTGCGTTTGCTTATACGAACAAGGCGCTTGCTATGATGGGTTTGGGAGTCTGGAAAGACGCAGACAAATTTATCGAAAAAACACTGGATTTGGATCCCGAAAACTATCGCGCGATTTTTCAAAAGGGTCGGATCGAACGATCTCTAGGTAGGCTCGACGAAGCGGAAATTCACTTCAAGAAAGTGCTCGAAAAATTTCCGAATGATCGAATGACATTGCAACAACTTGGTGAACTCGCAAAAATTAAAAGCGAATCAAGTGGAAAAGAGGAAAGAAAATCACAACTCGAAATCGCTCGCGCCTTTTACGAGCGTGTGTTGGAGATCGACCCGGAAGATCTTTCCGCCGTGTATAATCTGATGTTGATCTATCAAAAACTTGGGATGCGTGAGGAATCGGCAGCTAAATCGAAAGAGTTTCGTCAGCTTAAAGACGATCCACAGACGGCATCCCTTGCAAATCAGTTTCTACAGAAGAATCCAGATTTAGCGAACGAGAGTTTGCCATATCACATTCACAGTCTTGGTTTATTTAATGAAATGTTAGAGAAGCAAAATTACATTTCGCTTCTCGACTGGGATTTCTCAAAGCCTTTGGACATAGTAGAGGTAGCAAAATAGATTTACTGTCAAACCAATTGAAAGTTTCACGCGTCACATAGCCCGACCCTCAAAAAATAGAGCGATATCCACAGAGAGAAAATATGATAAGCAAAGTTGCAGCTGCATTAGTGATCTTCGGTATTTTCGTATCAGGCGTTTTGTGCCAAGATGCCGGCGGGGTTTCAACCGGGGAGGCTAAAGTTTACGACTCGCGAAGAACTACTGGCATCATTGATGCCGCAGCGAAACCCGCTTTTGAAGACATAACCGCTGATACATCTCTCAAAGATTTCAATTGTATTTCCGGAGGGAAGTCAAAAGATTATATTTTGGAAACGACCGCCTGTACCGTTGCCGTTTTCGATTATGACAATGATGGAAAACCCGACATTTATCTATTGAATGGTTCGACTATTGCCGCAGAAAAAGGTAGCGAGAAAGCACCGAAATCGGCGTTGTATAGAAATTTGGGCGGTTGGAAGTTTGAGAATGTGACTGCTAAGGCGGGAGTCGAGAATGAGCGTTGGGGAATGGGTGTAACTGTCGGCGACTACAACAACGATGGATTTGCCGACCTTTTCGTCAGTAATTATGGCATTTCCAGGCTTTATAAAAATAACGGCAATGGCACATTTACCGATGTTGCTGAAAAAGCCGGATTGGCGGTCGAAGGATGGCATACCGGTGCGACTTTCGGTGATTATGATAAGGATGGCCGTCTCGATCTTTTCATTCCAGCGTACCTGAATTTTGATTTGGATAAACTGCCGCCGAGTCCTTCTAATGTAGAAAAAGAAAGCGCGGGAAACAATTTTTGCCAGTTTCGCGGACAGCCAGTTATGTGCGGCCCTCGCGGATTGGACGGGGCGAAGGACCGCCTTTTTCACCAAAAACCGGACGGCGCTTTTGAAGAGGTTGGAGATAAGATCGGCGTAACCGATGAGGATAGGTATTACGGATTTTCCTCTGTTTTTATTGATCTTGACGACGACAATGATCTCGATATTCTCGTTGTTAACGACTCGACGCCTAAGCAACTCTACATTAACGACGGAAACGGAAATTTCGAAGAATTGGGATATCCGTCTGGCATCGCTTTAAATGAAAACGGACGTGAGCAGGCTGGTATGGGGCTCGGGGTTGGCGATTATGATAATGATGGAAAAGTAGATTTTCACATCACGAATTTTTCCGACGATTCAAACACCCTCTATAGAAATGACGGTGATGCTAATTTTACCGACATAACGTTTCAAGCGGGTCTTGGTGAACCAACAATTCCATTTCTTGGATGGGGAACGGCATTTTTAGATTTTGACAACGATGGCTGGCTCGATGTTATTGTCGGCAACGGCCACGTCTATCCCGTTGTGGACAAATATCAATGGGGTACGAGCTTTGCTCAACAAATTCTTTTATTTCGCAACACGCGATTAGGTGAGAACGAGCGCGTAAAATTTGAACGTGTTGGAGCGGCTGCAAATTCAGCTCTCGCAGTTTCCAAGGTTGTAAGAGGAATCGCGACGGGCGATTTTGACGGCGACGGACGGATCGATGTTATCGCAAATGCAATGGAATCATCACCAATGCTTTTAAAGAACGTGGTGGAGAGCAAAAATTCTTGGATCAAAGTGAAACTTATCGGGAATCCGGCAAAGAATACACCGCGTGACGGTTTGGGCTCAAGAATCTTCGTAATATCAGGGATAAATAAAATGCGTGCGGATTTGATTAGCGGAGGAAGCTACGCTTCGCAAAACGACCAGACTTTGCATTTTGGTTTGGCAGACAACACGAATCTAACGAAAATCGAAGTTCACTGGGCAAATGGTGAAATCGAGACGGTACTTACTCAAAAAGTGAATACAACAATAAAGATTGAACAGGGAAAGGGTATTATTGCTGATTAAAAATATTATGTATTCCAGACCTACGCCTCACAAATAACAACGATAAACTACGAATAATAGACAAAAAGTTTGGAAAAAACCTCATAAAGGGTTAGAAATAGTTTGTTTTGATCTACAACAAAGTTTATTCTGAATGTCAAGTTTGAGGTCATGGAATTGTTTTCCACCGAATGCCAAAGAAAATCCACTTACCGAATGCGAAAGCCGAAATAGCCCGTCCAAATAAAATACGGGATATTAATCGGCAGATCGTGCTCAACTACATCAGAGACCGCTCGCCGATTTCGCGGGCAGATATTGCTCGCTTGACGGCACTGCAGCGGTCAACAGTTTCGTCCATTGTCGACGCACTTGAAGCAAGTGGATTGATAGAAGATATTGGGGAGGGCGATTCGACAGGTGGCAGAAAACCTAAGCTTCTAAGAATAAAAGCCGGAACCCCTACTGCGATTGGCGTGGACGTAACGCCTAGAGTAACTACCATAGCGGTCGCCGATCTTTCCGGGCGTATTTTGGAGCAAGAATCATTTGAAACGAATTCGGACGCAGACTATATGACCTTGAGGATAATCGAAGGTGTGCGAAAGTTTTCGGAAAAAAACGCGGGACACGGACTTGAAGTCGGAATTACATTGCCGGGAATTACGGACAATACACTTGGCACAGCGAGATACATTCCATATTTTAAGTGGCGTAATTGGGAAATCGGGAAGAAGGTTTCGAAAGCAACCGGTCTCACTGTGACAATTGACAACGACGCAAATGCGATTGCTCTTGCGGAACTCTGGTTTGGACGCGAAAAAATCAGCAAAACACGAAATTTTATAGCCGTAATGGTTGCCGACGGTGTCGGAACAGGAATTGTTTTTGATGGGCAAATTTATCGTGGCGATAAGGGAGCAGCCGGAGAATTCGGACATATGATCGTTGGCGAGAGAGGTCCGGTTGCGTGTTCCTGTGGCGGGTACAGCTGTTGGGAGGCGTTTGCGTCCGAAAAATCGCTTAAAGCACGCTACAATTCACACCTCAACGGGAAAGGCGATACTCGCAGTTTCATCTCCATGGATGAGCTCATTAAGCTCGCAAATGATGGTGACAAAGAAGCAATTGCCGCGTTTAAGGAAACTGCCGATTATCTCGGCATAGGGATTTCAAATCTGATAGTTGGGTTTAGCCCGCAGGCTATTGTAGTATCGGGAAATATTACGAAAGCGTGGCATCTCGTGTATGACCGTCTCCACGGTGCCGTTGAAAAAAGCATCAGACGCAGCGTTTCGAAAACTACGATAAGGGCGTCGTCTATTGATGGAAACCCAACGATTATGGGAGCGATAAGTTTAGTGCTTTCTAGGAAATTCTCTTCGGCGAGTTAAATCATTAAACTACTCCAAATGTTTCTTGACAGATTGGTTACAAATGTATTAAAACTTTGTTTGAGTTCTCAACAAAGTTTCTTTTGAATAAATAAGTGCTGGAAAGTCGATTGCATGATTTTCTAACGAAAGGTTAGAACGAGATTTGCTACTTTCGAATCGTTAGGGCAGCAAGCGCAATGGTTAGGCGCATCGAGAAATTTTGGGGATGGAAAATCTATCAATCCACTAAATATGGTGGTCTTCGAGAATTAAAATCAAAGTTTGTTAAGAGGTCTGACGTTATGAGGAAAAATCTGAGGTTCAGTGCACTTGCGTATTCGATCCTTTGCATAATCATTCTTAGTGCGGTTGCGATCGCACAGAGTAATAAGGCGAGCATTATTGGTTCTGTAAAAGACCCAAATGGAGCGCTCGTTCCGAATGCAAAAGTAACCGTTACAAATAATGCGAATGGTAATTCACGAGAAGCAACCAGCAGCGACACTGGAGATTTTTCGGTTTCCAATTTGGAGCCCGGGAATTACAGTGTGCGAGTTGAAGCCGGTGGATTTACGACAATCCTTTTGACATCGGTGACGCTTGAAACTAATGCCCGGGTCCCTGTAAATGCGGTCTTTACTGAAGTCGCCGGCACGGGCGGTAACGTTGTTGAGGTGACTGCGGACAGTGCACCTCTCGTTGAAAGTGAAACGAGCGTCCGCGGAGATATCATTACCGGTAAAGAAGTAACCGACCTTCCGATTCCTCAACGAAATTTCACTCTTCTGGCCAGTCTTTCTCCCGGTGTGACGAGACCTTCAACGGGAACGGTTGGGGTACTTGGCGGAAACAACCGGGTTGATGGCGGTGGCAACAATTCGACGGAATCGACAAGGTTTCGTGAATCAGGCGGCTCAGTAATCTCAGCAAACGGCGCACGGGTAACTCAAAACAATTTCTCGCTTGATGGTGTTGATAATAATGAATCACAGTTTGGACAGATCGCAGTTTATCCGAATCCGGATGCGATCGCAGAGTTCAAGATCGAGACTAGTGTGCCATCTGCTGAATCGGGGCGCGCGGCAGGTGCAATAATCTCGACAACGTTTAAATCAGGCGGCAACGCGGTCCACGGAACTATTTTTGAAAATTATCAGGGCCGCTTTTTGAGTGCCGGAGCTGCGCAGTTTGACGAAAACGGTGCGAATAGCTTAAAAAATCCAAATTACGTAACGCACAATTACGGTGGCGTAGTTGGCGGACCGATCTTTTTCCCGCGTCCCGGAATAAATGGTAAAGATCCATTTTGGTACGACGGGCGGAATCGTTCTTTTTTCTTTTTCTCAATGGCAGGACAACGAAACGGAACCCCGGCTTTTGGTGGTGGAGAATTTCCGTTTGTCACGGTTCCAACCGCTAAAATGCGGGCAGGCGATTTCAGCGAACTTCTTCAGCCTGGAAATCTAAGGTCATTTAACCGTCAAGGCGGAGGTTCGGTAACAGCGCCCGTCGGAACCATTTTTGCGCCAAATGGAACTCCGATTCCGGGAAACAATCTTGCGAATTGCCCGAGTTGTGGATCCTTGTCGACATACGCACGAAATCTTGCTAACGCTTATCCGTTGCCGACTGAATCGGGTTTAATCCAAAACAATTACAGGAGAAACCGTGCCGAGCGTTCTAACGTCGACAGCTGGGATCTAAAGATCGACCATAAGATATCCGACAATAACAGCATCTTTGGGCGATATAGTAAATCGTCAAACTCCAGAATTCGGGACAATAATTTTCCGCTTGGCACTTCACCGAATGGAAACGATCTTCCTTCAGGTTTTGGTGCGGGCGATGAGTTTGGGAATTCTCGGGGAATTACGATCGGCGATACACATATTTTTACTCCAACCGTAATCAACGATCTTCGCGTCGGTTGGACAAATGTTGAAATTGGAATCAATAACCCGGGAATAAATGGGGCTCTAGGATTTAATTCCGGTGTTGATAGTGCCCTCGGCAGTAAGAATATCAATGCTTGCGGCACCTGCGGAGGAATTTCGCTTATCGGGATTGTTGAGCAAAACTTTAGTCAGGAATTTGTCGGTGATGGCGGTCCTTTCTATTTCCTTTCCCACAACTACAATTTTGCGGATACTGTAACTGTGGTTCGCGGTAATTCCATCTTTAAGTTTGGAACCGATCTTCGAAACCGTAGGAACACGAATTTTGACGGCGGCAGAAATGGCGGAATCAAGGGGCAGTATCAATACACTGCGGATGTTTCAGGATGGGGCAACCATCTTGGGGTAGGTCCGAATGATACCGGTTCGGGACTTGCAAACTTTCTACTCGGGTATTCGCCGGCTTTCGTTTCGAGAGGAACGCCGGGCGGTCCGTTCACGATCCAAAATGCGGAAATGGCTTTCTTCGTTCAAAACGATTGGAAGGTTAGCCCGGATCTGACGCTTAATTTAGGACTTCGTTACGATATTTTTGGTGCGCCAACCGAGCGGTTTGACCGGATGTCAAATTTTGATCCGGCGACCGGAAATATCATTATGGCTGGCGAGAATGCGCCAAATGGACGTGATCTTGCAGTAAACGACAAAAATAATTTCGGTCCGAGAATCGGATTCGCTTACAGCGGCTTAAAAGATGATCGAAGCGTTGTTGTAAGAGGCGGATACGGACTCGTCTATACTACCGACGTTAGCGGTCTCCAGCCTCTAACTGCAAACCCGGGTACTGGAGCGGCGAATTATCAATGTACTCCAATTACCAATCCGGGGGGGTGTCCTGCAGGATTCCCACTCGGTCGTAATCCATTTGAAACCGGATTTCCATTCGCACCCGGTGATGGAATTGCGATTGCTCCAGGCACCATATTTCCCGCCCCCACGGGTTCGGCGTTGATTTATAACGATCCTGACCGGACGGATGCTTTTGTTCATCAGTATAATTTGACGCTGCAATACGAGTTTGCAAAGAACTGGCTCGCTGAAATCGGATATGTCGGTTCGCAGTCGAGAAATTTGCTCGTCGTGAAAAACATTGGAACATCCAGAAATCAGGGAGGCCCCGGATCGAGGCAGATTTCGAATATTGCTACTGTCGCTGCAACGGGCTATACGGGAAAAGCGAATTATAATGCGCTTCAGACAAAACTTGAAAAGCGTTTTAGCTATGGAATGTCAATACTTTCTTCCTATACATGGTCGAAAGCAATTGATGATTCCCCAGGCGGATTTTGTTTCGGCGGGACTGGTCCGACCAGTTGTGGTCCGGATGATCCGCTTAGACCTGAGCTGGATCGCGGACTCTCCGATCTTGATATAAGGCATCGGTTCACTTTTGCTAGTGTTTACGATTTGCCATTCGGGATCGGTAGAAAGTATCTCCGGGATATCCCAACTGCAGCTGATATTTTTATCGGCGGATGGCAGCTAAACAATATCGTTACGCTCCAAAGTGGTCCGGTTTACTCGGTAACCTGGAACGGCGGACGGGCCGATTTGATTGGCGATCCGACACCGTCTTCCGCACAGCTGGCACAGGGAATTCAGCTGAATTCCGCGGCATTCCGTGCACCAAGAACCCGAGTTTTCGCAAGCGATACGGGTTGCTACAATGTGGACGGTTCTCCAAACGGGAATTGTCCGATGATTGGGACACTTGGAAGGAATACTTTCAGAGGCGACTCGCAAGCTTACTGGGATGCGTCGATGTTTAAAAACTTCCCAATTCGGGCAATAAGTGAATCCTTTAATGTTCAGGTTAGAGTCTCTGCTTTTAACGTTATGAATACGGTCAACCGGGGTGTGCCGAATGGCAACATTAACGATGGAAATTTCGGTAAGGATTTTGCCGAACAGAGAAGACGCCAGCTTGAATTTGGACTAAAGATAATCTTCTAAGAAGCGCGGTTTGAGTAAGTTAATGAAATTAAATGTGGCGCGTAATGCAAATTACCGCCATTTTTTTTTGGACAACGATCGATCGATGGAGGTTTTCCTAAATTATTGGTTTCAAAGATAGTATGATTGGAACAATGAACGGGAGAGAGGATAATATTTCACAAACTTCGACGTGGACAATAATTGCGTTACTTTGTTGTTTGACATTATTTTTGTGCGTTTGTGTTCCTGGACAGACAAAAAAACCGATTGGAGATACAAATTCGCGCGTCGTAAGCGATCTATCGAATATGCCGGACGGGTTACGAAAAGAAGCTTTTAATCATATTAAAGCTCAGGAGTGGCAGGCTGCGGTCGATAAGTTTAAAAAGGTAAATGCTTTGGCGCCGGATGACGGTCTTGGATTTTATGGAATTTCTCTCGCATACCTAAATTTAGGGAAGATCGAAGCGGCAGATGCCACCATAAAGAAGGCCATCGGAAAGATCGATCGAACGGTAAACGGGTCACTTTTGGCAGACGCTTATGTGCTTTCGGGTGTGATCTCCTCCGTTCGCAAGGAAATGAAAAACGCCGTCGAGAGTTTGAAAATTGCTCTCGAAATTGCTCCGGCGCATTTTGACGCAATTTTTACAATGGCGCGAGCACTTTTTGGTCAGGGGGATTTGAAAGGTTCAGCTGGGTATTTTGAAAAAGCAGTTGCACTACAACCGTTAAATACAAACGCCCGGTTTTTCTATGGAACGGTTTTGGAACGGCTCGATGATTCTAAAGGCGCATTGGTACAATACAAGAAAATTCTCGAAATAAATTCTTCGGATATACGAGGAAATTTAGGGCTCGGCGTGCTTTTGCTTAAGGAAGACGGTGGTTCTTCGAAAGAAGGAATTGAAGCGCTGAGACGTGTGATTTCAAACGATGGAAATAATTATGAAGCGCGCGTAACCCTCGGAAAAGTTTTGGTTCAAAAAAATGACTTCGAGGAAGCGATCGAACATTTGCGGATCGCTGCGGAAATGGCACCAAATAATCCTGAGCCGCACTTCCAACTTTCGATTGCCTATCGGCGACTTGGTAAATTTGAGGAATCGAAACGAGAAGCGCAGCGCGTAAAGATGATTCACGAAAAGCGCAGGAAAATTTCAAACGAGCCTTGAAAATTCAAGTGGTTGTATGAACATCAGACATTACAGACTAGCGTTAATAATAATGATATCCGCGGTTGTTTCAACGGGCGGTCAATCCGTTCGTGATAAGGGTGCGGATAAGAGTATTGGGGGCGCAGAACATGAATCTGCCGTTTACGGGGTTAGAATCGGGATGGATGTCGAATCAGCACTCCGTGCTGTTTTTATAAACGCAGAACGGGTTGCAGGACAAGAAAAGCCCGATGTGCTTCGGCGGGAAGGCGAAAGCAAAAAGGATATTCGCGTGCTGTATAAATCTCTTCCTAAGGGCGAACTTCAGATAGTTTTCCACGATGGAAGCAGGGTTTCCCAAATTATACTGTCGTACAAACAGGAACCGATTATTGATGATTTGCGGCTTCCATACTCGGGTACGATTGGAAGTACGACAAGCACAATCCATAATACGTCCGCCGCTCAATCAGGTACCGACTCGCCGGTGCTCAATGACGGCAGTAAGAGCATTGAGGAATTCGCTTCAGTAAATGCCGGAAAACTCGATAGATATAATGCTAGAAAGGTCGGGAATGTAGATCGTTCTCAAGGCGATCTGCTTGATGGAACGCGTTACGATGACCGATATTCCGTGGGGTATGTTGACAGTCTGAGGCTCCAAAAGATTTGGTGGCGTGATGAGAAAACGGACGACGGATTTAGTATCCGTGTTGCATTTGTTGGCAAAAAGCAAACTTCCGCGGGAGGGAAATTCGTGCCTTCCGTTGTTCAGAAAATAATCTCGATTAATCCGGGTGACCAGGAAAAATTCGATAAGTCCCGACCATAGCTATGAAAAATCTAATTGTCCTGAAAATTGTTTTGGCACTTTCCGTTTTTGGAGTTTTCGCGCAGGATACTGATTCAGAACCGGTGTCGGGAATCAGTCAGCACGAAAGCTCGATTTATGGTGTAAAGATCGGAATGGATGTTCCAACGGCTCTAAAATCTGTTTTTGAAAAAGCTCAGCGAAAATCTGGTGAAGAAAAACCCGATGCGATGCGGAAGGAAGGAGACGGTGATATTCGCATTCTCTACAAATCACTTCCTCTGGGCGATCTTCAAATCGTTCTCGATGGAGGCAAATATGTAAGAGAAATCATTTTGACATACGCTGAACGTCCAAGCATTGAAGATTTGAGGCTTCCGTCTTCGTCTGACATCGGTGTAGCATCCTCGGGTACGAGGTACGATGACCGCTATTCGATTGGATTCGTCGATTCCAAAAAACAAGAGAAGCTTTGGTGGCGTGATATTGCTAGTGATTCGCCATACGAAGTGCGTCTTTCTTTTCGCTCTGGAAATCTCCTAAAAGACGGACAGCTTTGGTGGCAAACGATTTCTCAAAAAGCCGTGACGGTTAAACCAAAAGACGAAAAGAAATTTAGAAAGTCTGTTTCAGGATCGGAAAATTAGTTTATGAAAGAATGCGCCTCAAAAACTTTCTTTGGTTTACGTTTCAAAGGGTTTTTGGCTTGCTTTTTTTTTCTGACGGCGCAAGGATTTCATTTTCCTGCGCAGGTGCCAATAAACAAAAACATAAATTCGTCAGATGATGTAATTAGGGAGGCGTCGGCTCATCTCAACTCTGGAAGATCGGTCGATGCTGAGCGATTACTCACCGATTTTTTGAAAAGGAATCCGCAAAACACACAAGCGCAAGTGCTTCTCGCGGTTTCATTCGATCAGCAAAAGCGGTTTGAAGAAGCTGAAAAAATTTATAGGGCAATAATTAAGCGCTCGCCGGGGAATGTTTCGGCACTTTCAAACTTGGGCGTTCTGCTCGCGAAAACAAGACGAGGCGACGAGGCGATTACTGTACTTGAAAAAGTGGTTAAACTCGCACCTACTCACCGCCAGGCAAAATATAATCTTGCGTCGCTTTATACCGCAAAGAAAGAGCATTCCAAGGCTATTCCAATTCTTGAATCCCTCGTCGGGATCGACACAAAAAACAAGATTCCAAATAGTGAAGATCTTGCGCTTTTGGTTTCCCTGGTTATGGCGTACGCTTCCGAACAGAAGGTTGCAGAAGCGTCCCAAATAACAAAAATTATCGAAGAACAGCGCGGCGACGATTTCCGTATGCTTTTTACGCTTGGTTTGGTTTTTGCGGAAAATGAAGATTACGAGACCGCGAAACGGCTATTTGAAAAGGTAAACACGCTCGTGCCGGGGAAATTTGAAGTAGTTTATAACCTCGGAATCGCCTATTACAATCTCAATGAGTATGACAATGCAAAGACCTATCTCGAAATTGCGGCGGCGCTGAATAATTCCAATTCAGATGTTTACTATCGTCTAGGGCTTGTCGCCTCAGCGAAAAACGAATCACAAGATGCCATCTCCTTTTGGCTCAAGGCACTGGAATACCGTCCTGATTATCACGAAGCGAATTTTCTTGCAGCTGAAGAATTGTCAAAAATCAAGGCGTACGTCGGAGCGCAGTCACTATACGAAAAGGCAGTTGCGCAACAACCTGAAAATCTTTTGTACAAGCTGCGTCTGGCAGTTACAGATATTAGGATACAGCAGTATGAAAAGGCTCGGGCGATCCTTTTTGAAGAGGACAAAAAGCGTCCCGGAAATTTGAACGTTACATATTTGGTGGGTTATTTGGAGCGGGCTCAGGGAAATTACGATGCAGCAGGGCGCGCCTTTGAGAAAGTTCTAAAACTTTCACCAAATAATTCGGATGCGCTGGCGAATTTAGGGTTTATCGCTTATGAGCGGGCGCAGTTCGATAAAGCTGAAAAACTCCTTGACGCCGCGCTCAAAGAAGACCCAAACAATTTTGCTGCTCTTTATGATTTAGGAAGGCTATTTGTAAAGAGCAAACGTGTGGCTGAAGCGATTCCGGTTTTGAAGAAGGCAGAGGGTATTAACAAGACTGATCCGGGAATACGGTATCAGTTGTTCTTGGTTTATTCACGGCTCAAACAGAGGGAAAACGCAGACGCGTACTTAAAGGAGTTTAAACGATTAAAAGAGTTAAGCGGCACGGTCGGGGCTTCGGCGACTGCAAACGATGATGCGACTGAAATTCCAGATCCCGTGATAGAAGACAAACCATAGAATGAAAGGGAAACTTAAAAAAACTATTTGGCTGCTGGTGTTTTTGACGGGGGTGACTTCGGTCTCCTCGCAGACGCCGAAGATAGAGAAGGTCGAACCGCCTAATTGGTGGGCCAATCACACGATAAACCCGGTTCGTCTAATGGTTCGGGGAAAGAACTTTAAGGACGCGTCGATCAAATCCCTTGATAACAACCTAAAAGTTTCGAGGATACGCGTCAATGAAAACGGCACGTATATTTTTTTCGATGTCGAGATATCAAAAAATACGAAGGTCGGAAACTTCCAATTTGAAGTTTCAAACAAAAATGGCAAATCAATAATTCCTTTTGGAATTTCACCCGAACTTAGTACAAAGACAAACTTTCAAGGAATTAACAATGACGACATAATTTATTTGATTATGACGGATCGTTTTGCAAATGGTGACGGGTCAAATGATACTCCGAAGGACGCTCCGAGATCGGCAAACGGCCGTAATAATCCGAGAGCGTGGCACGGCGGTGATTTCAAAGGAGTTACATCGAAACTCTCTTATTTGAAAGAACTTGGCATTACTGCCATTTGGCTCACGCCGTGGTATGACAACCCGAACGATGCCAACGAATGTGATAAACCCTGGTGTCCCTACACGAATTATCATGGCTATCACGTTATTGATTATTATGGTGTGGAAGATCATTTCGGAACGATGGAAGATCTTCGCGAGATGATTGAAACGGCACACAAAATGGGCATTAAAGTGATTCAGGATCAGGTTGCAAACCACGTCGGGTTACCGCATCCCTGGATAAAAGATCTTCCCCTCAAAACTTGGATAAATCCAAAGAAACAAAATACTTTTAACAATTCCGTTTTACTTTCGCCAAACGCTTCTGAAGCCGAACGCGATCTCCTCCTCAACGGATGGTTTGTTGATATCCTGCCGGACAATAATCAGAACGAACCGGAAGTTTCGAAATACCAAATCCAAAACGCAATTTGGTGGGTTGGAATCACAGGAATTGATGGAATCCGGCAAGATACGATTCAATACATGCCGCGGGAATTTATACGAGATTGGTCAGTCGCGATCAAAAAACAATATCCGCACTTTTGGATGGTCGGCGAAATTTTTGAAGAAGATTCGGCACAGACGGCATTTTTTCAAGGCGGAAAAACAGGTTGGGACGGTATTGATACAAAACTCCCCGCTGTTTTCGATTTCAATCTATGGGTAACTTCGCAGGCAGTTTTCACCGGCAAAAAACCGGCTCGTGCTTTACGCGACGTTCTCAAATATGACGGACTTTATCCCGATATAAATAACGTCGTTCTGCTCGAAAATAATCACGACACAGACCGTTTTATGTCGCTCGAAGGAGCAACCAAAGAAGGTGCGAAATTACATACGGCGTTTATTTTTGCCACACGCGGAATTCCGCAACTTTATTACGGCGAGGAGATCTTAATGACTGGCGGACAC
>JBBKXN010000077.1:0-20267 GCA_037969475.1 Pyrinomonadaceae bacterium | reverse complement strand
AAAGAAAAATCCAAATTTAAGGATAATCAGAGAGTTTGTGATCCAGCTTTTTAGACGCAGGACAATTTACTGTTTTGCAATTAAATTTTATTAACTTAAAGAGGCAAAAAATAATGATTGGAAAAGTTTCGTTAAAATTTCTACATTTAGCAATTTTCACTTTGCTTTTAGGTATTGCTCAAATATTTGCGCAATCCAGCGTTACCGGTGCGATTACCGGCAAAGTATCCGATCCGCAGGGAGCGGTCGTACCTAATGCAACATTGACTGTCACAAATATTGCAACAAATAGCATACTTACTGCAACGACCAGCAATGATGGTGGTTTCCGTGTAACGAATCTGCAACCGGGTATTTACTCTGTTGAATCTTCTGTCCAAGGCTTTGCCCAGTTTAAACAGGAAAAGGTTGTGGTAGAGGTCGGGAAGATTACACCGCTCGAGATCCAGCTAAGTATTGGCGAAACCAGTGCCACCGTTGAGGTTACGGCAGAAGCACCGGTCATCAATACAAACCAGCAGGATTTCTCAAATAATATTAATCAAACATCGATTAGCGAATTGCCAATCAATGGGCGGCGCGCTTCGAGTTTTGTTTTGCTTACCCCTGGGGTTGTACCTGACGGCGCGTTTGGCTTAATTAGCTTTCGCGGTATTTCCGGATTGTTAAATAACAGTACGGTTGATGGCGGAGATAATAACCAGGCTTTCTTTTCTGAAGAGCGGGGAAGAACGCGAATTAGCTCCTCGATCAGTCAGGATGCGGTACGCGAATTTCAGGTAAATACATCTAATTACTCGGCCGAGTTTGGTCGCGCTGCTGGCGGTGTAGTAAATACAGTTACGAAAAGCGGAACAAATGAATTTCATGGCTCAGCATTTTATTATTTACGTAACAATAAATTTGGCGCACGTAACGCATTTGCTTTTCAAACGATCTCAACTCCAACGGGAAATCAAACCGTTGGTTTAAAACCTGAAGACATCCGTCATCAATTCGGAGGTTCATTAGGCGGCCCGATCGCAAAAGATAAGCTGTTTTTCTTTTTTAGTTACGATCAGCAACGTCGCAGTTTTCCAGGTGTTTCGGCTCCGAGCTCGCTTACCTTTTATAATCTAACCGCAGCACAGACCGCGACGTTGACTGGCAGAGGCGTCACATCGGCTCAAATCAGTTCGGGTATAAGTTTCCTTCAGAGCTTGAATGGTGAGGTTAATCGTCGAGGCGACCAGCTTTTGTTATTACCAAAAATAGACTGGATAATAAACGATAAGCATAGTTTCTCCGCGGTTTATAATCGCTTGCGTGCTGAATCCCCTGCGGGAGTGCAATCCCAGGCGGTTGTTTCGAGAGGAATCGCCAGTTTTGGCGATGACAAAGTCACGCTCGACACCTTCAATGCGCGCTTGAATTCTGCGTTTAGCCCGACAGTTTTGAATGAAGCACGTTTTCAATACTCAAGAGATTTGGAACAGCAATTTGGTCAGCCGCCGGCACCGGGCGAACCAACAACCGCCAATGGTTTTTCCCCGTCGGTAGCAATTGGCACGGGCGGATTTACCTTCGGCAAACCTAATTTCCTTGACAGGACGGCATATCCGGATGAGAGACGCGTGCAGTTTGCTAATTCAACAACTGTTATCCGCGGAAGACATACTCTAAAATTCGGCGGGGACTTCAACCACGTTTCCGATCTGCTGGACAACCTATTTCAAAATGCAGGGGCATACAGTTATTCAAATATTGTCGAATTTTTGTCCGACTTTGCGAATCCAGCTTTAAAACGTTATTCGAGTTTTAACCAGGGTTTTGGTCCGACTGCTTTCAAATTTGCGACAAACGATTATAACTTTTTCTTTCAGGATGATTTACGTTTAACGCCGAGATTGACCTTAAACTTTGGTTTGAGATACGAATTGCAAAGTTTGCCAGATCCTCAGATACCAAATTCTCTGGAGTCTCGCACATCACAATTCCCATCCGATAAAAACAACTTCGGTCCGCGAATTGGATTTGCTATTGACGCCACGGGCGATGGAAAAACCTCGGTTAGAGGCGGGTACGGACTTTACTACGGTCGATTGATCAATTCGACGATTTCCAATGCGATAACGAATACCGGAGTTTCTGCAGGTCAAGTTCAATTTAGTTTGCTACCTTCTCAAGCCGGTTCACCGGTTTATCCAAATGTTTTGGCAAGTGCTCCAAATGTAGCAGGTAGCCGTCCTGATATTGTTGTATTTAAGGACGGCATGCAGAATCCAATGATTCATCAGATGGATCTAATATTCGAGCGTGTTATCGCGAAAAACACGGTGGTTTCGGTTTCGGGTTTGCTAAGTATAGGAAGAAACCTACCGACTTTTGTTGACACGAATTTGCCATTGCCGAGCGCTACAACCACTTATACGTTCGTTGGAGGACCATTCGACGCTCAAACATTAACGACGCCCCGATACACGGGTTCTCGCCCGAATGCAAATTTTGGCCGTATCACTGAAATCAGAGATACAATCGGATCCGATTACTACGGGTTGGTTTTTCAAGTGAATCGTCGGTTGACCAATGGTCTTCAGGTTCAGGCAAGCTATACCTTTTCTGACGCCGAAGATAATGGTCAGACATCACAAACGTTTACAAATCCAAACGTTCCGCTTGATCCGAATAATTTGGACCTAGAATATGGAACGTCATATCTCGATATTCCGCACCGCTTCGTTGCAAGTGCCGTTTATTCCCCGAAAACGCTGTTTGGTCTTGGTGGTGATTCAAGCATAGGTAGGGCAATTTTGGGCGGCTTTACAATCGCGCCGATCGTGACAATCCAGTCCGGCCGACCTTATTCAGCGGGCGTAAGTTCGAATGCTCCTTCCGGAATAAGCACGGGTATTCTCGGTGCGGGCGGGGCAAATCGTCTTCCGAATTTACCACCGAATACGTATCGCCTTCCTTATTCATTTAATGTGGATTTGAGGTTCTCGCGACGTTTTCATTTAACGGAAACAGCAAATGTGGAAATTTTTGCTGAGGGCTTTAATATCTTCAATCGTCAGAACATTACCAATGTAGGAACCTCTGCTTATACCATATCTACTACCGCCGGCGTAAGCAGATTAACCTACAACGCGTCAACCTTTGGAGTCCCGAGCGAAGCTGGAAATTCAATCTTTCGCGAACGGCAAATTCAGTTTGCGGCACGATTTAATTTCTGATCGTTAGCAACAACTGAAAAAACTTGCAGTGCGTTTTCTTCGGAAAGCGCACTTTTTTTGAGTTAATCTCGATTTTCCAATCGAAAATTGTAGTAAAATCATAAATTGGGTTTACGAACCGCCCAGAATTTCTTTTGGAATCCAAGTTGCTTAACCCAAAACACTTTTCCTTCTTCATATCATCGGAAATATTTACGGTGTTTCCCCGTGGAAACCCGTGCTTTTTGCCTGATCGATTTACCAAATGCAAATTACCGATTACTATCTTCTAGATGCGTATCCTCCAGATCTCTTCTGCAAAACACTACGGCGGCGGCGAAAAACATCTGGTCGATTTGTGCGCGGGCTTACACGCTAAGGGGCACGAACTTTTTGTGGCACTTCGCGAGGAAAATGAGTTTGAGGACAAGCTCGATTTTCTTCCGTCGAATAATATTCTTCACACCGCACTTCGAAATTCGCTTGATGTCTTGTCGGCGCGTAAGATCGCCGGCTTTCTGAAAAAACACAAAATTGATATCGTCCACGCACATTTGGCGCGCGATTATCCACCGGCCAGCCTCGCCGTCAGGCTTCATTCAAAAACGAACTTGGTGATCACCCGCCACGTATTGTTCCCAATGACCAATCTGCACAAGCTTGTGCTAAATAACGTTTCAAAAGCAATTGCGGTTTCTTCTGCGGTCGAATCAAATTTACAAAAAACTTTTCCGCAGGAAAAGATCGTTTGTATTCCGAACGGTATCGAAGTCGAAAAATTTTCCAATGTAGATCATAAAAAACTACGAGAAGAATTCCGTCTCGAGCGAAATATTTCTTTTGACGCCCCGGTAGTCGGAACTCTCGGCGAATTAAAGAAGCTCAAGGGACAAGAAGATTTTGTTATTGCCGCAGGCGAAATTGTTAAGACATTTCCCGATACGCATTTTGTCGTAGTCGGCGTTGATAATTCAATTGATCAAAATTACCGCAGGAAATTAAAAAGATTGGTAAAAGTTTTTGGTCTTGCAAAGCAATTTACATTTTTGGATTGGATAGAAGATACGGCGCCTTTTTTATCCGCGCTCGATGTTTTTGTTTCACCGTCGCATTCTGAGAGTTTTGGCTTGGCGATATTGGAGGCAATGGCATCTGGCACGGCTGTGGTTTCAACCGAAACCGGCGGGGCGAAAGAATTGCTTCAGCATAGCAAAAGCGGTTTGCTCACTGAAATCAAAAACCCTGTAAAGATAGCGGAAAATGTTTGCAATGTTTTGGGAAATGACGAAACGCGTAAAATGCTTGGTCGTACCGGACAGGAATCAGCAAGTGATAAATTTGGTTTGGAAAAGATGATAGCGCGAACGGAACAGGTCTATATTGTTTCGTAAGGCAGACCGTTAGTCTGCTAAAACAGGCTAACAGCCTGTTTTACGTTTAAAGAATTTCCGTTTTTTTATAGCGATTCAATAATTAATCCGTCGTAACCAAATTCAACATTTTCAGGCAGTAGATGCTTCTCGCGTTCATACATAATGTCGTGGTTCAGGTGTGTTAAGAACGCGCGTTTTGGTTTGAGTTTCTCAATATATGATAGCGCTTCGTCGAGGCACAGGTGCGTTGAGTGCGGTTTTAAACGTACGCAATCTAAAACCAAAACATCCAAATCGCGCAAACCGTCGAGCGAATCCTGCGGGATCGTTTTGAGATCTGTCACATAGGCATAATCATTAAAGCGATAAGCTATGACGGGGAGTTTTCCGTGGATCACTTCAAGCGGCGTGATCTCCAGGTCTTGTCCGATCGAAAAAGGAGAATTTTTGACTACGGTATGAGGTATCAACTGCGGCAAACCGCCGCCGAAGTGGGAAGGTTCAAAAATGTATCTAAAGATTCGCTTTAGATCCTGCCAGGCAATTTCATTGGCATAAACTCCCATCGCACCATGCCGAAAATTCAGCGGGCGAATATCGTCCAATCCAAATACGTGGTCCACGTGACAATGGGTGATCAAAATCGCGTCGAGCTTTTTGATTCCGGCCCGAAGTGCCTGCTGTCTGAAATCAATCGAGGTGTCAACGAGGATCTGTTTTCCGCCGTGTTCTACAAGGATCGAAACCCGTAGGCGTTTGTCCTTTGGGTCTTCAGAAAGACAGGTCTCGCAATCGCATCCGATCGATGGAACGCCTGTCGAAGTGCCCGTGCCCAAAAAAGTAAGTTTCATTAAAATAGTTGACCGAGTTTACTGGGTTAGCGGAGTTACGATAAAGCGAGCAAGCAAACTACAGGTCACTATATTCACTCCTCAGTATTGATAAGCCTTAATTTCTTCAAATTTTTTAAACGTAGCCATTTGGTTTAAGGAAAATCCGTTAACCCAACCAACTCGCTAAACTCAGACAACTCAGCAAACTTAGTTGCTAGCCGCCGAGAACGTCTTTCGAGGAAAATTTCTTTGCCGCCTGAGCTTTCAATTTTTCTTCCGATGCACGCGTAAGCGCAACAAATTGCATTCGCAGATCAGCCAAAATACTTTCCAGCAGACGCTGCTCTTGAGAATTTAAGTTGCCTTTTGTCTTTTCACCGAGCATCGCCAAAACGTCGATCCAGTATTTACCTGTATCGAGATCGACAGTTTTCTGACCCGTTACAGGATGCGGCATCGCTCCCAGAGAGGCGGCTGCATTTGTAACCAAAGTTGATAAAAAATTGATGAAGCTCGAAGGATCATCGTCGTTCATTATGTCCTCTTCGCTCACGTCGTCGATGTCTGAGGTTTCGTCTGGTACCGAACGATCTTGATCCGACGTTTTCGCGGGCGCCGCTCCAGCCGTTTCGATTATGTCGCTCGTCACCGCAGGTTCCGGCTGTGATTCTTCTTTCTCAATCGTCACGCCTTCGCGCAAACTACCGTCAGTATGAAATTTGCGCTTGTCAATTACCTTAAGATCTTGCTCTTCTTCGTGCCGTTCTTCTTCTCTTCCAATCATTGTATATTCTTATCATTTCCTTTTAATTTGTGTAGTTTGATAGTAGCATTTTGGCTCGAGAAAGTTCAAAATCGAATACTATGTCGAAACAATTTGTCGAACTAGTAAACGTAATGGCTCGCCTGCGTGCGCCCGGAGGCTGCCCGTGGGATCGAGAGCAAACCTATGAATCGCTGGGGCAATATCTTCTTGAGGAAACTTATGAAGCCTATGACGCAATTCAGGAGGCGACCGAAACCGGAGACACCTCCAACCTAAGAGACGAACTCGGCGATGTACTGCTTCAGGTCGTTTTTCATTCAACGATCGCAAAAGAAAAAGGTGATTTTACAATTGACGATGTTGCCGAAAACGTGACACAAAAACTAATCCTTCGTCATCCACACGTGTTCGAAGACAAGAAGCTCGAAACCGCTGATGACGTTCTCAATAATTGGGACGACCTAAAAAAAGCCGAGCAAAAGTTGCGCGGCAAAGAAGTCGTGAACAATGGTTCGATTTTGGACGAAGTTCCAAAAGCTTTTCCAGCGCTGATCGAAGGAAATAAAATCACAACGAAAGCGGCAAAGGTAGGCTTTGACTGGGAAAGTGCAGATCAGGTTTTTGAAAAACTCACTGAAGAAACCGTCGAACTCAAAGCAGCGATCGAGAATAACAACAAAGCAGAGATTCAAGAAGAGATCGGTGATCTTCTCTTTGTCCTTGTAAACCTCGCTCGAAAACTTGGGGTTGAACCCGAGAATGCGCTGAAGAAAACAAATCGAAAGTTTCGAAAACGTTTTAGGTTTATTGAAGACTCACTCAAATCCAATGAAAAGAGTTTTGAAGACGTCGATCTTGCCGAAATGGATTCGCTTTGGAACAAGGCCAAAGCGGCAAAGTAGCCTCTATTCAAGATTGTGCGCAATAGATTCCGCGAAGCTAAAAAATATGAGTCTTTTCCAACACACGGTTCTCAAAAAATACCATGCTGCGCTTGATCGATCGCAGGTTGATTCCGCGTGGGAAAAATACCCGACCCATTTTCATGATCGTAAATGATTTCTGAGAACTCACAATATGATGTTGTAATTATCGGGGCGGGACTTTCTGGTATTGCCGCCGCGTATCACATCCAGGACAAATGCCCGGATTTGAGCTTTATCGTTTTAGAGGGGCGAGCTTCAATGGGCGGCACTTGGGATTTGTTCAAATATCCCGGAATTCGTTCGGATTCGGATATGTACACGCTTGGTTTTTCGTTTAACCCATGGGAAAACCCAAAAGCCATTGCTGATGGTCCCGCAATACTTCAATACATCAAAGATACTGCCGCAAAGTTTGGGATCGACAAGAAAATAAGGTTCAATCATAAAGCAGAAAACGCTTCGTGGTCCTCAGAGGAGAAACTCTGGACTATCGTTATCGCGCCAACGGGAGAAGCTCCCGCGCAGACCGTAAAATGCCGCTTTGTCTTTATGTGCAGCGGATATTACGACTACGACGAAGGGCACGATCCTCCGTTTCAAGGACGCGAGTCTTTTGAGGGCAAGATCATTCATCCACAAAAATGGGATGCAAGCTTGGACTATGAAAATAAACAAGTCGTGATCATTGGGAGCGGTGCAACGGCCGTTACACTCGTGCCGGAACTGGCGAAAAAGGCGTCAAAAGTTACGATGCTTCAGCGCTCACCAAGCTACATACTGAATTTACCAAGCGAAGATATCGTTGCAAACACGATGCGAAAGCTTCTTCCCGGTCAAACAGCACACGCGTTATCGCGTTGGAAAAATATTCTCATAAACATTGCGTTTTACAAGCTTTCAAAAAAGTATCCAGAGAAGATAAAAGGCTTTTTAAAGCGAAAGATCAAAAAGACCCTTGGCGAAAAATACGATGAGCGCGATTTCGATCCGGCGTATGATCCGTGGGATCAAAGATTATGCCTTGTTCCGGATAACGATCTGTTTGACGCAATAAATCAAGGCACGGTCGAGATCGTCACCGATACGATTGAGCAGTTTGTGCCTGACGGCATACGCCTGATTTCGGGAAGAACGATTTCCGCAGACATAATCGTCACGGCGACTGGTCTAAAAATTAAGCTGCTTGGCGGTATGGAAATTCGGACAGACGACAAACTGATCGAAACAGGGAAGCTCCATTCTTATCGAGGCGTGATGTTTGCTGATGTTCCGAATTTTGCGGTCGCAATCGGTTACACGAATGCCTCGTGGACTTTAAAATGTGATCTCAACTGCTATTTTGTTACGAAAGTCCTAAATCACATGACTGCAAACAAATATACGTCTTGTACTCCGCATTTTGACGCTACGAGATTTAAGACTGAGCGTCTTCTCGATTTTGATTCGAATTACATAAAACGAGCCTCCGACATTTTGCCTAAGCAGGGTTCGCGGGCGCCTTGGAAAGTGCATCAGAATTATGTTCGGGATCTTTTTTCCCTAAAATATAGCTCGGTCAAAGATGAATTTTTGGAATTCCGATGATTCGCGGATAAAAATATGTGCGAATCATGGTTGATGGATGACCTTTGGAATTCAGCAAGATCTGCGAAATAATAATGGTAGATAAGGATCGTTGAGGATTATTAAATGGAAAAGTTTTGGGCAGAATTGGGTAAATATTTCAATTACGAGATTATTGCGGCGAAGGTAGCCTTGATCTCGCAAAATGCGCTGAAGGCTGGAATCATATTGCTCGCTTTTTATGTTTTTTATAGATTGATTAGAAGCGTTCTTACCCGAGTTATTGAAAAATTTGAGCTTGAGAAAACGATCGTAAATTTTCTGTTTCTTGCTCTAAAATACGTTGTATTGATCTTTGCTCTTGTTACCGCGCTCGATCAAATAGGTGTAAATATTGCGTCGTTGATCGCAGGACTTGGAATCGCGGGAATCGCAATCGGATTTGCTGCAAAGGATACGCTCTCAAACGTTGTCGCAGGAATTTTTATCTTTTGGGACCGGCCATTTTATATTGGAGATCTGGTGGAGATCGAGGGCGAATATGGAGAAGTTCAGGATATAACTTTGCGAACAACGAGAATCGTCACGCCTGACGGCAGAATGGTCAGCATTCCAAATCAAAAGATCGCCGAAAATAAGGTGATCAGCTATACGATGTTTCCGCATTTACGTCTCGATATGGCTGTAACCATTGGCGTTGATGAGGAGATCGAAAATGCGAGAAAAGTTTTGTTGGATATTGTTAAAAACGACGACCGGTTCTTGGCTGACAAGGAACCCGTGGTCTTAGTGAAAGAACTCGGCGATTATTACACCGCGCTAGAACTCCGAATCTGGCTTGATGACACAAAAAAACACATTGCCGTCCGAGCAGAAATTCGCGAGAAAATATTCAATGCTTTTAACGCCGCCGGTATCGATATGCCGTTTGAGAAGGTTGAAATATTGAACCGAAAACTGTTGGAAGATAATTAATCTACTTTCTATGGCACAAAATGTGGATTTTTTTGAATGATAAATTCTCTTTTAAATCCTTTGATATCATGGAGCATGATCAGCTTGTCCTGCATACCCGATAGCCGCATTATGTCTCGCACTTGTTTTTTTCGATACATCGAATATATTTTGATATCTTTTTCCCAGAGCTCCTCAAAATATAGGTTCAAGGTTTCACAACCGCTTACGTCAACATAGTTTACGCCGGAGAAATTGATCACGATATGTTCTACTCCATCGCCTTTGGATTGAACAAGCTCCCCAATTTGATCAACGATTTTAGTTGCGTTTGCGAAAAAGATCGACATATCTACCCTCAATACCAGGATGTCCGGAAACACCCGAATCTCATTTCCAAAAGTGATTTGCCGGAAGCGCTCTTCTTCCATGACAAAAACCAGCTCAACGACATCGGCAATTATCGTCCGACGCAAAAACAAGACGAGCGACATTACGATCCCGATAAAAATTGCATCGTCCGGTTTTAAGATAAATGAAAATAAAAATGTCGCGGAAATAACTATTCCATCGGTACCTGAAAGGTTAAACGTTTCGCGAAATTTGCTGAACTCGATTAAATCCACAAGCGACGCGATGACGACCGCACTTAAAACTGCATTTGGAAGGTAATGTAAAAGCGGCGTGAAAAATATGATCGTAATCAGAACGAAAAGCGATACAAAAACTGATGAAATCCCGGTTACGGCGCCCGCCGAATAATTTACTGCTGTTCGGGAAAAAGAACCAGCGACTGGAAACCCCTTAAAAATACTCGATGCAATATTTCCCAAACCCTGCCCGATAAGCTCTTGGTTTACATCGATCTTTTGTTTTGATTTTGCTGAGACGGCCTTGGAGATCGCATAACCCTCAACAAAGCCGATGATCGCGATTATTATTCCGCTCGGAAAGAGCGCGAAGATATTTCCGAAAGAAAGTTTTGGGATCGTCGGCAAACTCAGAGTTGCATCGATTGCGCCAAT
This sequence comes from Pyrinomonadaceae bacterium, assembly GCA_037969475.1. Lineage (GTDB taxonomy): Bacteria > Acidobacteriota > Blastocatellia > Pyrinomonadales > Pyrinomonadaceae > Aridibacter. Next base: position 9,636 of record JBBKXN010000077.1, on the reverse strand, counting down.
TACAGCCACACCGCGTGATTCGAATTCAAAAAAATACGACGCGAGAGTGCCGATAACCATCACGATCAATGCAGCCGGAAAGGCTTTCGAGAGCTTTTTCTTTGCGAAAACAATGAGGATCACGCTCGATAAGCCCAAAAACATCGTAAGCAAATTAATTTTCCAAAGTGAACTCAAAATTTCGTAAAAATTGAGGAAAACATATTCGTGACGCTCAACCGAATATCCGAAAAGGCTTGGGATCTGGGTAGTCGCAATGATGATAGCCGCGGCTGTTGTAAACCCGGCGATCACGCTATGCGAAATGAAATTCATTATGAATCCGAGTTTAAAGATCCCCATCAGCAGTTGGATACTGCCGATAATAAAGGCAAGGATTATCGCGAGAGCAATAAATTCAGTGGATTCGGGCTTTGCCAGCGGAACCAGAGCCGTTAACACAAGGAAGGAAACGAGCGCCGCCGGACCTGTAGAGAGATGCCGGCTGCTTCCCCAAAGAGCGGCAACGGCTGTTCCGAGAAACGCTGCATATAGTCCGTGAACAGGAGGCAATCCCGCAAGGACCGTATAAGCCATCACCTGCGGAATCAGTATGATCGCGACAGTTAAGCCAGCGATGAAATCTTTTTGGAGGTCATCCTGGTTATAGTTTTTTAGCCAGGCTCGAAAAGGAAAAAAAGTATTTATACTTAGCGGGTTTTTGCGTGACATTTGTCGTGGCGAAGAAAAAAGTATCTCCTCTAGAGAGAATATTTAATCTCACAATATTGTCAAAAATGTATTAACTTTTTGGCTGGTAAGGGGGACCAGCAAGTAATTGGGGAGTTTTAGCCTAAAAGTTTTAGTTGCTCATCTTTGAAGCTGCATCTACCTTGACCTTCTTTTTCTCGGGAATCTCGATCAATACCTTTTCTTTGTTTTTTACTGCGTTCACTAGCTTTTCAGCCGAGCCAAGCTCTACACGCGACGAAAGCACACGCGAAATTCGCTGAGGTAGCAGCATCGGAGCCATTTTCGCGATCGAATCGGTAAGCATGATTATATCGCCGCCGCCTTTCCAATGCTCACGAACAACCTTTTCATCCGTATAATTCGTCAGCCTGAGCAAGGTAAGCGCTATCAAATAAAGATCGTCGATCTGTCCAATAAAAGGAAAAATATCAGGGATAAAATCTATCGGCGAAATTGCGTAAACGATCGCCGCCGCAAATAATGCTTTTTCAGCAATCGGCACACGATTGTCAATGAGCAAGTTTCCGGATAGTCTGACCATATTTGGCAAAAACATAACGAAATTTTTCATACGCCCTTTTACAAGCTTCTTTTCTTTACGTTTTACTTTTCCTATTATTTTCTCTGGCATACTTCGCGTCCCTCTCATTTATCATTTGCCGATTATTTATTATTCTATCAGCACAGCAAATATTTTGATGGTAAAAAACTCGATTTGTTTGTTTGCTGAAGCTTTGGAAGCCATAAAAATAGTCGCCATTCTTCTGCACGTTTCAATGATAAATCTTTATCGATAAATGACAAACTATGATCCTCGAGAATTTAAGACAAAGAGCCTCCTTAAACCAGCAGCATATTATTTTACCGGAAGGCGAAGAAGCGCGAACGGTACAAGCAGCGGGCATTTGCGCCCAGGAAAGGATCGCGAAGATCACGCTTTTAGGCAGAGAAGATGTTGTTCGCCAAATTGCCGGAGAAACCGGGGCAAATCTAAATGGTGTAGATATCCTCAATCATCGCGACGCTTTGGATTTTGAGAATATGGCGCGCCTTTATTATGAAATACGTCGGGCAAAAGGCGTTACGCTCGAAGAAGCGGAGTCTGCCGCAAAGGATTCATTAAACTATGGAAACCTTCTCGTCAGAAACGGGAATGCCGATGGTTCTGTCGCCGGTGCAGTTAATTCAACTGCGGATGTCGTTCGTTCTGCGATTTATTGCGTCGGTGTTCGCGAAGGCTTCAAAACCGTTTCGTCGTTTTTCCTGATGGTCGTCGCGGAAAAGCAATTCGGGCATGAAGGAGCGATGATTTATGCCGATTGTGGTGTCGTGATCGATCCCGATGCTAATCAACTTGCCGAAATTGCAATTGCCTCCGCCGATTCCTGTCGCACAATGCTTGGTGTCGAACCGCGCGTTGCGATGCTATCGTTCTCGACCAAAGGCAGTGCAAAACACCCGCTTGCCGACAAAGTCATCGAAGCAACAAAGATCGTAAATGTGCGAATGCCGAATCTCGAAGTCGATGGCGAGCTCCAGGCAGATGCGGCCTTGGTTCCGGCAGTTGCTCGTTCGAAAGCAGAAGGCTCAAAGGTTGCCGGTCGCGCAAACGTTTTGATCTTCCCCGATCTGAATTCTGGAAATATCGCTTATAAACTAACAGAAAGAATGTCCGGCGGAATGGCGGTCGGCCCAATTCTCCAAGGATTAGATAAACCGTGCAACGATCTTTCACGAGGCTGTACGGTCGAAGATATTGTAAATGCTGTTGCGATTACAGCGGTTCAGTCGCAAACAAGAAAAAGTTAGCGGCTTGGATCAATTATTGTAAGGGTCCCTAATTCCATTGGGATAGTGCTTCCTAGTTTGAGGATACTTTGTGCAAATCGAAATGCACAAAGTATCCTCAAAAAACACTAGTTAACAACAAAACGTTAATTTAAGCCGAATTTAATGTTACTATAAGACGTTTTTGCTTTCTGCAATTTTCTTTTTAGACTTTGTTTTTCTTCTGAGTCTAATCTTTTCACCCCCTGTTTTACCTTGAGAACCGATGGTTTCAGTTAAAGTTGGAAATTGGAGTTTTGGGTTTGGATCAAAATCCGTTAATGGACGGAATCGTCCGCTCGCGCTTGTAATTCTTGATGGGTGGGGATATTCAAACAAAACAAAGGGTAACGCGATCGCTTTAGCCAATACCCCAAACTATGATCGACTCTGCGCAGATTATCCAAAAACTTTTCTCGCGGCTGCCGGTTTGCGAGTCGGTTTACTGCCCGAGGCACCGGGAAATTCTGAGATTGGACATCTCAATCTAGGCACCGGAAGAATTGTAAAATCGGAGCGTTTGCAGATCATGGATGCAATCAGATCCGGCGAGTTTTTTGAAAACAAAATGCTAATAAAGGCATTTGTTAAAGCGCGTGAAAATGAAACCTCGGTGCATTTTATTGGAATGTTGTCCGATGGAAATATCCACTCGTCAATGGATACTCTTCTCTCGCTTTTGAGAATGGCGAAATCTGAAGGCTGCGGTGAGAAGGCTTTTGTCCACGGGATATTGGACGGTTGTGATGTTCCTGAAAGAACTGCTGATATTTACGTCGAAGCACTCCAGATAAAAATGGCCGAGATCGGCTGCGGAGAAATTGCCACTCTTTGCGGACGGAATTACGCTATGGATTCTTCGAATAACTGGCAGAAAACTGCGCGTGCTTTCACGATGCTTGTTCACGCAGAAGGCGAGCGGGCGTTTGATGCGGTTTCGGCGGTTCGCGGATCGTTCTTACGCGGGAACGTGGACGAATTTGTTAATCCAATCGTTATCGAAAATAACCCCGGTATTCCCGTCGCACAAATTAAGGACGGCGATACAGTGATTTTCTTTAATCATCGCGCCGATGGTATGCGCCAACTCGTTAGATTGCTTGCCGTTTCAAATTCTCCAACTGACGCAAATCTCAATAAGCCGAGGGTCGAAGCGGTTTGTATTACCCAATACGACGCGAAATTTAAGCTGACGGTCGCTTTTCGACCATTACAAGAAGTAAATGTGCTTGGCGAGGTTTTCGCAAATAACGGTGTGAAAAACTGCCGTTTGAGCGAAACACAAAAATATTCGCATATCACATATTTCTTTAATGGCGGATTTGATGGAGAACTTCTAGGCGAAAATCGTCTTCTTGTGCCGTCGCCAAAAATAAGCTCAAATGGGGGTCCGCCAAATGTTGCGTGTTTTGAAATCACCGAAAAGTTTTTGCAAGGACTAGAAGCCCGGGAAAATGACGTGTTTATCGTCAATCTCGCCTCAGCCGATATAATCGCGCAAACGGGAAATTTCGATAAAACGATCCAGGCAGTGGAATTGGTTGATCGCTGTTTGGGGGCTATCGTTAGAAAGATCCACGAAGTTGATGGCGTCGCGCTTATTACATCGGATCACGGAAACTGTGAAGATATGCTCGATGCGGTAACCGGCAGCGTAAAGATATCCCAAACATCAAACCCGGTACCATTTCATTTTGTCGCGAATGATTTGATCGGTATCAAGCTTCGCGATGACGGCGCACTTGAGGATGTAGCACCGACAATCCTAGGGATTCTGGGCATTGAAAAACCGAACGAAATGACCGGAAACGATCTTCGCGTGACAGAATAAATATACAGGATGGGCAGAATTTATTGGCTGCAGACCCAATTTCGCTTTTTATTGATTGCTATATTCTTGTTCTGTATATCGATTTCTGCTTCCTGCTCGCTATCTCAAAAATCTTCGAAAAACAATTCGCCCGATGAACAAACAACTTTTGAAGTTCCAGCTCCGAAAGTTGATCTACGAAAACCGCTAGAAATTTCCACATCAACAAAAGATGTCGCATTGTGCCGGACGCTGGTTCAAGAAATTGAAATAAGCGAATTTTCCCGTGCCCGTTGGGGTATGGTCGTAATCGGGTTGAACGACGGAAGAATCGTTTGCGGAAAGGAAACTCAAAATTTATTCATTCCGGCTTCTATACAGAAATTGCTTACATCGATCGTTGCTTTGGATAAACTCGGTGGTGACTTCCGTGCGAAAACTTCAGTTTATTCCAAATCGAAGATACTAGGCGGAGCGATCAAAGGAGATCTATTTTTATATGGACGCGGCGCTTCGGATTTCGATGATGCGGCAATCGCTTCACTAGTGAGCCAGTTGAAGAAGAAGGGCTTGAAAAAAATTGGAGGCGATGTGATCGGCGATGAAAGCTACTTTAAGGGTGACAGCCTTGGGGATGGTTGGACATGGAATGACGTGCAATGGTATTACGGAGCGGCGGCGAGTGCGCTTTCGATCAATGGGAATCAGGCGACGATTTCGCTTCAAAACGGTAGGCCGAGATCTGATTCGAAGTTTGTCGAGCTATCCGGCGAGGTGAAACCGATCGAAGACATTGAAGCTATCGGGCTCAAACGCGAGCTCGGGACAAACAAGGTTTACGTATGGGGAAACGGGAAAGCGCTCGATGCGAGAATTGCAATCAGCAACCCGGCCCTTCTCGCCGCAAAGATTTTGAAAGAACAACTCGAAACACAAGGAATTACAGTTGCCGGAGATGCGAGATCCGTTGACTGGAAGTCGGATAAAACAATCGACACCAAAACTGCAGTTGAGCTGGCTTCCATCGAAAGCAAAACCCTTTCGGAAACCATTCGCGAGATGAATAATGATTCCGTAAATCTATATGCTGAGCTAATTTTGCGCGAATTGGGTAAGAAGTTTGGTATAGAAGCTCCCGAGGAAGATCCGAAGTTTCAGAAGCTCCGCGGAGATGATCTATCGGGTGCAGCGGTGATAAAAAAATGGTTAAAGGATAATAATGTCGCCACCGAAGAAATTGCAATTCACGATGGATCGGGGTTGTCACGGCTAGATTCTGTCACACCCGAAGCTTTTGGACGTGCGCTGGTTTTTGCGGCTCAGAGTAAATTTGCCGATGTCTTTAAGGATTCGCTTCCGATAGCCGGGAGCAGCGGAACGCTTCGCGGACGTTTGAGAAATGTATCGGGGAAAGTATTGGCAAAGACAGGGTCGATTCAATACGTTAATTCGCTGGCGGGTTATGCCGAATCAAAAAATGAAGTCTATGCATTTGCAGTAATCTGCAATAATGACACCAGTAAAAATGGAAGCGCTCCCGTGATTGATAAAATCGCAACTATCCTGACCGAAAATTAATCGAGATACCGCACTAACCTCAATCACTTTGAAGCGTATTATCTAGGGAATTCTCCTACCGGTGGGTCTTTCTCGGAGTTATAAGCCTCTTTTTTGTTGAGAAAGTTCTTCGTTGTTGGGCATTTCGATTTATGTTAATCTTACGTTTCTCAAAATATGAAGTAGGAAATTTCGCACCGAATGATTGATGAATTGGCTTTCGACAGCAATACGGCAGAGCGTCGAATAAACCGGCAAAATGATAGAGGTTGGATCGAGGTAATTGTTGGCTCGATGTTCTCCGGCAAGAGCGAAGAATTGATTCGCCGCCTTAATCGCGCGAAAATTGCGCGACAGAAAGTGCAGGTCTTCAAGCCGAAAATTGACGATCGCTATTCAATCGAGGAGATAGCTTCCCACTCGGGGATGACCCACATTTCAAAACCCGTAATGACCGCCAAAGAATTGCTCGCTCAGATCGACGATGATACGGAAGTGGTAGGAATTGACGAAGGTCAGTTTTTTGATATGGAAGTGGTCGAAGCTGTAAACGATCTGGCAAATGGAGGCAAGCGTGTAATCATCGCGGGCCTCGATCAGGATTACATGGGCAAGCCATTTGAACCGATGCCGCAGCTTCTCTCAATCGCCGAATTTATCACAAAAACCCATGCCATCTGCGTGAAATGTGGAAACACCGCAAACTATTCCCAACGTACGTTCGAATCCGCAGAAAGAGTCGAAGTAGGCGCAAGCGGCAAATATGAGGCGCGCTGCCGGAAATGTTTTATTCCTCATTCAGACAAACCGACTCCTCTCTAATCCTTATGCCGGAAAATACACCCAAAAACCCTCTCGAAGATTTGCCTTTCTCTTACAGAATTTTCAAAAATAGGACCGTTTCAATTTCATTTAGAGCTAAAGAAATAAAGATTCTAACAAAACAAGCCGCAGAAAAAATTTTGTCGAAAATCGAAGGGTCGACGGAAATGGAAGCTCAAATGATAATGGCGAAAATCACCGGGAATTTTAAACGTGGGAATGAGCGAGAGGCGAAAATGAAGAATCGCTAAATCCAACAATTTGCCATCGCATCGTAAGAACTGGTATATACTTGTTCTATATATATACAAACTTAGGTCCTCAATACTTAGTTTATAGACGTTCAGCGAAGTGAATCGCTGAAAAGGAGTTTGATATGAATGAAAATACACAAGTAGTCAAAAAAGCCTACGAGTGCTTTGGAGATGGAAATATCGATGGTTTGATCGACCTTTTTGCCGAAGATATTAGATGGACAATTCCCGAAGTAAATGGCTCGCCTCTTAAACCCTTAACGATCGGACGCGAAAATGTACGTGCATTCTTCAATAAGCTTAGCGAAATCGAAGAATTTACGAGCTTTGAGCCCAAGGATTTTATTGCCGAAGGTAAAAAAGTGGTCGTATTGGGAAGTTCGTCTGGAAAGATCTTGTCGACAGGTCGAAACTTTGAAGCCGAATGGGTTCATATTTTCGATATAAATGACGGAACTATAACGAATTTCCTTGAGTTTTTTGACACAGCAATGTTTGAGCGTGCTTATCAGAAAGCTGAAACTGCTTAACAGAATTGATTTTTTTGATTAAGCCGGCCCGTGATCTAATTGATCACCGGCCGGCATTTTATTTATACACTTAGTTCAACGGTTTTTGTAATCTTCGATAATTGCGCCTTTTATTGCGGAAACCGCAATTCCTTCGTTTGCCTGATATGTACCCGGAGTGCCATCGATTCGCGGTAACTGATCGCTTCCGCCGTGATGGACCGCGACGACCGCCCATCCATGCTGATCAAAAACCGGACTCCCCGAGCTGCCCGGCTCTGTTGGCGTGCGATAGTGGACAAATCTTTCGTTTGCGCCAACCATGCGACTGTCGTTAAGCGATACTTCAAGATCCCTGCCGTTTGGATGACCGATTACATAAACTCTCGGCGCGGGCGTATCCATTTCGACTACAGAATCCGATATTGGAAGCGCAATTGGTTTTGGCTTTCCTTTGAGAGATAAAAAGCTTACGTCAAGATCGGTTTGCGGTGATGACCAAACTACCTTATCGATCTCAAAAATTTCCTCGACCCCCTGAATATTCGCTTTCACCTTATTTGGCGGCAAACCCGAATCGGCTGGGTTTGTGCTTACCACATGAGAATTTGTCACGAGCAAAGTTTCATCAATGTCAGGGAAGAAATCGCGTGCTTCAAACAAACCTGCGGTGCCGATTCCTTTTCCGTCGGCAAGCTCTATCCTCGCGATAGAGTTTGTCCGCGCGAGGCCTTCTTTGTACCACTTTATTGTCTTTGGCGCGTTGTCCCCAAACACTCCTTCGAGCGTCAAAGCATCGGAGCGTGCCTCACTTTTCGAAAGGTTTAGCGAGCCTCCCTCGCGTTCGAGGAGAGCTGAACGTAGCACCGGAAGTATATTGTCTCCCGGCGGCTGGTCATCTCTTAGCTGCCAAATTTCTATTAATTGGCGTAGCGTACTGTTGATCTCAAACGCGTCAACTCCGGTCGATGAAATGTAGTTGATTGACGAAGAAAATGCCTCTTCAAATTGACCAAGGGCGATCTGGGCTTCCATCATCGTCGCATATTCCCAGGGCTTTGGCGGATCGGATGATTCTTCTTCGATACGCGCAAGGAATGTTGAAATATCTTCAGCCATTTTCCGGGGATCAACCTTCTGGTTGAGCGAAAGTCCATCTCTCTCGCCGCGCATTAGAAGAGCGACAGCATTGATCGAATGCCAATAGCTATTATTTTCAAATTCGTAACCGGATAGATATTGGCGGATCGCCCTTTCTAAATATTCTTGTTTCCGATCTCCCGAATTTGCACTAAGTTGGACAAATTTCTGTTTATAGACTCGTCCGGCCAAGCCTAACGCTTCGAGTTTTTCGATTTTCGCTGCGCCAGCATCATTTTCGATCTCCAGGATAACAAGCTCGGCTGCCGATAATAATCCCTGATCGATCAGGCTCTGGGCATATTGCCTCTTAACCAACGCATCTATTTGTCCCGACCTCATTATTGCTTCCGCAACTCGCGCCATATGTTCGAATCGGCGTTTTCGACGCAGCCCATTGAGCAGTCTCTTTGAAACATTTAAAGAAAACGGTTCTGTACTGCGATCAATTCTTTCAATCAACTCGTCGCATATTTTTGCGCTAGAAATCCAATCGAAGGATTCAAGAGCCGCCGATAAATTGCGTTCGATCTCCAGGAATTCATTGTCATTCATATTATATTTCTTCTCCGGATGTCACTCAGAAAATCGTTTAGCAGTCAGGAAAATAGGTGCAAAAAAGAGCGGCAAATTGATTGCCGCCCACAAAAAAATCCAAATACGAGATACCTAACTCGTCGTCTTTTTCATTTCCTTTTCTTCATAAGTTTCCTTTGGTTTTTTTGTGAAACCGGATAGATTCCAGGGCGTTTCTATATTCTTAAACATCTCGAAACTATCGAAAAATGCGCTAGAACCGCCACCGCCGCCCATTTTGGACCCTTGTTGACCACCCATTTTGGTGCCTTCGCGTCCACCCATTTTGGTGCCTTCACGTCCACCCATCTTGGTGCCTTCGCGTCCACCCATCTTGGTGCCTTCGCGTCCACCCATTTTGGTGCCTTCGCGTCCGCCCATCTTGGTGCCTTCACGTCCACCCATCTTG
>JBBKXN010000076.1:0-3621 GCA_037969475.1 Pyrinomonadaceae bacterium | reverse complement strand
ACAAAAAGCTGCATTCGCAGATCGTCGCCGACCCGCGCGGAGACAACCATTTCCGCACCATCAGCGCGGCTTCCCATCCAGGAATCTTCGAGCCGCAGATCGCTGATTTTCTTAACGTTCGATCCATCGGCTTTCATTTCATAAAGAAAATAGCAGCGCTTGCAGGCGTCTCGGTCGCTGATGAAAAACAGGCGGTCTTTGTACGCGTAATATGTCCAGGCGACGTCTTTATGATTTGTGATGTTCCGTTTATCCGAACCGTCAAGGTTCATCGAATAAACATCGTAATCGTCAGTTTCGGAATCTACCTGCACATTGTATGCGAGCCGGTATTGACCGGAAGCATTCGGTGCAAACACGAAAAGGAACAGTAAAAGGAGTTTGAATTTCATAATTGCGCTCGCCCGGCAATCGTCGTCCGGTTCGCCGGCTGATTGTTCGAACAAATAACAAGACTCCCGTTTTTCAGGGGAGATTTACCTTATCGAACCTCGAAAAAAGGACGATTTTCCGTAGAATACGTTTCAAAATTTACGTTGAATATAATCAAATTCGGGCCATAAGTCTAGCAGTTTACCTCCTCGAAGGTGTGAAGCGGGCGGACAAACGCGGATTGCAATTGGTAAAAATAAACCAAATGGTTTATTGTGCGAACAAAACATTTCCCAAAACTTTTCTAAATCAAGGAGATATTGCTATGGTAAGAATCATCTTAGGCGTTATCGTCGGTTACATTGCGTCTTTTGCAGCAATATTCATATTATCGAGCGGATTGTATGTTCTGCTTGGCAAGACCGGTTCGTTTCAAGAAGGGAACTACGACCTGACAACGTCGTGGATTTTGCCGAGTATTATATTCTTCTTTGTCGGCGGCGCAATCGCAGGTACAGTTTGCGGATTGATCTCAAAGAATCCAAAATCAGGACTGTATATGGGCATCGTCATATTTGTACTTGGATTGCTTATCGCTTTTATGCAGATCGCGCAGGATCCCGGAGTTACTGTCAGAGGAGCTGAAGAGGTTGGCTTGATCGACGCGATGAATAAGGCACATGGCCCCTCATGGACGTTTTTTGCAAACGCTGTCGCCGGTTTCGTCGGCGCAATTACCGGTGGAGATCTTTTCAAAAAGGGCAGCTAGGATTTGAAACAATTTCGACCAACGCCTTGCCTCGTTACGAGCAAGGTGTTTGTTGATTAACCACCCGAAAAATGGTAAAAATTTACGCATATGAACTATTGGCTGATCAAGCAAAATCCTGAAAGTTATTCGTTTTCGGACCTTGTGAAAGACAAGAAAACCGATTGGACGGGCGTCAGAAATTACCAGGCGCGGAATTTTATGCGCGATATGAAAAATGGCGACAAAGCGCTTTTTTATCATTCCGGCAAAGAAAAGGCCGTCGTCGGAATTGCCGAGATCGTAAAGGAAGCTTTTCCCGATCCAACGGCGAAAGAAGGCGATTGGGCAGCAGTTGTAATAAAACCATTGGAATCTCTAAAAACCGCGGTTTCACTCGAGCAGATAAAAGGGGCAAAAGAACTGCAAAACATGCTTTTGTTAAGGAATTCGCGTCTTTCTGTTTTGGCGGTCGAGAAAACGGAATTTGAAAGGATACTAAAGCTCGCGGCGTAAAGGTCATTTCCGAAAATACCCACCGGGAATTGTAAAAGGCGTTATCAAAACCAAAAGCGAGACATTAAACCAGAGCGCCAAATTTTTCCAATCGTTCAAACGAAAAAAGTCGCCGCCGCAACATACCCGGCGGCAAACGGCCAGCCGATACAAACGATCAAAAGCAAAGCGATCAAAGTGTTTGAATACCTAACCGTTGCACTGCTGACGGCATATGTTATCTAAATCTTTTTGAGGATCGTATCGGTTCCGACAAAAATCACAAACCATGCCGCAAACCCGGCGGCGATTCCGGAAATCAATCTTCCCATCAAATATTATCTCCAATTATTGATAGTTCAGGTGTTTTCCGGGAATAGATATTAACCCGGATAATGCGTTAGAAAATTAGCAACAAGTTTCATCGCGCTGAATTTCTGATCTGCATCCCGATATGAACAAAATTAAGTCATTGAAAATGACGATATATTTGTAGCCCACAACGCAAGTTGTGGGAAAACGCGATTGAAGCCAAAAGCCATTGAAAATGGCGGCATACGACCTGATATGCCGCCATTTTCAATGGCTCAATTTGTTAATTAACAGTTTCCCATATCTTGCGATATGGGCTATAAATATGTCAAAAACTTCGTTTGTTTTTTCAAATGCGTAATTTGGGATTAAATGTCTTCAACAAGACTTGAAGGAGTATTCCTTACCTCTTGAGAGTAAAATTTTTCACGCAAATCGCTTTGTCCTTCGGCAACTCGGCGCAAATTATCCAGATAAAAATCCCACTGATTCTTTTGCTTCATCCGCGCGTAGTTAGCCGCTTCGGACCAATTGTTATGAAGCAGCGATAAGAAAGTGCATTTGTTCGTGACCTGCCGCAGGGAAAATTCGACGGTCGTTTCATATTCGCCGTCGCTCCATTCGAGCACAAGTCGTTCGAAAGGCTCAAGCCGCAGGATCGTTCCGAAACAGCGCTTATTATGATCATCTTTTTCCCGTGAAACAAACCAGAATGAAAAGCTTCGCTCTTCCGCGTCAAGTTTGCATTCAGTATAAAACCATTGTTCAAGTTTATCGGCTTCAACCAGATACTGAAACACCTTTTCGATCGGCACTTTGATTATGCGTTCCAATTTGATTTCGGATTCAAATTCCATCAATCTATTATTCAGCCGGTTTCCATCCTAAAGCAAGAAGTTTTACGTTAATGTCGGTTTTTTTTGGTAATATCTCAAACTTCTGAACTTCCAAAAGGTCAGAATTTTGAAAATCACTTACTTTTTGCTGAATTTCTTCTTCGAGTTCGAGCAATCTGGCATCGACCTCAGCGAGCGATTGTTCGGCAGCCGCGGCTTCTTTGCGCTCTTTCATTACAGTTCCGATCCTTCCCGCGCTTCGAACGACCCCGCCGTAACTTTTCCGGGAACTGAAAAGCGAACCGAGAATGCTCGAACCGATCGACAAAACCGTGCTCATGGTTTGCGAACTTGCCTGTGAAGATTGCGTGTCAGCCTTTGCGGCGGCACGTTCCCGGCTGCGCTGCAGCGCAATGATCTCTTTCCCGTGATCTTCGCGAATCCTCTCCACAAATTTATCGCGATTCTCGCGAATTTCAAGCGAAACTCTGATCCGAAACGCACGTTCATCTTCGCCATCCTGCGAAACAGCATCGATCGAAGCGCATTGAAACACTTCAAGCGGGTTGTTTTGATAAAGCCACATTACAAAATCGGTTTGCCACGATTTTAGTTTTGACGATGAAATTTCGGCATCGAGACTTCCAAACCCGAGACCTTCGCGGGGTGCGTTTTCCAATTCGTTCAAACCGTAATCGAGTGATTCCGCGTTGTTCCAATCCACGAGCGAGGTATCAAGCGGAGTGCAAAACATATGTTCTTTATTCAGACTTAAGCTTAAATTTCGATCTTCGTAAATAACGCTTGCCGAACCCAGGACGACGGGATGATATGTGGAACCGCCGCCGGGAATAAATG
>JBBKXN010000075.1:0-82990 GCA_037969475.1 Pyrinomonadaceae bacterium | reverse complement strand
GATATTCATTGGGAAAATGCAGTTCGTTCCAAAATTTCTGTGCGGGCGGTGTCGAAAAACCTTTTGGTTTGAATTTATTCCAAGCCGAAGGCATCGTTCCGCCGACCGTTCCGACGCTTCCCGTCAAAACATTCAAAAAATGCAGACATCTTGCAACCGCCCAGCCGCCGAGATTTCCGCTGCCGGCGCTACGCCAATTATGCGATGCAAAACGGGTTCCGGCTTCACCGATCTTTATCGCGATCTCACGGATCATCTCCGCCTTTGCGCCGCTTTCCTGTTCGGCAAATTCCGGTGTGTATTCGGCGTAGAGGTGTTTTAGTTCGGCGATGAAATTTTCGAAGGATATGTCAGAACCGCCTGCGTCAGTGGGCGGTATTGCGTTCGCGTTCGGATCCGCCGCCCGCTCACGCAGGCGGTTCTGACGTAGTTCCCTCAGACTGTCGCGCCAATTCACCCAGTTTTTCATGTAATCGGCGTTGTACATATCTTCTTGAAGCAAGATATTTGCCATAGCGAGAAGCACGGCGGCTTCGCTTCCGGGCTGCGTCGGCATCCAGTAATCCGCCATCGAAGCGGTATTCGAAAGCCGCGGATCCATCACACACATTTTCGCGCCGTTCATCAAGCCTTCCATGATGCGTTGGGCGTGCGGATTGAAGTAATGCCCCGATTCGAGGTGAGCCGAGATCAGCAAAATAAACTGTGCATTAGCATGATCGGGCGAAGGTCGGTCAGCACCGTGCCAGATCGCATAGCCAAATCTTGCACCCGCCGAACAGATATTTGTGTGCGAATTATGTCCGTCGACGCCCCAGGATTGCAAGACTCGGTCCATAAAACCCTCGTGTCCCGGACGACCGACGTGATAGACCACCTCGTTTTTACGCTCTTCCTGCAGAGCCTTTCGAATCCGCCCCGCGATATCATCCAAAGCTTCATCCCAGGAAACTCTCTCCCATTCGCCAGCACCGCGCGTCCCAACCCTTTTTTGCGGATACAAGATGCGGTCAACATCATTGATCTGATTGATAGTCGCCGGACCCTTCGCACAATTCCGCCCGCGCGATCCCGGATGATAAGGATTCCCCTCAAACTTGCGGACTTTCATCGTTTCTTTATCAACATAGCTTAGCAATCCGCAACCCGATTCGCAGTTAAAACAAGTGGTCGGCACGATTTGATAATTCTTCTTCTCGCGCCGATGCCCGCTCTTTGCCTCATACTCCGTCCAATCATCCCATTGCTCCGGCGGTGGATAATTTGTAAGTTCACCGGGTTCATTAAGACGTGGAATTTCATGCTCTATCTCTGCGTGGAGATTATCAATAATGCCGAGCTTTTCGGCGATGCTCTCGATGAATGATGGTTTGTGTTTCATAAACAAATTTGTTGCCCGCTAATTACGATAATCTGCGCTAATAAAAAAAGAAATACTTTGGTAATACTCGGCTTCATGGTTGCCAACTCGCGAGATCTTCCTTCAAACTCCTGCTACTGTTTCGGTCATTTGCCAGTCTTTCTCGTTCTAGTCCACTAGATCTACCAAAATTTACGAGCCAAGCAAGTTTGAAGTTCGTTGCTTTTAGGTAGTTAATTGCCTGGGATTTGTGAGGATTGCCTAAACTTTCAACCGCTTTTATTTCAATAATTATTTGGTCAAAACAGACGAAGTCAGGAACAAAATGTTGCCTTAATCGTTGACCCTTGTACTCTAATTCTACTTTCGGCTGCGAGATGAACGGAATTTGTTCGAGTTCAAATTCAATCTCCAAACATTCTTGATATACCTGCTCCGTAAATCCACATCCCTTTTGATTGTAAACCTCGAAACAGGCACCAATAATTTTATAGCTTTCGATTTTATACAGTAATTCAACCATAAATTATTATTCTTGAATTGGCGTTATTCGCGTAATTAGCGGGCAATCTTCTCCTAGCTCAATGGAATTTCCTGCGGTGCTTGTACCCATATGTGCTGGGCGAAGCCGAGGCCGATCAGGATCAACATTCCGCTTACGGCCGATGCCACATAATCATCAGTCAGGGTTAGCATCACACCCGGGATAATGTTTCCAACGATGATCATCCCAAACCAAAACGCGCTTGAGTATTCTCCGATTGTGATCAGCTCAACCGTTTTGTGGGAGTCTTCGGTTGAATGCGTTGTAGTAAGTTCGATCGCAAGCGTGATCAAGTGAAATACCAAAACCGCCACCGAAATCGATGTCAGCACCCAAACTAATCCGATATTGAATTTCAGGTAGAAGGTTGAGATCAAAAATACGGCAAGGCCAGCCATGATTGAATGGATGATCATATGGAGCCCGAGCATCGGAGATTGCCAAAAGTCTCGTCCTTTTGCCTGAGCAAAAAGAAACGCGGTGTAAACGGCCGAAAGTAGCGCAAAGATTATTCCAAAGGGCTCAATATATTTCAGAAGATGTCCATAACCCGAAAATGAGGCGATCAGCCATGCGGTAAGGATCGCGCCATAGATCGTAATGATATAAGCGCCCCGCGATAGCCAGGATTTAAATTGAGGGCGGAACAACACATACAAGAATCGATCGGGGCGCCCGAGGTCTTTTATAAGAAGAATTCCAGTTAAACCTAGGAAAATGAATGCGACCACGGCACCGATCTGTTTTAGGGCATCGGGAACCTGATAGAAGAACATCCCGGCTAGAATTGGGATCAGGAACGCGCCTGCGGCGATCGCTTTAGTTAAAATGTACGCCGAAACTTCCCATCCCCATAAAACACCCTTCGATGGAGCATCATACACCCGTTTTACTTTCTTATTTCTCGGCTCAATTTGGACAAGCGCCGATTGTTTTTGAGTTCCGATCTTGTGTTTGTTTTGTTCCTTTCTCGCATCAGCGTATTTTGCGTATTTCCCGACTCCGCCGGTTTGGCTCGACCACATATAATCACTTTCAACTTCGGTTGCTGTTGGGTTTAGTGCGATACGATCACCATCTATATAAAAAAGTTTTGGATTAGTGCCCTTTTCGGGTTTGCGGACCGATACCGTTTCACGCGCCAGAAGATGCGAAATTTCCGTCTTTGGATTATCCATATCGCCCGAAATTATGGCGTGTTCGGGACAAACTACTACGCACGCGGGCTCTAATCCTATATCGGTTCGATGCGAGCAGTAATTACATTTTTGGGCAACGAATGTGTCGGGGTTTATATAGATCGAATCGTACGGACATGCTTGTGTACAGGCTTTGCAGGAAATGCAGCGGCGATCATCAAAATCCACAATGCCGTCTTTGCGTGTGTAGAGCGCTTCGGTCGGACAAATTTCTACGCAGGGCGCATCGGCGCAGTGGTTACAGCGCATTACGTTAAAGAGCCGGCGTGTGTCGGGAAACTCGCCTTTTTCGACGTATTTTACCCACGTCCGATTTACGCCGATCGGGACATCGTGTTCCGATTTACAAGCCACCGTGCAAGCGTGGCAACCAATACATTTGCGGTTATCAATTACAAAGCCGTAGTTCATAAGAATATTTGCGGTCGAAACATTTCAGGTCCTGTTGTTGATTCGGTAAATTGTCCAATGAAGTGTCGATTTGAGAATAGTTTGATTCCGGCATTATTGTCAAAACGTTGATGTGAGCACCTGATCTTGATTCGAATATACACGGAAGGCGAATTGCTCTAACGTGAACTGAGTTCCTCCTCAGCGGGTAATAATTCATTCTGCTCGAGATTCCCAA
Source organism: Pyrinomonadaceae bacterium (assembly GCA_037969475.1). GTDB lineage: Bacteria > Acidobacteriota > Blastocatellia > Pyrinomonadales > Pyrinomonadaceae > Aridibacter. The sequence continues at coordinate 79,259 of JBBKXN010000075.1, read as the reverse complement.
TGCTTATTATGCCGAATTCACATTTTAGGGGTTTTCTCGATCTGAAATTTGAAATCTTTTTTTAACCCAACCTGATCTTCTCGATCATCTCCTCAACAGCACCATGTAGACCGGTAAAAACAGCTCTCGAAATAATATTGTGACCGATATTGAACTCGGAGATCTCAGAGACCGCAGCAAGCGCGCCAACGTTTCTATATGTCAATCCATGTCCGGCCGCGACCTTAAGACCCACCCCGGTTGCGTGAACTGCGGCGTCGTGAATTCTTTTCACTTCGCGGGCGGCATTTCTTGCGCCTTCTCCGTGTGCGGATTTACCACCCAACGTTAGCTTCGCGTATTCGCCAGTGCACAATTCGACTTGCTGGGCGCCGATTGAACGTGCCGCTTCGATTTGGTCCTCTTCCGGATCGAGGAATATGCTGACAAAAATACCCGCGTCTCGAAGACGTTTTACCATCGCACGCACTGGCGAAATGTTTTTTACAACATCTAGACCACCTTCGGTTGTAATTTCGTTTGGACTTTCGGGAACAAGCGAAACCGCGTCAGGCATCGTCGCCATAGCGATCTTCAGCATTTCTTCGTTTGCTGCCATCTCAACATTTAAATACGTTGTTACGCATTCACGCAGAAGCGAAATATCGCGGTCCTGAATGTGTCGCCGATCCCCGCGAATATGAACCGTAATGCCGTCGGCCCCGGCTTGTTCGCATATGACGGCGGCAGTAATAATGCTTGGTTCGATGGTTTTACGCGCCTCGCGAATAGTGGCTACATGATCGATGTTTACATTTAATTTTGCGGACATAAAGGTAATTTACCACAGAGCTCACAGAGAACACAGAGTAAGAAATAAGGGAAAGTTATCGAAGATTATTCAAATTGGATCGTGGTTGAAAGTACGAAATCACCGGTAGACGCCACTCTTTGCATTTTTCCGAATTTCTCTGACTTCCGAAAACATTCGAATACTGTCTCGGAAGATGCTGACTTTTGTTCGCTCGTCATTGTTCCAACGAACCGGGATCTCTTTTAGCCTTAAACCGGAATGATCTGCGGCGTATAGAAATTCAACGTCAAATCCAAATCGGTCGATGGTCATATTTTCCAACAACGGCCTGAATTTATCCATTCTAAAAGCCTTAAAGCCGCATTGTGTATCCCAGAAAGGAAGACCCGTAAGTTTTCTCACGAAAAGATTAAAGACTTTTCCGCCTTGTTCGCGGCGCCAGGGCTGATGTTCGCCAATGAGTGTTCGGTCAAGTGCTCGCGAGCCAAAGGTGACGTCAAATTCGCCATCTTTTATTGGGTCGATTAGCTTTGAATATTCCTCGATCGGCGTCGAAAGATCGGCATCACTAAACAAAGAAATATCACCTTTCGCAGCGAGCATCCCTGTTTTTACTGCAAAACCTTTACCGCGATTTTCATCGTAGCGGATGACATTCGTTTTGAGATCAGGAAACTCGGCGCAGACTTTTCGACCAACTTCCGCAGTCTGATCGGTTGAGCCATCGTCAACAACTATAAGCTCAGCTTCGATCTTTTGTGCTTGGATAAACGCAAGAATTTTACGAACAGATTCACCAAGTCGTGCTTCTTCGTTGTATGCGGGAACAATGATCGAGAGGGATATGCCCATAGTAAAATAATATATGTTAAATCGCCGGCTTTTTTTTGTAAATTGACAGATGAGTTTATGGGCATGCGCGAAGGGCGAGAATTGGTCGGCAATATGGTATATTTTTAAGCGGAAGTAGTATATATGAACAAAAAATTCGTAATAATTTCAATAGTTTTGATCGGTATCGGCGCGCTTATCGGCGGAGTATTTGGCAGACTTCCCGAACGGTCGTCCAATAACTCCGGGATAACCAGGGAATCGGTTTCCGGTGATTATGCAGAAGCGCTAAACGTAATCGATGACAATTATTCCGATGAGATCAAACACGAAGAGATCTTGGATAAATCTATCCAGCGAATGCTTTGGACACTTGATCCCCATTCATCGTTTTTCACCAGAGATGAGTTTAGAAAACTTTATGAAGAGCAGCAATCGCAATTCTACGGCATCGGTGTTTCGATCTTACAGCATAGAGACGGTGTCTATGTTCAATCCGTGATTCCCGGAACACCGGCGGATAAGGTCGGGTTAAGGTATGGTGACAAATTTGTCGAGGTAGATGGTAAGAGCGCAGAGACATGGACGAGCAGCGATGTTTCGAAAAATGTAAGAGGCGAACAAGGAAAGCCGGTTGACGTCAAGATCGAACGAATCGGCGCTTCAAAGCCAATGGATTTTGAAATATTTCGCGGCGGGGTGCCCCTTCCTTCGATTCGAAATTACTTCATGCTCGAAAATAACGTAGGATACGTCGGGCTTTCAGGCGGTTTTCAGGAAACTACGGCCAGCGAATTGGACAGCGCAATTTCTGAGCTCGAGAGTTCGGGAATGAAGAGTCTTGTCTTGGACTTGCGTGGAAATCGCGGGGGCCTTTTGCCGCAGGCAATTGAAGTCGTTAGCCGATTTGTTTCGCGCGGACAAACTGTGGTTTCGGTTAAAGGTCGTTCGAAATATTCGGAGTCGAGAGATTTAAGAGCTACGGGCAATAATGTTCACGATTTTCCATTGGTAGTTTTGATAAATGGCGGATCGGCATCGGCTTCGGAAATCGTCGCGGGCGCGATTCAGGATTACGGGCGCGGGCTTGTGGTCGGAAGCGAAAGCTTTGGAAAAGGATTGGTGCAGAAAGTTTTTCCGCTTCCTTACGGTACCGGTTTGACGCTTACTACCGCACGATATTACACGCCGTACGGGCGTTCTCTGCAGCGAGATTATTCTAATGGTTCGATCTATCAATATTTTACACATAGCGACGGGAGCGATACTGACGCCGCGTCTCAAGATGGAAATAATGCGAAGCCTGGAGAAACTCCTGTTGGAAAAGCAGTGAAGACAGCCGGTGGAAGAACCTTTTACGGCGGTCGAGGAATCGAACCTGATTTAAAAGCTCCGGGTCTGGCTTTCAACGATTTGCGTTTTCGAATAACGGAATCGGCATTTTTCTTCACGCGCACACTCGTAGCCGGCAAGATCAAAGGATTTGAATCATATAAGACGGAAAAGCAGAGCTTTCTCATAAAGATTGCCCGAAATGATCTCCAAATCGACGATAAGTTACTTAATGCGTTTGTAGATTTTACCGTGAAGGAACCGAAAAACGGATTGACACGAGCCAATATTGAATCTCAATCGAATTATGCGAAGGCACGTTTGAGGGAACAAATCGCAACCGCAAGATACTCGGGTGAAGCCGGTTTTCAAGTGCTGCTTGAAAATGATCCGCAGGTTTTGAAGGCGGTTGACGCGATTCCCGAAGCTGCAAAACTCGTTGAAACGATAATGGCCGCGAATAAACCGATCACGTAGGTCGCACTTGAATTTAGAACGATCAGAATATAATCTTAAGCTGTTGAAACAAATATAAATAGAAGGAGACGCAAATCTAATGTTAAACGTTGGAGATAGTGCTCCAGATTTTGAGTTGGCTTCGCACCTTGGCGGTGATACGAAAGTGAAACTCTCAAATCTGCGAGGCAAAAATGTTGTAATCGCGTTCTACGCTCTGGATTGGACGGGTGTTTGAACGACGCAAATGTCGTCCTATGAAGCGGACAAAGAACGCTTCGAAGGATATGATGCCCAAGTTTTGGGTATATCAGTTGATTCGGTCCCAAGCCACGTTGCTTGGGCAAAATCTTTAGGTGGGATTACGTACGACCTTCTTGCGGACTTTCATCCAAAGGGTGAAGTTATCAAAAGTTACGATGTCTGGATGGAAGATATCGGAATAAGCAAACGTGCTCTGTTCATAATTGATAAGGATGGAAAAATCGTTTTTAAAGAAATCCACGAACTCAGCGATCAGCCGGATAACGAAAAACTGTTTGATGTTCTGAAAAACTTATAAAATCTGGGTTTCAGAAAGATGGGGCATAAGAGAATAGGTTTAGACCTGGGCTTTTGCGCCCTTATTTCATCAAAAGGCAAAAAAAGGGAGTAAAACTATGAGCGATAAAAAGTCAATTGATATAACTCAGGTGATCTGCATTGCGGTCGGCGTTTTAATCGGTATGCTATTTGTCCGAATCGTTCTCGGACTTGGCGGTATTCTCGGTGGAGCGCTAGGAGGAGGCTTGGGTGCTGCTTTAGGTCTTACCATTTATGCCATTGTAAGCAAGACCAAGAAGTAAGACTAAACGAAAGTAAAAGTCAGAGTGAACCTATTCATTCCGATATGCGACGCTAAATATAACAAATAAATAGAGGTTCGTATGAGTTTAGTTCTGACTTTTTCGCCGCGCTTCAGGCCGTGCTTGTGTAACGGGGAATTGAGAAATAAAAAAGGTGACCCGATTTCGAGTCACCTTTAACTTTTGATAATTTTCAATCAATGCTATCAGGCTGTAACAAAACTCAACCAAAATTGCGAGAGAAAACGGTCAACCTTGATGCCAACAGCACGGAGAATTATTTCACATCGAAGCGGTCAAGATTCATAACCTTAGTCCACGCCGCCACAAAGTCATTTACAAATTTCCCTTCAGCGTCATCACATCCGTAAACTTCAGCTATTGCCCGGAGTTCGGTATTTGAGCCAAAAATCAGATCCGCACGAGTACCCGTCCATTTCATTTCATCGCTTCTTCGATCACGACCTTCAAATTGTTCTTGATCATCAGAAGTCGCTTTCCAAGTCGTATTGAAATCAAGCAGGTTTAAGAAGTAGTCGTTGGTCAGAGTTCCGGGGCGATCTGTAAAAACACCATGTGTCGATCCGTCGTAGTTTGCTGCAAGTGCACGCATTCCGCCAATCAGGACTGTCATTTCTCCGGGAGTCAGCGTTAACAGTTGTGCCCGGTCAACTAATAGTTTTTCTGCGGCAACGGTGTCCTGAGCCTTTTTGTAATTGCGGAATCCGTCCGCAACCGGTTCAAGATACCTGAACGAATCTACTTCGGTTTGTTCGAGCGAAGCATCGGCACGTCCGGGCATAAACGGCACAGTTACGTCATGACCGGCATCTCGCGCGGCTTTCTCAATTCCGGCACTTCCACCAAGAACGATCAAGTCAGCGAGCGAAACCATTTTGTCGCCCGACTGTGCGTCATTGAATTCTTTTTGAATTCCCTCGAGAGCCGACAACACCTTCGCAAGCTGGGACGGGTTATTAACTTCCCAATCTTTTTGCGGTTCCAGGCGAATCCTTGCGCCGTTTGCGCCGCCGCGTTTATCAGAACTACGGAAAGTAGAAGCGGATCCCCAGGCGGTCGAAACGAGCTGCGAAACCGACAAACCTGAAGCAAGGATTTTGCCCTTTAACGCGAAAATGTCTTGATCGTTGATCAATTCGTGATTAACTTTCGGGATCGGGTCCTGCCAGATCAAATCTTCTTCCGGTACTTCGGGTCCGAGATAGCGAACTTTTGGTCCCATGTCGCGGTGGGTGAGTTTGAACCAAGCCCGTGAGAATGCCTCTCCAAATTCTTCTGGATTCTCATGAAATCGTCTAGAAATCTTCTCGTATGCCGGATCTATTCTGAGGGAAAGGTCGGTTGTAAGCATAAATGGTGCATGGCTCTTAGCAGGGTCATGGGCATCGGGAATAGATCCTGCACCGCCATCATCCTTCGGTTTCCACTGATTTGCACCTGCGGGGCTCTTGGTCAATTCCCATTCGAAGCCAAACAGGTGTTCGAAATAGTCGTGGCTCCATTGCGCCGGTGTTTTAGTCCATGCTCCTTCGATTCCGCTGGTAATTGTATTTTCCGCATTTCCACTACCAAACGTATTTCTCCAACCAAGACCTTGCTCCTCGATGCTCGCACCCGCCGGTTCCATACCGATATGCTCTCCCGGATCAGCAGCACCGTGTGTTTTCCCAAATGTATGTCCGCCTGCAATTAGTGCTACAGTTTCCACATCATCCATCGCCATTCGTCCAAACGTCTCGCGAATGTCATGGGCTGCCGCAACCGGATCAGGATTTCCATTTGGACCTTCCGGATTTACATAGATCAATCCCATTTGAACAGCGGCCAGCGGATTCTCGAGGTCCCGTTCTCCGGTATATCGTTCGTCGCCCAACCATTCGCTTTCAGAACCCCAATATGTGTCACTTTCGGATTCCCAGACATCCTCTCGACCGCCTCCGAACCCAAAGGTCTCGAATCCCATTGATTCAAGCGCACAGTTGCCGGTAAGAACCATCAGGTCCGCCCAAGAGAGCTTTCTGCCGTACTTCTTCTTGACAGGCCATAGCAACAGCCGCGCTTTATCAAGATTCGCATTGTCCGGCCAACTGTTGAGCGGAGCAAAACGCAGAGTACCGCTGCCTGCACCGCCGCGACCGTCACCGATACGATAGGTGCCGGCACTATGCCAAGCCATTCGTATGAATAGCGGTCCGTAATGGCCGTAGTCCGCGGGCCACCAATCCTGCGAATTGGTCATTAAATCAAAAATGTCTTGTTTTACTGCATTTAGGTCCAGGGATAAAAATTCCTCGGCATAATTGAAATCCGAACCCATAGGATTCGAACGTGCAGAATGTTGCCGGAGGATATCTAAATTTAGCTGCTGCGGCCACCAGTCACGGTTCGATGTGCCCGCTCCCGCACTAAACTTGTGAACTTTGCCGGTAAAAGGACAACGGCTTGATTCGTTAGTATCCAAAGCATTGCCATTTGTTGAGTCTCCTGAATGTGTCTCATTTCCCATCGTTTTGTTTACCTCTTTAATATTTGTTGATTTTTTTGTTTGAAATTTTGTTATCTGTTCTTCGTAGCTAATGAAATGCCGGCCGCTTGTCAGCTGCTGCAATCAGGACATAGGCCGCGAAGCGTTAATTCGATCGATTCCGCCTGGAAATTAGATCGATTAGCAGCAGCTTCAAGCAGTCCCTTCGGCAGGTTTACTTCCATATCAACCAGTTTTCCGCAGTTGTTGCAGATCGCATGATCGTGCTTTTTAAGATTTCTATCATAAAGCTTTGCATCCGTTCCAAACCGAATCTCGGAGATTAATCCTTCGGTCTTCAAATAGTTTAAAGAATTGTATACGGTAGCAAACGAGATGCTCGGAAGGAGTCTGCGGGCGGCCTCAAAGACCTCATTGGCTGTTAAATGTTTTTCTGATTTTCGAATCGCGCCGAGCACAGCTTGACGCTGTTTGGTCAATCCCAGACTTGTGATATCTTCCATTACGTTTTTCATATTAGTATTTAGACTTAGAATAGTTCTATTTCAAATTCATGTCAAGCGGCTCAAAAATGCTTTGACTATTAAACTCATAACTACTACGCTATCCGTAATTTGAAAGCTAAGTAAACAAACAAATTTATTTTCTGACTTTCAGATCGGGGTCATTTTTGGGAATTATCTTCCGGCACCGTGTTTTTTTTATCACTAAGATTATCCGCTCTCGTTAGATAACTCTACGGGTTGCGAAAGCATTTTAGCTTAAATATTTCGGGTCAATATACCAACGACTATTTTATAAGTATGTCAGTCATTGCGAGAAAATGTGTTCCATTTACGCCATTTGATAAAGACTTGAGTCATGCGACTATATCAATTGTCACGGCCGCGGGCGTTCACAGGAAAGATCAGGATGCTTTCAATATCGCCGACGAACTCGGCGATTTAACGTACCGTCTTATGGATGAAAACATCCAGTCGTCTGATCTAATGGTCACACATCATCATTACAACCATGAAGACGCGGATGCGGATATAAATGTTGTTTTTCCGATAGACATTTTGCGCGAACTTAAAGACGAAGGTTTCATTGGTGGTATCGCCCGAAAACACGTCGGTTACATGGGATACACAATGCTCCTAAAAGACATGTACGAGGAAACAGCGCCCCAGATCGCCGATGAAATTGACCGTGGTTCGCGTGCGGACGCTGTGATCTTAACCGGCGGCTGACCAAATGTTTGCCACCGCACGGTCGTCGCGGTTCAAAGAGAAATTGAGATGAGGGGTACGCCGACTTTACTGATTACTGTTAGTCCGGAAGTTTCCGCGCAGATGCGTCCACCGAGAGCGCTTTATCCAAAGGGTTTCAAGATTGGGAATTCGCTTGGGAAACCGAATATGAAAGAACTTCAAAAGAATGTGCTTAAAGATGCGCTAAAAATGTTTACACACAACACGCGTCCCGGAAGTTTTGAAACAATTGATTATCCGGAATACGGTGAATATCACGAACCCTCTAGAGTAGGCGGAAAATAAGCCTTAACAATTTAGTAAACGCGAGTTCTTAGAGTAGAATAACTTCTTACTTTCGGGGCTCTTTTTTCATATGTATAAAAAAATCGGCATACTTACGGGCGGTGGTGACGCCCCGGGACTGAACGCAGTTATCCGGGCTGCTGTTCGAACCGCAATTGGCGAATTCAATATGCGGTGCATCGGAATCGAAGACAGTTTCGAAGGGATAATCGGAGAACCGCAACTACGAAAGCTAACGACGAAAACCGTAAGCGGAATTCTTCCGCGCGGCGGAACGATACTCGGGACGCGCAATAAGGGAAGTTTCTGCAAGATCATTGACGGCGAAATGATCATACCCGATATGCCGATCGATGAAGCCCTCGATAATTTGAAGAGAAACAAGATCGAAGCCCTTGTCGTGATCGGAGGCGAAGGAACGCTCGCGATCGCTGAACAATTTCATCGAAGGGGATTTCCGGTTGTCGGAGTTCCGAAAACTATAGACAATGATCTGTCGGCGACAGAACTGACATTTGGTTTCAGGACAGCTATTGATATTGCGACGGAGGCGCTCGATCGTTTGCATACGACCGCTGCGTCTCACGACCGGGTCATGATCCTTGAGGTTATGGGGCGAAATACCGGGTGGATCGCACTAGAGGCCGGGCTCGCAGGTAGTGCGGATGTGATTTTGATCCCCGAGATTCCATTTTCATTTGATTCGCTAATTAAAAAGGTCTATGACCGCGAAAAAGGCGGTTCGCTGTTTACAAATATAGTCGTCGCGGAAGGGGCAGTGGAAGTAGGTAAAAACGAAATTTATTTGGACGCCGAAGAGCTTCGTCTTGGCGGTATTGGTGAATACGTCCGAAAACACGTTGAACAGGTGACGGGAAAAGAATCGCGGTGCGTTGTACTTGGTCATCTACAAAGGGGTGGGAGTCCAAATGCATTTGACCGTATGTTGGGAACGAATTTTGGCGCGCGAGCTGTGCGTTCTCTTGCAAGCGGAGAAAGAGGGCAAATGGTTGCTCTGAAATCGGGTGAGGTCATAACTGTTCCGCTCGTAGATGCCATTGCAAATATTAAGTCCGTCAATGTCTCCGGCCAATTGGTTCGAACCGCGCGAGATATCGGGATTTCATTTGCCGCTCCGAATGAGGAGCAATTTTAAAGTCTAAGAAGAGGTCGGTTTTTCGGTTTAAATATATGCAGGAAATCAGAAAAAAACTAAAAGCAGAATTAGCAAAACTTGAAGACGAATTACATAATCAGCTGCCAAAGGAAATTGCCCGCGCGCGAGAATGGGGCGATCTGAAAGAGAACGCCGAATATAAAGCCGCGATGGAAAGACAATCCATGGTCTCTGCGCGAATCGGACAGGTTTTGCAGCGTATGGACGAGGTAGATTCCATTGACATTTCCAAGCTTCCGACAGATATGGTCGCATACGGCTCCAAGGTTTTGCTTTTCGATCTTGAGCGCGAAGATGAGATCGAATATAAGCTGGTCACTTCGGAGGAAGCAGACCCCGACAAAGGACTATTATCAACGGCCTCACCGATCGGGCAGGCTCTGATGGGAAAGGAGGAAGGTGACGAGGTTAAGGTAAAAACGCCTAAAGGATGGCGAACATTCGAGATAGCAAAGCTGGAAACAATTCACGATTTAGGAGAATAAGGTTCAGATATTCAAGAAACGCTGAACAGTTAGGATGTTTGGAGCGAGCATAGGACGAGGCGCGAAACGCATAATTGACGCAATGGTGCGGTGGCTTGCTTATGGCGGCGTGCATCCCAATATTCTTACCGTGATCGGCGTGATGATAGCGGTTGCGTGCGGTTTGCTATTCGGGATCGGTCAATTTTTCTGGGCGGGTATCGTTCTAATAATCGCAACCATTTTCGATATGCTCGATGGAAATGTCGCGCGTCTTACCGGAAATGTAACGCGATTTGGCGGGTTTTTGGATTCATCGCTTGATCGCGTTTCGGACATGATCGCTTTTATCGGAATCATCGTTTTTTATGCCAGCAACACTCCCCAAAGATCCGTGACAAACGTATTTCTTGCCGGGCTCGCAATGATGAGCTCGGTTATGGTTAGTTATACTGCGGCACGCTCTGATAGTTTGGGCGTGAAAGCAAATGTTGGGTTTCTGCAGCGTCCGGAAAGGATCGTGCTCTTGATAATCGGCGCACTCTCAACCTGGAACTGGGATTCAGATTTTTTCCTTTTCAACCGAATGCCGCAAGTGCTCTGGGTATTAGCGATTGGTTCTACATGGACCTTTATTCACCGTATGTTTCACACTTGGAAGGAATTTAGGAAACTTGAGGCCACGCTCGGTAGCAACGAAAAACTCGAAAAAGAATGACTTGGCTTTCTCAATATTGGCATTCATTGTCCTGGCAGGGAATCGCGATTGGGGTGGGTATTTTCCTATTCTCGTTTGCGATAAGTTTTGCTGCGATCGCCCTTGTTTTGGTAAAAATCCCGGCAAATTATTTTAGCTCGCACTACAAACAAGATTTTATGCCGAATAGTCCTTGGCTGGTTCGCTGGGGAGCCGTTATAGTAAAAAATATTTTCGGTGTATTTTTGATTTTACTTGGAATCGCATTATCACTTCCCGGAGTGCCCGGACAAGGCATTCTTACGATCCTATTGGGTTTGATAATGCTTGATATTCCGGGTAAGCGTCCCCTTGAAGCAAAGATAATCAAGCGGCCAACAGTGCTCGCTGCTGCAAATAAACTTAGGAGTAGATATAATAAACCGCCCCTCATAATTGACTAATATGGGATTCTTTAACTTTTTAAGACGGAAAAAAATTGATAACTCGCCCGAAGCAAGACGACAAAAACTGCTTCAGTTTGGAAGAATGTCCGATGCCGTAATTGTTGAAACCGAAATTAACGGATCGGGTGAAGAGATCGCGCACTATATTTACAGCATTCAGGGGGTGGATTTTGAGTCGTCTGAGATCTTGACCGACGAACAACGGCTTGACCGTTTAAAGTATGCTCCGGGTGCACAGGTTGTGGTAAGGTTTGATCCGCGAAATCACCATAATTCGATCTTGGTATAGCGCCGCGCAGAGATTATGTTCAAGAAAATTCTGATCGCAAATCGAGGGGAAATCGCCGTTCGCGTTATTCGCGCGTGCCGGGAAATGAAAATTGCCACGGTTGCTGTGTATTCTGAAGCAGATAAAGATGCGCTCCACGTCAGAATGGCTGATCAAGCCTTCCTGATAGGGAATCCTCCGTCAAACGAAAGTTATTTACGCGCCGATAAGATTTTGGAAGTGGCGAAAGAAACGGGAGCTGAAGCGATCCATCCCGGGTACGGGTTTTTGTCTGAGAATGCTGACTTTGTGCGAGAAGTGGAAAAAGCGGGCATTACTTTTATTGGTCCCCCTCCGGAAGCTATGGAAGGAATGGGCGGAAAAATCTCTGCGCGGAAGATCGCGATCGCGGCGGGGTGTCCAATCGTGCCCGGTACGACCGCTCCGCTCAAGGATCATGCGGAAGCAAGGGAGGTTGCCGAAAGCTTTGGTTATCCGTTGATGCTCAAGGCATCCGCGGGCGGCGGCGGAAAAGGAATGCGGCTCGTAACGGATGCAAGCGAACTGAGATCCGGATTTGAAAATTCTAAGGCCGAAGCATTGGCGAGTTTTGGCGATGATGCGGTCTACATAGAAAAAGCGATCGTTCGCCCGAGGCATATAGAAATTCAGATCATGAGCGACACCCACGGAAATCATGTTCATTTGGGCGAACGCGAATGTTCGATACAGCGGAGGCATCAAAAGGTTATTGAGGAAGCACCGTCGCCGATAAACGACCCCGAACTGCGCAAACGAATGGGTGCAGAGGCCGTAAAGGTTGCTAAAGCCGTAAATTATGTTGGTGCCGGTACGGTTGAGTTTTTGGTTTCGGATATTGATAAATCATTCTATTTTCTAGAAATGAATACGCGCCTTCAGGTTGAACATCCGGTAACCGAATTAGTAACTGGAATTGATCTCGTGCGTGAGCAGATACGCGTTGCAAATGGAGAAAAACTTTCGTTTTCTCAGGATGATGTTTCGATACGCGGGCACGCGATCGAATGTCGCGTCTATGCCGAAGACCCCGATAACGATTTTCTTCCTTCGCCGGGTGAGATCACGCGTCTTCGTCTCCCACAGGGAAACGGTGTGCGCGATGACGGCGGCGTCTATGAAGGTTCGGAAGTATCGATCTATTACGATCCGATGATCTCAAAACTTTGCGCTTTCGGTAGAGACCGCAATGAAGCGATCGACCGGATGCGTCGGGCGTTAGAGGAGTACGACGTTGGAGGAATCAAAACCACACTACCGTTTTTTCGCGAGATAATGGACGATGAAGTGTTTAAAGAGGGCGCTTTAGACACAGGTTTTATCGGAGCGTTTAATAAGCGTAAGAAGGAAAAGCGTATCGATCAAACGCAACTGGATATGGCTATCATTGCGGCAGCAATTGCGTTTGGTGAGAAAAAAGGAAGCACGAAAAACAAATCTGCTGCACAACAAACAAGTAAATGGGGAACGTCGGGCAGACTGGCGGGGCATCGAAATAGAATATAGACGGGCTGGAGAAACTATGGATCATTTTCTAAAACAATTGATGGGTAAACAGGTAGATATTTCGTGTGGAACAAGCGCAGTTGTCCGCGGCGACGTTGTGGACATCAAAGATGGAATCTTGTATTTGCGCGATGAAGAAGAGCGAGTGGCTTACGTAATAATCGAAAAGATCGCGTTCATTTGGGAAGTAAAAGACGGCGAACACAAAGCCGGGTTTGTCTTATAAATGAAGACCATAGTCAAAAAGCGTGGAAAGCGGGAATTGCTAATGATTATGAAACAGATGTAGTTGTACTCAAGAAATTTCAATTCGTAAAATGAAGGTCAAATGATTTCTCAAAATTCCTCGTTGGAATACTATCGCGCGAGAAAGAATGCCGAGCTATTTTCAAGCTATGGAATAATACAGCCTTATTGATGATCCTGGATCATTTACCTTTGCCAGACTGCTATTACCAATCATATAGCAATCATGTTTCGACAAAGTAAGAAAAAAACAGTTGACAAGCATTCGTTAAAGTATTACTTTAGGTTGCGTGATCTAAAGACTTGTTTAGAGATTGGTTGAACGCCCCAAAACGTTTGAAAGCAATTTTCAGGTAATACCATCTCTAATTCCATCCACAATCAAACTTAAAAAATAAAACTGTGAATACAACTCTAGGAACAAAAACCAAAGGCGAAACCGCTATCGTTTTCGCAAGTGATTACCTAAATAAGATTTCCGGTGAAAGGATCGAACGGGAATGTCGTCGGCAAATCGAAGGCGGCTGCGAGACGCTTATCGTCAACTTCAAAAACACGGAAATTGTTAACAGCATTGGGGTTTCAATCCTATTGGGCGTTATAGATGCCGCTGTGAATTCCGGAACTGAGGTAGTATTTTCTGAGGTAAATCGGGATACGTCACAGCTTTTTGAGATGTTGGGACTGACAAATCACGTGCAAATTTCTATCTGATCTTTCGCTAGTTTTTCCAAGCGATTTCTCAATTTCTCGACATCTAACGTCCCCATATTTTTGAAATCATGCCAGAAAACCAACAAAAATTAATCCACGCATTTTCCGCTTTAGCTGATTTGGGACAGGAAGTTGCGCATAAAAACAACTTTCAGGAAATGATCCGGACATCTCTCCATTTGCTCCTCGGATCTTTGGCTATAATGCGTGGCGGAATCGCAAGATATTCAAAATACGGTAACGAACTCAATTTTCTTGCGGCCCGGGGCCTCGGTGACGATTTTCCCTTGAGCGCGGCTATTGATATTTCCGATGAGCAGGAATTTCTCAGCGCGGGAATGAGCGAAATCGAGATCAGCCAGGCAAAAATGCTGGTATTTTTCCAGCGCTACCAAAGGATTCTGGAACGTAAGAATATCGAAATTATTATGCCCTTGATTATCCGTGACGATTTAGTCGGAATGGTTTTTCTCGGCGAAAAAGCCTCCGGCGAACCTTATAACAGCACGGATCGCGAGATTGTTAGGGCGATGTCACGACATATTGGGGTCGGAATTCATCAGCGAAATCTGATGGTAGAGCTCGAACGAAAAGCGGATGAAAATCGCGGGCTCTATGATGCGATGCGGCTTACATACAGCGACACGGTAAAAGCTTTTGCCAATGCGATCGACCGCAAAGATAAATATACCGAGGGACATTCGGTTAGAGTAGGGAAGTATTCAGAGATAATTGCGCAAGAACTGGACTGGAGCGAAGAAGAGGTCGAAGGCGCTGCCGTTGCCGGATATTTACATGATGTCGGGAAGTTGACGGTCGAGCGAAGTATAATCAACGCCCCTTATAGGATCAACGCCAAAGAATCGGCCGAATTAAATAAGCACCCGGCAGTTGGTTACGACATTTTGTTGCCGATTCATCATCCATATACCGATGTGCCTTTGGCTGCGAAATATCATCACGAAAGATTGGACGGCCGGGGTTATCCGGATGGCTTAAAAGATAAAGAGATTCCATATATCGCAAAGGTCGTTAGTCTTGCCGATTCTTTTGACGCAATGACCACTGATCGCCCCTACAAACGGCGTCGGCACGCTTATGAAATCGTCGAGGACCTTAGCAGAAATTCAGGAACGCAGTTTGACCCGGAGATTACTAAAGCGTTTTGCAGAGGAATGTTAAACGAACTCACGGGAAAGGATAAACGAAAGAGATATCGCCGGCTTCTCGGAAGGGAATATATGGAAGCTGAAGGCCTTGTGCCGATGTTAAAACGCGCACTCAATGGAATGGATGCAACCTCACCGTTAACGTTCATGGCTATCAATTAAATGGGGAAGCGCTACGCGGTTGATTTTCCGAAGTTGTTCTCATACGCAATCAATCCTTTTAGCTGGGTACTTTTTCTAACAATTTTACAAACTTCTTGGCAGCAAGTGACAATTCCCGATCGCTTCGAAAAACGACGCCGACCGGGCGTTTCCAATCTTTTTCTTTAAACTCAATGACCGAAAGCTGACCATTCTTTTCTTCATCCATTACGCTTGGGCGAGGCACTATTGCCAAACCAAATCCAACTTCAACCGCACGTTTGATAGTCTCGATATTGTCGAATTCAGCAGCCTTGTTGACGCTGACGCCATGAGATTTTAGTATTTTGTCCGTAGCTTTTCGTGTGGGTATGTCACGTTCGAAGAGTACAAAATCCTTACCTTTCAGGTCCTTGACCTTGATTTGTTTTCGTTTTGCATATTCATGATCAGGCGGACAAATAAGCACAAGCCGGTCACTCGCCATCGGTACAATTGTTAAACCACGTCGAGGTTCCGGGAAAGAAACGATTCCCAGCTCAACGACTCCTTTCAGGACATCCCGGACAACTTTTGTCGTACGTTGATATTCAAGATCGATCTTTGCGGATGGGAATTTTGACATGAATTCCCTGACGATCGGCGGTAATTCGTGCAGCCCGACGCTGTAAACAGTCGCAACCTTTACCACTCCGCTGATGCGGCCGACAAGCCGGTTCATGCTTTCCGTTAGCTGATTATAGGAATCGAGCACATTTTTACTTTCTTCATAGAAAACTTCGCCCGCGGGGGTGAGTCGGATCTCACGTCTTCCACGAACCCGCTCGAGAAGTTTCCGGTCAAAACGTTCTTCAAGAGTCCGAATTTGCTGGCTGACGGCTGATTGAGTTACAAAATTTCTTTCCGCAGCGAGCGAAAAACTCTGCAATTCCACCAGATCGCAAAAGACTTTCAATGTTTCTATGTGCATATATTAGGCCTGCTTAAAACTAAGGTTCGAAAATGTAACTGTATCTTATAAAGATGTAATTACCGGTGTCAAGGTAAGAATTAGCTGTTCTAAATAATTCGGGTAGTTGAATTCATTCCATCTTATTTTGCTTAATCCCTTAGGTAGGCTATATTTATCTGGAAACACGCAAATAATATAGTTTGTATTTGGTTGATTTGAAAATAACAGGCAAATATAATGAATTCGATTCCTTTCTATACACACAAATACGAGGCTAGATAATGGCATCAAAATTCAGCAGAACTTTTCTGCTTCGAAAACTGCATCAGGTTACCGGAATTGTGCCGCTTGGTATTTTCTTTTTCGTACATATGTTTACAAATGCTAAGGCAATGAATGGGGCAGAAGTGTTTAACGATGCGGTTGCGGATATTCATCACTTGCCGTTTTTGTTATTTATCGAGATTTTCGGAATATTTTTACCGCTTGTTTATCATTCAGTTTATGGAGTCTTCATCACCGCTGAATCCAGGATAAACGTTTTAAACTACGGATATGGACGAAATTGGCTCTACGTTTTTCAGCGTGTCACCGGGATTTTTCTCTTTTTCTTCATTCTTTTTCATTTGCTCCATTTAAGATTTGGTCTTTTTTCGTCATTTGGGCTCACCAATATTGCTGTGGCAGGAAATGCCGATAAGGCATTTAGTATTGTAGCGGGTGATTTTCAATCTCTTGGAATCTTGCTCTTTTATATTTTAGGAGTTGGGACGACTGCTTGGCATTTGGGGTATGGCTTATTTTTATTCGCCGTAGATTGGGGAATTGTCGTTGGAGAAAAAGCACAGAAATTTGCCCTTTACGCTTGTGGAATAGTGGCGTTAACATTGTTCGCGCTCGGAACAAATGCGGCAGTTTCGTTTGTCAGACCATGCGGTCTAATGCCGCAAATGCTTTGCGAGCAAAAGACAGAAGTTATACAAGGCGATCCTGAAAAGTTTTAATATTTCCGAATGACTCAAAAATAACATGGCATCTAAAAACGGAACAAAAATAATTGTTGTTGGCGGCGGCTTAGCCGGTCTCGCGGCGACGATGAAGATCGCGGAAGCAGGACACGAAGTAGATTTATTTTCTGTCGTGCCGGTAAAGCGTTCGCACTCGGTTTGTGCGCAAGGTGGAATTAATGGCGCGGTAAACACGAAAGGCGAGGGCGATTCCCCATATAAACACTTCGACGATACGGTTTACGGCGGTGATTTTCTGGCAAATCAAGCGCCCGTGCAGCGAATGTGCGATATGGCACCGCAGATTATTTATCTTTTTGACCGTATGGGCGTGCCGTTTTCAAGAACAAAAGAAGGACTTATGGATTTCCGTCGATTTGGCGGAACGCTTCATCACCGCACGGCTTTTGCGGGTGCTTCGACCGGTCAGCAGCTTCTTTACGCGCTTGATGAACAGGTCAGGCGATTCGAATCGGGTGGTAAAGTTAATAAATATGAGGGCTGGGAGATGCTTTCGATGGTTCTCGATGATCACCAGGTGTGCCGCGGAATTATCGCGATGAATCTGCAAACGCTCGAGCTAAAAGCGTTTCAAGCAGACGCTGTAATTATGGCGACCGGCGGACCGGGTATGATCTGGGGGAAATCGACCAACTCACAGGTCTGTACAGGTAGCGCGATTTCGGCTTGTTATCAGCAGGGCGCAAAATATGCGAACGGCGAATTTATTCAAGTTCATCCGACGTCGATTCCGGGTGAAGACAAATTGCGTTTGATGTCCGAATCCGCACGAGGTGAAGGGGGACGAGTATGGGTGCCGAAAAAGCAGGGTGATACGCGTGCGCCTCAAAGTATTCCGGTCGATGAACGCTGGTATTTCCTCGAAGAAAAATATCCTGCCTATGGCAATTTGGTCCCGCGCGATATTGCGACACGTGAGATCTTTCAGGTTTGTCTGGACGGCATGGGTTTGGGCGGTGAGAATCAAGTATATCTCGATCTGACGCACATTCCGGCTGAAACGCTAACCCGAAAACTTGGGGCGATCCTGGAAATCTACGAAATGTTTGTAGGTGATGATCCGCGTTATGTTCCGATGAGAATTTTCCCGGGCGTGCATTATTCGATGGGTGGAATGTGGGTTGATTTTGATCAGCGGACAAACATCCCCGGTTTGCTTGGTGCAGGCGAATGCGATTATACGATTCACGGCGCAAACCGCTTGGGAGCAAATTCTCTCTTGTCATGTGTTTATGGAGGTTTTGTAGCCGCTCCTTCGGCGATTGAATATGCCGCGAATCTCGAACGCGGAAATACCGAAGCAAATGGACTTCACGATGCTGAACTTAAAAAGCAGCAAGAGATCAATGACCAGATCATCAAGAATGAGGGCAGCGAAAATCAATACAAACTCCATGAAGAACTCGGCAAAGTAATGACCGAAAATGTCACTGTCGTTCGTTACAACGACCGCTTAAAACAAACCGACGATAAGATCCTCGAGTTGCAGGAGCGATTTAAGAATCTCTCGATCAACGATTCAAATCTTTGGGCGACACAAGCTGTGCCGCACGCCCGCCAACTCTGGAATATGCTACAGCTCGCACGCGTAATAACCCTCGGTGCGTTAAATCGCGATGAATCACGCGGTGCCCATTACAAGCCTGATTTTCCTGATCGCAACGATGATGAATGGCTCAAAACAACGATCGCGGAATACTCGGATGAAGCGCCCGTTTTGAGTTATGAAGAAGTAGATATATCTCAAATCGAACCGCGTGCGCGTGATTACTCAAAAGGGAGCAAGAAGGCAGCTAAGTAAGCATCTAAAAAATTAGTTGATAATCCTATGAGCGAAACAAACGGACATAAACAGAAAAAGCGTCTGACCAACCCGCCTAAAACGATCAAGGTTGAGATCAAACGACGTGAAAACATGAAATCCGATCAATATACGGATACGTTTGAGATTCCGTACCGGAGAAACCTTAACGTAATTTCGGTCTTAATGGATATCCGCAAGAATCCGGCAACCGTAGACGGCCGGGAAGTTAATCCGCCGGTTTGGGATATGAACTGTTTGGAGCAGGTCTGCGGCATATGCACGATGGTAATAGATGGACGTGTCAGACAATCTTGTTCTGCGTTGGTCGATGATTTATTGATCGAATCGGGCAGCAGCACGATAACGCTTGCGCCAATGTCGAAGTTTCCAAATGTCCGTGATTTGCGGGTAGATCGATCGAAGATGTTTGACCATCTGAAACGAACACATGCCTGGGTCGAGCTCGATGGTTCCTATGATCTCGGACCGGGACCGCGTACTCCTCAGGAAGTTCAGCAGGAGCGTTATGCCTATTCGCGTTGTATGACGTGCGGATGCTGCCTTGAAGCCTGCCCTCAATATGACGATGATAATTATATAGGACCGCAGGCGATCGCACAGGTCCGACTTTTCAATATGCATCCGACCGGGAAAATGAATCGCGACGAGCGGCTCGAAGCATTGATGGAAGACGATGGGATTACCAATTGCGGAAATTCTCAAAACTGTGTACAGGTTTGCCCAATGGGGATTCCATTAACAAAGGCGATCTATGAAACAAACAGGGAAGTCACGGTTCATGGTCTTTTTGGCTGGCTTCGGAAATAGTCGCAAATTGTTGGCGATTAAATGATAATGAGAAAAAGGCTGATTCGAAAATTCGAACCGGCCTTTTCTGATTTCCCGTTAAATTTTATTCTTACTTAAATACCGAGGACATCAATTAACTCCTGAACTGCACCGGCTGATTTTTGAAGAGCGGCGCGTTCGTCGTTGGTCAATGAAATTTCGATGATTTGCTCGACACCGTTTTTACCGAGTTTTGCAGGAACGCCCACAAATAAACCGTTTACGCCGTATTCGCCCTCCAGATAAACCGCACAAGGCAAGATCTTCTTCTTATCTTTTAGGATCGCTTCAGCCATTTCGACCGCGCCCAGACTCGGAGCGTAGTAGGCCGAACCCGTTTTAAGGAGTCCAACGATTTCTGCACCACCGTTTGCTGTTCGATCTACTATTGCAGCGATTTGGTCTGCCGAAAGAAGCTCGGTAACCGGTATTCCCGCACATGTTGAATATCTTGGAAGCGGAACCATCGTGTCCCCGTGTCCGCCAAGTACAAAAGCTGTAACATTTTCGACGGAGACATCGAGTGCTTCAGCAAGGAAACAACGCATACGAGCCGAATCCAAAACTCCAGCCATTCCGATCACACGATTTTTTGGAAATCCCGAACGCTTGAACGCTACTTGAGCCATCGCATCCAGGGGATTTGAAACGATAATAAGAAATGCTTCCGGGGAATATTTCGCAATCTGTTCGGTGACTGATCCGACGATATCCGAATTGGTTTTAAGAAGATCGTCACGGCTCATTCCCGGCTTTCGGGGCAAACCTGCTGTGATGATTACAACGTCAGAATTCGCCGTTTCTTCATAGGAATTTGTGCCGACGATTTTAACGTCAAATCCGTCAATTGGAGCGGATTGCGCCAAGTCAAGGGATTTTCCCTGCGGCGTGCCCTCTACGATGTCAACCAATACAACATCAGCCAATTCTTTACTCGCTATCCAATGAGCGGCGGTCGCGCCAACGTTTCCCGCACCGACAACCGTAATCTTATTTCGTCCAGCCATGAATTATTCTCCAAGTGATTAAATTATTGTGTTAAATAGAAAAAGTATTTTGCCATAGATGAGGAGAAACGGCAAAATCAAAATATTGGAGTTTGCGCCTACCGCTCTCGTTTTATCAAACTGCTTCGGATTGCGACGTAAAATTGAATTCTTTTAGTTTTAGCGCAGGCAAGAGTTCACCATCGTCGATTCGCTCGGGATTTCCGATCATTTCGACATTTCCCGAAGATAGCATTTGAACGATCGACTGATTGAAACGGAAGTTTGTAACCGGATAAACGATCTTCCCGTTCTCGACCATCCATACCCCATCGCGGGTTAAACCGGTCGAGCTTGCGGTTCGCGGATCGGTTGTTCTAATGTACCAAAAACGGCTAACTATTAATCCTCTTTTTGTCGAACGAATCATTTCTTCCATGCTGGAAGGCGTTTCGCTGGATTCAAGGATCGTATTGACGGGCCCGCGCGTTGGATTAGTGTCCTTAGTTTTGGCCCAAAAACGCGAATAAACTAAATTCTCCAAAACGCCGTTCTTTACGAGATAAATTTTTTCCGCCGGTAATCCTGCCTGAGCCCATGGCGAATCCGGAACTTTTGCGTTCCATGGGTCGCTCAGAATATTTATTCTTTCGTCAAAGATCTTTTGACCGAGTTTTGTCTTACCGCCTTGTTCTGAAAACGGGCTTCTACCCTCCTCGGCACGGCGTGCGTCAAACTGAAAGGTAACGCCGCCCAAAAGATCGGCAACGGCCTGAGGTTCAAGAATAACCGTAAAAATTCCCGGATCTATCGTTTTTGCTTCGCGTCCTTCATTAGCTTTTCGGATCGATTCGCCCGCGATTCGCTTCGTATCTAGCCTGGCTAGATCGACGCTGCTTCGCTGGAAATAACCCGAGCTCGCACCGTCTTCCGTTCTTGCGGTCATTGAAAGTCTCGCATTCGTTCTCTTTTCGAATCCGAAATTATTGTTTTTCGTGGCGAAACCGCTCGAAACCGCGCGCGCTTCATGAAAGCCCGCACTAATAACCTTCGATTTTTCGCTTTCTTTCAGAATCTCGCTAATGCTTTGTGCCCGTTCTTTGAGTGAAATATTTGCGGTAGCTTCCGCGAAACGCGATGATTTTCTATATTGCTGCGGCCCAAGCGTGGGTATATATTCACGATCGATGGGCGATATTTTTGCGATTTCCTCAGCCTCCTCGACCATCGCCTTCAGACTTGCATCGTCCAAACTGCTCGTTGATGAAGAACCGCGTTTTTGATCGATCCAAACGGTTACGTTCGCTCCTTGCTCAACGACGTTTCCACTGGTCAGAAAAGCGTTACGCGCAAAACGAAGATGCGAATATTTTTCGCTGCTTACCGATACCTGCGCGTCATCCGCCTTTACAAATGAAAGGATTTTGTCTGTGTACCGTTTTGCTTCCTTTTCGCTTAATAACATCTGCTTCTCCAAAATTACCGTAAAAACTTTCTCCGAAACTATGTGGCCGTGCTTAAAACGTTAATATTTCTAAAACGCGCAGACGGGCAGCCGTGCGAAACTGCGTTTGACTGTCCGGGCTGTCCTTTTCCATCGTTAAACGTTCCCGGGAGTTCGTAAGTCGATTTTCCGCCGAGTCCATCGCAGGCATTCCAAAAGTCGGTCGTTCGCGATTGATAAGCTACGTCGCGAAGCATCCCGATAACCTTTCCATTCTTGATTTCCCAAAATGTTTGCCCGCCGAATTGGAAATTATACCGCTGTTGGTCAATCGAGTAACTCCCGCGGCCGTGAATCATTATTCCATTTTCTACATCGGAAATGAGGTTATCCGTGGAAATATCTTCTTCGGAGGCTGCGAGCGAAAGATTTGGCATCCGTGGAAATGGGACGCTGCTCCAACTGTCAGCGTGCAAACATCCGGTCGAAGTTTTCGCTCCTATCAATGGGGCCAAACTTCTTGTAGTCTGCCAACCGACAAACATTCCGTCTTTCACAATATCCCACTTTTGACCGGCGACGCCTTCATCGTCCCAGCCAATCGTCGCGAGTCCTCCTTCCTGGGTGCGATCAGCAAAGAAATTTACGATCTTTGAGCCAAATTGAAGTTTGTTTGTTTTATCAGGTGTTAGGAAAGACGTACCGGCATAATTTGCCTCCCAGAGCAGTGCCCGATCAAGTTCGGTCGAATGTCCGACTGATTCATGGATCGTTAAGAAAAGATGAGACGGATGAAGCACCAAATCGTATTTTCCGGGTTCGATAGGCTTCGCGTTAAGCTTTTCGACCGCTTCCTCGCCGGCTTGTTTTGCTTCGCCAACCCAATCATATTCAGTCGTGTATTCCCAACCCATTCCGCGTCCCTGCGCGAGAGCGTTTCTCGTTTGAAAATCACCTTTTGCACGATCAACTGCGGTGACACTAAAATTTGGAACTCCTCGAATCACGTATTGTTCGACGCGTGATCCATCGCTCGTTGCCAAAAACTTTTGTTCATTAACCCAGGCCATCGAGGAATTTACAAAGCCGACCCCTTTTACGGAAAGCGCAGCTTCATTGAGCTTCATCAGAAACTCCGTTTTCTCATTTATCGGAACGTCAAAAGGATCGCGTTTCATGGCAGTTTTCCATGTGCCGCTAACTTTTGGAGCGTCTACGAGAACAATTGGTTTTGTTTGGTATTGAGAATTTGCCTTTGCAATATCGATCGCCTCGCGGGTAACCCTTTCGACCTCCTTAGCAGTAACCAATGGACTCGCCGCAAAACCCCAGGTACCATTTACCAAAACGCGAACGCCGAAGCCAAAGTTTTGCCCCTTTGCTACCGACTGAACCTGTCTTTCACGAGTGTTGACGGATTCGATCCGGTATTTATTGATCCGTATATCCGCATATGACGCGCCAAGTTTTTTTGCGATCGAAAGTGCAGTGTCGGCAAGCGCATTTTTATCAAATACGGGGAAGGGTAAACCGCTTAGATCAGCACCATAAGCCCACGATGGAACCGCTGTCGCACCAACCGCAAGCGCCGTGGTCTTCATGAAATCGCGACGAGAAATAGTCATTGGAAAACTCCGGGTCGTCTTGTTTTTAAATGAAAAAATGATTGTTTGATTAGTTATATCCGTGAAGTCTGAGAGTGTCAAGATAGATTTAAACAAGAAAAAGTCTGATATGCTCTCCCCTTCATATCAGACTTTTTTAGAGGCCGTACCGATTTCTCGCCAACGACCAAACTTATTAAATTAGAATCCTTTTGCCGGCATCGACACCTTTTTCGTCAATTCGATTTCAAACTTTTCACCGGCTTTTATCCTGGCTTCGTTCCCTTTGATGAAGAGCGTTGATCCAACGCCAATTCCTGCTCCAACTCCGGAACCAATCAAAGCTCCCGTAGTTCCTTTTGCCGCTCCCCCAATTACTGCCCCCGCAGCAACACTTCCAAATAAAGCTAACACGCTTTTTACTCTTAAAGATTTGGCTGTTAGCGGGTTGACCAATCGTGCCTCGATTTGCCTATTTCTTTCCCCATCGATTCGCAGGGTTTCAAAAACAACTTCCAGATCGCCGCGTTTTCCGCCTCCCGACGCCGCATTTACCTGGGCAATTCTTCCTTCTATTATCGCCCCGGCTGGTAGCAGCGAGACGCCTCGAATCACAACCGGTTCAATTACTTCGACGGTGAATGTATCATTCTCCGAGAAGGATTTAGAGTTGACCTCATTATCCATCTTAACCGCAATTCGGGTCCCTGCCGGAAGCTCGTAAATGTTTGTTCCAACGGGCTCAAACGCGTTCTGGGCAGATAGGGAATTCGGATTTACAAAGATCAATGATAAACAGATTGTTAAGAATAAAGCGGCTCTCGAAGAAACAAACATTTTCCACCTCCGTTTCAACAGACGTCATTCAAAACATCTGTGAACACTATTAGCAATGAGCGTGCCACTAAGGCATAAAATCACGATGGCCCTATTATTACGCTTTTTTATGAGTTAACCAAATATTTGACTAAGTCTTTGTCGCTAAAACAGAAACTTTATCGTGCAGACGTTAAACGATTTGGAGTATAATCGCGTCGCCCACCTAATATTTTGGAGGCTTGTAAATCACGAAATCGTCTTTCGATGGATTTGCCTGACTTTACGTGCTAAAAATTTCGTCGGAGGGTGGCCGCTGGTTCTGATTTCCATAACATTTTAATAATTTTCATCATGACTAAAAATCCGTAAGCACCTAATTCTGAGGTAGCTCCTCCGTTTGGATGATTACGAGCTGGGCGAGCTCAGAAACACCAAGCTCGCCTTTGCCTTGCCATCAAATGAAAATCGTGGTTTATCGCTATGTGGGAATGATAGGATAAAATA
Source organism: Pyrinomonadaceae bacterium (assembly GCA_037969475.1). Classification (GTDB taxonomy): domain Bacteria; phylum Acidobacteriota; class Blastocatellia; order Pyrinomonadales; family Pyrinomonadaceae; genus Aridibacter. The sequence continues at coordinate 54,101 of JBBKXN010000075.1, read as the reverse complement.
ACCTACTACGAATCGATTGGAGGAATTGAAATTATGGATAATCTGGAAATCGGCGAGACACGTGAAGTCGAAAGAGGTGTTTTAGTTAAACGGCGTTCATTTATCAAGATCGTGTCAATGGCGATTGGCGCAGCTACTTTGCCCTTTGTTGCCAAGGCAAAATCCAGGGAGCTACGAGAGGAGACCCTAACCTATAGGCAATTCCTGAAAGAAGTTGTGCCCATTGCGGAAGCCCTGGTATCCAATACGTCCTTGGCGGGACAAAGTAAATATCTACTAACCCTTGCGTCGTTAGCGGTTCAGATCAAGGAAATGACTGAGCCGAAGTTTCGAGTAAATGGCGGAGAATATGGTTCGCAGACTTACATTAGCGGACATCCCTCGCCGGGGGCACCATTTGTTGTGCTCCATTGGAAGATGGATCCAAATTCGATTATCCGAACTCACGCCCACACTTACGGAAATGTTGTAACGCTTGGCTTGGAAGGTGCGGTCCGAATTAAGAACTACGAAATGGTCGGCGCAAAGGATTTTTCGCCTGGCAAGACATTTAGCGTGAAAGAGACCGTTCGCCAAATACTAACCCCTGGCAAAACAAATCTTGTGAACCTTGAAGAAAACTACTCACACGGATTTCAAGCCGGCGCGGTCGGCGGGAGCGGGTTGGATATTACGACAAAGATAAAGCCAAACGAACCTACTACCGCTTATCTGGATTTGGCTAATAAGCCAATAGATGAAGCGAACGGGATTTATCAAGGCACATGGGTTCACGAGTGAGTAGCGTATAAGACAACGGGAAATCATCCGACGAAGCGGCTACCGGCGAGTCTCGTGCGAGAGTGGCAAAACAACCGAAGGAAAGGCTATGAATTGCAGCCGGTTGGGAAGATCATGATTCGGTTTTTCCCACAGCGGTTGGTATGGCACTAACTCATTCAAAAATTACAAAGGTTTACAACCGAGTATGAATAGGGCGTAACTTCGTACCTCGCTAAGCCTCATGATTTGCGACACCGTCACCCAACGTTACTTTTAAAAGCGGGTGTTCACGATAAAATTGCAAGAAAAGGCGTGGGCATTCAATTATTGTAATGACGCAGGAAATCTATTCTCAAATTGCCAAGCATGCAACCTCAGGCAGCAGAACATCTTGAAAAGATGATTTATAGGAAAATCAGTACTAATAAATAGGTTGGCACACCAATGGCAAACCAAACGCGATTTCAACTAATAAGGCCGTCATTCGTGACGCCCTTAATTGATTGATTCTAATTGGTGCTGAGGGCGGGGGTCGAACCCGCACGTCAACAAGGGACACAGGATTTTAAGTCTTATAAGGGAGTTTTGACTATTTTACCTAATTTCATTTTACATTGATTAAATAGGCCCTTCGTTAATGGTCAGTTGATTCTGGTTTAATTTCGGTTAGACAACTTTGGCACACTTGGCACACTTATGGCACACTAAACGGCAAAATCAAATGGATCTGAGTAATACGAACGACACGCGGATTTTCAGTCTTAACCGGAAGTTTGATCGAGTTTTGAATAGTTTGTCATAGTGATGTTTTTGAAGGCATTGGCTCTTGGCATATTCGTTTCGTTCAAAGTGAAATTCGATTAGTCTCTACAAGTTGGCAAACATTTGGCACACTTATAACGCGTTACAGAGTCCGAAAATTGGGTTTACTTAGAAATGCATTAGCTCAATTATGATCGTTTACGCGAATATATTTGGTTTGGTATTCTCCTCATCCAAATTCTCTTCACCTTAGGTTTAATTAGCTCGGTTTACCTGCCGTCAGTCATCGGGTTTAATTCGAAGAGCATTACTACCGAAACAAATCTCGACAATACATTTGGAATGGGGTATAAATTTGGAATGAAGACGGAATGGAAGTACGGCAGGGTTTTAAAAAGCGAAGTGGTTGCAAATTGGAAGCTTAGCGAGACAACGTATGTTCCTGAAACTATTCTTTCAGACCATTCTCACGATTTTGCTTACTTTTGTTTAGTTATTAGAGGAGATATTACCGAATCGTATGGCAAGCACGAAAATCTATATCGGAAATCCAATCTGATATTTCATCCCATTGGCGAAACGCATTCAAATTATTTTCACACCAAATCCTGTTGTTTCAACATACAGTTGTCTTCAGAAAATCTTTCAAATGTCGTTTTGGACCAAGAAGTTCCGAACGAGACCGCCGTTTTTAAAGGCGAAAACATTAATTTTCTCGCGACCAGACTTTACAGAGAATTCCAGTCATCCGACGATTTCTCTCATTTGACGATTGAGGGTTTGATGCTTGAAATTGTTGCCGAAACTCTGCGCAATTCCTTTAAGAACTTGTCTGCGGATTGCCCGAAATGGCTTCGTCAAATCAAAGAAACCCTTGATGAAGAATTTTCCGACGATCTTTCGGTTGGATCTTTAGCAAAATCGTTTGATGTTCATCCTACTCATCTTGTCAGGTCTTTTAGACATCACTTTAACGTCACAATTGGCGACTACGTCCGGCGAAAGCGAATTGACCAGGCAATTGAACAGATAATTGGCTCACAAACACCTTTAAGCGAAATCGCGTTGGCAGCACAGGATTTTTTGATCAAAGCCACTTCACGCGGGTCTTTAAGAAAGCAACAGGCATGACTCCCGCTGTGTATAGAAATGCATTCTCTTCCCGCTAATTCTGTACCAAACGTCAAATCGATACAATACGAAGCGCTTTTACATTGATAAGCTATTTGGAGTTTATTCAATTTAGAGGAGCACTAATCCGTGAAAAATTTATTTTTAAGAGCGATCATTTCCATTGTTATTGTTTTAGCGTTTACTTTAGGCATATCTGCCCAGGCTATTCCTTCGGAACAGAGTTCATTCGAAGAAAATGAAGTCACCTATTCAAATGGCGCAGTCAGCCTCGCCGGAAGTATTTTAGTTCCCAGGGGAAATGGTCCGTTCCCTGCCGTAGTTATTATTCACGGTTCAGGGAGCAGCGATCGCAGTAATGCCTGGACGACGGCTTACGCAAAGTCCCTTGCAAAGAGGGGAATCGTCGTGTTATATCCGGACAAAAGAGGTTCCGGGAAATCAACAGGAACGTGGTTCAACGCTAGCTTTGAAGAACTTGCGGATGACGCGATCGCCGGGGTTGAATTACTTAGCATATCTCCAAAAATAGACCCGAAAAAGATCGGCGTCATTGGATTTAGTCAGGGCGGACATATCGTTCCCGTCACTGCCGCGCGTTCATCAAATGTAGCTTTTGCGATAAGCGTATCGGGTTCCACGGTGCCGATGATCGAACAGATCATGGATGAAGTCGAGATCGGCGCCGAATTAACTGGATTAACCCCGAAACAAATAGAAATCGTAAATGATATTAATCGGAAAGGGATCAATTATGCATTAACGGGCGAAGGTGCAGACGATTATCTTTCAGCGCTAAACAGTGCGAAAAACGGCGAACTAAAAGACTCACCTGTTGTTCAAAAGTTTCCAACCGAACCAAACCCGGGAATGATCCAGTTTTTGAGAGTAATAAAAGATTTTGATCCGATCGCATATTGGAAAAAGGTAAGCGTTAAAGCGCTTTTCGTTTATGGAGGAAAAGATAGGAATGTACGCACGCAAAAAAGCATAGCTCGTCTGGAGAAAACATTTGGCAAAGGTGCGTTTGATTATACAGTCATGTTATTTAGCCAAAGCGATCATGGTATTTACAGAGAGGATTTGATCGACTTTATTACAAGTTGGATCACCTTGAAGGATATGCAATTGGAATCTAAATAATGACAAAGATTCTTTTGTTTATTGATAGATCGTATCACCGGAAATAGCATTGTAGAGGAAAGTGATCAATGAAGAACCTGCAAAAAAGATTAATTATTTTTGCTTTGTTTCTAGCGTTCACCGCAGTTCAGGTTAAAAGTCAAACAGACGATGATTTGCCGCCACAAATTAATAGCAAAACTTTTTGGAAACTGTCACCTTCATTTAAGTTTGACACCCTTTGTTTTCTTAATACTCTGAGCGGCGACGAATATTATCTGGAGTATTACGATTCCGACTTTCAAAAGTTTAAATCAAAACTCACACCCAAAGTAAGGCTTGCATTAGCTAATTTAAAACGAAAGATCAAGGATGAGAACAAAGGGATAATTTCGGCATTTCTGACGCTTTATTTTTCGGCTGTTGATGATGAGAATCTGGATCAAATGCTTAAAACAATTGAAAACAGCACGCTCTTAAAGTCGAATCTAAAAAACTCACCTTATTTTAATGAGAATGATTGGAAACTGTTTGAATCGGTTAAGCAAGATTTGAGTGTTATTTTTCGGTTCTTAAAGAGAATTAATTTTGAGAGAACATGGCGCAAAGAGATCCTTCCAAAGGTAAATTCGAGAATATCTCTAATTGAAAAGTCTCTACCGAATTATGACGTAATCTCACAGGTCGAGAGCCATCTTGGGCGTGGATTAAGCTCAAACACGATAACGGTTTATATGCTCTACTATTCTCAACCGCACGGAATAAAAATCACCGGCACGCGGTTCTTAACCGATGTTGCGTGGTCATTTGGAATAGTTTTGCGAAATTCCGTTCACGAAATGATGCATCCGCCATACGATCTCGCAAAAGATGAAAAACTCAGAGCAGCTCTAAATCTTTTGCGACAAGATGAGTTTCTGATGGACAAAGTTGCGAATCATAACCCTGCGTTTGGCTATAACTCGTTTGAAGGGTTCGTTGAAGAAGATATTGTTCAGGCGACAGAGCAGATCATCAATGAAAAACTAGGGATCGCCGTCGATGCCCGACAGCGATGGAAGAATGCGGATGGCGGGATGCATGTGCTTGCGGCCGCACTTTATAGCGTTATGAAAAAAGAAGAATTTCCAAAAGGCCAGGAATCTCTGTCTTGTCTCCTTATTAAAGTGATCAGTTCGGGAAAACTCACTTCAGGCAAGATCCAAGCCCTCCATGACGATTTCCACGAAAACGTGGATAAGTAATTTCGGAAAGAAATCCAAATATCAAGAGAAAATCTAAAAGATTGAGCGGAAAATATTTAGCGTTTCTAGCTGTTCGCCAAATAAATATCATTTTTCTAACCTTTTTAACGTCAAGCTCGCCATAAAGCCAGCACACACAGCGGTTTAAGTAAAAGTCTTTCATGAATTGATAAGTTTATGGAAGCTTTTTTGCGTGTTTAAATTAAATATCGAACAGTGGGAGAGAATTGGTTTGTATTGGATGAACGTACCGAAATATAGAGCTGTAGAAGTACCTTTGTTCGACTCAAATGGAAAAGAATTAAAACAAGATGCATGCGAAGTGGGGCTTATCAGGAAATGGAAAAAGAAAACTTATTAGAAAATCTACCGATCGGAGAAACGATCGAAGTAGAAAAAGGTGTTTTGGTTGAGAGACGATCGTTTATCAAAATCGTAACGATGGCGATAGCGGCGGCGAGTTTACCGTTTGTATCATCGGCAAAATCGGCAGAATTTGAAAACGAAACTTTGTCTTATGAGCAATTTTTGAAGGACGTTGTTCCGATCGCTAAGAAGCTAATAACGGACACTTCGCTTAAGGGGCAAAGCATATATCTGTTAACGCTGGCTTCGTTTGCGGTTCAGATCGAGGAAATGACAACTCCGAAATTTCGCGCGATCGGAGGCGATTATGGAAGTCAAAGCTATTTGAGCGGACATCCATCACCCGGAGCTCCGTTTGGTGTTCTCCACTGGAAAATGGATCCGAATGCCATTATTCGCACCCATGCCCATACCTACGGAAATGTAGTGACACTTGGCTTAGAAGGTGAGGTTCAATACCCAAATCTTGCTCTGAACAACCCCTTTCACGAGTGTCTGGCACACCAATGGCACACCAATTAGCCCTAAATCCAAAACAGCATCTTTGCAGATGCCCTTAACTCATTGATTTGATTGGTGCTGAGGGCGGGGGTCGAACCCGCACGTCCACAAGGGACACAGGATTTTAAGTCCTGTGCGTCTACCAATTCCGCCACCCCAGCTTTTACTCGGAGAAGATTAGCACGTTTCTTTTTAATGTCCAAAGCCCTTACCGTAATCGCCTTTTACCGCGAATGACAAAAATATAAATACTTGCGATACTAGGTGATAGATTAAGTATTCCGAGGAGTTAAATGGATCAATACGCGTGGATTTTATGGGCGATCTTGAGCGTCTTCTTAATTATTGCCGAGATATTTACACTCGGGTTTGTACTCTTTTGGTTTGGGATAGGAGCGGCGATCGCGGCTTTTGCCGGTTATCTCGGTGTGGGAGTTTTTGGACAGTTCTTGATATTCGCACTTGTATCGATCGTTTTAACCGTCATGTCAAAGACGATTTTCGAGCAGTATTATCCGCACAACGACGGAGAGCGTCTGAAAACCGGAGTTGAAACACTTCCGGGGCAAATCGGTACGGTCAAGCGTGCAAGCAAAGGGGCGTTAAATGAAGCTACCGTTCGCGCATTTGGAACCAACTGGAAAGCTTATCCGGAGCACGATGATGAAGTCTTACAAGAAGGAGAGAAGGTTGAGATCGTTCGTGTAGAAGGCTCGACGATATACGTGCGTCAGGCTAAAAGGGAATTGCGAGGTTGGAACGAATAAATCTTGGGCGCTGGAAACTTATAAGATCTCGGCGGTGTCCTGGTCGGCGGTGTCGTGAATACTCTCAGGAGTAATCATTTCTAAATGGATTTCGTCGTCCGTCGCCTCTCCCAGACTGTCACCCGTTAATCTCGCAAGAATCACCGTAATATTATCTTCACCACCGCGCTCATTTGCTTCTTTGATCAACTCGGCACAAGCTATTTTCAAGTCATCCAGATGGTCATATACGATCGTCTGCATCATTTCCCCATCCAACTTATTAGACAAACCGTCGCTGCAAATAAGGAGGATGTCGTCTTTCTGAGGAACAACTCTCGCCGCAACCGGATAGATTTCGTTCTGCGCTCCGAGTGCTTGTAAAATGACATTTTTCAGAGCATGTGTTTCGGCTTCTTCCGCGGATATTTGGCCTGAATCAATGAGTTGCTGCACAAGCGATTGGTCTTTCGTAACCTGATAAATGCTACCGTTCCGTATTAAATATACTCGGCTATCGCCAACTTGTACCAAATCAACTTCATCTTCCGTAATCGCAACTCCCGTAAAAGTTGCGCCCATTCCCTGAAATTCCGGCTCGCGTCCCTGCTGATGAATTACGTGATTTGCGTAAACGGTTGAATCGTACAGTCGTCCGACCAACGTATCGCCAAACGTATCGGGTGAGATGGTTTTATCCGGATCCTGCTCAAGAATTGATTTGCTGACGGTATCGACAGCCATTTTACTCGCGACTTCACCAGCCAAAGCACCGCCCATTCCATCCGATACCGCAAGTACAATGCCGTTTGGGTCTATCTCAAATTTTTGCGATTCGATAATTAGGGCTTCCGGAGCCTGCGAGCTGGTCCAGATCTCGGAATTCGTAACATCGAGGATTAGAAAATTGTCCTCATTGCCCTTTCGGACGCGTCCGACGTGAGAGGTTGCATGTGCTTCAACAATTAACATAATTAATCGCGTTCAGTACCGTTCTTCGGAACGGAGATTTGCTGACCGACCGACATTTTGAAACTAACCTAAAGCTTTATCCAGATCTAAAATTATATCTTCTTTATCCTCAATCCCAACCGAAACCCTTACTAAACCATCAGTGATCCCTAGTTCTTCACGTTTTTCTTTTGGCACGGAAGCATGCGTCATACTTGCCGGATGTGAGATCAAACTCTCCACGCCACCCAAACTTTCAGCTAAGGTACATATTGAGACGCTTTCCAGAACTTTTTTTGCATTATCCAACGAACCCGTTTCAAATGAAACCATTCCGCCGAAACCATGTTGCTGACGTTTCGCCAATTCATGCTGAGGGTGCGAAACGAGACCGGGATAATAAACCTTTTGAACTCTCGGATGCTCGGCTAAAAAATTCGCAACTGCGCGTCCGTTTTCATCGTGCTTTTCCATTCTAACAGCAAGAGTTTTGGTGCCGCGCAAAACCAAAAACGAATCGAAAGGAGATAAAATTGCTCCGACACTGTTTTGAATAAATCCGATCCATTCCGCATCTTTTTCGTCCGTTAAGGCAACAAACCCGCCGACGCTATCGGAATGACCGTTGAGATACTTCGTGGTCGAATGAACGACAATGTCAACACCAAGCTCGATCGGCCGCTGCAAATAAGGCGACATGAAAGTATTATCGCAAATAACCTTTGCTCCTTGCGCGTGAGCAAGCTTCGAAACCGCTTCGAGATCAGTTACGCTCATCACCGGATTTGTCGGAGTTTCGACGAAAACCAATTTCGTATTTGGCTTAAAGGCCGCTTCAACCTTGTGAATATCCGTCGTGTCAACTAAGTCAAATTCAACCCCGTAATTCGATAAGACTTTATCAAAAAGTCTGAACGTTCCGCCATAAGTATTGTCACCTAAAATGACGTGTTCACCCGCTTTTACGAGTTTTAAACTGGCGTCTATCGCCGACATGCCGGAAGCAAAAGCAAAACCGAATTTTGCGCCTTCGAGTGCTGCAATATTTTTCTCGAGAGCTGAGCGCGTTGGATTTTGAGTTCGGGCGTATTCAAATCCCTTATGCTTACCCAATCCTTCCTGAGCGTAGGTTGAGGTTTGGTAAATTGGGACGCTTACCGCGCCTGTCGCAACGTCGGGGTCGTTACCGGCATGTATGGCAGTTGTTGAAAAACCCATAAAGTATAATTCAAAATGAAAATAAATGAGCCTAGGAAGATCATAAACGCTTGGGGAACGTTAAACTATCGCAGGCTCTAATTTGGGTTTATGTTAACGTGGGTAATCAGAAATTGCAACTGCAAGGTAAACCAAAAACGACTAATATTATTAGGTCGGTTTTTCGATAAAATTTGATGTTTTTTTTCGTATTCTGAGATCTTTTCCTGTTTCGTTAATGTCAAACCAATATCGTCAAGTCCGTTTAACAACGAATAGCGTCTAAAGTCATCAGTTTCGAAATTCCCGCAAAATCTTAGATCGTCAAAGACAGATTTCTTAATGAGATCAATAGTCAAAGAATAATCATTCTGATTTTCAGTGTTTTTAATATTTAAGGAAATCTTTTCGCTCGTCGAGAACCACCGGGAGGAGCCCAATCTTGAAACAGTTATTATAAAAAATGTCGGCAAAACTTGGGGCGACGATAACTCTAAAACAGTATTCAAGTAGCGCCCATCGCGATTTTTTTCTTTGTCATTTCTCTCAATCCGGATCTAAAATTAGCCTAAACGAAATATATTTCTACTTGACAGCGAATCCAACAGGATGTAAAAGCTAGAAGTCACGCTTATAATATTGATATTATGATAAGTTATATTTATGGATATAAGATTTTGAAATGAATCTATTCACACAATTTATTAAAGAGCTTTCGAAGTAACATCGTATCGCTGTCGGACCGCCCAAAATGTCAGTATTCTCAAATGAACAATTGAAGGTTCAGCTGGATAAAAAAATGGATATACACGAACTAGAAGTGCTAATTACAGTCGCTGAAGAAAAGAGTTTTTCCCGGGCGGCAAAGATACTCAATCGAACGCAGCCCGCCGTAAGCCAGGCAATTAGCCGCCTTGAAAGAGAATTAGACGAAAAACTTTTTGATCGATCGTCTAAGGACGGCAAATTAACCGTCGTTGGCGAGGTCGTTTTGGATTACGCCCGACAAATGCTGAATACTCAAAAGGCAGCTCGAACTGCGATAAGGGATTTGCGCGAACTTCATCATGGAAAGCTAAAGATCAGTGCGAACGAACATACGGTCTATTATTTATTGCCTTTGATCAAGAAATTTAACGAACGTCATCCATTGGTAAAAATTGACGTAAGCAGAGGTGTTGCAAGTAGAATTCCGAGAGAGGTCACAGCCCGCGAGGTTGAGCTTGGGGTGATATCTTTCAAACCAAAAGACAAAACGGTCAAAACGGTTGCTGTGGGAGTTGTCGCACTAATTCTGATCGTGCCGCCGGATCATCATCTTGCTAAACGAAAAACCGTTTCAGTAAAGAGTCTCGGAAAAGAGAATTTTATCGCTCACAACGCGCCGTCTCCATATCGCGAACAGGTAATTGAGAAATTTGAAAAACATAAAACGGATTTGAATATAACTGTTGAAATGCCGTCTCTGGAAGCTATAAAACGACTCGTAGAAATGGGTTCGGGGGTCGCTTTGGTTCCGAAATTGACCGCTCAAAGTGAAATTTCAAGCGGTCAATTGGTTGGATTATCTGTAAACGAAATGCGATTTGAAAGAAAGCTATACATAGTTTACCGTCGAAACGGTGTTTTATCTCATGCTGCAGAAGAGTTTTTACATCTAGCAACCGAAATAGGCGGATGAATCATTTGCGACGCTCGAATTTATATACATTCAATTAGTTTGTTGAGAATAAAACTTCCAAATCTGAAAAAATGTTTTACAATGAAAATTGGAATAGGTTTCAAATCCACACACTTACGAGGAAAAACGATGACAGCAAATAAGCCTGATGAGGCGTTAACCGCCGAAGAGCGGCGGGGATCGGATCGAAAAAAATTAATAGTTGACGTTAAATTCGAAGGAGGAGACGCTACAGGAATTGCGAATACACGCGACATCGGTATTGGCGGTCTATACATTACAACCGATGCGCCGCTCAAGACCGGAGATGAGATATTGATGCAGATGAGCTTTGGTGGCGAGGATTTTTCGGTAAAAGGGGTTGTCGCTTATGTCGATGAAGGAACGGGTGTCGGTGTTCGATTTAAAGACCTGACTTTTGAGCAAATAAGTCACCTGAAAAGACAGCTGGAATTAGATTAGAATAAATAGCCTTCTTGTTGTTTCATTTTTCGTTTGGTTTCCATTTGATTAACCTATGTTTGATAAATTTACCCTTGGTATTGAAGAAGAGTTTCAAATAGTTGACCCTGAAACGAGAGAGCTGAAGTCACACGTCTCGGAAATCCTAGAAGAGGGAAGGTTGATGCTCGGCGAAAAGGTTAAGCCGGAAATGATTCAATCGATGATTGAAGTCGGAACGGGTGTCTGCGCAAACATTCAGGAGGCGCGCGAGGACATCTCGAAATTGCGCTGTATCATTTCAAGCTTGGCTAGGAAAAAAGGACTCGAAATCGCTGCTGCTTCGACACATCCATTCTCTAAATGGTCCGAACAAGAGATTTTCGAACATGATCGATACAAATTATTAGTAGATGAATTGCAGATGGTAGCAAGAAGTCTGCTGATCTTTGGTGTTCACGTTCATGTGGGCATCGCTGATAAAGAACGCCAAATACATATTATGAATGCGGCACGATATTTTGTACCTCATGTTCTTGCATTAACAACATCCTCGCCATTTTGGCTCGGTTTTAATACCGGCTTGAAATCGTATCGCTCCGAAGTTTTTAAGAAATTTCCGAGGACCGACATTCCGGAACATTTCGAATCCTATCAACAGTACCAGTCTTACATAGATTTGCTTGTTAAGATGAATTGCATTGACGACGCGAAGAAAATTTATTGGGATATTCGCCCTCATCCATATTTTCCGACGCTCGAATTTCGTGTTTGCGATATCCCAAACAAAGTTGATGATACTATCGCGATCGCGGCCTTATTTCAGGCGATCGTTGCAAAGCTGTCTGCGCTAATTGAAAAGAATCTTGGTTTTCGCCTCTACCACAGAAGACTCATTCAGGAAAATAAATGGCGGGCAGTTCGGTATGGGCTCGACGGCAAACTTCTGGATCTAGGTAAACAAAAGGAAGTTCCGGTAAAGGATTTGATTCATGAATTACTCGATTTCGTCGATGACGTAGTCGACGATCTTGGTTCGCGAAGTGAGATTGAGCACATCTATACCATTATGGATCGGGGAACTTCGGCTGACGAACAGCTGAAAGTATACGAAGAATCAGGCCATGATCTTAAAGCAGTTGTTGATATGCTGATTAAAAACACGCTGGAAAATGTACCCGAAGATTGTTTCGCTTAGCTTTAAAGTAATTTTCCTAAATTAACCGGTTTCGTAACTAAACAATCGGTTAATTTTTTTAAATTTGTATGTTAAACAATGATAAAAAAACATTGACAAAGTTAATCACGAAATGTTATTTCTTTAAGTTGCAGGTAGAACAGCTACCTCTTGAGCGTCTTATAGGAAGGCTGGAGGCTTATGAACGGGAAACAATTGAAAGGTGAAGGCGGAATGTCGCTGATCGAATTATTGATCGTGCTTGTAATAACGGCGATTCTGGTCGCGGTTGCAATCGCACAATTCGACGATTCAAAACAGAATTTTCAGACACAGAATGTTGCCAAAGAACTGCAGGCATATCTTGTTAGAGCGAGATACGATTCGGTAAAGAGACGCCCGTCGATAGAAGCCGAAATGGCAAGTGTTGTGATAAATAGCTCTACAAGGTTCACGGTAAATCTAGATCTTAGTCAGGATGGGATATTGAGCGCCTCTGATACGAAAACTATTGATTTTACGGGAAACAACGGTGTAAGTATTTTAGGTGATGGTGTATCTCTTCCGCTGAGAATTTATTTTGACCGGCACGGACACGTAAGCGCCTTCGATTCCCTTGGAAATCTTGTAAATCCGAAAGTAGTTATTTGTAACGAATGCGCAAATCAAGACGGCAGTACGGCTGTGGGTTACCGAATTTCGCTTTCGGCATCCGGAACTGTCTCGATGGAGCCGACTTCAGAGCCGGTAACAATTTTTTCTCCGCCGCCCGTTAGCCCAATTCCTCAGGGGGCTAATATAAACAATCTACTCAAGGTCGGCAATTCGACACCTGGAAGTCCGAGCCCGAGTCCATCGCCTTCCGCGAGTCCGACCGCGACACCGACAGGAACACCGACGGGCACTCCGACACCGACTCCGACGCCTACGCCGACACCGGTTGTTTGTGCAAGAAACGAACGTCCGGCTCATACCGGCTGCGTATGTAAGGCGCCGATGAGTTTGCAAGGTAACGGTCAATGCAAATAGGAAACATATAGAAAATGAAGACTACTAGTCAACATATTGATAGCAAATTGAATACTCCGCTCCGGATCGTAAAACCTTCAGAAAAGGGATTCACCTTGGTTGAAGTTGGAGCCGCGATGCTTATTTTATTGATTTCGCTTTTGGGCGTAACGGCGGTTTTTGCTTATGCAGTCAGTTTCAATGCGGGAAATAGCAATCGCGCGCGGGCACTGGTGATACTTCAGCAAGAAGTCGAAAACTTAAGAAGTGCCAAATTTACACCGACAAAAACTGATACGTTACTCGCAGGAGGAACGCATGCAACCAAAGTCGTCGTCACGCCCGATGGCGGCAGTTTTAGCATTAATCTGACGGTCGATGACGATCCGTTCACAACGGGGGTGCAGATAAATACGGCAAAAAGTATTAAAGAAATAACAGCGAGCGTCACACTGAATCGCCCGACTGCAGGCTGGCAAACGTCAGTTCCTTCGCTCATCGTGTTGAGAAGAGTAAGAGGAAATTAGTAGTATGAAAACCAAGAAAGAAAACACTGCAAAGAAAGAACGCGGATTTTCAATATTGGAATTATTGATATCTACGACCATTATGCTCGTACTCCTCGGCATGGTTTCGCTGCTTATTGCCAAATCTATTGGCTCCCGCGAAATGGAAGGCCGAAAAACGGATGCGTTAACTTCTGCTCACGCTGCATTGAATGTTATGTCCCGGGAAATTGCGAATTCAGGTTTTGGATTGACCACAAACGGGATTATCACAGGCGATTCAAATGCTTCGAGGCTCCATTTCCGGTCAAATATAGAAAATGAGGATAGTGAAACCAAACAAACGGGGGAAGACGTTACATATTTTCACGACGCGGCAACAAATTCAGTCGTTCGATATGATCCAAATGACTCGCCGAAAACTTCGCCGGTAATCAACGATGTCAGTAAAGTTAAATTTGAGTATTTTGGTTATTCCGGAAGTAATTCAACACCTACTGCCCAGGGCGGCACACCCAGCGGGAATACCGGACGAGTTCGAATCACCGTTACCGTATTGCTTGCGAATGTTCAAGGGCAGCCAAGGGGACAGACCGTCGAATTTACATCGGATGTTACGATTCGGAATTCGCAGTATATGTTAAACCAGTATTAGAGATTAAGCATATGAAGAAGAAAAACCCAACAACGATCGAAATTAGTAAAAAGAAAGGCGAAAAAGGCGCAGCGATGGTAATGGTGCTAATGATCTCGTTCTTGCTTCTTGTGGCAAGCGCCGGGCTTATGCTTGAAGTCTCCATGAATTCGCAAAATGTTACGGATGCCACATCGGAACAGCAGGCGTACAATGCCGCCGAGAGCGGAATTCAATCCGCACTCAACGTTCTAAGGGGAAATGTTCCGTCTGTGCCTTTGCTTGACGGATCGAAACCCGCAAATGACGCGGCAAATGTCATAACATTTCGGCGTGCACTTACACTAAGTTCTTCAAATCATCCAAGCGATGGCGGCGGAAAGGCTCGTCTTTCGCGTTGGATCAATTACAATTATAGCCCGAGCGGAGCGGCAGTGGGAGATCGTGTATCGGTAGGACCGGGGACATACGTTCCTTATACTGGTTATGCGTATTCAGTTGAAATTACAGACCCCGATAATACCGGTTCGATCGTTAGCTATAGCACTAGTGCAAGAATAGACGGCAGCTCATCGGCAAAAGTCGTAGGCTCGGGATTGAACACGGCTGTTATTTCATACATTCCCACGACGAAAACAAATTTGAGTGTATCTTCAGGCGCAGCTGCAACCGATTTCGGGAGGTTTGTTATTGAAGCGAATGGAACGGGCGGTGCAATACCTGCAGCGGGTTATCGCTTTGAAATTACGGTGAATATGACCGCTCCATTTACCGCGACGAGAGTAATGCGCGGAACGATTGAAACAGGTAATCTTACGCCGACCTCAACGGGAACCGTGAAGTTCAATTTTGATTCAAAGTATTACGCGCTAATGGGGAGCACTATAACTCTCGCGAGTGATCCAATGAATCCAAATGCAATGGTTGGCGGCAGCAGCCAGACCACCGTGTCTGGAACGATGTCTCAGGTTGAACCTATCAGGGTTTTGGTGAGGTCAACGGGTTATGGTCCGCGAGGTTCAAAAAAGGTACTCGAAGCGATCGTCCGCAAGAATTTCTTTGACGGATTGGGGGCACCCGCGACCCTTACGCTTGTTGGGGGAACTTCCGGCTTCGCATTTTCTCCCGGAACATCCAACGTTGTTACTTACTCCGGCGATGATGTCGCATCGGATTTCTCGCTTCCGTCAATCGGAACGTCGAACGATGCAAATTTGACTGCGATCAATGCCGCATTGACGCATCCGGTAAAAACAGATCCCCAGCCGCCTCCGGCAAACGTAAATACCGAAATGCCAACATGGCTTCAATCAGCGGAAAATCTAAATGATGTTGTCCAGGCACTTAAGAATGTAGCTCAATCCTCCGGGTCTTATTATCCGAGCGGAGTAACGCCGCCAAGTGTTGGTAATAATGCGAATGCCAGCGGCCTAACCTATGTCGATGGAAATCTGCAACTTAGCGGTTCCGGTGGGGGCATTCTGGTAGTTACGGGAACTCTGGAACTAAAGGGCGGGTTTAATTTTAACGGCCTTATTATTGTTACAGGAAGCGGCGGACTAATTCGTAGCGGCGGCGGAAATGGCGTGCTGCAGGGCAACGTTGTAATCGCGCCTTATAATCCAACTAACGTAGCGGCTGGTTTCACCGGTCCGAGGTATGATATTTCAGGCGGCGGTACGTCGGACGTCAAATATAATTCAAGCAGCCTCGCAAATGGTTTAACGGCGGTGAGCAATTTCGTGCTCGGCGTCGCCGATAAATAAGAAGCATCGCTCCCACCCAATAAATTTCCTCACATACCTCCTTATCTTCGACCATGAATCTAAAACTCTACCTAATATTGGCTCTGCTCGGGGCCGTTTTAACAAGTTCGTGCGCCACGACCAACGGGTCGCTTGGCGATTCCGACGACCCCAATGTCGTTGTTATTGAAGACAGCGATTTTGAAAAGCTGGCGGCCGACAATGGCGGTGATGTTACACTTTTTGATTCCGATCTCAATGGTGATGATGAAAACCTTGTTGAGAATAAGAAGCGGGAAGACGCGAATAAAAAAGCCAGCGACAATTCAACAATTTCCACGATGTACGATGGAATGGGAAATAAAACGGAAGTTAGGGAGTTTCCTACGGATCCTCTGGTACAGAGAGTATTGATACGAACCTCTACTGACGGGTCGACCCAATTATTTGTCTATGCTCAGAATGGCCAGGTCAAAAGAATCGATTCGAAATCTGCGGGGACTTTGCTAAGCGCGTCCGCAAGCGAAATTGCCAATGCGGCACAAATTTACGAATCGAGAGAAAGTTTTGAACGAAAGAGAGACGAGCGTAAAGAAGCCCGTGTAAGGGAAATTCAGGAGGCACAAGAGCTTGATTCCCCAACGCCCGCTACCCGACCGATGAATGTCACGCCTGAAAGCGTTCCTGCACCTACGGAAAACCAATCAGAAACGCAAGTTCCCGGCAAACAAGAAAGATCAAGAGCTGATAAAGCCACAAACCCCGAAGATTAGCACTACGAAGAACGATTAGAAATCGGAATCGTATGGCTTTCCATTAGGAATGTTTGTGTTCGAGCGCAAGTTGTAAGAAATTTTCGAATAGAATACGTCCGTCGCGGGATTCGTTTAAATGTTCCCAGCGTGTAGGATTCTTTGACCAATCTTCAAATGATTTTTCAAGGTGAAACTGCACGGTGTAAATTAATTGCCCGTCATTTCGTTTTACCATCATTTGATTGTCGCAAAGGTAAGATTTTGCGAGCTGCTTAAATCCTTCTGGAAATCCCATAACCTGAAGTCCATGATTTTGCCATACACGGAGAATGTCATCTTTTATTGTATAGTCTTGCCAAACTCCGCTTTCTTCATCGGCAATTCCTTGAAAGATAGGATCTTCGGGGTCAGTGATTTTAATGAAACGATATTGAAATTCTACTACGCGTCCCGAACGAATATCTTGAGGATCACGATTATCCAAAGTTTTGAGTTCGCAGCCAAAAGCAGCACCGATCAATTGATGTGCCCCGCAAATTCCCAATACCGGAATTTTTGTCTCTTTAATAAATCGCTCAAAACTTTCTAAATAATCAGGATTATAATAATCAAAATCGGAAAGCGTTCCGCTCATGACGATTGCGTCCGGGTTGAAACTGTCTGCCGCTTCTGCGATTTCAGACAGATGTACCGTCATTGCTTTAGGGTCTTTGACAAGCCTCTGAACGTTCTTAGCGATATTGTCGCATGCCATTTGAGTAAGCCTGGTTTCCAGTCTCAGCTGAGTATCGAGAGCATCTCCCAATTCAGCTTTTGCGATGTCTGAAGTATCAGATTCATAGCGGAGCAAATTATTAACGATCAGAACGCGTGCGTGATCGATCTGCTGCTCAATCGGCTCATACTTACAGAATGTCTGATTATTGTATGGAAAAGGGAGCGATTCAGTTGTGTTTACGGAAAATGAATCAAGCATAACTCACCTAATATATTAACATTTTTGGAAATCGTAATCTAACCCAAATTCATGGCGATCTATCACATATATTAGAAGCCATTTTTAGCTTTTCCGCTGCTTGGTACTTGTCTTAAACTCCGGCATTTTCGGACCGGCACCTATCTCCGCGATTTCCTCACGAATTTTTCGTATAAGCGAAGACCTGATCCTGCCCCGAAGCTGAGGGGATTCGGTCTTCGTTTTCACGTTGAGGATCAAAAGCATGCGATACCAGGATGATTCGAGCTCATCTGCGAGATTCGAGATTCGGGAGACATCGTAGGGAATCGCGAATTCAGCGCTTCCGAACCACGCAAATACCCTCATGTAACGTGCGGTTGAAAGATCCGGGCAGGCAAAGCGTATTTTCTTGATCTTTAATTCCACGCCCAGCAAAGTATGAAAGATTTCCGCGGAATTTTCTTTTTGAGCGATCGCGAAACTATGAGACCGCGTTCGCTGCGAACGAATCTTGTCCCGGTAAATAAATGGAATCCAGCCTTCACCAATCTCCTTTTTTATATCTTCTGCAATTTTCATTTTAAACTACTGAATGGAGTCTGCCCTGAAACTGATTCAAGTATTTCCCAACATGAACCCCATCCATGATGGTATGATTTGCCTCGACTGATACGGGCATTTTCAAAATATCTCCCTCGTAAAAATATTTGCCGAAGACGATTCTTGGTACGGTTTGGGTTTTATCAAAACGCGTTGCGTGTTTAAAACTAGTAAACGAGATCCAGGGAATCACCGAATAATAGATAAGATCGACTCTCTCAGTTTCCACGTCGAAAGTATTCAAAGCTTTGTATTTTTCGCGTGCCTCTTTTCCTGCTTGATCGAATTGGAAAATGTCGGGTTTATGTTTGAAATAGCAAAACGAAAACGTTTCATCATCTTGAAGAATTGTTTGAGTTGCTTCGACAAGGTCATATTCGACGAGTTTGTTATCCAACTGCCGAATTCTAAATTCAGGAATTTCGTTTATAGTTTGCTGGGAAAAAAAAAGACATGCGAGAGAATACGAAAGATTATATTCTCCGCAAAATGTATAAATTTTCGAAACGTCTAGATTCGCTGTCATATTAAAAAACGGATCTTCGAAGTCTTTAAAGAATTCATAGGTTCTTCGCCGGTTCCAGGTTTTAATATCTATCTCTTTTTCCATCTATTTACCAATATTGCCCCACTGCTTTCTGAGTTTGTCTGGAGAGCCGTTATATACATTTATATCCATATCGCTTAATGTTCCCGGAACGCGATAAAGACATTTTTCTTCCGCTTTACAATTTATCTCACTAGAAAATTGCCAGAACGTGTATGTTTTCCAGATTCCGAGCGGAAAGTCCGTAACTTGCGCCTTGAAGCGTGCGTACCAAAGAGGAGCTCTTACGAGCAGTTTGTCATTTGGAAAGTTTGCCGAAAGGTCTTTTTCGATTGACTGATTGGCATAGAAAATCGGAAGGCGACCCGTCTTTTTCTCAATATATTTAAGAAACGATTTTATTTCGCTCAGTGAGACACGATAGTGTTCAACACCGCATTGTGAGCTTACCGTGCATTCGATATCGAGAGCCATAATTTCATCTCGATTATTAGTTCCGGTAGCCTTTAGATAAAACTTTGCCTGACCGATCGGATCTCCCTTTCGCAACAAATGGTATGAACCCCATTTATAGCCGAGCGATTTCGCTTGGTTTCTACGTGATTGATACGCCGGATCGGCAAAATCAATGTTTTCGGTAGCTTTATGGAGAATTCCTACAACTCGTCTATCCGTCTGAAGTTCTTTCCAATCGATCAAATTATTGTAATAAGCATCAATAACAATAGCGGTTTGCGGGTTTTTCCAAGGCGCATCAAAACTGTCCGTAACCTGGGCATCCGATACGGAAACCACACACAAAAATAGGAAAGCACAAAGTATTTTTATAAACCTGTTACTTTCCATACTGCTAGTTCTTAAAAAAATTATTTTAGCCGTGCACTCACCGGAGATTTTGTAAAAGATTTGATCGTGCTGTCCCCAAAAATGCCCAATAGGAAGACTCCAAGAACCGTGACGACAAGCACGATACCCACCGCCGCCGGAATTTCAGGTTTTACCCAATCAGTAGTACGCTCCTTAAAGAACATCACTACGATAAGCCGAAGATAAAAATAAGCGGAAATCGCCGTGTTGATCACCGCGATAATGACAAGTACTGTCAGCATCGCACTTCCGGCTTCTAGTGCCGGACGGAAAACCAATACTTTTCCAATGAAACCTGCAGTGAGCGGCAATCCGAGAAGGGAGAGCATAAAAAGAGAAAGAGTGAACGCAAGCACCGGCGATTTAAAACCGATTCCATTGTAATCCTCAAACTCCGTTCGACGATCATTTTTCTGTCCAACGAGCGTAACCACCGCAAATGCACCGAGGTTTGTGACGGCGTACGTAAGCATATAAAACGCTACCGAAGCGACCGCTTCATCGCGTCCCGCTATTGTGGTCGCTACTCCGGCTCCAATAAAACCGACAAGCGCATACCCTGCGTGCGCGATCGAGGAATACGCCAGCATACGTTTGACATTGTTTTGAACGATCGCCGCGATATTTCCGACGGTCATGGTTAAAGCTGCCATCACGGTCAGAGTTGTGATCCACGTGTCGTGCAAATATTGAGTTGCCTGTACTCCAGCAATTATCGGAAAACCAAGAACGAAAATTCTGATAAAAGAAGCAAACCCGGCCGCTTTAGGTCCCGCAGCCATAAATGCTGTAACCGGGGTTGGCGCACCTTCGTAAACATCCGGCGTCCAGACATGAAAGGGAACGGTTGCGATCTTAAATCCGAATCCAATCAACAGCATCGCCCCGCCGACTAATAGCAATGCGGGGAAGCTTGAATCACCGATCTTCGACGCGATCTCCGTGATGTTTGTCGTACCGGTCGCGCCGTAGATCAACGCCATTCCGTAAAGCAAAAACGCAGACGCATACGAACCGAGAATGAAATATTTCATCGCAGATTCGTTAGACCGCAGATCTCGTTTGCGCATTCCCGCCATCACATAGGTTGCGATCGAAAGGGTTTCCAGACCAAGAAAAATCACAACCATGTCGTTTCCGGATGCCATAAACATCATTCCGACCGTGGCAAAAAGGAGCATGCAGTGATACTCGCCAGCCGGGACATTTTCGCGTTCGACCCAAACACTTGAAATTAGAATTGTGATCGCGGTTACAAAAAGGAATACGAGGGTGAAACTGAGACGCAAGCCGTCCATCACGATCATTCCGTTAAACGCACTATTGGTTGAATTCGGATCGGACCAGAGCGACCAAAGAGCTATTGCCGAAGCTATGATCCCAACGATAGAGATCATTCCCGTTATCCTGAGTCTGTTGGGCTTGTAGCTGTCAAACAACATCAGGATTATTCCGAAGATCGCGAGGACCATCTCCGGCAACACTATCGGAATGTCGATATTGGGATCTACCAACTCTGCTAAAAAAATCGTATTCATCTTAAAAATCTAACCTAAATTCCAATCCGTTAGCGGCTTTTGTCGATCTCCTTTTGAATCTTCAATTCGGAAATGGTCCCGCCCTTTATTTCACCAATGACGATCTTTTGAATCGCGACGACGCTCACTTTAGAAGCATCCAAAATCGGTCTCGGATAAACGCCCATAAATACCATCAAAAATAACAAGGGAATCATTAATCCGATTTCGCGCATGTTCAAATCAAGCAAGACCTTGTTTTTTTCATTTGAAACTTTCCCAAAGAAAACACGCTGGACCATCCAGAGCAAATAAACGGCCGCGAAAATAACTCCGGTTCCGGCAAACATCGTTGCGATCTTGTTCATGCTACCCGGCAAAATTGTAGACGACCACATTCCAAGCATGATCAGAAATTCACCGACGAAACCATTTAGGAAGGGAAGACCAACTGAAGCCATCGAGGTAATTACAAAAAATGTGGCGTAAATCGGCATCACACCCGAGAGTCCGCCGTATTCTGTAATAAGTCTTGTATGCCTGCGTTCGTAAATAAATCCAACAAGAAGAAAAAGTGCCCCGGTCGTGACGCCGTGCGCAAGCATTGTAAAAAGAGCGCCCTGCATTCCTTGTTCGGTAAACGAAAACATCCCGAGTATCACAAAACCCATGTGAGCTATCGACGAATAAGCGACAAGCCTTTTAATATCAGGCTGAACCATAGCGACGAGTGCTCCGTAAATAATTCCGATGATGGCAAGGATAATAAATAGCCATGCCATTTCGCGCGATGCTTCGGGAAAGAGCGTGAAATTAAAACGCATCAATCCGTATGTTCCCATTTTCAAAAGCACCGCTGCTAATATCACCGAACCCGCAGTTGGAGCTTCGGTGTGCGCATCGGGGAGCCACGTGTGAAATGGAAATAACGGAACCTTTATGGCAAATGCCAGTGCAAACGCTAAGAAAAGCAGGAGTCCGGTGCTGCCTGTAAAAATGAGTTTGCCTTTTTGAACAGCCGCTAAAAGCGCAACGAAATCAAATGTTCCGCCGCCTTCATTACCAGGGATTTGCGCATAAAGATAATAGAGCGAAATTATCGCAACGAGCATCAAGAGGCTTCCGAGCGCCGTAAATATGAAAAACTTTACCGCCGCGTATATACGGTTTTTGCCGCCCCATATACCGATCAGGAAAAACATCGGCACCAACGATGCTTCAAAAAACAGGTAAAATACAAGCAGATCAAGCGAAACAAATACGCCGATCATCGCGCTTTCTAAGAGCAACAAAAATACATAGAAGGCTGCGTCGTGTTTTTCAACCGCATTCCAAGTGGATATGATCGCGATCGGCATGATGAAAGTGGTCAGAATTACAAGCCACAAGCTCAGACCGTCAAGCCCGATGTGATAATTCGTATTTATTGCATCGATCCATCTGACGTTTTTCACATATGTAAATCCGCCTTCAGTGGCGCCGCCTCCACCGAAAAGAAACAACGAATACAGGGAATTGGCGACCGTAAATACCAGCGCTATCCATTTCAAATGCGAAGTATCCTTCCAATACAGTGCATGCCCGACAACCGCAATTGCTCCAAATGCCGGAAGCAAAATCAGAATCGTCAAAAGATTTTCTGTCATGAAATCCATATTCTTTGCGGTCTATCTAACCTACCAACTTCAGTCCGTAATAAATAAAATAGCCAATAACAATGAGGGCTCCAAATAATATGATTGCTGCATACGATCTAACGTACCCAACTTGCACCCGCCTCACGATCGAACCAAGTTCGGTAACAAAACTTCCGATTCCGTTTACAGTTCCATCAATAAACCCGACGTCGAATCCCTTCCACAGTCCTTCACGTGAAAGCCGCGTGATCGGATCGACGATTCCTTTATTATAGATTTCATCGAGATACCACTTCCGTTGAAAGAGACGCGGCATTTTTACAAGGGGATTTTTCTTAAAGTAAGCAAATCCGCCAAATACACCCAGCAGCGCGATGATCAGTGAAAACACCGCGAGGTAACGTTCGGTAGCGATAACTTCGGGTGAATGCACGTCATGCACGGCCTCGCCCGCTTTCCTTGGTTCGCCCTTTGGTTCGGCGAAGAAGTGTTTCACCTCTTCCTTACCATGGGTTTCGCTTCCAACCTTGGCAATTATCGGTTCAAGCGTATGTTCAAATACATTGATATCGCCTGCTCCGACTACCGAACTCAGAGCATATGGAATTCCGACCAATCCGCCCACGACTGCCAGAATCGATAACGCAACCAACGGGACCGTCATCGACCACGGTGATTCGTGCGGTTTGAAATCCGCCGCAATATGATGATGATCGTCGTCGTCATCCGAAGCCGCACCATACTCGACCGGAAACTCATCGTGAAATCTTTCGCTGCCCCAAAACGTCATGACCATCATACGTGTCATATAAACCGCAGTCAGCAGTGCCGTTAAGATTCCTATTCCCCATAAGAAGTAGGAAATATCCCCAAAGGCGCCATTGGCAAAAGTCTTGTATAAAATCTCGTCTTTTGAAAAGAAACCCGAAAACGGAAAAATCCCGGCAATCGCCAACCAACCCGCAAACATCGTTGCAAAGGTTATTGGCATATACTTTTTAAGATTTCCCATCTTTCGCATGTCCTGCTCGTGATGCATTCCGTGGATCACCGAGCCCGAACCAAGGAAAAGCAGCGCCTTAAAGAACGCGTGTGTCATGACGTGGAATATCGCCGCACCGAAGGCGCCGACGCCGCAGGCGAGAAACATATAACCGAGCTGCGAAACGGTCGAATACGCAAGTACCTTTTTAATATCGTTTTGCGCGATCGCAATCGTTGCTGCAAATAAGGCCGTTGCTGCGCCGACTATGGCGACGATAAACATCGCCGTCGGTGCGTTTTGAAAGATGCCATTACTGCGAACTACCAGATAAACACCTGCTGTTACCATCGTTGCGGCGTGGATCAGAGCGGAAACCGGGGTTGGACCAGCCATCGCGTCGGGGAGCCACGTCAGAAGCGGTATCTGGGCCGATTTACCCGTCGCGCCGATAAAGAGTAATACTGCCGCCGAGGTTAAACCGCCTGCGAAAATTACACCCCATGTAAAAGGATCGGCTGTCAAGACGTTTTGCGAAACCCAACTGAATACACTTTGAACTTCTACACCGTCAACCGTCTTGTCAAAAAATGAAAGCGAACCCGTCATCGTAAAGATCAGGAACATTGCCATCAGGACACCCCAATCGCCGATCCGGTTCATGACAAATGCTTTCTTGGCGGCGCGTCTCGCTTCGTCCTTGTTTATGTAATATCCGATGAGCAAATAAGAGCAGAGCCCAACCCCTTCCCAACCTACAAACATCAAAAGATAATTGTCAGCTAAGACCAGCGTCAGCATCGCAAACATAAATAGATTTAAGTATGCAAAGAAACGATAAAACCCCTTATCGCCATGCATATAACCCGTTGCAAATATGTGAATCAGAAGCCCGACAAAAGTTATGAAACAAGCGTAAATACCCGAAAGCCTGTCCATTCCCAACCCAAAATCAGCACGAAAATCGCCAACCTGGATCCATGTCCACAAGTGGTCCAATATTGGTTTGCCTTCCGGGACAAATAAAGCACCTACATGGGGTGTACCTATCCCGAACGCGATCATAAACGCCACAACGCATGAAACTGCAACCGACAAACAAGCAACCCAACCGCTAAAGGTTTCGTTTCGCAGACGCCCGCCGATCAGCCAGTTGACAATAGCGCCTACCAGCGGTGCAAAAATTATTAGACTTAAAAGGTTATTCTCAGTCATTAAATAAAACTATTCCGATATTCTCGTAGGCCGGAGAAGCAATTCACCCGCACAATTTGGACAAATACCTTCCATTGCTTCCGTGCATTTCGGGCAAAAACTGCACTCGAAGCTACAAAAATAAGCTTCACCATCAGCTTTCAATACGCATTCACACTTCTCACAAGATTTTCGCATTTCCAAAGCCATAATCAGCCTAATTCCTCATCAAACTAGCGTCATCGACATCTACGGATTCACTGTTCCGGAAAAACGTAACGATAATGCCAAGTCCAACGGCGGCTTCAACCGCTGCGACGCTCATTACAACAAAGACAAATAGCTGCCCGGTTACGTCGGCGTAGTGCCGCGAAAACGCCACAAAAGAGAGGTTTACGGCGTTGAGCATAAGCTCGATACACATAAACATCCCAATCGCATTTCGCTTGAATATCACACCGACCGCTCCGATAGCGAAAAGTATCCCGGAAAGTGCTAAATAGCTTTCTAAACCTGGTTCCATATTGCAAGAGTAAATAGTGAATCGTAATCAGTGAATTGAGAGACTGTCGCAAGATCTATTCACTATTTTCCATTCACTTTTAGTCTTCTCCTTCGTTATCTATTACCAAATCCAATTTCGGCGAACGTAGTCTCCGAGACATGATCATCGCGCCGACGATCCCCATCAAAAGCAGAATTCCCACTATTTCAACCGGAAGGAGATATTCCGTATACATTGACTGCCCGATACTCATCGCAGTTCCGGCGTTCGACTTAGCTGCGGATTCCGGCGATCCGCTTTTTACTGCGTAAAAGATAAAAAATGTCTGTGCCAGAAGTGCGATTCCCATTGCACCGCCAAAAATATAAAGATATCGCAAACGGTTAAACGGAGCGTCTTCTTCTAAATTTAAAAGCATGATCACAAAAACAACCAAAACCATAATTGCGCCCGCATAAACCAAAATCTGCGTAGCCGCGATAAACGGCGCGGCAAGCAAGAGGTACGTACAGGCAAGCGAAATAAAGACGCCAACAAGCGAGACTGCGCTGTAAATCGGATTCTTGTGATAAACACACGACACCGCGGATGCGATCGCGAGCCCTGCTAAAATAAAAAATACTGGTGTAACCATGAAATTAAGTGACAAGTGACAAGTCAACAGTGACTAGTTTGAGAATGATTCTTCTCATTTCATACTTCCAACGTCTCACTTCTTATCTGTTTAACAAAAATACAATAATAACAGTCAAAATTACGTTTCCAAGTGCGACCGGCAAGAGGAATTTCCAACCAAAATTCATCAGTTGGTCAAATCGGAATCGAGGCAGTGTTCCGCGAACCCAGATGTAGAAAAACAAAAATCCAAATATTTTTAGCAAGAAGCTTCCATGGCTCAAAAGTGCATAGCCAATCGAGCCCGGCTCAAAAATATAGCCGATTCCCGGAGTGTACCAACCACCCAAGAATAGGACTGTCCCCATTACCGAAACCGTAAACATATTTACGTATTCGGCCATGAAAAATAACGCGAATTTGAGGGCAGAGTATTCCGTATGAAATCCCGCCACGAGCTCGGTCTCCGCTTCCGGCAGATCAAACGGCACGCGATTTGTCTCGGCAAATGCCGCGATCAAAAATACAATAAAACCAATAAACTGTGGAATGATAAACCACTTGAACGGTGAATTTACCTGAGCCTCGATGATCTCATTCAGATTCAAAGAACCGGCAAGCATGACAACACCAATTATCGAAGCACCCATCGCCAGTTCGTATGAGATCAATTGAGCCGACGATCGCAAACCGCCGAAGAGTGAATATTTGGAGTTTGAAGACCAACCTGCAAGCACAATTCCATAAACCCCGACCGATGTGATCGCCAAAACATAGAGCACGCCGACATCGAGCTGCGCAATTGTCAACGGCATGTCAATCGCACGAGGCGCAAGCCATGCGATCGCCGTTCCCAGAAGTGGAATACCCTCTACGTATGGTACAAGCCCGCCAAGCGGATCGCTGAGTTTTGGGCCAAAAGGATAGACGATGATCGGCATTAATGCGCACGTCAATGCGATAAACGGTGCCAGGAAATAAATAAACTTCGTAGATTTATCCGGCGTGATATCTTCTTTGAATATAAATTTGAATAAATCGGCAAAGGGCTGAAGCAATCCCCAGGGGCCAACCCGGTTTGGGCCGATTCGTCCTTGAATCCATCCCAATACCTTGCGTTCGGCCAATACTGTATACGCAACGATCATCAGGACACCCTGAAACGCCAAAAGAATCGCGACGCTTATCACAATAAAAGGAAATGATGTTTCTAAAATCGACTCCATGAATTAATTGGCGGCTATCGCCTCCGTTTCAATTTCTTTTAGTTTCGTCGTTCCATCCGGATTAAGTTGCTCAAGTGGCGATACTAATAAACTCTCAGGTTTTGGATTACCGTTTGCCAAAAGATGAAACTGTTTTGTTTTCTCTGTCATCGTAGTCAGGCGGAAGAGCTTGTGTCCCACCTTGGGCGTTTGGATAATTTGTTCCGAATCGTCAGGAAGTGCGTCGACCGACTTATTCAATTTATCGATCTCTGTTGATAAATCCCCTTTTTCTGAAATCGCGTGCTTGACCTGAACGGGGTTCGATTCGTTCTTTAAATCAGGGTAACGTATGCCCTCATAGGCACTTACATTATCTGCAATACTTTTAAACACTGCCGATGCCGAGAAACTATATTCAAAATCGCTTCCCATTTCATTGGCAATCGATGCCGTGATCATCCAATCTGGTTTTGACTGGTTAAGGGGTTCGATCGCCTTCCTGACGCGCTGAACGAATCCTGAATTATTAGTGTATGTTCCGTCCACTTCGGCAAAACTCGCCGCCGGCAAAATCACATCAGCATGAGCGGTCGTTTCGGTTTCGAATAATTCCTGCACTACGACAAAATCATTTCCGCTCAATCTCGAAGGATCTTGGATGCTCCCGCCGATCAGCAAAGCATTCGCGCTTTTCACAACTTCCCCAAGAGGTTTTTTCCCGGACATCATATCGTTAGCGCCGACCGAATTGTTGTAAAGCGGAAGCGGATGTAGAAGGACTCTGCGATTCTCAGATGAAAAATCGTTTACTGAAGCAGCTAAGACAGCTTGAGCCTCAGGCGATAAATCTCCACCGAACGAAAAGATAAGATCACCTTCGGTTTCTTCGATTGTTGCTCTGAGTGCATCAATTTCAGATTTAGCCACGCCAAGTTTCTTGATCGCGCCTTCATTGTCACTCGTTAGAGCTAATACAAAAGCGTTTAGGGAATTCGGGTTAATGTGCAGAAATTGAGTTGCGGCAGAAATTAGGCGAATTGGTATTTCGTTTACAATTACCAAATTAGCACCGCCGTTTTTCACGGCTTGCCTCATTTGCTTGGCAGTAAAGGTCTGCTCTTCTTCGGGTTCTCCGCCAATAAGAAGAATCGTTGCTGCATGACGAATTTCTCTGTGTGTACAAAGCGGCGCACTCAAGTTATCAAAAAACGGAGCCAAATCATACGAATCTGAAACCGCATAATTCTCAGTTTTCAATATTTCTTTGGCAAAACGTTTCAGCGTAAAAATCGATTCGTTGGTCAAACGAGAGCTCGCCACAACACCAGTGTTATCGCCTGCTTCCTTAAGCTTTTCGGCGACAAACTCAATCGCGTTATCCCATGTGGTCGGAATCAATTTTCCGCCCTTTTTATAACGCACAAGGGGCGTTTTAATTCGGTCCGGATGATTTATAAATTCGTGCGCAAAACGCGCCTTCACATCAAGAAACTCACCGTTTAACCCATCGACATAGCGATCACGGGCGACGATTCTGTGCACTTCGCCGGCTCGCGAGCCTATAGAAAGCTGCATTCCGTCCGAGCCGTATGTATCGGTGGTAATTGTCTGATCTAATTCCCAGGGACGCGTCTCATGGCGATAAACACCGTCAAGGAGTGTTCCTGTAGGACAAACTTCGACGCAGTTTCCACATTGCGAACAATCCAACCAACCGCCGTAAGTGCCAATAACCGTATTTGCTCCGCGGTTGCCTGCTTCGATCTCGTCTTCGCCCATCCATTCCGAACAAACACGCGTACAGCGTTTACAGAGAATGCAGCGCTGCTGATCATTTGCAATCATCGGTGAAAGGAATTTCTCGGGATGTGCGGTTTTCGGTTCGACAAATCGTTCTTCGACATCGCCCCAATCGAAAATAATTTCCTGCAATTCACATTCGCCGCCACGATCACAAACCGGACAATCCAAAGGGTGGTTAGCAAGCAAAAATTCGCCCATTGCGCGTTGAGCTTTTTCAATTTCCGCACTCTGGGTTGTAACGATCATTCCTTCCCGAACCGGAATAGAACACGACGCCTGAAGCTTGGGCATCTTCTCGATGCGAACCAAGCACATACGGCAGGAAGCCTGCACCTCCAGATCGCTGTAATAACAAAAAGAGGGAACTCCAAACTCATTTTTGTTACACGCATCTATCAGGGGAGTGCCTTCCTCAACCTCAAATTCGCGTTCGTTTATAGTAATTTTTACCAGTTTTTCTGACATGTTGATTCAGCTCGAATTACAAACTACTCTTCTTCATCACCCGATTTAGCTTTGGCAGCTTTTTTCTTTTCCGCTGGTTTACTTACGGTCTTCTTCTTCGTCTTTTTCTCTACCTTCTCTTCCGCAACTTTTTCAACCGCTTCTTCGCTTTTTGTCTCTTTCTCTATTTTTTCCTTCTTGGGTTTTGTTACTTTTGCTTTAACCACCTTTGGTTCCGCTTTTTCCGGAGCCGCCGCTTTTGCTTTTGTCGCTTTCGGTTTTGGATCCTTTTTCAAGTCGCCGGCTTTTTCCAATCTCAGCGCTTTAAGTGTTTTCAGTTTTAAACGCGATTTTCCGAAGCTTCCGGAAAAAATCTTGCCGCGCCGTGTTTTTTTATCGCCTCTACCCATAATTTAATACTCCAACAAAATAAAATACCATCTCGTGCACAGTCTTTGACCACGATCCGTTAATCGAATTTGTTATTTTTAGATTTACCTTAGAAATTCTAAGAAGTATTATCCGAAATTATCCGTAAAAACACTAATCCGGTAATCCTTATTTATTTCCTATTCTTCAGGTTATAACTCGAAGCTTGATCCGAATTTGAATTATCATCATCGTCAATGCCTGCCAGTCGGTTTCGCCGCATTTGCAACATAAAACGGTCGGTTCGATACCAGATGTCGTAAACGATCAATGTCATTGCAAGATAGGTCCCAACTTCCCAGAGCCTAGCCCGGTCTCCAAATATCTGATAGCCGATCGATAAGAGCAGGAACAAAAGCACACTACCTTTATACGCAAGGCGATGAAGCGTTCGGTCTGTAAACATGTTCTGTTTATCCTCTCGTTCTTCCGGCAAGAGCTGCCAAATAAAGAGAATAAGAAACGTAAAACCGATGATAATTTCAAAGAGCGCAAAAGTGTATGTAATTCCGAGCGCGAATCCGGGGGAAACATTGATCGTCTTGAAATAACTGATCATTTGATCCTTATAATTGACACCAAACCAACCTTGCGGAAGCTGGGGCTGGATGGTGAAGATCACGTTATTATCTTTATCGACGACCGAACCTTTTGATGCCCATTTTTCGTGAACGATTTGCGGTTCACCGTCAAAGAATTTATCGAAACCATCCAATGTCCAGAATAAAGCCCAAAATAATAACAGAAGTGTGATCAGATTCAATCGGTGGTCGAATAAATAGATTAGTCGCTTAATCATTTTTTTTATCCTCCGTTTCGACCTCGAAATTGTAAGAGGAAGCCTGATAATTTACATTCTCCAATTTGCCATCGGACATGTCTGTCTTTTTCATTTCAAGGAAAAATTGATCCGTTCGATACCATAGATCATAAGTTACTATCGTCATTAGAAGGTATGTGCCGTGTTCCCAAACCTCAATACGATCACCAAAGAGAATATCGCCTGTCAAAAAAGCAATAAAGATCCAGATACTGGCCTTGAAGATCAAGCGATGTACCGTTCTATCCGCAAATAGATTTACCTTTCCTTCTTCGAAATCTTTGTCCCGGGTAAACTGTTTGAAGAATAAAAATAAAAACAAAAAGGCGAGAATTATCTCGAGGATGGCGAAAAAGTATAACGTCACACTCGCAACCATCGGCGGTAAACTGAGAGTTCGGAAATAGTTTGCAAATTTGTCGTCGCGGGTTACGCCATACCAACCGATTTTTTCCGATGGCTGAATCGAATAGACTACATTTTTTGTATCCTTTTCAACCAGATAACCTTGTGATGCCCAACGCTCCTTGATCAGCTGGGACTTTCCATTAAAAAATTTATCGAATCCGTTTAGGCCCCAGAAAAAAGCCCAAAAAAGAAACAGAATAGTGATCAGATTGATCTTGCTGTCAATCAAATATATTAGGTTTTTCATTTGCCCCCTCTCATTCAAAGAAACGCATTTTGCGCGAATCAGTTAGATTGGTTTAACTGCCCTGTTTTCAATACCTAAAATTTAAAGACAGTGTCGAATTGTATGCGAATAGTATTTCGATCAAGTGAACCCTGCGGGGTTGTCCGGAAAGGTCCAAGAAATCCGTTTAAGCGATTATTGATGAGCCCTGTGATGTTAAAGGTCACCCGCGGGTCGGCGGTGTAGCTCAAGAAAAGGCGATGACCCTGGATATCGGAAGGCTGAAGCAAATCGTCCCAATTAAACGGCGACAGCACCGCATCTTTTTCGATTCTAAGATACGTGTAGCTCAACGCCACATCTCCGCGAACACCACTGCCAAAATCTTGTCCGCGGTTTTTGCGCAAACTCTTGAATTGAACTTCCGCCCAAACACCATCGTCTTCATTGTTTGGCAAAAACACATCTTCACCACCCGCTCCGGCAACGATGACATCACGGGTTTGAGTGTTTTTGACGTAGTTGAACAAGAAAGCAATTGGCAAGTATTTATTTTGGTTGAATTCAAGTCGCCCTATAAAATCAACCAAATTAAACCGCGACGAAAGCCGGCCGTTTCGATTGACCGAGGCATTTGTTCCGGAAGTGAGCCCTAAATTTCCGTTACCTGAAACCAGCAAATCGCGCGATATCGTTGCTACGCCGGTTAACGTTTGTGCCGAAACAGTTGCGGTCGCGGGAATCGTCACTGTTACCGGCAATTGCAAGGTGTTTCCGAAAACCTGAACGGGATTGATCGCGTCCGTATTGGCGAAGTGTAAATCGGCTACTGAAAGTGTCAAATTTGTATTTGGCGAAAGTGCAAATTTTGTTTGAATCTGCCCGCCAAAGAGTCCTAAATCTCTACCGTTGCGACGCGATTCCCCTATATTTACTGTTCCATCCAAATTTTTGACAAACGTGCTCCCGCGTTCGAGCATGGGTAATTGCCATGCACTCAAGGTGATGTTTTTCAAAAAGGAATTCTTGATGTCGCGTGAATACGTCTCGCCAATACCTTCGACCTGCACATCATTATCGATCGTCATTTCAGTGCGGGTCCAGTTTGGTTCAAATTTTCCAGCTGTAATTTTTAATCCGGGTAGCGGTCTCGGCCGCCAAGCGACATATGCTCTGTCCAATGCAAATGGTTTACGCGAATAGAAATCCGTCAAAACCGGATTTGGTGATGCGGGATTCCCAAGACTTCCGCTGCTTAGGCGAAATCCCCATTCAAACTCTTTATCCGTCCGTTTTTCGCCATTTGATGCAAATGCACCCGTTAAAACATCGCCGCCGATCTTGCCCGTAACACCAAACCGCAGACGAAACCGAATTCGCTGGCGGGAAGACAGATCGTTGCCAAGAATCGTCGGATTATCAATGTTGAGAGCGTTATTCAAAAGCCCGTATTGCGAATCGTACTGCATCCGCAAATCACCGCTGAAACCGAGTTTGCCAAACTGACCGTTCTCTATCTGGTTTGAAGTTTTTTTATTTTGATCTTCCAGCTTAGCGAGGCGGGTTTCTATATCATCGGAAGCGTTCGCGGGTCCGATATCCACCGTCGTATTGTTCTTTGCTAAAACTTCTCCGGTTTCTGAGACGGGTTTTTGCAGGTTTTCGATCAGCTTGGCTTGCTGGACAAGCATCGAGCGAAGTTTTTCAATTTCCGCTTGCTGCACCTGTAATTGCTGCTTAATTTTCTCGATCTCCCCTGGGGGCGGAGAACTTTCAGTAGATTTTGTTGGTGTTGGATTTGTTGGTTGAGTCGTTTGAAAAGATTGACCCGAAATTGAAACGCCGAGAAGGAGCGTAAGTACAACGACAAAACACAACGAGGCATTTTTATTCATATCGTCTTATCTCACATTTACAATTAAAGTAGATATTTCGCCATAGCAATATTTAATGCGCAAGATTCAATAACATCCCGCCATAAACCTGCGTTAATTAACTAGAATTACAAGAGCTGTAAACTACGATACCGAGTGCAAATACCAAGAATTTTATAACTGAGACTATGCTTCTTTGCCGTTACCATTGGGCAAAAGATGCTTTTTGAAATCTTCCGGGAAGCGCTTTACGGCTCCCTGAATCGCCCAGGCCGCAGCATCACCGAGCGCGCAAAAAGATTTTCCCTCGATATTGTCGCATAGATCCAGAATCAACTGTGCGTCTTCAGGGCGGCCGCCGCCATCGGCGATTCTTGTAAATATCTTTGTCAGCCAATCCGTCCCTTCGCGGCAAGGTGTACACCATCCACAGGATTCGTGTTTGTAGAATTCAGTCAGATTTTTCGTCGAATCAACCATATCTACCGTTTCATCGAGAACTATGAATCCGCCGGATCCGACAAGTGAACCGCCCGCAACCAATCCTTCGTAATCCATCAGGATATTTTTCCCTACGATCTGATCTTTACGCATCGCGTAAACGCTCGAGCCGCCAGGTATGCACGCTTTTAGGTCTTTATCATCCCTGAGCATCCCGCCGCAATCTTCGTATATGAATTTCTCCATATCGTCGTAGCCCATAGGAATTTCATAAACTCCGGGTTTTTTGACGTGTCCCGAAACTGACCAAAGTTTTGTGCCGCCCGATTTTTCCGTGCCGAGCTGCTGCCAGGCTTCGCCGCCCATTTCAATGATTTGCGGAACCGCGGTCAGGGTTTCGACATTATTAACAACTGTCGGACACGCATAAACCCCCTCAACCGCAGGAAATGGCGGCTTCATACGCGGATGTCCGCGAAATCCTTCTAAACTCGAAAGAAGTGCAGTTTCTTCACCGCAGATATAGGCACCTGCTCCAGTGTGGGTGTAGAAATTGCACTTAAAATCGCTGCCTAAGATATTTTCGCCGAGGAGGTTTGCTTGCTTTGCTTCCTCTATGGCCTTGTCCATTATGTCGATGAGGTAATTATATTCGCCTCGGTAATAGATGTAACAAGTTTCGACGCCGAGAGCGAAAGCACCGATCAGCATTCCCTCGATCAAAGCGTGCGGATCGCGTTCGAGTAAATATCTGTCCTTAAATGTGCCGGGTTCGGATTCATCAGCATTGCAAACAATGTATTTTGGTTTTGGGGAATCTCTCGGAACAAATGACCATTTCATTCCAGTCGGAAAACCCGCGCCGCCGCGACCTCGAAGCGCAGATTTTTTTACTTCATCGATGATCTCATCCGAAGACATATTCATCGCCTTCTTCAAAGATTTATACCCGCCGTGCTCTTGATAAACCTTTAGCGTGTGCC
This sequence comes from Pyrinomonadaceae bacterium, assembly GCA_037969475.1. GTDB lineage: Bacteria > Acidobacteriota > Blastocatellia > Pyrinomonadales > Pyrinomonadaceae > Aridibacter. Next base: position 19,314 of record JBBKXN010000075.1, on the reverse strand, counting down.
CGTCTTTGACGTGCATTAACTTTAGCTGAAGCGGTTCGCAACCTATTGCTTTGATTTCCATAAACTAGTCTAGCGAATCCAACATTTCATCGACCGAATCTTTGGTCAAATTCTCGTAATAATCAAAACCGACCTGAAGCATCGGTGCCGTTCCACAACTCCCAAGGCATTCAACGCGCGTAACCGTAAATTTTCCGTCTTCCGTAGTTTCACCCGGTTTAATTCCAAGCTTGTCACAAATATGCCCGGTGATCTCCGGCTCGCCCATTATTCGGCACGAGAGGGTTTTGCAGACTTGTATGTGGTGTTTGCCTACCTTATGGAGGTTAAACATCGAGTAAAAGGTCGCCGTTTCCCAAACATCGGTTACTTCGAGATCCAAAAACTTCGCGATAAAATTCACGCCCGGATTATCCAGATATCCGCGTTCTCTTTGAATAACAAAAAGAAGCGGGATCAACGCCGAACGGTGTCTTCCTTCAGGATATTTCGTAAGATGCGACTTCATTTCCGCGACTACTTCGTCCGAAAATTCCGCGATCTCATCGGTCGTTACGACCTTATTTGTATAGTCAGTTGCTACTGATGACATATTCTATTTAGTGAACATTTAACAGTGAATCGTGAACATCTGTAAGAGATCGCTAACCAATACTTCTTATCTATCAATTTCCCCTAAAACAATATCGAGCGACCCAATAACGGCAACGACATCGGCGATCAATTCGCCCTCAACCATATCCGGCAACGCCGAAAGGTTTACAAAACTAGGACCCCTAAAATGTACACGTTCCGGCATTGGTCCGCCGTTTGATTTCATATACACTCCGAGTTCGCCTTTTGAAGCTTCAATCGCGTGATAAACCTCGCCTTCAGGAACATTAAATCCTTCGGCAACTATCAAAAAGTGGTGAATAAGCGAATCCATATGTTTTCGCATGTCGTCGCGATCAGGAAGCACAACCTTTGGCGCATCGGCTTTTGTTGGTCCCGGTTTCAAACGTTCTAAAGCTTGTTTTACGATCTTTTCCGACTCGTAAAGTTCACGCATGCGAACTTTGAAACGACCCCAAACATCGCAGCTTGTTTCAACCGGAATATCGAAATCATAGGTTTCGTATCCCGTATATGGATTATGAATCCGCAAATCGAGTTCGACACCGCTTCCGCGAAGACACGGTCCCGTAAGCCCCCAACTAATTGCATCTTCTTTGCTGATATAACCGATTTCTTTTGTCCGGCTTTGGAAAATCGTATTCCCCGTGACAAGTATTTCAAACTGCTTCATTGCAGCAGGGAAGTCAGCCAGGAATTGTTTACAGCGTCTTTCGAATCCTGCCGGCAAATCCATCATCAAGCCGCCGATTCGAAAATAGCTTGGTGTCATACGTCCGCCGGATGCGGCTTCTATAAGGTTGAGGATTTTTTCTCGTTGGCGAAAGCAGAAAAAGAATACGCTCATCGCACCAATGTCGAGCGCGTGTGTGCCAAGCCAAACCATGTGTGAGGCAATCCGCTGCAGTTCGCACATCAAAACACGGATCACCAGGGCGCGTTCGGGAATCTCGATTTGAAGCAGTTTTTCGGCCGCCATGACATAGGCGAGGTTGTTTCCGAGCGGATTAAGATAATCCATACGGTCGGTGATGACGATGCCTTGTTGGTATTTTTTGTATTCGAAAAGCTTCTCCATTCCGGTGTGAAGATAGCCGATGTCGGGAATCGTTCTGATCACCATTTCGCCGTCGAGGACAAGTTCGAGACGCAATACACCGTGGGTCGAGGGATGCTGCGGGCCCATCGATATCGTCATCTGCGATTCCAGGGAATCGTCCAAAACTCCGACCTGTTCGGATTTGTTTTCTAAAGCAACACTCATAAAAATTGAATCTACGTCAGACTATACGGCTCGTATCCTCTTAACGGGTAATCTTTCCGAAGCGCGTGGCCATCGAAATCCGACGGCAAAAGAATTCTCCGAAGATCTGGGTGCTCGTCAAATATTATCCCCAAAAGATCATAGGTTTCGCGCTCGTGCCAATTTGCGGTTTTCCAAAGTGCCGTTACGCTGTGGACATGCGGATCATCTTCTGTCAGCAAAACCTTCAAACGTAATCGGCTGTGATGGATCGTTGAAAATAAATGATAATTTACTTCAAAGCGAGGATCTTCCTCCGGTCCGCGATCGCAGCCGCAGAGATCGGCGAGCATATCAAATTCGTGTTTAGTCTTTAAATGTTCGCAAACCGCGACTATGGATTCTCGCGGAACAATAACCGTCGTCTCACCAAGCGCATTAATTACGTCAGTTACCCACGCGTTGTTTGTCGACTTTAAGTCAAGTACGAACTCTTCAAGGTTTCGAGATTGTCCCATATCTATTATGACGAACGTCGTTTTTCGTGTTTCGATGGAACCGTGTATGGTTTCGTCGGTGCGGTTCGGGCTTCGTCTTCGAGTGTTGTGCCTTCCGTGACGGGAAGCGTGCCCGGAACGATCGATGCGCGCGATTCGGTTTCGAATGTGTCGCGGCGCTCTTTAACGGATTCCTTCATTATTTTTTCCTGAAGCATCATTATCGCGTGGACCAGCATTTCAGGACGCGGCGGGCATCCCGGAACATAAATATCCACCGGAACGACCTTATCAACACCTTGCACGATCGCGTAGTTATCAAAAACGCCTCCCGAAGTTGCACAAGCTCCCATTGAAATGACCCATTTCGGTTCAGGCATTTGGTCGTAAATTCTTCTTAAGACCGGTGCCATTTTCCGTGAGACTCTTCCTGATACGATCATCACATCTGCCTGACGAGGACTCGCACGAAATGTTTCCGCGCCAAATCGCGAGAGATCGTTTCTTGCAGAGACGCTATTCATCATCTCGATCGCACAGCAGGCTAAACCAAACGTAGCAGGCCAGAGCGAAGATTTTCTCGCCCAATTGACCACCGCGTCGAGTTTTACCGTTAAAATGTCGGGCAAAGATTCAAATAGTGGATTTTCTAATCCCATTGTTTACTCCAAATAAGTTATGCGGCCTTGCGAAGTTTTTCCTTTGCGATCCTGGTCTTTGTTTTGAGTATGCGCGCCTCGGCTCTCGCTTCGGCCCTTGATTGTTCGCTCCAATCGAATGCGCCTTTTTTCCATTCGTATATCAAACCAACGACGACAGTCGCCAGAAAGAACATCATGGTTACAAAAGCGGTTGTTCCATAAAGGATCGCTGCCTGATTTTCAGCAGCCAAGAGACTTTTAAAAGCAACCGCAAACGGTATAACAAATAGGATTTCGATATCGAATAGCAAGAAAGCAACTGCAACCATGTAAAACTTGATAGAAAATCTATCTCGGGCTGATCCGACGGGGTCTTTTCCGCATTCGTACGGCATCAATTTCGTCGCGGTGCGCTTTCGAGGTCCGAAAAGTTGAGCGGCAAGGAGTTGGCTAGCCGCGAAACCAAATGCGACTAAAAACATAATCCCGATCGGCGCATAATCAAATAGGTTAAATTCCGTCATTTTTTACCTTGATTTACAGGATCCTTTCCAATTGCTATAACGACAAAGATGCAATAAGCGGAAGCTGTAGTTTGACCATAAATCACAATTAAAAACAATCCTAAGGGATGCCACTTTGAGTGTCAAGGAAGCATTATTTTAACGTCGAATTAAGCGAAACAAAACGGACTTTGGCGTCGAAATCATTGGCTAATATTTAGTGTTGGTGTGTCGATATTTGAGGTGATTTTCGTTGACCGTATATGAAATCGTGTGATAGTTTCATATGTGGTACACGGCTTCAAACTCTTTGCCGAATCCCGCCCAAAAGCGAGTTTTTTCGAGTGATAACCGGATATAATACAGACGTGAAATACGACGGAGTAACGTATCACGTTCAAACCGAGGATAAAGGTTTGGATACGCCGCTCATTTTGTCGCTCGTCTATCAGCATGGGACGATTCTTGCGAGCAAGCGGTCTACTTATGAAGAAATGCTCGGCGAAGCATTTGACGAAAAAATACTCGAACAAAAACTCCAGCGACAACACAAATTGATGTGCGCGGCAGTACAATCCGGGAGGCTCGAAGACCTAAAACGGATGACGATCAAGAATGCCGCCCAAGTTAAAAAACCGACCCTAACTGAAAGTGAAAGCGTTTTAGAGGTTGAAAACCCGATCCCTCAACCCGCGATCCCGCCAGTTACGCCAAAAACATTTGGTCATGATGTTCCCGCACCAAGTCTTTTAGAAAACAAAAATATTGCCGAAGAACTACCCAGGTCGCCGATCGAGGAAGCGGTTGAGCTCGAAAACGCCGAAAACGGTGAAACGGTATGGGATATCTCGATGACGGATGGCATCGAAATCATTGACGACGATGATTTCTTCGACGAAGGATTCGTGCTTTCGCCTGATGCAATAAAAATTGTCGATGATTTTTCGGCTTTCGGCGTTGGGCTTGGTAATGAGCTAAAAATAAAGTTTTTGTCTGACTACGTTTTCCGCTCCGGAGAGAAAAAGAACGTAAATCTTTTAGTATGCCGCGGCGAAAAAGAAAAAGAGGTTGAGAATGCGATCGTCATGGTAAAAGTTCTCGGGTCTTCCTTTCGACCAATTATATTTCACGCTAAGACCGATAAACATGGGGTTGCGACGGTATTTGTAAAGCTCCCTACGTTTAGATCCGGACGCGCCGCAATCCTCGTACGGGCGAGCACCGCGGGTGAGGAAACTGAGCTGAGAAGGGTTATACTACAGTAATGATAAGTGTTGTAATAAACGGTAATTCGAGAGAGTTTGAAAGGGCAATCAGCCTGAAACGGCTCTTGGAAAGTCTGGATTTGCCCGACAGAAGGATTGCGGTGGAGCTTAATAAGCAAGTGGTTCGCCAGGACATCTGGGACGCCGTTGAGGTGAGGGACAAAGATAAGATCGAAATTATTCATTTTGTCGGCGGCGGATAAGACGCGGCTTAACGAATCACAGCAAGGTAGAATCGAGCTTTTTCTCGATTCTTTTTTCGTTTACGCGTTTTTCTGGAACCTGATTCTTATAATATAGTTAATGTAGTGGTCGAGAGCTTCCGGTAATCGGGATCGAGGATAAAAAATGTCAGTCGCATTGTTTGATCGAAATTCACCATATCTGATTTACGGTATTCCTGCGCTAATGATTTTGGGCTGTGTTGCGCTTGGGTTTAGTCCGTTGCTCGGACAGCATCCCGAATTTGCGTCTGCAATAACTATTGACCTAACGATAACGACGCCGATCGTCTACCTCCTTTTAATTAGAAAAACGAAGATACCAAGAATCACGGCGATTCCTTTTTTTACTGGAGGAATTATGATCGCGTCGTATTTGATTCCCTCCCATCAGCAGAATTTTCTCAGCCTTGTAAAATTTTGGCTGCTTCCCGTATTGGAAGTCGGCATTTTTGGCGTAATTGGTTTTGCGGCATATAAAACGATCAAGACATTCAAGGCGTCAAAAGATGAAAGCCCGGATATGTTGAACGTTTTGAAGATCACTTGTGCAAAGATCGTCGATGAATATATCTCGCCGCAACTTATTGTTAACCAAGTGCTCGATCATACCGGCAGGAAAACTCTAAACTTAAACTGGTACGTCAAAATTTTGGCAGTGGAAGCGGCCGTTTTATATTATGGCCTGGTCGCCTGGAGAGGGTTTCGTCCCGGCAAAGATCGCTTCTCCTATCATAAAAAAAGCGGATTCATTCTTTTATACGGTGCAATAATTTTTATCCTTATCGCCGAAACGATCGTCATTCATCTTGTTATAATGCGTTGGAGCGCGATTACTGCATGGTTCATAACGATTCCGAGTGCCTACTTTTGCGTTCAGTTCTTTGCACACCTTAAGGCCGGCTACCAACGGCCAATCGAAATTCGGGAAGGGATTCTTTATATAAGAAAAGGAATATTTGGCGACGCCGAAATCGAACTGACAAACGTCGAAAACGTTGAGCTTGCCTCGATCGCGCCTGATAAAATGGAAGGCGTAGTTAACGCAGGGCTATTAAGAGATCTCGAACAATTTAACACCATTATCCGCGTCAAGAAGGAAACGGCGTTTAGCGGTTTCTACGGAATCCAACGGAAGTTTACCTCCCTGTTACTTTACGTGGACGAAAACGCGGAATTCAAACAACGAATCGAAAACTATGAATCCAATTAAAGTTGCATCGGCTCTGATAATTGTTGCGGCAGTTTTTGCAATCCTCATTTTAGGAAAGAGCCTCATAATTCCGTTCGTAATCGCGGTGTTGGTTTGGTACATCATCGTATCTCTAAGCCACTGGATCGGGGAGATCAAGCTCATCAAAAAACATCTCCCAGATTGGGCGAAAACCCTTCTATCGGCCCTTGTAATTTTCGGCGTACTGCTTATTGTCGGGGGATTGGTTGCTGATAACGCTCAGAAGATGATCGGTGCGCTTCCTCGATACCAGGCGAATATTACGGGCTTGATCGGCCGAACGGAAAGCGCCCTAAATTTCAATTTCACGAAGACACTTGATTCTTTGGGCATAACTAACGCGGAATCCGTTACCCAAAAAGTCAATTTTACGGCAATAATTTCGGGGATCATCGGTGCCCTTTCGAGTATAGCGGGAAATGCGTTTCTCATTGGAATTTACGTCGTGTTTATCTTTTTGGAACAGGCAGTTTTTCGAAGGAAAATAAAGGCTATATTTCCGCAGAAAGGGAAATTCGAACATTTCGAAGAAGTTCTTGAAAGCATTAATGAAGCAATTCGGGCATATTTCTCCGTTAAGATGACCGTGAGTTTGATAACGGCTACAGCGAGTTATATTTTGATGGCGTTAGTCGGACTCGATTTTGCCATATTTTGGGCGTTTTTGATATTTCTACTAAATTTTATTCCCAATATCGGTTCGTTAATAGCCACTGTATTTCCAGCAGTAATTGCACTCGTTCAATATGATACCTTTGGACCTTTTTTTGTGGTGTTGATCGGAGTTGGCGCGGTTCAGGTCGTGGTCGGAAATTTTCTCGAACCTCGTATGATGGGGAGTTCGCTTAACATAAGTTCGCTTGCAGTGATCCTGGCATTGACGCTTTGGGGATCTCTGTGGGGTATTACCGGAATGATCTTGTGTATTCCAATTACCGTGATAATGATGATCATTTTCGCGCAATTTCCGGCAACCCGACCAATCGCGATCTTACTATCCGAAAAGGGTGAGCTTATGCACGAGCTTGAAGAAATACACGAAAAAAATGAAGGTTCTGACGACGACTAGGTTGCGGTTTTAACGTCGATTTTTTCTTCCGGCTTTTCTTCTTCGTCCTTGCCGGCGTTGTCAGAGCGGCTGATCGCCTCATCTTCAATTTCCCCGCCTTTGCTGATCGGAATATCTGCCGGATCCTTGTATCGAGTGCCGCGCTCGTTTTCATCCAGATCTTTAGGTATCACAATATTCTGAAGCGATTTCGACGGCGGAGAATAACCCGGATATTCGACCCTTGTATGATAGATCGAAATCAAGGATCTGATCATCGATTCGCGGATTTGGGTTAATTCGCTGAGGGTCAGATCACATTCCCCTAATTGATCGTCGCTTAGTATCGCATCGATAATTTTTGTGACAATAAACCTAATATTTTCGGGCGTTGGTTCCGAGAGCGATCGGGCCGCGGCTTCACAACTATCGGCAATCATCATGATCGCGGATTCCTTAAACTGCGGTTTTGGTCCCGGATAGCGGAAGTCGTTTTCGTGGATTTCTTCATCAGGACGGGCTTCTTTTTTTGCTTTCGTCAGGAAATAATGAAGCGTCCGCGTTCCGTGGTGCTGCGGAATAAAGTCTACGATTCTGGACGGAAGCCCCATTTCTTTCGCAAGTTTTGTTCCGTAGGTAACGTGGCTGATGATAATTTTCGCACTCTGCGCGGGTTTTAGCTTATCGTGCGGATTTCCGCGCATCTGATTTTCAACGAAATGTTCCGGAGCCGCCGTTTTACCAATATCGTGATAAAGGGCACCAATTCTCGAGAGCAATCCATTTGCACCGACCTTTCGGCACGCTTCTTCTGCAAGCTGTCCGACCGCATGAGAATGTTGATTTGTTCCAGGCGCGTGGAGCGCGAGACTGCCAAGTACTGGTAGATCCGCATTTGCGAGCTCAAGTAGTTTTACATCCGTAAGTATCCCGAAAAAATTCTCACATATTGGAAGAAACGTCGCGGTCACAGCAGAGGTGATCAGTCCGCTGACTAGCCCGCAGCTTACCGCCAACAAAACGGTATTGAGAATTAACGGCTGCTGTGTGTAAGCAATTAAAGCGACCGCCGTTAGTGCACTTATGACACCGACCATTACGCCGGCTGTTGTCACCGATTGTCTACTTCGATAACGGCCGATTCCATAAACCGCAACCGATGAAGAGATCGCGGCGTAAATTACAAACTCAAGCCCGCGAGGCGCCAGAAGTCCACCAAAAAGAGCACAGAAAATTCCGGTGAAAAGTGCAGTCCGCCGATCTGCAAGCAGCGTCATTATAAGACTAGGAAAAGCAAAAGGAATCGCAAGTGCCCAAAGTGTCGGGTCATTTAGCGGGGCACTTGTATTTTGACTCGCCGTCGAATCAGCTAAACGAAATGCGATTGCCATCACTGCCGTCTGAACGAAAACAATAAATCCAAAAAGTGCAAAGGTTTTGCCTTCGGAAAGATCGAGCCGATTAACATAACCCTTATGCTGTATAAACTTCCATGCGATCCAAAATAGTGCCGTGATGAGAATCAGCAATCCGATAAAGCGATTCCATTGCCTTGAAACTTTGCTGTAACTTTCTATGGCCGCAACTTCCGAGAGCGTCTGGGCGGTAATCGGTTCGCCTTCTCTGACAATAATTTGACCGCGCTTAAGAGAGATCTTGATTGGCTCGACGCTTTTTGTCAGATCCTCTTTGACCTTTGAAGTTGCAGCACTGTCATAAACGAGGTTTGGCTGAATCAATGGTGACAGTGCCTTCGTAAACGCACCTACTTCGTTTTCCGAAAGGCTTTGAATTGATTTTAAGTCTGCCTCAATTTTCCCCCTCGCCTGTGACAAGGGAATCCATGAAAGCCGCGGCAAAGTAACCGTAGAATCAGTGTTCGGATTCTGGCGATCGATCAGAGTAACTTCATTCTTAAGATACGGGCTATCTTTGTCATCGTATATCGAACCCTGGGAACTTTCTTGCAAGACGTTTACCACTGCGTTTATCTCGTTCGCACCAAAACGCCGAGCCGTAAATACCTTTCCAAGTTCTTTGCCTCCGACTCCTTCCCAATTTGCCTTGCGTTCCACAACCGTATTTGAATTGGAGTTTTCGCCTGCTTTCGGAACTTGTAGCTTTGACCAGGCCTTTCTAAAGTCACCAACTCTCGCATCGATGTCAGTCGGCTGCAATGTAAAAATCGGATTTACACCTTCTACTACGGTTGTTCGGATATTTTGGGTTTCTTTTTCATCAATAGTCGAAATATCGGCGGGAGCTATAATATCTTCCCGGGCGATATCTCCTTCTTTGAGTTGGAAGGCTGCAGTCTTAAGAAACGGATTATGTATCAAGAGAGACGTAGCCAGGCAAAGAAATCCAAAGCCAAGCCAGAACTTCTGGTCGCCCGACAAGAGGTTTAATGGATACGAAACCGTTTTAAATATCGCATCATAAGCTTTGTCCAAGAATGACGCATCCTTTTTTGATAGCCGTTTGTCCATAAAGTCCGATAGTATCCCGCTACATATTCCGATTCTTACGCATAATGCGCTTCAAAATTACTAAGGTCTTTCGCCAAAAGTTCCCCAATTTCCTCGATCAATGGCTTCAGAGATTTTGAGCGGATAGCTGAAACTGCCACGCATTCGCTCTCGTTGTCAAGTGTAATTTGTCTACGAAGATTCGCTATTGTTGTCCGATCGACCAAATCACATTTATTTAAAACGACAAGCGACGGGATATTCTGAAGTTCAAGATCGCTCAGGATCTTATTTACCGACTCCACCTGCTGGATCGCCCTTGCATTGGACGCATCAACAACGTGAACTAAAAGATCGCTGTCCCCGATCTCCTCTAACGTCGCACGAAAAGCTGCGATAAGCGGTTTTGGCAAGTCACGGATGAACCCGACCGTATCGTTTATTATTACTTCCTGTTCATAAGGAAGGCGCAGACGTCTCGATGTCGGGTCGAGCGTCGCGAACATTTTTTTCTCTGCGTAAACTTTACTATCCGTTAGAGTGTTTAACAGCGTGGATTTACCCGCGTTTGTGTATCCAACAAGCGAGATGATCGGTACCGCGCGGCGCATACGCCCTTTGCGTCTTTCTTTTCGTTGCCGGCTGATTTTTTTCACCTGCCCTTGGAGATTTGTTATTTTATTCCTTACTCGACGGCGATCGGTTTCGAGCTTTGTTTCTCCTGGGCCTCGTCCGCCTATTCCGCCCGCAAGGCGCGAAAACGCTGAGTTTTGACCAACAACGAGGCGAGGCAATAAGTATTTCAGCTGGGCCAGTTCGACCTGGAGTTTTCCTTCTCTGGAATTTGCACGCTGCGCGAATATATCAAGGATAAGCTGAGGTCGATCAATTACTTTTAAGTCAGTCGCTATAGAAAGCGACCGGACCTGTGCCGGAGTTAGTTCGCGGTCAAATACCAAAAGATCGGCACCAAGCTGCATCGCTTTTACGAGAAGCTCATTTAGCTTGCCGCTTCCAAGCACAGTTTTTGGATGAATCGCCTGGCGTCTTTGAATTATCTTGTCGAGAACCAGAACATCCGCAGAAAGAGCGAGTTCTTCGAGCTCAGCCATGGATTCTTCAGCGTCCGATTTTGGCTGCGTTGTAACTCCGATCAAAATCACCCGCTCCCGCTTCGTTTGGCTGCTGCCGACCGTCTTACGGCTCCTCGCCATTTCGCCTTCAAGCGATTCGATCAAAGCCAGGAAGTCGGTATCTAACTGTGAGGGCACAACAGGCTTCAAAAATTCGTAAGGAAGCGAGACGGTCTGCTCAGAAATCTGTTCCGCCGTTGTCGGTAGAAGATGAGCCGAATGAACAAGATTTGGTAATCCGGTATCTTCCGAAACTTCGATCGCTGACATTAGATCTAGCCGAAGCAGCGCGAGGTCTGTAAGATCATCTTCAGTTAATTGTTCGCCCAAAAGATGCGTGTGGACACATCGAAGGCCACGGAAACGCCCAACAGCGGCACGAACACGCTTAAAATCAGGCATTTCGATCTGCTTCGAATTGCCGACCATCACATATTCGACCTTGCCTTTTCGATTGATCAAAACACCGACCTGTCGTCCGATCTCGTGAGAAATTTCCGACATTTGCCGGGCGAGTTCCTGTGAAACGATTTGCTGAGGTGCAACGCGTCTATTCGAGAGCTTCTCGATGCGTTTAAGTTGATCGTGTTTTAAGCCTTGGGTAAAGCCGCGAACAGTGCTGATAAATTCGACCTCCGATTTTCAAATTATACCATAGCGCATAGGTTGCAACCGCATCACCTACGAGCAAAACGCTTTTGCGTAATTAATGTAACGCGTCTAGAATTACTCTTTGGATTCGGTGAGTTTCAATGAACAAAGCAGGAAAAATAATATCGATCAGCCCAACCAACGCGATTCCGGGCGGCGAGATTGTAATTGAATGCGAAGGCCTCGTGCTCGAAGACTTTAGTGAGTTTAGCTGCGTGATCAATGGTCAGAAATCTCGCGTTTTAGGCGCATCCGAATCTCGGGTCATGGCAATTGTTCCGGAAATCGGAATTAAACAAATCGTAGATGTTCATTTCGAAAATCACGGGAAAAAAAGCAACGTCGAAAAAATTCTCATAGGAAAACGCCTTGCAAACGGTTTGCATCAGGTGGCAAATCCTGCGGTCGATCCTAAAGATGATTCGATAATTTTAACGCGCTCCGGTCCCCGGGGTCAGCAGTTTCCGGTGACTCTTCTTCGTTTAGGGCGCGACGGATTTTTGGCAGAACTTCAGGCGGAAGTATTAAATCCGACGGGTGTAGCATTCGATACACACGGTAAGTTGATCGTTACAAATCGAGCTGACGGGGAAGTTTGCCAGATAAATCAAGATGAAGAGGTTGTGCCAATCGCCTCTGATCTCGGGATTGCTACGGGAATCGCTTTCAATAAGGAAGGCGTCATGCACATTGGTGATCGAGGCGGCAACATCTTTCGGCTTTCGGGGATCGGAAACGCGGAAACCTGGACTGTCTTAGAACCCTCGGTTTCGGCGTATCATTTGGCCTTTGGGCAAGACGGCGCGCTTTATGTGACCGCACCCGGTCTTTGCAGTTTTGATTCAGTTTACCGCATCGATGCGGATGGGCTTGATGATGTTTTCTTCAAAGGCCTTGGAAGACCGCAGGGTTTGGCCTTTGATAATGAGGGGAATTTATACGTCGCCGCGTGTCTAAAGGGGCGACACGGGATCGTGAAGATTTCAGCCGATGGCGTCGATGCCGAGCTATTGATAGCCGGAATGAGCGTCGTAGGAGTCTGCTTTACAAGGTTTGGTGAAATTGTAGTCGCAACCGGAGACTGTGTTTACAGTCTTCCGATCGAGACATACGGAACTCTTCTTGACTAACCCTTCGCTTCTACCATATTTTGAGACCCTCCGTTTTTGGAAAATCTCTAAGTTTGATTTTTATCAAACTCTTCTTTGCTGCCGGGGAAAGCTTCATAAACGACTTACCATTCGGAGATATTTGAACCTGCTGAGGCGGCTGCCAAACTTCACCTCCATCGATCGAAATCTGACCGATATAATCGAGTCCAACACCCGATAACGTGCATTCCTTCTCGCGGCAGACAACGGATTCAATGTTTGGAATTCTAATAAAGGTTTGTTTGAGACTATACCAATCCGAGTCACCGCGAACGCTGTCCCTGATCCTAAATTGTAGGCGTCTTCCCGCAAGAAGCAGCAGGTTGTTTTCATCGAAGGAAAATTCTATTCTCATGTTGAGTGAATCAAGGACCTCAAACTTCGGTCGAAGAGTTAAGTTTTGTCCCGGAGCTCCATTTTCAATTCTAGTTTCGATATTGACGTTCTCGGTCCTAAAGCCGTAATCCGTAAGAGTCGTTCTTACTGCCGCGGTCATCACCTTTGTATCAGTCGGCACGACCGGATAATCACTTAGATCAAAGGGACTTTTGGTGCTTGCTCCGACCACAATCGCTTCTATTTCTCCCTGCTCGCTGCTTTCGATCGCGGGTCTTGATGGAAGAACCGCAAAACTTTCCGGATACTCATAAAAACGCTCGCCATCAAGCTGAATATTGAGCGAAACGCTCTTTGAAAGTATCAAATCACTGTAGTTTTGAAAGACAAAGGTTTTCTGCGTCAATGGCTGACTCTGATTAATGGCCGAAAGATTAGCAGTTTTCCCATTGATACTCAAAGATTTTATCTGTTCGATTCGTTCGCCCTCGATCGTTACGCCTCTATCACCTCTGTGAACTATAAGCTTTGTGATTTTTGGCGGTCCCGGATACAGATTAAAACTAATACTTTGAGGCTGTTGGTCATTTCCGTATGCGTGCAATTCGAGATTTCCTTGACCGGCTTGAAAATGGGTCGTGTCGATCTCGAACCACGCTTCGATTCCATCTTCCGTAAAACGGAGCGGATTCGCAGATGCCCCGGCAACAAAGGTAAACTCGCCTCCAAATGATGGCTTATACTTGACCGATTGAAGGCATCTACAGCTTCCCATTGTGTTTTTGATGACAACTCGTCTTTTGCCTCCGACAGAGAATTCACGAATAGAATCAGGCGAAACTTCCCACTGTCCTCCACCCGATATTGGAATAGAAAATTTCTCGCTTTCGATCTGATTAAACCCGCGTGTTGCAACGATCTTTGCCTCAAGGTTCATCCTCACCTTTGGAAAAGCCTGAATATCCTGTGGATTGAAATTGAGCATCCAACCGGAAAATCCCAGGCTCTTCGTTAGTGCAAACTCTTTCAAAAAACCGTTTTCGGCGCTCACTATAAGTTTGAAATCCCGCGAGAATTTATCCCGAAGCCAATCATAGGAAAGGTCGGTATTCTTCAAGATATTTTGCCCCATGTGAAGACAAGGCTCCATTAGCGAAGGAACCGGTAGTGAAATAAGCTCCGGATCGGGTTGAGCCTGCCATTTGTGTAAAACGATTGGAAATGCAGTCACATATCCGCCATCGGTCGGAGCTGCTTCAGCGAACAGACTAATTTTGTTAGGCGGCGGCGTAGGTGCGCGATTCTGATTAGGGGTGTACGAATTATATTGATTGTATTGGCTGGACCTGTTGTTATTTAGGGCCTCACTGGCTGATACCGCCATCGTCGGAACTATCTTAAGCGGGGTTCGTTTCAAGATTTTCAATATCAGATCGGCAGCGGCGGCGGCAACATTTATCCAGTATGCAAGCTGAGGATATTTTTCGACCAGCTTCGTTGCCGCAAGCAAACCGCCTTGCTGCAGCATTTTATTGACGCTAAGATCAAAATCCTCAAGCCTGACATTCTTTGCAACACATTGCGCACGTCCGACAAAATCATTTACCTGGGCGTATGCGTTCCCGCCGTTCCAACAGCTTGGAAGCGCGATGTTAAAACTCTGCGCAAGCCTCTCTACCAATTGGTTCTGAATAAAATCCGGTCCAAAACGTTCCCTCGAACCATAACTGCCGTAACCGCCATAGCTCGAATGACCTGAGTAGCCCGAATAGCTGCCATATCCGTATGGGTTTTGATTTATTACACCCTGAAGCTCGTTAAGGAAAATTCCGATTTGCGCATACGCTCCCGCTATCTCGAGCGTCTTTTCTCCGATCTTCTGAATCTCGCCGAAATTTTTGTTGATCAGTTTCTGAATTTTTTTCCGATATTTTGACTTTGGATAAAGAAAGAATATTGGTTGGCTATCATAGGGAACTTTAAAGAGGTGCTCGCGATACCATCCATCGCGTTTGAAATTCACCTCCCGCGAAACAGATTCCTGCTCTACCTCGTTTCGCGAAGGGTTTATAAAGGCCACAAGCAGCGTCCAATCCCATAGGCTTTCGTTTGGACGAATTCCATTGATCGGCTCTTCGACCATTTTTACACGCAAAATATCATCTTTTTGAACACGCGGCACGAGCGTGATCGGAAGCGGAATCTCGCCGGGTCTTGCGACCGTTATTTCGACGCGTGCGATCTCTCGTTGAAACGCTTTCTTGCCTTGAAGTTCATTTGTGTAGCCTGGCTGATATGTCTGTGTATAGCCATTGGGAACTATCAAAAATGAGAGAATTAGGATTTTGAAAAGCAAAGGGATCGGTCTTTTTTTAACGCCGATTCGGAGATCTGATCGGGCGGGAAAACATTTGAAAATTAGGGATATTGCGTTTGAGGAAACATTCCAAAGGTCGTATGTCATTTTGTCACTCCTATTCGGAGAAAACGAAACTTCAAAAGATACGAACAATCAAATGAAAGCTGTGGGCGAGGATGATCAATCAAGCTAAAAAAACATCCCGAGGAAGTGCCCGACTTTTTGAAAGCCGCAGTCTTAAGGTCATCTTCGTTTCTCACGATAAACCAAAAAACACTTGTCAACGGCACTTTGGATGCGATAATATGCTTACTGTCTTATGTAGCAATCAACGCGCAATCAAATTGTGCCGAAGATACTATGTAAATTAAGGGAGCCTGTGAAGTTATAGTTTCAGCTGTAATTTTGCAGGCTCTCTTGTCGTATCACTTAATATCTCAATCAACTTCCAGCCTGTCAAGATTTCTCGAATATTTTGAGATTCTTAATAAATATCTGCTGATCTTGACAAACCCCGTAAAAACGATTTGAGCTATTTACGAGAGCCCGGAAATTAAATACGCCTCAAACATGGTGTTTAGGGGTTGCGTTAACGCGGATTAATTAGCATCCTGAAAATCCTAGTTTCAACTCCATTTCAAAAATAACTTGACAACACATTATGAGATGTCCTAATGTCTGGACAACTCATAAACTCACTTACTCAGAAATTCTTGTTTAGATTTATCGTTTTCAACAACCTCATATTTCTAGAGTAATAGCAAAAATACTCATGTTTCCCATTCTCGAAAGAACAAGACAATTATCGCTAATGCGAATTTTTCACCTTCGAAGTTAAATAATTTTGATTGGTGCTTTTTCCATTTGCCGTAAATGGGTAACTCATGATCTTAAGAGTTTGAAAGGTTTAGATCTTTTAAAGTTTTTGGAAAAAGAGTTCGACAGATTCGTAAAACGGTAGCTGAAACTGCCCGCGAAAGTAATTGAACTTTATAAAACGAGTTATGTCTTCGGCACAATTGATGCGCGCTGTTTGCTACATAAGACACCTGCAAACAAACACATCATTTTTTGCCGAAGACATTGTCACCAAACAATGTCCGCGAAGGCAAGAAGGATGTGTTTTTCATTTTAGACAGCTAATAACAAATCGATCCTTTACGAATGAACGGACGTTCAACTGAAAAAAATTCCGAATCGGGCAAATCGGACTTCGGAAGAGTTTTCAAAAATTGAATAAGTCGCTGCAATCGCGACCGACATTTATTTCATAGGAGGAACACAAATGTTTATTGGTAAATCTAAAATAGGAATACTGGCAATTTTGGTAATTAGCGGAAGCTTTATAGTCCTTAGTCAAAACAGCCGCGTAGAACGCGTTGAGATCTCATCGCCCTCCGGGCTCAAGGAAAAACCCGGGGATTTGAAAATTCCAAAAACGAATCCGAATCGAAGAGATCCGGTAGAGAAAGAGGAAATGCCGCAAAGCATACCAACCGATGTTACCTACCGGCAAATTTTCAAGCATATTGCTGAACTAAACAGGAAAGCGGACGAGGGTACACAAAAAGGCAAGGATAAGGAGAAACTTCGAAATCTTTATAAAAAAATGGCTAGGCTTGATGAAAAACAAGCCCGAACTCTTGATCGCATTGCAAGCAAAACGAATCGAGAACTTGAGAAACTTGATAACCGTGCCAAAGAGATAATCACCCAGATTCGTTCGCGTACTCCAAATCGAAGACTCGAGCAGGGACAGAAAGTGCCGTTGCCGCCACAAGAGCTATTTGATCTTTCCAGGCAGCGAAAGGATGTCACGCTGGCGGCAGTCGAAGAGCTTCGTGAAAATCTGGGGATGGCTGAATTTGTCAGATTCAGCAAATTTATTAAAGACAAAGTGAAACCCGGAATACAGAAGAAGGGAAATGGAGCCGAAATTCAAAGAGGAGGTCCGCAACGATGAAAAACCTTATCTCTCTATTGATAGCTCTTGTTTGCAGTCTGTTTCTCGTATTCAACGTTTCTGCTCAATGTCAGGGCAATGTTTATTTAACTTCCCTCAGTTGGCAATCAGCTAATTCCGTTCATGGTTTTACTTCTACGGAATTGGATTTTTGCTCCGGGCTCTATTACGATCCGGCGAATTATGGAAGTTTTGAGGAAAGCTATGGCACCGGAACGGCGATTTTGGGATCGGGATATACTCAGGGTTTTGCTGATTCAATTCCTGCTGAGCTGAATTTCGATTCCTTCGCTCCCATAAGCAATGGAGCATATACAACAAGCGGCAACCACTACGTCATCGCTTACTACCAGGTATATATTCCGGTCTACTATCAATATTATTGGTACGATCCATTCCGGTTCGGCTTTTCAGAAATTGGAGGCGGGGATCCTTTTTACTACGCGGATGAATATGGATATTGGGGATATGCAAGCTATTGGGTCTCGAGTCCGCAATACATAGGAACCACATCCAATACGATATCGTACGCCGGTCAAACGTTCTGCCTGCCCGGGCAGCAATTTACGTCAGCAGGACAGCCGTGTTCGAGCTTGCCGGGATGCGAATCCGGACTTCAATTTAGCTCGACAGGAGTACCATGCCCGGGATATGTTCCGCCGGCGGAACCTCCGAACGATGTTGGAGTGGCGGTTGTGTTCGAAGACGATGAGCTTCTCCCCGCTTTTATAAAAGACAGAGTCAAGACCAACACCCGGGTTACTGCATGCTTAATAAATTTTTCCGGATATAAAGCAGGCCTTCCCGTAGGATTGGGTATTGAAGATGTCAGCGATACAACTGGTCATATTGAACAATATCATGACGGCAAACGACCTAAAGGGAGTGTTGGAAGATCATCTGGCTCTACGAATGCTGACGGTTGTTTCTCGACCACTTATCAACCTTCCGTTATTTCAGGTACCGCAAGAGTTTACGCAAATATTGCGGGCGCAACCGGCGAGGGTGACGTAAATATTAGAGTGCCAAACCTAGCGCGTTTGCTTAGAGGGGCCAACTATCGCCTGAATGGCTCTGGCCAAGTCGAAGACTGTGACGCTCCTCAATGCACGGCTGATTATATGTCAGAAAAAACGCGTAAAGCACATCCATCAAACCACTGGGTCGTCCCGGCTACGATTCCTGCATTGAAAAATGTTGCCGAAAATTACAAGCAGCAATTTTATGGCAGCGGCAGCATTCCGCCTGATCAGATGGTGACTTATAACGATGCAAGCCTGAGATGGGGCGGGAAATTTGACGGTGAGTTGCATTGGTTGAATACAGGCTGGCATGCTGAACACCGCGAAGGAAAGAATGTTGATACGAAATCGCAGAATATTCCATTAGCAAGAGTTGCCGCGTTCAGATTAATCGCGAGCTCCAATGGCTTCGGTATACTTCACCATATCGAGGCAGGTAAGCACTTTCATTTTAAGTGGGGGGAGCCAGATTATTACAAAACAATAAGGTCAACCGTACTACAAAACGGAATTGACCCGGATATGACAGCTTCAAATTACATGTCAATAACTCCTTCGGATTTGGCAAGTAATGCTGCCGAGGCAATTTTTAAAAGACCAATTACTCAGCTCGAATTTGAAACCTGGAATCCACAGCTGTCGATTGCAAAGATGCAAGGATCGGCCGCGTTTCTCCAGGAGGTAAAGACGTTTTATCAGCAGTTATTTGCTTCTCAGCAATATGTTTCGCTTCAAAAAACAGATGCGCAGTTTATTCAAGATGTTTTTGCGTCCCATCTGCTGCGGGAGCCGACGGATGAAGAAGCTTCCTACTGGATGAACCATCTGCAAAGCCTTGGAGGAGGTATCAACGAGCCAGTGGATCCTGATCTGGATCTCGAGCTCGGCGGAAAAGGACGCATCATCAGCCCTTCCCTTAGCCAGTCGCAGCGAAGGCAGATGTTCCTAACTAATTTTGAAGCTA
>JBBKXN010000074.1:0-3862 GCA_037969475.1 Pyrinomonadaceae bacterium | reverse complement strand
ACCAAATACTGCGAGCAGTTGCGTCGGAAAAAAGAAAAAGAAGAATCCGATGAAAGCAGCGCCAAGAACTGCGAATTTCGCCGCCGTATGTACAGCGTGGTTCGCTCTTTCAGGTTTCTTCGCGCCCAGATTTTGCCCGGCGATTGCCGCTGCAGCGCCCATCAAACCGACCGAAGTCCAGGTTACGAGCGAAAAAAGCTGTCCGTAAGCTATTGAATATGCCGCCTGTGCCGCCGCGCTCTGCGCCAAAGAACCGACAAATGAAAGCATCAAAACACCTCCGACGTTCATCGCGATTCCCTGAAAACCCGCCGGCAATCCAAATTGAAAAAGCTTTTTTATCACTGCAAAATCCGGAGCGTATCCTTTTTTATTTCGAATGCTTACGACCCATTTTCCACTCCAAAGCTTATAAAAAGAAAACAAAGCGATGGCACCCGCAGCGATGCATGTTCCCATCGCCGCACCTTTTGTTCCGAACGAAGGAATCGGTCCGAGACCTGAGATCAATATGATACTGAGCGAAACGTTTAGAATCGTCAATGCGATTCCCAACTTCATCGGCGTTTTCGCGTCTCCGGCTGAACGCAGCGCTCCGGCGAGCATGAAAAAAATCATCATTCCGATGCTGAACACAAACATTATCCGCAAGTAAGGCAGCGCTTCCGCCTGCACACCCGGTTCGGCATTGACGATGTCAAGCAAATACGGCGTGGCAAAATACCCGATTGGCGCGAATACTCCTAAAGCCAGAAAGATCGCCGTAATAAATGCCTGATAAACCGTCCGATTGACCTTATCAACCTCGCCCGCACCGGCAAAACGCGAAACCAAAATGCTCATTCCCGTAAAGATCGACGAAACAAACACAACGACGACAAGAAAAATCTGCCAGCTAACACCGATCGCCGCGTTGCCAAACTTCCCTACGACGTTTCCGACAACTATATGATCGACAAGACCTTGCATTCCGCCAAAAATATTCGCCAAAATCGTCGGCGCAGCAATCTTCCACACAGATCGCCCAAGCGAACCATCGATTATCGAACGGTCATATTTTGATTCAGTTTCTTGCCCGGTCGGGACTTGATCGTCATCAAGCAATTCCGTAGCGTCTTCGGGGAAAGCCATAAGTTATTTGTTAAATATTAGAATTCGAATGGCTATTATAATGAATGCCCACCAAATTGTCGCGGGCGGCCTGCAATTGGAGCGCGGACGTCCCGTCCGCCCGAACAGACACTACGAGGTAAAATAACGATAGATTTAGCGATAACCCTAAAAAGGCACAAGCAAATTTCTTTGCCTGTGCCTTTGTTTATTCATGAAAAAAAAATCAACTCTTAATCGCCAATCGCAAGCGGGAAGATATGCGTGATCTGTCTTTTGCCGTTTCCAAATTCGCGAACATAAGTGATCGGTCTTCCGTGCCCGTCTCTTTCGACAACCCTTCCCCATTCTCCGGGTGTGTCGAATTCGACAGCGTTTGGTCCGTTACAACCTTTGCCCCGGCAAGGCGGTTCGCTGCCGCCGGTATCAACATGATTGTAGATAGCCAAAAGCTGCGCATAATCATGCGGGTTCGGATGCTGGTTGGACGACGGATCATTTGTGTAATCCATACATGTTCCCAAATTTGCGTTTGTAAAAATTTCATCCTGATGATCAAGCCCAAACGCATGACCGATCTCCTGACACATTACAAGATTTCGCCAGGGCGTCGTGTTGTATTGCGGCGTATTAAAATATGTGTCATTGAGCTTTACATACGCCGATGTAATATGCTCACCGCTAATTGAAATACCCGCGATACCAAGCCAGCCGTTGTTTCCATATGTGTCGTTACAGACTTCGATCTTTCCGGTCGCGGCCCTGCATTTTCGTGCGGTTGTTTCTCCCGGCACGATCGAAAGAGACAAAACCGCAGATTGTTCCCAATCGGCTTCAGAAGTCACCAACATTGGATCCCAACTGCCGTCAACATTATCACCGAGAGTTAGAACAACCGGATTGCTCGATCTCGCCCAGTGATAATTTCCCCAGGAATGTGTCGCATTGACAACGCTTTCCGAAATCAAAAAGACACCCATTACCAATACAGGTAAAATTACCCATAAACTCTTTTTCATTATTTTATCCTCCGTTTATTTTTATTATGACTTCCGTTTCACGTAATCGATTTATGGAGAAATGGGAAAATCGTGTTTATTAATCGCCCTTAACGTATCAGGTAAAAAATGATGTGTCAAATTTTTGTTGGAAATGCAAAGAACCGAGCTTTAGATTGCTGCTCGCATAAACCTTATTGGGCTGTAGTAATTTAATTGCGAGTCTTTTACATTGGACCGCGGACGTCTCGTCCGCCAGTAAAAGATTCAGAAAGTCCTTACTACAGATTACGATCAAAATCAGAAGCTCGCCGGACGGGACGTCCGGGCTCCATTATTTGCGCATCTTTCTGTGGTAGGCGCTGCTGTATTTCCAATCGCTTGGTTTTTCGCAAAGACCGGCTTTTACTGGATTCATCTCGATGTAGTCTATCGTTTTTTCGTAATGTTCGTAGTTACGGATGTAGCGGTCGAAGTAATCTTCTTGCCAAAACTGACCGGTTCGTTTCAGCATTTTATTTGCCTTGTGAGACGTGTAACTCTTGAAATTTTTCATCAGATCCGAAAGCGGATTGCCTGCCATCGGGCGAAACAGGTAATGGATATGATTCGGCATCACGACCCAGGCGCTTAATTTATATCTTTCGCCGTCGAAATGGAGCAGAGAATTTTCGACCATCGAAGCGATATCGTCGATTCCCAACAGACATTCTCCATAACCACAATCGACGTATTTCTCGATCTTCCAATACAATCGCTTTTTCGCTTCCAACGGATCTTCGCGTTCCAACTCCCGTTCCCATTTGTGAATAACTTTTAGCGGAACCGCGTCTCCCAAATGCAGAGTTATAAACTGCAATATCTCACCGCCGTCAAAATGCGGCAAATACCCGCGACTGTGCCAACCTCGCGGCTGTTTTCTATTTTGGGGTTTGGGTTCCATATTCGGACCGCGGACGTCCCGTCCGCGAGTGAAAATTCCTAAAACGCCTGAAACGTAAATTACCTTTAGATATTTACCGCGCCGGACGGGACGTCCGGGCTCCAATTCAGTTAATCTATCGGCGCCTCGATCTTTAGGTCTTTTGGATTGTATTCGTAAGTTTCAACTTGTCTCCAGCGAATTTGAACGGGCTCAATAAGTCCGTTCTCTGATTCTTCCTTTATGACAAGCCCCGCCTCATTGATCCAGAATTTCTTTTGCCAGTAAGATAATCCCTCTTTATCCTTATTAGGCGAATAAGTATTTTTATAGGTCGTATATTCTTGATAAAGTTTGAGTTTTTCGCCTCCGCTATTCACAACTTCAATAGTAAATTTTGAAGATATTTTGTTTGGCAATCCGAACGCACTTCCACCGGCACACCAATTTTTCGATTGTTTCCACTCTTCGTTATTTCTCCTGCAATAATAAATTTCACCTATTTGAATTAACTCGACCGTTTGGGTCTTATCCGAAAAACTCTCTTTGTGCGAGTAAAACTTTTTATCAGGCAAAAGGTATGCAAAAATATATTCTTCCTTGCTTGACAAAATTCCATCTCGGAAATTTTCACGTTTAGTTACCGAACGACTCGAAATTTCACGCCCTTTTTGTGTTGCGGTTCTATACTGCTGATAAAATTCTTTCTCTGTGATTTCAATCGTTTGCCCATGAACTTCAATGCATGAGAGAAGGAAAACGGAAATTATTATGCAAAGCAATTTGTTTCTCTTCATTTACTTCAGTGCCTCCAAATTCTGATTCAATGCTA
>JBBKXN010000073.1:0-205883 GCA_037969475.1 Pyrinomonadaceae bacterium | reverse complement strand
TGAACAATAACAGTCGGAATATGACGGATCTTATCGATATTCTCTATCAGGTAATTCTCCGTAGGAAAAAACGAATTGTTCATAAAATAATGACATTCGATCCTTGCAAGCGAGAGTGCCTCGTTTTCGTCTTCCCAATGATTTATTAATTCTTTATCAGGAAACAACTTCGATGTTGAACCTTCCCAAACACTCCATGCACGCGCCGCAGAAATTTGGGTTTCCATATCGTCGCTCGTCAGGCGTTTGTAATAGGCGGTCATCATATCGCCGCGTTCGTCCTCAGGGATCTCATCCCGATAGCGCTCCCAAAAGTCAGGAAAGATCTCGCTCGCACCGTATTGATAAAACCATTTCAATTCCTTCGGGCGTGTAAGAAAAATGCCTCGTAAAACCAGCCCCAGGACGCAATCCGGATGAGTTTCTGCATATGTCAGCGAAAGCGTGCTTCCCCACGAACCGCCAAAAACATACCACTTTTCAACCCCAAACTTCTCGCGCAGCGTTTCAATATCATTTACGAGATCCCACGTCGTATTTTCACGCAAATCCGCGTGGGGCGTTGATTTCCCCGAGCCGCGTTGATCAAAAAGCACGATGTGATAGGCCTCGGGATCAAAAAATCGCCGGTACATTGGAATCAACCCGCCGCCCGGTCCTCCGTGTAAAAACACAACCGGAATTCCGTCCGGATTTCCGCAGCGCTCGTAATAAACCGTGTGAATATCTGATACCTCAAGCATACCGGAATCAAAGGGCTCTATCTCAGGATAAAGTTGTTTCATCCGTTGATGATACAGGATAAATATATGCCGTTACAAACGATTAGCCCTTTGTGCTCTGAAATTTTTTATTGACATTCTAAAGTGCAATTGGCTAAACTGAAATCCTCAAACACTAGAGAAGGAGGTGATCAAAGATTTTATGATAAATGATTATAGTGAGGTGGCTGAAGCTTAAGCCTCTAACAAAAAACCTAATAGATTGTTAGAGAATTTAGTATTCAAGCTAATCCATACAGTCTACCGAAAGGCCCTTTATCTAGCGTCAATTGTTAGTAAAGGGCTTTTTATCTTCGTTCCTTCCAGCTCTTCAGGTAACTATGTTCTTTTGTTTGAGTTTTGGCAGAATTTTGTAACTTTGACAAAAAAAGACCCAATTTATTGTGTTTGTTATATTTAAGGTATAACCGCCAAACTATGAAGGAAAAAAAGAGCAAGGAAAGTCGCTACAAAGGTATCCGAGGCTGGTTATTGGTTTTTATCCTAGTTCAATCTGTAGGTTTGGCAATCTACATAGCCTTATATGTAGTCGGATTGATTGTTTCGTATTTAGCGGATATTAGAGTGACAGGAGAGTCAACGCCAACGCCTTTAATCTGGTTGCGAATCTGGGAGGTAACGACCATCCTTGCACTACTTATAGTGGTCGTTCTACTGAGTAAAATCCGCATAGCACCCTTACTAACGAAAATCTACATGGCGGTATCGATTCTTATCAACTTTGCTGCTCTATTTCTTCTGCCAATCGGAAGCAAAAGTATTTACCCTAGTAAGACCTCGTTAGCATTACATCTAGCCTACTCAGTCATTTGGTTCCTATATTTCTCTTTTTCTAAACGTGTTAAAGCTACGTATTTGGAAAAATGAAAAACTACTGTATGTGCTTTGCAACTTTTGCCCAATTGAAAAAAACTTTATACCTTTCGCAATTTGCGTAATTTTCCCCTTATGTAGGTTCGATTTGTTCAACATTAGTAGATTGTTAGAGAGTTTAGTTTCAGGCTAATCCAAACAGTCTACCGAAAAGCCGCTGAAGTCGTTAGACTTCAGCGGCTTTTTCTATTTTTGGTTTTTCGACATAATGGGCGGGTTTTTGAGGAAATTTGTAACTTTCGCACACAACTCGCACACAACCCGCACACAAACTTAAATTAACAAGGTGGACTGAATCGCTGACGTTCTTTTTTCCGTGATGAGAATTAAATCGTGGAACGGTGAACATATATATGCAAATGTGTAAGGCACGAGCATGCACATTGATGGGCATCGTGGAAAAGCGTCGGTCTTCATGGCATTGTTATGCGCCCTTTCTTAATATTATGTACATAGCTCTACCGAGACCAACGGAGACGCTATCTACCAAGCTATGACGGGGCAATTTTTGATATGGGCGTCATGCGTTCACTTTCATTTATGCAGAGGACTCATTTGCACAACCACGACTTACGCACTGTAGCTACTTGTGCAGAGTTCAATTTCGGCAACTTTGGATACGAACTTTGCGTTGGATGCATGAGATTATTGTTTTCACTAAGGTGAGCTACACCTAGTACGTGGCCAATTTCGTGTGCCATATCGTATTTGCTGCCATTTGCGGCGACTACACAGGCTGGCGCTCCGGGTCGATGGGCTCCGCAGCCCAAGAACATTTCGCTACCGGGTTTTTCATTTGGATCCCATAATTCGCCAATAAAAAATACACAGATATCAGTTTTCGGTACGTTATTGAGTAACTTTTGTAATGCAGACCATTCATCGTCACCGATAACACAGCTAGTATCAACGCGCTTGAACTTTTCACGGTCGGCCTCCGACAACAGTTCTGATCGACCTGATTGAAAACGCAGATCAATATCGTACTGGTTGTAAACATTGACTGCGCCCTGGAACTGATCCTGAAACGAAACATCTGTGAGACTAATACTGCGAAAATGCAGATTAAGCGCCAAACGCCGTGCTGTTACAGCGGGTTGAGTCGAACTCCAGATTGCAGCGGAATTCGGTTCGTTCATCGCTTGAAGCGTTTTTCCATTCGGATCAACGCGACCGTCCGCCCAATTGAATTTTAGTACCGATATCTGGAAGTCCTTAATCATGGCTTGAGTCTTCGGGCCGATTCGACCATCAACATTCAGTGGGGTACGATTGCTACCCATTAGTTCGTTCAGGCGGGACTGCACCTTCGAGACATCTTGGGGCATGTTATTTCCACCCTGACCCACCGAACCAACTAAGGAAACTCTGACGGTAATGTTCATGCGAACTCCATATAGCACGAGGTAAATATTCGAGAGACTATCTCTTACTTTTTTATTCCGATATTAACGATTATCTCGATAACCTGATTGGTGCGCAAGTAAAAAGATGGGTTTACATCAGAAACTTCATTCTGTTTCTTCAGAAAACGCATCGGTTGGAGATGGGGTCCGAAGAAATACGGGAGTATCTGACGTATCTCGCCGTCAAACGAAAGGTTGCGGCATCAACTCAAAACGTCGCATTCAACGCGCTGCTTTTCCTCTACAAGCAGGTCCTCGGCAAAGAACTTTCGAAATCGAAGGTGTCGTTCGGGCAAAAACAACTCGCTAGATTCCAACGGTTTTTGGCCCAGAAGAGGCAACAACGATCATCAACCGTTTGAGCGGAATACCATATCTTGTCGCGGGGCTTTTGTACGGAGGCGGCCTGCGACTGAGCGAAGCTATACGTTTCCGGGTCAAGGACATCGACCTAGAAAACGGTCAGATCATTGCCCAAACTGCAAAGGCGAATGGTTTCTCTGATTCGTACGATATTTTTTGCGCAGATCTTTGTCAGGATCAGAAATTGCCACGATTATCCGTGAGCCTTTCGATGCTGCAGAAAATCCTTCTGGCGAATCTTTGTTCCTGGAAGTTACAATAGAAAACATGACAGATTTACTTGCAAGCAAACCTAAGAATAAGGCTATCGCACATTTAATTTTCTCTCATGGCGCCGGCGCACCCATGGACACTCCTTTTATGAGTACCGTTGCGGAAGGACTCGCAGAAAACGGCGTTCTTGTCAGTCGTTTCGAATTTCCATATATGGCAATGCGGCGTGTTGACGGCAAACGCCGCGGTCCGGGAAGCGCGACAAGACTTCTTGATTTTTACAGGGATATTGTCAAGGAAAATCAAAACGATCTTCCGCTGTTTATCGGGGGAAAATCAATGGGCGGAAGAATCGCGAGTATGATCGCGGATGAGCCTGGATTGTCGGGGATTATTTGCCTTGGGTATCCATTTCACCCGCCCGGAAAGCCTGAGAAGTTGCGTACCGAACACCTCAAAACAATGGAAATTCCAACGCTCATTGTCCAGGGGGAACGAGATCCGTTTGGAGTCGCGGACGAAGTTGCCGGATATGATTTAGCGGAAACGGTAAAACTCGTTTGGATTCCCGATGGGGATCATTCGTTCAAGCCGAGGAAAAAATCGGGTTATACTGAGGAAAGTAATTTAGCAATTGCGGTTCGCGAATCCTTGACGTTTATCACGGAAGTAATAAAACGCGATAAGCGAAAGTAGAAATAAACTGGAGAGTTTTATGAGACTTAAATTAATTGGCTGTATTTTAATAACGCTAGCGGTATCTTTTGTTTGTATTGCGCAGGACCAAGGATCGGCGGACCAACAATACAAGCTTCTGGCAACAACAAAAACATCTACGATGCAAAAAGAATTGGATGAAACCTCCGCACAGGGTTTTCGCATAGTAGTCGGTGCTCCGACAAGCGGATCGGAAATGGCGGTTTTTCTCTCAAAAGACGGCACCGTTAGCGAACCGTATAAATACAAACTTCTTGCGACAACCCGGACGGGAACCATGCAAAAGGAACTAAATGAACTCGCGGAAACCGGTTATCGTTTGATCCCAAGCACAATGGTTGCCAAGAAATCACTCTTCGGCGGAGAAGAGATCGTTGTGATCATGGAGCTTCCGCCTCAGAAGCGAAGGCGGTACGAGTATAAACTCTTGGCAACAAATCTGACATCAACGCTTCAAAAGGAAGTAACGGAAGCAAAAAATGCGGGTTTTGAGCTTGTTGGAATGGTCAGCCGCGATGAGCATATGGTTGTCATGGAGAAAGAAAGCGAATTTATCAAATAGCCACAAGAGTAATGATAGAAGACAAGAAAATTTCGCGCCTCACATCAAGCCGGCTAAGCCGTGTGCTGGTTTGTGCTGTATTTATTCCCGCAATAATTGCTTGCGGTTCCGGCTTACCCGAGCTTCGACCCGGACTCTTGAAACAGCCAACAAAAACCGAAACACACGGACGAATTATCGAAAAGAGATTTCGTTTCTCTAATGGACCCAAGACAATATTTTATGGGATCTTGGAAGTCGACGGTAAGCCGATCAGGATCCCGAGCGGTTCGGTAAGACACACAACCTATTGCGAGGTTGATGGAATTGATGCGGTCGGATTTACTGTTCGCGGAAATCTGGATGTTGCGGGAATTTATATTCTGCAAGTGGACGGAGACGATATTATCTTTGAACGCATATGCAATTACGGAATGCTTGGGATTTGGAAAGGTCCGGTTTTCAATGCCTGCGAAATTAGTTGGGATGCGAAACAAAAAAAGCGTGTTCCGACTCCGCCCTTTCAACCCAAATCTCAAGACCAATAAGCCACGACTAAACCTGTGAGCTGAAATTTATATCAAATAAACCACGTTGCAATCGTAAATCTTTCGCCTGAGGTTACAGGTGTTACTTCGTGTGGAAGGGTTGGTGGAAACGTAATTAGCATTCCCTGTTCTCCAACAAGAGGCATGCCAAATTTTGCGAAAGCCTCGTTCTGATTAAGTCCGTAAAAGGTTAAATTTCCACCGCAGTATTTTCCTTCTTCTGGTTCTCGCGATTCTTCGTTTAGAAAAATAATCGCGGAAACTTTTCGACGTTGCGCCTCGTCTGGAATATTTTCGTGTTCGCCTGCATCGACGTGAATTCCATAAGAATCGCCCGTTTCATAGAGACAATATATAGGAGTTTGAATATCGTGTATTTCAACATCGAAATGCTGACTCACATCAGGAAGTATTTCCAAAAGGCACTTCGACACCTTCTCGTTTATGTTTGACTCGAACCTAGTAGCTTCACTACGACTTTTGAATTCTTCATTCAAAATGTCTTCCCCGCTATGAATATCACGATATTTGCCTTTTTCTTTTTCCGCCTTGCGGATATCCTCCCGCAAAGTGCGACAAAAATCGCGTTCAAGAAAATTCCTGAACGCGATCAATCCAAATTGTTTGAAAAATTCTGCACGCGGCATAGATATTATGGTAACGTTGGACAAGCAGGACCCTCACAAGCTACAACAAAGTCACAGCACGTCCCTCCAGATGGACACGGAACTCCAGGAGCGAAACAACTTTGCGCATGTGCCGAAGGAGGTGCGACCAAAGACATTACGACAGGCAAAGCGACAGCCATAGGCGCATATTTGAAGAGAATATTTCGTCTCGTCAAATCAATTTCCAAGTCTGCTGAAGCAGATGATAAAAGATTCGCCTTTTGCAATTCATAAATTGCGAGCGAAACGAAATCATCTTCAATATTGGTTTTCAGCTTGTCAGAAAGCGCCGCAGCGATTTCTCTAACCGGAGTTTTGCCATCGCATTGTTTCCAAACAAACGAAACTGTTTCATTCAAGTGGTGAGCTTTATCGTTTTCAAGATCGTAAACGAGCATTTCGTTTTCGAGTTCCTGAACTACGATATCAGTAGTTTTTGCTTTTGGGAGGGCGACTGCCATCTTTGCAGCGGAAGGTCTTAGGCTCATATTTCTTCTCCAAAGGAATTGATTTATATCGCGACTGCAAAAATTTAACAGAAGAAAATCTAAGCGTCAAACCTGATGAGAATTCTGTCGTAAGAATCAATCCGCCATTTCTTCAATCGGTTTGTATTGATAATCTAAGAATAGATTACGTATAAATTCAATGACTTATTAGGCTTTTAGCTTGCTGACAAACGCATTATCCTTAAGCCAGAAGCGCCACGGTTTTTTGGCAAACTCCTCCGCATAATCAATTCCGATCCGTTTACCCGAAACAATCTCGTTTGTAACTGCATCGATTGACTCTTCGATCCAGACCCGATTTCCACACAAGTATTCCCCGTTTATGGTTTTATCGATACCGAAAGCGATGGAGAGTTTTCCAGGTCCCGAAGTAAGGTTTTGCTCCGGCATTTTTCCGCGTCGTTCTCTCATTATTTCGATTCCATCAATTGGTTCGACTGCGCGGATAAGAATTGCCCGAGGCTGCTCCTTCTTTCCGACAACGACATTAAACTGAAAATACATTCCGTAAACAAAAAACACATAAGCAACGCCACCCTCGGCAAACATTACGTCGGTGCGTGTCGTCCTGCGGTTATTATGTGAGTGTGCGGCTTTATCTTCGGGGCCCAGGTAAGCTTCGGTTTCAACTATCATGCCCGATATTCGGTTTCCTTTTTCATCAGGAATCACAAGGATCTTGCCAAGCAAATCTTTCGCGATCTGCAAAGTGTCTTCCTGCCGATAAAAATCAATCGCTACTTTCATTTTTGTCATAGGTATTGCGATGCTAATAAGCGGCACGCCGCTTGCAAACTACTATTTGAAATACAAAAACAATTCGCTTCATGTTTTAAAACAATACAATTTAGCGAATTTCGCGTACGGATAACCGTCACAAAAAGGAGAAAAATATGTTTGTAAAAGAAATTATGACAGAGAATCCCGCATGTTGCACCAAGGATAGCACCCTGCAGGAAGCGGCAAAAATGATGAAAGAGAATGATTGCGGGTGCATTCCGGTCGTAGCAGAAATGGAGACCAGAAAACCCGAAGGGGTAATTACGGATCGCGATATATGCTGTCGAACAGTTGCCGAGGGCAAGAATCCACTCGATTTAACCGTCGGGGACATTATGACTTCCGGCGTCGAAACAGTAGAACCAAACACGAGTGTTGAAGACTGTTGTAACCTGATGGAAGATAAACAAATTCGCCGGGTTGTAGTAGTTGACGATATGGGAGGCTGTTGCGGAATCGTCGCACAAGCCGACATTGCAAGGAAGGCAGACGATGGCAAAACGGCTGAAGTAGTTCAGGAAGTTTCGAAATCTGTATCGGGATAGAATACTAAAATAGCATCGACTAGACTGGCAACATTGAAAATGCTGTCAGTCTTTTTTAACTCCCAAAATCTTTCGGGTAATAGATAAGCTCAACGATCTGCCCGCTTATCCCTTTTGTGTAAAACGAAGATGTGCCGTCACGATGAGGTTTTATCGGACGTTTTTCTTTCTCCGCAGCGGCTTCAAGTTCTTCCATAGTATCAACCCGCAAACCGATATGCGGCGGATGCTTCGAGCCCGGCGGCAGAAGTGCGATTCCAAAACCGCGCGAATCACGCATCATCGCCCAATCTTCATAAACTGTTTCGACGCTAAACCCAAGCCGTTTATATTCTTCAACATCCAGCTCAAGGTTTTCACACTTGACCGCCAAATGATCGACCGTGCCTGCAAAACGAAATTCTTTTTCTTCTGACATTTCAAACTCCTTTTGATACAATTTTAGCAGTCAAGATGGTGGTTATGAAGCCCCAAACGCAAATTCCGATTACTGCGTGCGGGTTTTCCGGCATCTATATTAATACTCCTATTAGAAAGTATTTTTTATGAAATCGATCTTATTATTATCTGCGATCTTTTGTTTTGGGATATCTTCCTTTGCTCAGCAGCCCAAAGACGTTTTAGCTATTGCAAATGGCAGGGATTTTACGGCTCAGGATCTTTCTCCGAAAATCAGCGAGGCTTGGCTGAAAAAAACTTCGACATTGGCAAATGCCCGTAAAGTATTACTCGATAGGCAAATTGAAAATTTCTTATTGGAAACCGAAGCGGCCGATAAGAATACTACGATCGGAAAATTGATCGAAGATCAAGTTGAGAAAAAAGTTGCCGACCCGACGGATTCTCAAATAAAAGCGGTTTACGACGCTAATCAGGCAGACATTGGCGACACACCCTTATCCGAAGTTCGGCAAAAAATCGTTGAATATTTGCGTCAGGATCCGGAAAAGAAAGCGTTTGCGGATTTTGTCGGTGGATTAAGAGCTAGGCATGGCATCACATACGAAAAAGATGTCCGGTCAGATGGTCTAAAACCGACCGACGTATTGGCAACGGTCGGCTCACGTCAAATTACTTTATCGGATTTCACGGATAAAAATGGATTGGTTTTGTATGAATACGAAGCAAATATCTATGACGAGGTGAATGCATCGTTAAGACAGGCCGTGGATGCATCGCTTTTTTCCGCGGAAGCCGAGGCCTATGGGATCGCGACAAGCGAATATATAGCTCGGGAAGTTACTAATAAGATGGTCGATTTCTCTGACGCCGAGCAAGCCAGACTTCTATCCGCACTCCAAAAACAACTTTACGCAAAGTATCGCGTTACCTTTCTCATCCGGGAACCAAAGCCATTTGTTCAAGATATTTCGATCGACGATGATCCGTTTACGGGTGAGGCAAATGCTCCCGTTACGGTCGTAATGTTCACCGATTTGCAGTGTCCGGCCTGTGCTGCGGTTTATCCGATCCTAAAAGAAGTGATCGCAGAATATGGAAAACGCGTGAAATTTGTCATCCGCGACTTCCCGCTGACCAATATTCACGAAGACGCATTTCAGGCAGCGATCGCAGCAAATGCCGCTCGCTCGCAAAACAAGTTTTTCGAGTATAAAGAACTCCTTTACAAAAATCAGAATTCGCTGGACACCGCCTCTTTGATAAAACTTGCCGGACAATTGGGATTGGATACAAAACGATTTGCAAACGATTTGAATAAAAAGGAATTTGCCGAGGAAGTTCGTAAAGATATGGAAGACGGGGAAAAATACGGAGTGAATTCAACTCCGACGATCTTTGTAAATGGTATAAAGGTGAGAGTTTTATCCGCTGAAAGTTTCAGAGAAGCGATTGATAGATTTCAAAGATGATTGACTAAAATATGCGCGCATTTTTAATAATTTCGGTTTGCTTAATGATATTTTCCTGCGGGGTTTCCTCAAACAGGGTGGAAGAAAACAAAAAC
Source organism: Pyrinomonadaceae bacterium (assembly GCA_037969475.1). GTDB lineage: Bacteria > Acidobacteriota > Blastocatellia > Pyrinomonadales > Pyrinomonadaceae > Aridibacter. The sequence goes on along the minus strand of JBBKXN010000073.1, from coordinate 195,972 downwards.
ACAAATTTGCCCGGGAACGACTCAAAACCAACTACCGTTTCGTCTTTCGAAATTGTAAAAGAGTATAAACATGACACAGGGGCCTTCACGCAAGGCCTCGTTTTTCATAATGGATTTCTCTATGAAGGCACGGGTGGGAGTCGAACACGAGGCGACGAATTTTCTTCTTCTCTCAGGAAAATTGAAGTCGATTCCGGGAAGGTTCTTCAAAAACGCGATCTGCCAAATGACGTATTTGGTGAAGGAATAGTTATCTTGGGCGATAAGATCTATCAGCTCACCTGGAAAGAAGGCATCGCATACGAATACAGTCTTGATGATTTCAAGCTCATTAAAGAATTTCGCTACAGCGGAGAAGGCTGGGGCCTTACTACCGACGGCACGAATCTTTTTCAAAGCGACGGCACCCACGTTATTCGCGTCGTTAATCCGGAAAACTTTGAAACCGTAAGGACAATTTCGGTTTTTGATGAAGACGAAAGACCGCTGATGGAGTTAAACGAACTCGAATATGTGAAGGGTGAGATCTGGGCAAATATTTGGCAAACAAACCGTATCGTAAGAATAGATCCTGAAAGCGGTAAACTTCTCGGTTGGATAGACCTCAGCAAGCTCGTCGATGACGAAATGAGAAAATCGCCGGCAGCCGACGTATTAAATGGCATTGCCTACGACGAATCCTCCGGCCGGCTTTTCGTGACAGGAAAACTTTGGAGCCGGGTGTTTGAAATTAAACTTTCTTCTATTAGCTAACTCTAAGATATGCGTTTTTACTCCGTTGCATTATTCTTTTCATTGGTATTTTCTTGCAGCACCGCGCAGAAAACTCAAACTTTTCCTCCCCCCGTTTCAAAAAAGAAAACTATTCCGGTCGGAAAGGTTCCGGTTTACTCTTACGAAGTAGTCAATGAGTTCGAACACGATAAGGACGCCTTTACACAAGGTTTAATTTTTCACGGTGGATATCTCTATGAAAGCACCGGACAGAAGGGACGCTCAACACTCAGGAAGGTACAGCTGGAAACGGGAAAAGTATTGCAAAAACACAAAGTGCCGCGCGATTATTTCGCCGAAGGTTTGACTGTTTTTGACGGTAAATTATATCAGCTCAGTTGGCAGGATTCGCTCGGTTGGGCCTATGACATCGCGGATATGAAATTAATCAGAGAATTTCGTTACTCCGGCGAGGGCTGGGGGCTTACCAATGATGGCACGAATTTTTATCTCTCTGACGGCACTCATGTGATTCGAGTGCTCGATCCAAAGACATTTAACGTCTTGCGGACAATCAGTGTCGAACAGGAAGATGGAAGGCCGCTCGCGAGACTCAACGAACTTGAGTTTGTAAAAGGTGAAATTTGGGCGAACGTCTGGCGCTCGGAAAACATTGGAAAACCAAACCATATTGCGCGCATAAATCCCGCAGATGGCGAACTTCTTGGCTGGGTAAATCTTGACAAAATTTCACCAAAGGATAGCGGGGAAAAATACGAAAACTCGTTAAATGGAATCGCCTATGACCAAGAGCGAGACCGGATCTTTGTTACCGGAAAAAACTGGAAAAGACTTTTTGAGATCAAAATAAGAGAATGATGAAACCCCTAATAGTCTTTGATATTGATGGAACTATAACCAACACAACGCAAGTCGATGACTTTTGTTTTATCCAAACCTATAAGGATTTATACCGCATTAATTTAGAGCAAGCTGATTGGAATGAATTTAAGCACTTTACGGATTTGGGTATCAGCAATCAGATCTTCCAAGACAATTTCAAACGCCTGCCAGAAGGCCGGGAAATCGATTCGATTAAATATCATTTTCTTAAATTGCTTAAAATACAATTCAATAAAGATCCCGGTAAATTTTCCGAAGTAACAAAGGCAGTTTCGTTCATCAATGATTTGTGCAGAAGGAATTATCCAATTGCAATTGCGACAGGCGGTTGGCAAGAAACTGCAATCTACAAGCTCGAGAAGGTCGGCATTGAATTGAACGGTATTCCGTTTGCAAACTCAAATCACCATTATTCCCGCCAAAAGATAACAGAGATCGCGATTCATTCGGCAAAAGAAAAATACGCAACCGATTTTGGGCAAATTATCTATTTCGGCGATGGAAAGTGGGATTTGCTTACGTGTCAGGAAATGGGAATCAAATTCGTCGGCGTTGATTTTCAACAAAACGGAGAATTGAAAGAATTACGCGCGGGAATTGTGATCAAAGATTTTGAGAATACGAGAGAATTAATCAACCTGATTTAGAAAATCCCACACAACATCTTTTAAATCGATATCATAGATCGGCACGTCATACCCTGCTTTTAATTCATCAAACTGCATTCCATCGATCAAGATCGGTTCGTCTGATTTGATAACGTGCTCGGGAATTATCACAAAATCACCTTTCACTTTCTCTTTTACCGCCAGAAAATCTTGGCCCGCTAGAAGTCCGGCAACTGATACATCACCGCCGAAATATGTGTTCGCGACTGCCATCACATAAAATTCAGAGCCAATCAGATCATTTAATTTTTGGATCTGCGCTTTTAATACCGGCGCAAACATTTCTCCGGTCATTATCGTCCCGTTAAGGGATTTCAGGCTTCGGATGTCATTTTTGGGTTCTGATTTTGGCTTGATCGCAAATTGGTGCGTGCGAACATTCTCAGCCGAAACATTTGAACGCTTTGGCATTGGTCCGGATATTGATCCTTGTTTTCTCTGTGACTTCGCGCCTATGCGGGGAAAATTCTTTTCTTTCAACTCGTCCAAAAATTCGTCGAATTCGTTTACAAATGATCGAATCATACCGACACCATCTTCGATTTGCGGATAGTCTCCGTAGTGTTCTTTTGAAGGAATTTCCGATCCGGCCTTTAGATAAATTTCATCGCCAAGAAACGCAAATGTTACGCCGAGTGTTTCCCGAAACTCGGCTTGAAGAACTTCTACTTCAGAAATTGTTCGTTGACAAAATTCCGGCGTGACACGTGTTAAACGGTCGTCCTTGTTATAACGTGTTAACGCAACCGGAACTATCGCAGCGGACACAACCTTAGGATAATGTGCGGCAAGATCACGCAAGGTTTTTTCCAATTGCTTACCGTCGTTTATTTCAGGACATAACACGACCTGACCATGAATTTCGATATTGTTATCGAGAAGTCGCTGGAGTTTATCAAAAATGTCTGCGCGCTTCTCGTCAACTCCAAGGAGATAGGCGCGGGTTTTGAGGTCAGTTGCGTGAACAGAAACATATTGAGGCGAGAGCCGCTGCTCAATAATTCGGTTCATTTCGTCGTCGGTTATTGACGAAAGGGTCGTGTAATTACCATAGAGAAACGAAAGCCGTATATCCTCATCACGGACAAAAAGCGATGGACGGGCATCTTCCGGGTTTCCTTTGCAGAAACAAAAAAGGCACTCGTTCGCACATTGTCGCGGTACAATTTGTTCGAAATTTATTCCGAAATCTTCGCCTTCATCCCTTTCAAGATCAACATCCCAGGTTTCACCGTTTGTCTTTTTTACTAAAAAACTGAGCGCAGTTTCGCCCGAAGTTTGAAAACGAAAATCAAGATAATCACGCACAGCACGGCCGTTAACCTTAACGATTCGGTCGCCTTTCACCAATTGAAGCTCGTGCGCAATGCTTTCCAGTTCGACAGAATCAATCGTCACGCCCGGACGGCGAAGCTGGGTAATGGCTGGTGTTACTGCAAATTCGTACATAGGTAAACCAACAATAGTTTACCAAAAGATTCTCAATCATTCCCGAGACAATAGGCATTTAATCTTGAGCCGGAATTCCGTCCGGATCGTGATGGAGGATCGAGACAAGTTTGATCATAATTCTTGCACATTCGCCAAGGATAAGAATTCCAAGCGTATTGCATAGCATATCGCTGAATTCGAAATTTCTTCCGGCGACAAAAAGCTGCGAAGTTTCCTCGAGAGTGGCTAAAACTAGAACAACCGTGCTCCCCATTAGATACTTATATTTTGCGATCTTCAGGTTTCTCGCCGAGAAAGCGAGATTCGCGAAGAAAGAAAAACATCCCATTACAAAAAAGTGTGCGAATTTATCGAGATTTTCTACTTCCGCAAAGACAGTAAACAAGTGCTGGGTGGGCTTATAATCATTGAGAAAAACAATTAATACAAGAGCGGCGAAATAACTCAGAGCGAAAACCCGGGACAAATTTTTTTGCTTGATCGGAGCGGTGTTAGTCTGGCGTGAATCGAGAAGAGTAAGCATATTTTGGCTTATGTAGACATTTTGATATGTATCTAGCAGCGAAGATCCGCGAAGCACGGGTGATGAGAACGTTCTGAGAAAAGAGAAAATTGTGGGAGGAGCCGCTTTCGCGACCCTAGATGAAAATGTAACACAGAAGCAAGCTGTTTAACAATGTTTTTTATTCAGGCAGTTGGTCTTTGTCGAAAGTGTTTTTCATAAACCCATCTCGCGGCCTCGCCGAAAATTAATATGCCGAGAAAATCCGCGACGAGATCGATGGGATCAAAAGCACGGCCGCTTACGAATATCTGCGAGAATTCTTCGAGTGTGACGATTGTGAAAACGATGATACTCCCGATTAAATATCTAAATTTCCATATTTGAATCGATTTAGCTTTTGTAACTAGATTTAGCAGAAATGAGAATCCGCCCATCAGTAGGAAATGAGAAATTTTGTCGAAATATGGGATTCCGCCGCCAAACTGAAGTAGATAGGAGGTTCCTTTATTGTTTGCCAATACAACAATGCCTACAAGAATTAGAAAATAAATTGCGGTTATTATCTTGATTCTTGCAGGCACAGTATTAGAAATTTTACTCTGAATTTCCGGATTAAGCGCTTGCAGCTAATCCTGAAACCAAACTGTCGAGCGGCGTATAATCCAATTCCTGGGATGTGGCAACAGCTTCATAGGTTAATTTGCCTGCATAGGTATTCACGCCTTCAGCTAAACCCTTGTCGTCTTGAATCGCTTTCTCAAATCCTTTATTCGCTAAATCCAAAGCGTAAGGCAAGGTTGCATTGGTTAAGGCAAACGTCGACGTTCGAGGCACCGCACCGGGCATATTTGCAACGCAATAGTGCAGCACGCCTTCTTCATAATACGTTGGGTTTGAGTGTGTTGTCGCTCTTGTTGTTTCAAAACATCCGCCTTGATCAACCGCGACGTCGACCAAAACCGCACCGTTTGGAATTACTTTGAGCATATCTCGGGTAACGAGTTTCGGAGCCGCTGCACCCACAACCAAAACTGCACCAATAACAAGATCAGCATGAGAAATTGCTTCTTCGATTTGGTAACGGCTTGATGCGAGCGTTTGAATTTTCGACAAGAAAATATCATCAAGTTGTCGTAAGCGATCAAGATCACGGTCGATGATCGTTACATGAGCTCCAAGCCCGATAGCCATTTTTGCGGCTTCCGTTCCAACGACTCCACCGCCGATGATCACAACATTCGCTGCCGGGACACCAGGTACTCCGCCGAGAAGAATTCCGCGTCCACCGTTCATTTTTTCCAAATATGTTGCACCGACCTGGACCGACATTCTCCCCGCGACTTCCGACATCGGAGTCAAAAGCGGCAGACGCCCCTTTTTGTCCGTGATCGTTTCATAAGCAACTCCGGTAACTTTTCGATCCATCATTTGCTTCGTCAGTTCAAATTCGGGAGCCAAATGCAAATATGTAAATAGTAGCTGATCCTCGCGCATGCGCGGATATTCCGGCGCCACCGGTTCTTTAACCTTGACGATCATATCGCCTTCGCTCCAGATATCATCTGCCGTATCCAATATCTTCGCGCCGGCATCGACATACGCTGAATCCTCAAATCCCGAACCATCCCCTGCCGATCTCTCAACAAAAAGCGTATGCCCCGCATCACTCAATGCTTGAACTCCCGCCGGTGTTAAACCTACACGGTATTCGTTATCCTTTATCTCTTTTGGTAAACCAATTTTCATATTCTCTCCGAAAGATTTTAATATTTAATTTTGTTTTGATAATTTTACGCGGTTTCGACAAAATTCGAAAACGACGCAATCAAGTTTTAGCAGAAATAGCCAATAAATCAATGGAAATTATTGGTGATAGTTCTACCCACCTTCCGTAATACGAGATATTTTTGCGCTCTCCATTGCCAATAAACCAGATCCATTAACTAGGACGAAAGCGCCCAAAATCAGAAAGATGAAAAAATCTCAAGCAAAATAAGTTTAGCCGATATTGATAAGTTTGAAATGACAAAAGCGGACAAATATAAAATTGTCCGCTTTCTACTTTCTAATCGGCCTTCACTAAATTTCCACTTCATCGATCTGAGCTTTTTGGAGTTTGCCCGAGTAATCAACATAGATCGATTTCCATTCGGTGAAAATGTCGAGAACCTGAGTTCCGGCTTCGCGGTGTCCGTTACCTGTGCCTTTCGTTCCACCAAATGGCAGATGAACTTCCGCACCGATCGTTGCTGAATTTACGTAACAAATTCCAGTGTAGAGCTCCTGCATTGCATAAAACGCCTGATTAACATCCTGAGTGTAGATCGCTGACGAAAGTCCGTAGCTGCTTTCGTTTACAATGTCGATCGCCTGATCTAATTTCGTAAATGGGATCACCGAAACGACCGGACCAAAGATTTCCTCTTTAGCGATGCGCATTTTTCGTGAAACGTCAGTGAAAACAGTCGGTTCGATGAAAAAGCCTTTCTTGTATTTTCCGGTGTTGAGCCGTTTTCCGCCAACGGCAAGAGTAGCTTTATCATCATCCTTACCGATCTCGATATAGCCCATTATTTTGTCCATCGCCTGCTGGTTTATCACGGGTCCGACGTTGGTTTTCGCATCCAAACCATTTCCTACGCGCAAGGTTTTAACTTTCGCAACAAGCTTGCTGACGAATTTTTTATAGACCTTCTTGTGGACTATTAAACGCGAAGACGCAGTACAGCGTTGTCCGGAAGTTCCGAAGGCTCCCCAGAGCGAACCTTCGACGGCGTTATCAATATCGGCGTCGTCCATAATGATGATCGCGTTTTTACCGCCCATTTCGAGTGAGACGATCTTATTATCTCGTGCGCATTGTTCGGCGATGATCTTTCCTGTATCGGTTGAACCGGTAAACGAGATCAATCGGACATCCTTGTGTTTCACCAGAGCCTCGCCGGGTTCTGAAAAACCGTTGACGACATTGACGACACCTTTTGGAATTCCCGCTTCTTCGCACGCTTTGACCAAATTAATTGTCGATAGTGGAACGTCCTCACCCGATTTGATAACGACCGTATTTCCGCAAACCAATGCCGGGATTAGTTTCCAGGATGGTATTGCCATCGGGAAATTAAACGGAGTGATCAGGCCGCAAATCCCGACAGGTTGCCGTTCGCACATCGCATATTTATTTGGCATTTCGGCTTTTGTCGTATAACCGTGGAGCCTTCTTCCTTCTCCGGCTGTGTAATATGTGCAATCGATCGCTTCCTGCACGTCACCGCCGGTTTCGCTCAAGACTTTGCCCATTTCGCGGGTCATCTCTTTGGAATAACGATCTTTGTTTTTTCGCAGAATCTCACCGAGGGTGAATAAAAGTTCCGCCCGCTTCGGGGCCGGCGTCCTGCGCCAGCGCGCAGCTGCATTCTTTGCAGCGGCGACCGCCTTATCTACATCTTCCTGATTCGATTTTGGAAAACGTCCTACAACGTCCGTGCTGTCCGCCGGGTTGATGTTGTCAAACCATTCTCCCGATGAGCTTTTTACCCATTGTCCGTCTATATAATTGTTGTACTTTTTTACGCTCGTTCGCGATTTTGTAGTCATAGTATTTTTTGCTCGTTTTGCTTTAGTCATTATTGCCACCAATAAATTTAAGGGTTTAGAGTTTAATAAGAAAATAATCTTATAACCCTAAACCCTTAACACCAAATTCTAATCCGAAATTATTTGACGGTGAACTGCACCACCATCGGATTAAAAAGTCCGCTTTGTCGATCATACCGTAGAATATGAAAAACAACGGCTGAGCCGCTTTTCAATTCGGTTGCCTTTTTTTCAAATCCTTTCACGTTTTCGATCTCCGCTCGATTAAATCTTTGAATCAAATCATTCTCCTTTAGTGCATCGTCACCGTTTGATCCTTTTATATCGGCCAAATAGCTTTCAGGATCGATCTTTGTTACAAGCACTCCTTGTTTCCCTTTAAATCGATTTCTACGGGAATTAGCGGCGTCGATCTCAGAAAGTGTCAGCCCTTTAAGCGGTGTCGTGTTTGCAGGTGCCAAACCAACTGGTAATTTTCTTTTAGAGTCATCAGACGCAACGAGATCATCTACCGGACGTTCGTCGAGTCGTACGGTGATGGTTCTTTTTATGAGAGTTTTTCCAAACTCCCGAAATACCGTGAGCATTACAACTTCACCGGGAACAACCGAAGCAATTCTCGCTATCAGATCTTGATGATTTTCGATCGGTATTCCGTTAAGCGCAACAACAATATCATCCTTTAACAGACCCGCATTTCCTGCCGCGCTATCATTGCCGAGAACCTGCGTAATGATCGCGCCTTTTGCTTGAGGCAACCCGTAAACTTCGGCGAATTCCTTTTTGACAGAATCGAGGGCAACGCCCAAAAATCCACGTCGTACTTTACCGTGGAGTAAAATTTGCGTGTAAACATAACTGGCTTCATTTGCCGGAAGCGCAAAACCGATTCCATTATAATCGCCGGTCGAAGTCGCGATCTGTGAATTGACGCCTATTACGTTACCTCTCATATCAACAAGCGGGCCGCCGGAATTGCCGCGATTGATGGCTGCATCGGTTTGGATAAACTTCTGAAATGCAGAAGCCGCCGGTGTTTCCCGCTTTGTCTGCGAAATGATCCCTGCCGTTACGGTTTGCTCCAAACCAAACGGCGAACCGATCGCGAGAACCCAATCTCCGATACTGATTTCTTCAGAATTCCCAAAGCTCAAAAACGGCAAGAGTTTCCCGGCATCAATTTTCAAAACTGCCAAATCCGTAAGATCATCCGCACCGATAATTTTTGCCTGATATTCTTCCCCGCTTCTCAAACGAACGGTTATTTTCGCAGAGTCCTCTACGACGTGATAGTTCGTCATAATGTACCCGCGCGGATCTACAATGAATCCACTCCCTACCGCATAACTCGGGCGTCTGGGAAGGCTTCTCCGGAAATAATCCATTATGTCTTCGTCATCACTCGATGAATCTTTTCCGCGAAGTTTAATATCTGGAATTTTCCCTTTTGTATCAATATTCACAACTGCGGGTTCTACGCGTTTTGCGACTTCAGCAAACGATGAAGAAAGCCGCTCGGGCGAGATCGTCTCGTTCTTGGTCTTTTTGAAGGTTTCAGGAGCTTGTGCGAGAGCATTTGCCGAATTGAGGACAATGACTAAGAAAACAAACGTAACATTCGCCAAAAAACCGCTGCCCAATAAAAAACCTCTTTCCTTCCGATCATAAACCCAATTCATAAATCTTCTCCCTAAGAAAATAATAAAAACGCCCTCGAAGCCGTCTTAAGAGTATAAATTGCCAGCCGAATATTGACAACAAAATTTTCATCCTGCTTATCTAAAAAGTGCCTGTGCAATTTAGGATTGCATCGTAAGCATTATCTTCATTGAATCTCGTTTTGATGCTTCTTCAATAGCTTTTATCCCATCCGAAAGAGGAAATTCATCCGATATCAAACGCCTCACATCAAATACCTTATCCCTTAAAAGCTCTAGAGCGGGGGTAAATATTCCGCAGCGCGAACCAACGATCGTTATTTCGTCAACGACGACGCGCCAAGCCTCCCATGTCGGTTTTCCTTTGAATGTCGATTTCAAAACAATTTTTCCACGAGGTTTGACAATATCCATCGCAGTTTCAAATCCGCTTTCGGAACCGCTCGCTTCAACAACAACATCAAAATATCGCCGGAATTTCAAAACTTCTTCGAGTTTTACGCCTTCGACGTTTTTGTTTTCTGCAATTGATAATTTATTTAGATGTTTCCCGATCAGGAAAAGTCGCTCGCTTTGTGGAGCCAGCGCCCAAGCACATAAGATTCCGAGTTTACCGTCGCCGATCACGGCAATTTTTGTTTCCTTAGAAATGGAGATTTGTTCCGTGATTCCATAGGCCGCCGCCAGAGGTTCAGCAAAAATAGCCTCTTCATCAGAAACCTCGCGCGGAACTTCAAGAAGATTTCGCGACGGGAGCGTTAGATATTCAGCGTGGCATCCATCACGATTGACGATTCCCAATACGCTGCGGTTTGGACAATGTCGGGCATCATGGGATCTACACCAATCGCAAGTGTTGCAGCCGACATTTATTTCGCCGACAATTCTCTTTCCGACCCATTCCGGAGCATCAAAGGATTCCTCGACAATTCCGACAAACTCGTGACCTATCGTCCCTTCGAAACCTTGATATCCTTTTACGATCTCAAGATCTGTGTTGCAGATACCGGATCTCAACACGCGAATCAGTGCCTCTCCCGGAAGTCGCGGGGTCTCAATATCAGCCAGCATCAGCCTGTCTTGTTCTATTCGCAGTGCGTTCATAATAGAATTGTAGAAATGAATCCGCCAAAAATCTAATCCAAAACCGCAAACGAACTTCCAAAGCTTTTGCTCGGGTTTTGATTTTGTTAGTCTTAATAAAGAGAATTTATTCTGGGATAACGATTACTTATATGAATTTTGAATTAAACGAAGAACAGGAACAGATAAAATACAGCGTAAGGGAATTTGCAGAAAGCGAAATTTTGCCAAATGTAATGGAATGGGATGAATCGCAGCATTTCTTTGATGAATTACGTCCGCAATTAGCCGAATTAGGGTTGATGGGTGTTATTTTTCCCGAAGAATATGGCGGTTCGGGTATGGGCTATATTGAGTATTCGACGATCATTGAAGAGCTCGCGAGAGTCTGCGGTTCAGTCGGTTTATCGGTCGCGGCTCACAATTCACTTTGTTCAAATCACATTTACACATTCGGAACAGAAGAACAGAAGAAAAAGTACCTTGTCCCTTTAGCGCAGGGTGAAAGTTGGGGCGCGTGGGGATTGACCGAGGCGCAGGCAGGCTCCGACGCATCTGGAACACGAACTACGGCGAAACAGGAAAATGGCAGCTATAAGGTTAACGGTTCAAAAAACTTTATTACTCACGCGATAACGTGCAACACTTTGGTCGCTGTCGCGGTAACGGATAAAGAAAAGGGCAATCGTGGAATATCAGCATTTATTTTTGATAAATCGATGGATGGTTTTCGTTCTGACCATAAGGAGAACAAAACCGGGATGCGGGCTTCTGAAACCGCGTCCGTCGTTTTTGAAGACTGCTATGTTCCAAAAGAAAATCTTATGGGTGCGGAAGGCGAGGGTTTTCTGCAGGCGATGAATATCCTCGACGGCGGACGAATTTCAATCGCGTCACTCTCGGTAGGAATTGCGCAGGGTGCATTCGAGGCAGCAGTTAGATACGCAAAGGAACGCCAACAGTTTGGCCGCCCGATCGCGGAATTTCAAGCAATACAATTCAAACTCGCTGACATGGCAACACAGATTGAAGCTGCCCGTCTTTTGACGCTGCAAGCCGCGTATTTGAAGGACAACAACAAGCGTGTTACGAAGGAATCTGCGATGGCGAAGCTTTTCGCTTCGGAAGTCGCTGTCAGGGTTTCGGAAGAATCCGTGCAGATCCACGGCGGATACGGTTATACCAAAGATTATCCGGCGGAAAAATTCTGGCGCGATTCAAAACTCTGTACCATCGGTGAAGGAACGAGCGAAATTCAAAGGCTGGTGATCGCAAAACAACTCTTGAGAAGCTAAACAATTTTCAATTAGGGCTAATGAAATGGGAGACGAAAACAATTTAGTATTTCGTCTCCCATTTTGCGATTTAAATTATTCTAAATATCCTGTCATCCATTTCAGATAACTCTTCGAAACCTTTGCCGCTTCGAGCACAACAATTTCCGGAACGTCGTATGGATGCCGGTCGTTTATGAAATTTTCGAGTGCAGGCAATTTTTCGTTAAGCGTTTTTATCAAGAGGAGGTTCTCCGAATCAGACGCGATCCTATCCTCCCAGAAATAAAAAGAAATCATTTGCGGTAAAACCTGAACACAGGCGGCGAGTTTTGCCTCAACGATCTCTCGTCCGAGATTTTCCGCATCCTTAGCATTCGGCATTGTCGTTAATACTACAAACATAGATCTAATCGAAAAAGGGCAAAATAAAGCCGCCTTCATTTTTGCCCTTTATTTGCTTTAAAGTTTCCTCGATCTCACTTTTTCATCAAGTCAGCATATTGTCCGCTATCGACCCACTGCAGGATTTCCGAAACACGCCAAATTGGAAAAGGGTGCGATTGACCGGCGTTGATTATATCCGCCCAAAACTTATCCAGTTTGTTTGAATCATAATTTTCCTGGAATTCACGGGCTTGTTCGAGAAATTGATCGTAATCGATCTTCGATGCCATCGTGCCGCCGCCGAGCTTCATCATCGTCCTACCAATAACATGCGGATTTTGAGTAACCAGAAGTGCGGCGCGATCACAGGAGAGTTCTGCACGTCGAGCCCAGGCAAGAAGTGCGCTGCTGATACCGGCTGAAATCAAAAACTTAATTATTTCCGAACCCGGGATCGCCCTCGCAAGTGAAACGTTGGCGAGCGCTTCGATAAGGCGTGCTGCGGTTAAATATAGCACGTGTTCAGCGTGTATGTGCCCGACTTCATGAGCAATGACGGCAAGCGTCTCTTCATCGTTAAGCCTTTCGAGCAACCCAGAATGAAGCACAATAATGTGCTTGTCAACACCGGTCGTAAACGCATTTACAATCGGATTCTGCTGGATAAACATATCCGGCATATCGACCCCAAGCGTCGTACAAGCGACCTGCAGTTTCGCGTGCAGATCCGGGCACTGCTTCGGCGTAACCTTCACCGCGCTCGCCATAAACATTACGCGAACCGCAGATTCTCCCGTGACCTGGATCAATTTTCTGAGAGCCGTATCAACACCGGGGATCGCGCGAAGTGCCGCTAATGCTTTGCTGTCTGCCGGATGAATATATTCGTGTTTTGAAAGGTCAGCGAATTTCTTGTGAGGTTCGCTTGATAGCGGAAGCTTACATTTCCCACACGATGCGGCCGCTTTCGCACCGTCGCGCACCGCGTTTCTTTGTCCACAATAGCGACAGCGAATGGATTTGCTCTTCGCTGCTGAGTTTTCGGTTTTTTTACTTGCCATAAAATTAGTTTAGTCAGAAGTCGGTCTTATTTCAATCTTGCCTTCCTGGGGTTTAACGAATTGGATGCAAAAAAGTTTATCTAAGATCGTGTAAGATGCGCGACCGTCTCGACGTGATGAGTCTGAGGAAATAAATCAAGTGCGGTGATCGAGGAAAGCGAATATCCATTATCGATGAGAATTCTAAGGTCGCGGGAAAGTGTTGTTGGATTGCACGATACGTATGAAATATTTGACGAACCAAGCTCCGCAATATTTTGAAGCGTGCCTTTTTTTACTCCGCTCCGCGGCGGATCGAGCACGATCAGGTCTAACTTCTCATTTTCTAACGAATTTTCGTTTACAAAAGATTTTATTCGCGATCCGACAAACTCAATATTTTTCAGACCGGCGTTTTCTTCGTTGCGCTTTGCAAAGGCCAAAGATTTCTCATTTACTTCGACGGCATAAACTTTTCTAAATTTCCTGGCCAAAGGAACGGCAAATAGGCCGACTCCGCAATAAAGATCGATCGCAGTATCGCCCGTAAACTCGCCGATCGCCTCCCAGACGAGGCTTTCAACGAGATATTTATTACCTTGAAAAAATGTTTGCGCGTCAAAGAAAAATTTATCGCCGTTTACGGTTGCCTCAATGTCGTTGGCCGGTGGATCCAGCTCGTACGAATAAACGGAAGTTCCTGAGCTTCCCGCGGCGGCTTCGATGTTCATTTCTTTGGACGAAAACCCCTTCCAAACAAGCGAATCACGTAATTCGTTTAGCTTGCTTTCGAGCTCACTCACCAAGACCTTACAAGTTTCGGCTTCGACTATTTCATGCGATTGCCTCTTGAAATAACCAATTTTCTGAGCTTGAGTATCGGCATGCCATTGCGAGCGAATCCGATAACCGTATTGCTCGGGACTTGGGATAATCGGAATTTCACCTGCAAAATCAATTTTTCCGATCCGCGTCAAGGAATCGCGAATAATCCCGATCTTTGATTCAAGCTGTGCCGAATAAGACATCTGCTGAAAATCACATCCGCCGCAAATTCCAAAGTATTCGCACGGAGGTTCCGCTCGCTCTCCCGATGCCGCGATTATTTCTTCGATTCGTGCAAATGCCGTTTTCCCCTTTATTTGCTTGATCTCAACGCAAAGTTTATCGCCCGCTACGGCAAGCGGAACAAATACCGTGAGGTTTTCGGCGAAGCACATACCCAAACCATTAGGAACAATTTTCTCGACTACCAGTTCGAGGCGTTCGCCGACTTTATAAGATTTACTCAATTAAACGTTCTCAACCTCTATTTCTACTCCTCCGACCAATCCGGCAAAGATATTGTAAATAAGTGCGCCAATTGCACCGACGATAAATCCGAGGATAGCGTACATGATCGGTAGACCGATCATAACGAGGAGTCCGATTATGATCCCACCACCGCCCACCGCGAGACCGGCAAACCCATCTGTCTGTCCCGCTCCGGCTCCGCCGATTAATGCAAAAATGATTATGAAGAGTCCGTACGGAATCGAAATCAACAGACTCATAACCAGCATCATTACCGCGTAAATTTTCGCGAGCGACAAAATTCCAAGTTTTCTAATTCTTAATTTGTTCATTTTCCCCTCAAGGTTTATTTATAGATAAAACAAACTTAGACGGGGAATCCCCGCCTTTTCTCGTAAACTTTTCCTCAGCATTAGATCGAGAGTACGACCGTAAACACCATCGTCCCTCGATAATTTATTGCTCGAAAGTTTTCTCTCGATCTCAAGTTTTAATTCCGCAAGCACCTCCGGAGGAGATGAATCCAACAAAACTTTGTCAACCTCGCTTTCAAGCGCGCTCAACCCCTCCTCAAGTGCCTCGGCGCTGATATATGTTTTCCTATACCGCGCGAGCTGTTTTGAAACAGTTGTGATTGTTTGACGAAGCTCCCCCGACGCTTTTGCCTGAGCATTATTGATTCCAGCGATAACTCGGTCGAGATGCTCATCGACAGCGGCGTCCGAAAACAGATTTGGTTGCTCTCCACGATTTTCGCTGCTTATCTTGTCTACTTCTTTGTCGTCTAATTTATTCTCTGAGCCCTTACCGACCTGCGACCTTAGCCAATCTTCATAGAGCCTTTCTATTTCGTCGCGGCAATACGAAATAGACTTAACACTTCGAGACCTCATTGGGTTTTTTTCAATCGCATCAAAAACATTCTCGATTCCCCGCAATACGATTCGGAGCGGTATCTCGCGGTCTTTCCAGTTTTCTATCAAAGCCCAATCCATCGGACTTAAAAGAAGATGCTTGCCGCGTCGGCAAATAAAAGTTTCTTCGATCTCGGTAAAATAATTGAAATAATTCAAGGCAGGCAACGAAAGGAGATTTAATCTTTAATCTTCGATCTTGATTTTCATACGGCGCAACGTTTGCACATCGTCATCCGTCAATTCGAGCGATACGTTTTCCGTAAACACTTCAGAAGAACCAATAATCTCTTGTAACCCGATTTCCAATTTTAGATTCAGATTGGGTTCATAGCCAATGCTTCGAAGTTGTTCGATCGCATTAGCAACAATATCCGACTCCTCAATAGCGAAATTAATCGCTTCGCTGAGTTCGGTTACCGCTCGTTTTTCTCTGCTGTCGAGATTCATATCGGTAGGTAGATGCTACGTCTTCGGTTGGATAATATCAAATTCATTCAAACAAAAAAGCTCAATCGGGTCTAAAAATATGCTCACGAGCCCTCGCGATCACTTTATCGAACAGATTTTCGAGATCCGGATTCACTCCGCGCAATCCGGCAATTACCCTCTCTCCCCAATCGATGTATTCCAATCGCCGCTTGCGAGACCAATTTTCGGGCGGATTCTCGATGATATCCGCGATGTTGCTGATCTTGTCCGCAAGCTTTATCACCTTCGCCCCATCGGAAAGGTGAGGCGCGTGTTCAACCTGGAGTTCTTTTCGCTCAGCCTTTGAAAGAGATTTATCATCCGAAACTTCAAGTACAAGACTGCAAACCCGTGACCCAAATAGCTCACTTATCTCGATTTCGCTTGTATCTGTATCCTCAATCGTATCGTGCAGGATCGCAGCTATCAAAATCTCGTGATCGTTGACATTTCCGGTTTCGACCAGTATTTTTGCAACCTCTAGCGGATGATTTACGTATGGTTCTCCTGTTGCGCCTTTTCGCACTTGACGTCTATGCTTCTTGGCAGCAAAATCTGCGGCAATAAGCAATTGAGCTAACTCTTTCATTCGGAAAATTTATCACAACGCATGTCCGGTAGAAACCTCAAATATGCGGAGGTACTTTTATGAAGTTTCATTTCATTTGGGTTGGAAAAACAAAAGATTCGAATTGGCTTGCACTTCAAGAAAACTATTTGCAGCGCCTTTCGCATTTTGTCAACTTTTCGATCACCGAAATAAAAGATAAAAGGACTCACGAAACTAGTGAAATAGAAGGCAAACGAATCCTGGGAAAAGTGAATCCAAGCTCTTTCGTCTGTTTATTGGACGTCAAGGGACGCTCAATCAATTCACATAAACTTGCTAAAGAACTTGAAAATTGGCAGGTTCGAGGACTTAAAGAGATAACTTTTTTAATCGGCGGTGCCGAAGGAGTGTCTTCTGAGGTTGTGGAAAAGGCTAACTTTACGCTATCCTTGTCGATTCTTACTTTTACGCACGAAATGGCGCGCGTTATTTTGATAGAGCAGTTGTATCGTGCATATACCATAACCAAGGGGTTTCCATATCAGAAATGAGTAAATTGAATTTAAAAGAAATAAAGGAAAATCTGCTGGAAGAGCGGAATGCAATTATAATAAAGTTAAGCGGAAAAGACCTTTCAGTAGATGATGCTGAAACGCCGGACCCCGTCGATCTTGCAGTTCGTAATTATTCCAAGAATGTGATGCTTGCCGTGTCAGAAAATGAATCGCGGCAGCTGGTGTTGATCAATGAGGCTATTGAGAGAATCGATGATGATGAATACGGTCTCTGCCAAAATTGTGAAAGCGAGATAAACCCGAAACGCCTTAACGCAGTTCCTTGGGCTCGATATTGTCTGAACTGTCAGGAACTTGTCGAAAAAGGTTTATTGGACAACGAAGAATAATTTTGTAATCAGATCGGCTGGATATTTTCCAGCCCTTGATTCCTCTTTTACTGTCAGGCACCCCTTACCGAAATGTTTGGAATCCTCTACGATTTATTCCTTACACTTTTTTATCCACGGGAATGTTTTGTCTGCAAAAACAGCGTCGAGAGCTCCGGAGAGGGCGTTGCATGTAAGCTCTGCTGGCGGGAGACGAGAATTTTCACTGGCGAAGAAACTATCTGTCGAAAATGCGGAAAACTCCATTCAGGAAAACCTTCCGAAATTGAAACGTATTGCCGTGAATGTGACGGTCATTTCTACGACATTGCCAGGGCCGCGGGAATCTACGAATCTGCACTTTCAGCTACGGTCCTCAATCTGAAAAAGGAATCGTTTGTTTCGGCTCGAGTTCAGAGTTTGATCGCCGATTCATTTCGCCAGGCATCTTTTGAAACACCCACCCTGCTCGTTCCCGTACCGCTTTCGAAAAAAAGAGTTCTCGAACGCGGATTCAATCAAGCACTCCTGATCACTAAAATTATTTCGAAAGAAACCGGAATTGAGTTTGACGAAAAAAGCCTTGTTCGAACCAGGCACGCGAAAGTACACCGTGCGGGGATGGATAAACGAGGACGGGAGTTAAGTGTGGAGAAGTCCTTTGAGGTTGTCGAAAACCAACGTTTTGACGATGAAACGATCATTCTCATTGATGACGTTTTTGCATCCGGCGCGACCGTTTCAGCATGCTCTAAATTACTTAAGAAAAAGGGCGCGAGTAAAGTATTTGTCTTCACATTAGCTCGGGCTGCATAATGTTTTTTTGCTAATCCTTAAAAGTTTTTGCCTTCCCGAGTTTTTTCAAATCCTCCTGTAGCTCTCCGCCGTATCCGTCTAAATCTTTCGACCGCGAACATCTTCTATCAAAAAGCTTTCCGTCTTCTTGCGCTCGGGCAAAAACCAAATACTTACCGCCGACCTGAAACTGGGCCTGATACCTTGCGTATTCGTTTACCTCCACAATTGCCTTTCTTTTCGCAATTCCCTTCCAATATTTCTTCACTCTGAATTCAAAAATTCTTTTATCGCCTAATTTTTTGGCATTTAGCACTTCGCCGACAAATACAGCTGTCGTTTGCTGGTATTCCTTTTCAAACGTCATTATTGCGCACTTTGCATATTCTGCTCGGCCAGCTGCCGAAACGTTTCTTTCTGACAGCGCGAAGCAGATTGAAACCAATATCGACATAGACAAAATAAAATTCTTCATTCCTAATACTCCCTATAAACGATATCTCACGTTTTTCTTTCGCAGTCTTTCTTCTTCAACATCAAGGTTCTGCATACGCAGGGTTACATCTGCTGTCATATTCTTTTCCGAGCGTTCACCTTTGTTCAATCGGTAATAACCGGCAGCTGCGATCATCGCCGCGTTGTCGGTCGAAAGATGCTTTGAGGGAAAATGTATGGGTACTCCAAGCCGCTTACCGATCGAAGCGGAGGAATCTCTCAGCGCCTGGTTGCAGGCTACACCGCCGGCGACTATCAAAGTCTGCGGTTTAAGTTTGACCGCCTGTTTTTCCATCACCGTCGTCAAAGAACGAACGACCGTCGCTTGAAAACTTGCGCAGATATCCTCAATTTCCCTGCTGACCTTTCCATCTGAATTTACCGGTGCGATCTGATTCTCCCTGACATAGCGCATTACAGCAGTTTTGAGACCGCTAAAACTGAAATCGGGACGCCCGTCTGATATTTTTGCAATCGGAAATTTTATCGCTCCGGCATCTCCAGCTTTCGCAATGCTTTCGATTATTGGCCCACCCGGATATCCAAGTCCCAACATCTTTGCAACTTTATCAAAAGCCTCCCCCGCGGCATCATCTCTTGTGCGTGAAACCAATCGATACTTGCCTTCCTCCGGCGAAAAAAATAAGTTTGTGTGACCGCCCGAAACGATTAAAGCCATCGCAGGATATACAATCGGCGGATTCTCAAATACCACCGAAAAAAAGTGTCCCTCGATGTGATTTACACCTATAAACGGCTTTGCCAACCCGAAAGCCAAAGCCTTTGCATAGCAGACGCCAACGAGCAAAGATCCTACCAAACCAGGCCCCTGAGTAACTGCAATTCCGTCAATTTCCTCAAGCTTGACTTCCGCAATTGCCAGGGCTTCTCTAACAATTGGATCGATTTTTACGAGGTGTTCGCGCGAAGCAATTTCCGGCACAACACCTCCCCACTGCTTGTGAATCTCGATCTGCGAGGAAATCACCGAAGAGAGGATCTCACACCCGTCCTTAACAACCGCAGCAGCCGTTTCATCGCAAGAACTTTCGATTCCAAGAATTAACATATAAAAATACTAATTTTATCCGCGTGGTGTTACAAGTGTCGCAGCCAACCAATTGACATATTCCAAAAGCTTACATATTGTAAGGGTGCTTACTTATTTCGTTTTTAAAGGAAACAGCAATGAACGATAATGAATTCCCCGGCCTTTCGGCGAAAGAGTTTTTGGTAATGGATATGCTGCTAAAAAATGGTGAAATGTTTGGACTCGAAATGGTTGATACCTCTGAGGGAGATCTAAAAAAGGGGACGATCTACGTGACGCTTGGTCGAATGGAGAATAAAGCGCTCCTCACATCTTATGAAGAAGAGCGAAAAGGAAATGAGAATGGGATCGCAAGGCGCCTTTATTCACCGACCGAATACGGAGAGCGCTTATATAAGGCACAGGAAATCGCGATAAAATATTTGAACATGGGAAGCTGGTAGTCGCGTTCCCGTTTGACTTTCAGGTGCATTAGAATTAGAATAATTCTAACTTAAGGAGAAATTATAAATGCATAATACAAAAATCGATTTAAATAAAGATACACGAGAAAAAATCATCGGCATATTGAATGCCCGACTCGCTGATTCGATCGACCTTAAATCGCAGGCGAAACAGGCTCATTGGAATGTAAAAGGGATGAGTTTTATCGCCCTCCACGAGCTTTTTGATGAAGTTGCCAGCGGAATAGAAGAATATTCAGACACTCTTGCCGAAAGGGTTACGATCCTCGGAGGAACAGCCGAGGGAACAGTTCGTGTTTCTGCGGAAAAATCAACTCTGAGTCAATATCCTATGGAGATTTCGGACGGTCGTGATCATGTCGATGCGCTGACGACGGCCCTCGCCGATTTCGGTAAAAAAGTAAGAGGAAATATTGACGATGCGGACGAAGCCGGCGATATGAACACCGCCGATCTGTTTACGGAAGTTTCCCGCGGAATTGATAAGTGGCTGTGGTTTGTGGAAGCGCACATTCAAAGCTAAATTCGTAAATCTAAGATCAAAGTTAGAGTTCGGGTTATTTTCCATTTCGAACGCTAACTTTGATTATTTTAAATCTGCATAATCAAAAACGATATTAGCAAAAGCCTTTACTCCTACATCCAGACGACTGTCATCCAGGTAGAAATCAGGAGTATGATGCCCGGCTGCTTCCGCCGGATTTTTGCCCTTCGGCATTCCGCCGACGAAAAAATAAAATGAAGGCGCTTTTGTTCCGAAGTAGGAAAAATCCTCGGCCCCTGTCGTCCATTCGCTTTCTATTAGATTTCCTTTTCCTACAGCTTTTTCGAGTGACGGCAGCATTTTTTCGACAAGTTCGGGGGTATTGAACGTGACGAGTGTTTTAGTATCAATTTCGACCTCGGCCGTTGCGCCCTGACTCTCGGCGATTGTTTTTACGGTATGTCTGATTCTTCGATGCACATCTTTTTGCATTTCTGAATCGAGGGTCCGAATTGTTCCGGCCATTTCGAGTTCTTCCGGGATAATATTTTCACGAACACCAGCATTTATTTTACCGACGGTGATCACAACCGGTGCTTTCGTCAGCATCGATTGACGCGAAACGATCGTCTGTAAGCCTCCGATAATTTGCGCCGCAGTTACGATCGGATCAACTCCTGCCCAAGGCGCCGAACCGTGCGCTTGCTTGCCTTTGATCTTGATCTTAAACCAGTCAGAAGAAGCCATCGTCGCACCTTTTTTATAACGAATTGTGCCTATTTCAGTTTGTGAATTGATGTGGATTCCAAATATCGCATCAATTTTCGGGTTGGTCATCACCCCTTCTTCGACCATTAGCTCTGCGCCACCGCGCTCGCCTTCCGGCGGACCTTCCTCGGCTGGCTGGAATATGAAGACGACCGTTCCTTTGATCTTGTCCTTCATTGCTGCGAGTACTTCCGCCGTTCCCATCAACATTGCAACGTGCGTGTCGTGTCCGCAGGCGTGCATCACGGGGGTTTGTAATCCTTGGTATTCAGCGACAACTTTTGAGGCGAATGGAATATTTACCCGTTCTTTGACCGGCAAAGCATCCATGTCCGCTCTCAATCCGATCGTCGGTCCCGGTTTTGAACCTCTCAAAATTCCCACTACACCAGTTTTTGCAATTCCTTCCTTAACCTCAAACCCAAGGCCGCGCATATGTTCCGCAACCATCTTTGCCGTTTTGAATTCACGATTTGAAAGCTCAGGATTTTCGTGGATATGTCTACGCCACTGAACTATCTTGGGCATTATCTTTTCTACGGCCGCGTTGACTTCGTCACTTATGTCGCCGGCAAATGTGCTGCTCACGACTATCAAAATTAAAATCATGCACAAAAAAAGGTATCTCATATATTTCTTCTTCCTCAAAAATTGATCACAAAAATTTGGCCGCAAACTCTCTTCGAAATATCCGTCTTATTCTCAAAATTCTACCACATCCTTTTCGTGAAATAACGGACGGAGGTTACCGGCAACAAATTCACCCGCGACGTCCGAAGGAAATCGACAGAGAATACAAAATCTTGGAGAAAATTCAGTTTTACGTATTTCTCCCAAATTTAAATGACCGCAAACACTGCCACATCAGAAAATCAGGCGTGCGACAGAAGTCCCTGCAACCTTTTGCGAACCCTGATGTTACCGGATTCTCCTTGGACGATTATCCGGCACAAGTCCTGCTCCGGCATAATTCTTGCCTGAGAATGAGAATAGGCTGACAGGACCAATTACTATACCAGCATTTTAGAAAATGTTAGCGCATAGCATGTTAACTCACACAAGAAATTAATCTTCATTATGAAGGATTAATAAAGACAACAATTGAGGACATATCATCATGACTATAAAATTCAACTCAAGCCAAATGATTAGACGTTTTAGGTTTTTATCATTTCTTTCGATATTGATGATTGCAATATTATCAACCCAAAATATTTTGGCACAAGGCAACCGCGGAACGATTCGGGGAACCGTGACAGACTCAACCGGAGCTGTCGTTCCTAATGCGAAGGTTTCGCTTGTTGATGTTGCGAAAGGAACGGAAGTGAGATCGGTTCAATCAGGCGAGAATGGAGTCTATCAAATCTTGGAAGTAGATCCATCTGTCTATACTTTGACAATTACGGCGCCAAACTTCTCAGATTTTAGAGTCAGCAATTTCAAAGTAGAACCGAATAGAAACATTACTCTCGATGCCGGACTACAGGTTGGACAAGTGACCAATGAAGTAACGGTAACGGCCGGTGCGGAATTGATCGATAGACAATCTCCAACGCTTGGCACAACCGTAGATAGCAGAAGAGTCGAGGGCTTACCTCTTAACGGTAGAAATGTTCTCAATCTGGCGCTTGGACAACCAGGAACGGTACCTGCCGGAGGCGGATTTGGTTCAGGACTTGGTATTCGCGTAAATGGTAGTCGAGGAGTTGAAAACAACATAACTCTTGACGGTGGCAACAATAATGAAGTTGCTGTCGGCGGCTCGATCGGGGGACAACCAAGACCTGACGCCGTCCAGGAATTCAGGCTGTTGTCCTCAAATTTTGAGGCTGAGTTTGGGAGAAATACAGGTTCAATTATCAATGTGGTAACAAAATCAGGAACGAATGAATTTCACGGAAACGCTAGGTTTTTCTATCGTCCTACATTCCTTTCAGCTGCTCGTTTTCTTGACAAGGCATTACCGCCGGATGGTACGGCACCTGGGACAGATCTTCGGAGAAAATTTGAGCGTAAAGAATATGGATTTAACATCGGCGGACCAATTTATTTCTTGAATCCCGGCGAGGGTGGTCCTGTTATTTATAAAGGACAAGACAGAAGTTTCTTCTTTGTGGATTTTGAAAGACGTTGGCAAAACGTCGGAAATAGTCAGACTATTTCCGGGTTGCCAACGGCGGCAGAAAGAGGCGGCAATTTTAGTACAGACGCCGGGAGAGCTTGTCCTGGTGGCGGAAGCGGGATATGCGATCCGGCAACGGGACTACCGTTCCCAGGGGGAATCATACCTACGAGTCGGTTTTCGCCGATTGCTAACTTTTATTTAGGCTTTATCCCGACGGGAAACGCCAGTGGACAGTTGCAGGTAGGCGCCGATCAGCTAACGATCAATAATTACTTTACGGCAAGACTTGATCACAGCATCACTGCGAATCATATACTAAATTTTACCGCGAACTATTTCGATTCGGATGATCAGGATCCGTTTGCGTTTGGCGGTTCCAGTGTTCCGGGATTTGGCGCGGCAGATAGAAGAAAGACGAGAAACTATATTGGAAGATACACTTATGTAATCAATCCGTCCCTTGTCAACACTCTTTTAATCAGTGTTTCAAAAAACAAACAACCCGGAGTTGCGCCGGTTAACACTACATCGGCTGCACAGATCGGTTTTACTGCTAATTTCACAGCTAACAGCCAATTTGCCGGACCTCCGTTCATTCGGTTTTTTGACCGGGGATTTTCGGTTGGAAACTCAATTCAGGGGCCGCAAGCCAGGGTTAGCGAAAACTATCAGATTCAAGATTCTATCAGCTGGATTTTGGGCTCTCATCGTTTGAAATTTGGTGTGGATGCTACGAAATATAAGCAAGGTCAGGATTTCTTGTTTATTAACCAAGGGTTATTAACTTATTCAGGTCGGTTTGGCGGTAACACAACCGGAGATGATCTGGCAGACTTTTTGATTGGAAATTCGCCGATTGCGGCACAGTATGGTGCTGCCGGTCGTAGAGATTTTCGCCAACTGGCGTTTGCCGGTTTTGCTCAAGACAACTGGAATATTTTCAAAGGACTGACACTTTCATTGGGTGTACGATATGAGTATACCTCGCCTTTAAAAGATTTAGAGGATCGCGTTGCATACTATCGCCCTGGCTCTACTTCGACACAGTTAGCTGCGGGCTCGTTAATTTTTGAAGGAAGACGAATCGTCGCTGCCAATCCGAACAACTTGCCTGACGGTTTGGTGTACGTCGGTGACCCTGACAATGTCTTGGGTGGAACCGTTCCGCGCGGAGGTGTTCTGCCTGATAAAAATAACTTTGCTCCAAGAGTGGGCTTTGCTTATTCATTCGCGGGAGGAGGCGATGGCTTTTTAGATAGAATTCTCGGTGAAAATCGATCAGTCGTCAGAGGTGGTTTTGGTATTTATTACGGTGCTATCATCGGCGATACGGCTTTACAGCAGTTAACGGCAACAGGATATAACGGAACAAATGCTTTCTTCTTCCCTAACGGTGGAACGCTTGCAGATCCTTTTGCACCGGATCCATTTCCGGGTTTCGACGGCGTTCAGGCAACAAGGCCTAATCCGTTCTTATCAACTAATGACATTGTCATCCAATCAGTTTTGGCACAAGCGGCTCAGCCGATCGATCCTCTTTTGAAAACACCCTATACAATGCAGTGGAATTTAACCTTTGAAAGATCTATTGCAAAAGATTATGTGTTTGGGATCAGCTATGTCGGAAACCGTGGAAGAAAACAGTATGTACGTGAACAGGTTAATCCGTCATTCGGGACCTTCTTTCCGGCGCCTGCAGGGTTTACGGGAACGGTAACTACCTCCAATGCCAATAGCCGGAGGATAAATCCAAGTTATACAATTGGACTAAACCAACTGACATCCGGAGGGAATTCTCAGTATGACTCGCTTCAAATCAATCACCAAAAAAGATTCAGTGATGGATTGCTGTATCAGATCGCGTATACATTTTCAAAATCTATCAATGATGCTGATACGCAGCGTGGCGGTTTAGACCTGTTAAATAGACGTATCGGACGAGGTTTATCCGGAGATGATGTTCCGCATAGATTCACCGGAAGTTTCATTTATGAATTGCCATTCTTTAAAAATACGAGTGGATTTTTAAATCGACTTGTGGATGGATGGGGAATTAATGGGATTTATACTTATTCATCAGGAAATCTAATTGCTGTTGGCAACCCGAATGATACCGTTGGAACAGCCGGCGTAATAAGTGGAGCCGATTTGGGTTCTGAGCCGTTTACAACGTTAAATCCACAAGACAATGACCGTCTAGGATTTAATCCGGGGGCTTTCCAAATTTTAGATTGCGGATCAAACTTCACAAATTTTGCCGCTTGCGGACCGAGAGGTTTCAGACGCGGAACGGCTACAGGGCTCTTATTCCGATTAGATAATCCCACGAATAATTGGGATCTTGCGCTGATTAAGAAAACGAGATTGTTTGGTGAGAAAAACATACTTGAGTTGAGATTCGAGGCGTTCAACGCATTAAATCATACTCAGTTCACGACAATAAACACCAATTTAAATGATCTCATATACAACACTCCGGGCGATCCAACGAGTGGAATTAATCTGGACAGAACCACATTTGGAAGATACACGGATACGGCCGAGTCTAGAGTGATTCAACTTGGAATTCGTCTAAGTTTCTAATTTTACAAGAGGACTTTTTAGCCAATTTGGTAGGTCTGCCGACTCAATGTCAGCAGACCTTTTTTTTGAAATCCTTTTTTTGATATCTCTTGTTTAAGGACGGGCAGCGTTAAATACAAGTTGATCTCGTCTGGCCGACGCGGCCCGAAATCGATTAGTAGAGTAATTTTAGAATTTACAAATTGATAAATTTTAGTGACGAATGAAAATCTCACCTTATCCATTGAGTTTTTCGTGGATATGTTCGATCACCTCGCTGTGTTCTTTTTGCGGACTGAACAGGATCAACTCTGCATCTTGACTGACCCTGACGCTATGCCCGGGACGCCAGTAGAAAAGATCACCGCCCCTGACATCTTCGTCATCTCCTTCCTTGTATGAAACCGTCAATTCACCCTCGATCAGATAACCCCAGTGCGGAGAATGACACATGTCATTTTTCAGACCCTCGAGCAATGGAGCGATGTCCGTTCCGGCACCGAGCGAAAAGTATTCGCCGCTGATCTTTCCATAACCCGAAGCATCACCAAAATTCACTTGCTGACGCGCAATTGCTCCCGGCACATCTATTTTTACGGGAATATCATTTTTTGCTATTCTCATCCATTTGAAATCTCCTTAAATAAAACTCTTCAATGCGAGAATAAAAAAATTAGCTCAATCGGCGAAGCCTGTCAACACTTTTTTTAAATACGCCGGACGCTTTTCTTGGACGAAAAGAAGCCGACCTTTCTTCAAAAGACATCCCATCGCAGAGATCTGTATCCACTTGTTTTAAGATAAAATACTTCCAAATCCTGAAAGTTCTGCATTGCCTTCCTGCATCGAAGTCTCCTTGTTTCGGATAATTCCGTTACGCTGGAGGCTTGCCGATAGTTTCAAATGCTCATCGGAAGTACCTATTTCGTTAAGTAAAAAAGACTTTTAGGAATAATAAATTGAAACGCAACCTGGAAATGGGTAGATAAACGAACTTGCCGAACTATGGGTGAGTGAATAAAGATTTGCGGATTCGACATTGGGCCGAACTTCTTCGCAACCAGAAAATTAAGCTCCGAGATCGAAGTTTCATTGGATCCTTCCGACCATAGCCATTTCACGAGAATGTTAAAATGAAAAACGTGAATACTCCCGGAAAGGTTTCGTAAAGCAACAGACTAAAGAGTTTCCTTTAATCTCTCTTCGAAAAGTTTTGTTGATACCGTCAAAAAATCGTGGGCAGTAATGATCCCAATGAGTTTCCCATCTCTGACGACCGGAAGACACCCGATGTCATTTTCACGCATTATATTCAGGGCATCAAGAGACGAAGTCTCCGGTGGGATGGTTCTTACGTCCGTTTTCATGATGTCTCTTACGACAATTTCTTCTTTTGCGCTCAGCCGGTCCATTGAAACTATTTCGAGCAATTCGCGGCTTGAAACGATCCCAACTAGATTGCCCGAATCGTCCTCGACCGGTACATGCCGTATGTGTTTCCAATTCATCATGCTCGCCGCAAAGTCAATTATATCTTCCGGGCGCACCGTAAAGAGATCTTTCGACATAAATCTTTCGACGGTTCGGTAGTTATCGATCCAATCGGTTTTTTCCCCTTCGACCGTTGCTAATTCCCATTCGTGGACGGGCTGATTTGTTTCCTGATTTTTTATCATTTGAGCTGTTAGGGCTCGCATGCGTACATTCGCTTTCGCAGATTCGTCCATATTTGCGAGCGAATTCAGAATCCAACGCGAACCCGTTTTCTCCTGACGAACGCGCTCTTCCAGCGTTCCCAAATATCGATCAATGTCATTGTTATCGATATTTGCAGTTTCCAATCCGGTACGGGCAAGCGGCAACAACTCATTCAGGATAAGATCTCTAGCGGAATATGATTGGTCGTCAAGCCATGCGATCTGCGATTTAAAACCATAGCGAGCGACACTATAAAAATTATCTTTTGCATCGTCAAAGGACATTCGCGCTCTCACATCTCCATATTCTTTCGGCATCGCGATCGTAAGCCCGTAGAAGAATGCCGCATTTGCCATCTCATCTATGACCGTTGGGCCGGCCGGCAAAAACCTCGCTTCGATCCGCAAACCTGGTTTTTCATTCATCACACCATAACAAGCGCGGTTCCAGCGCCACACGGTCCCATTGTGCAATCCCCAGGCTTTGAGCTTCGGAAGCTGTCCGTTTTTTAAAGTTTCGAGCGAATTCTCCTCTACGTCTCGCGTCAAAATGATCCTGAAACGGGCGAGGTCTTCACGAAATACACTGAGCATAGAATCATCTACCCAGGCATCCCCAAAGTTCACCCGCGTTGTTTGCGAGCGAGCTTGATGAACCGGCGAACGGGTATCTGTCGCGTGTTGGAAAAGCGCGAGTCTGGTTTCGCTCCACAGTCTACTCCCGAGAAACAATGGTGAATTCACCGCGCTCGCCAAAACCGGCGCCGTGATAGCCTGCGACCAATTGTAATAATTGACGAATTCGCTGATCGGCACCTGGAGATGAACCTGAAAACTCGTATTGCAAAATTCAGTAAAAATATCGTGCAGGTGGAGAGTGAGTTCGTCTAACCCCTTGATATGGATGATCCGATCATCGCCTTGTAGCTCCGTTAAAATTCGGTTTAGCTCAAGATAACGGGGTAAAGGCGTCAGATTCTCGATAACCAAATCGGATTGATCGATTGTCGGTAGAATGCCAACGAGAGCTACATCACCACCAAGCTTTTTGGTCGAATTCTTTACTATACCAATCAGCTCGTTGAGTTCGTCTTCAAGGAGACGTAGGCAGTTTCCTGAAAATTCACGGGGCGTTAGATTCGCTTCAAGATCGAAAAGCCCAATTTCCGTTGTAAGCCGATCTTCTTTTGCATCCTCAAGAACCTGCATAGCAATCGGAGCAGGGAGCATCGCCGAATCGACCAAAAACATCTCCTGCTCGGCTCCGATCCGAAACTTGTCATCTTCAAACATCCCTTTATCGAGCATTTCCTCAAACGCCTGCAAGTCATTTAATACAGATTTTGTAAACTGCCGCAGTTCGCTGCCGCTCGAGTCCGTTAACACTTTTTGGTCGCCCATAGATCAATCCCGCTTATCCAATTTTTCAAAAGTTACGTACGAATTTAGATTTGTTATATACCTTAGATTACAACATTTTCAACCGCAAATTTTTCTCCGAATATGATTTCAATCATATCCATCAAATTCAAAACAGATATATACTCATGCTTTGACGTTTAATGAAACACATTGCACTTATCGAATCCCCCGAGTTTGTAATAAATAGGAACAAATTCGTAAGCACACTCTGCTTGGAGAAATCTAATGAGAAAACTTTGGCTAATATTCGGCCTTATAACCATTTTATCTTTTGGAACGCTGCTCTGGATCGGTACGGAAATTTTCCGTGAAGCACCACCAATCCCGGTTCAGGTCGTGACCACTGATGGAACTGTTTTGATCGATGCTGACGAGATCTCAAAGGGTCAAAATGTATGGCAAGCGCTTGGCGGAATGCAAATTGGTTCGATCTGGGGACACGGAAGTTATGTCGCGCCGGATTGGACGGCGGATTATTTGCACCGGGAAGTAGAGTTTGTTCTCGATGATTTATCGAACAAAGAATATAACCAAATTTATCATGCCCTGGATCTCGAAAAGCAGGCTCTCATCAAGCAGCGGATGAAGACCTTGATGCGGACAAATAACTACGATCCCGCAACGGGAAATTTGACGATCGAGCCTGTTCGAGCCGAAGCATTTAAGCAGAATCTTAAACATTATTCAGAGATTTTTACTAATGGAAATAAGGAATACGCGATTCAGAAAAATGCTCAATCCGATCCCGAAAAATTGCGTCTGATGACATCGTTTTTCTTCTGGACCTCGTGGGCTTCAGCGGCAAACCGTCCGAACAACACGATCTCGTATACGAGCAATTTTCCCTCGGAACCGCTCGTTGACAATGTGCCGACCGGTTCGACAATTATCTGGACCGGTGTGAGCGTTATAGTTTTGATTGCTGGGCTTGGCGGAATGATCTGGTTTTTCGTGAGCACACGCGAAGAGGAAAGGTTCGATGGAGTTCCCGATCACGATCCGCTTATTGAAATGGAGATAACGCCTTCGCAAAAGGCTACGGTCAAATACTTTTTTATCGTAACTCTGCTGTTCCTTTTGCAGATAATAATGGGCGTGATCACAGCGCATTACGGAGTTGAAGGGCATGGCTTTTACGGAATTCCACTGGCGGATTATCTTCCATATGTAGTCACACGAACCTGGCACGTCCAGCTCGGAATTTTTTGGATTGCAACCGCGTGGCTTGCGGCCGGACTTTTTATCGGTCCGATCATTTGTGGGTCCGAGCCGAAATATCAAAAACTCGGTGTGGATGTTTTATTTGTAGCGTTACTCATTGTGGTTTTGGGCTCGATGGGCGGGCAATGGATGTCCGTCATGCACAAGTTGGGAAATGGAGACTTGTGGTTTTGGTTTGGTCATCAAGGCTACGAATATGTCGACCTCGGAAGAGTTTGGCAAGCCGGGCTATTTATCGGTTTGTTGCTTTGGTTTGGGTTAATTTTGCGCACTGCCCTGCCCGCTTTCCGTAAAAAAGACAGCAGAAAATCGCTTTTACTGATCTATATGATCGCAACGGCGGGAATTGCTTTGTTTTACGCACCGGGGCTTTTCTGGGGAATGAAATCGCACCTGACCGTAGTTGAATACTGGCGTTGGTGGGTCGTGCATCTTTGGGTTGAAGGATATTTTGAAGTTTTTGCAACGGTCGTCATCGCATTTTTATTTGTAAAGCTTGGGGTTGTAACCGCCGAGCTAGCCGCCAAAGCTGCACTTCTTACCGGCGCAATCTATTTAAGCGGCGGGATCTTGGGAACGCTCCATCATTTATATTTCGCTGGTACCCCAACTGTCGCACTAGCTTTCGGTTCCGTTTTCAGCGCCTTGGAAATCGTGCCGCTGACGCTCGTCGGCTTTGAAGCGTGGGACAACATACGGCGTTCGAAAGCTAGACCTTGGCTCAAGCAATATAAATGGGTGATCCACTTTTTTATCGCCGTTGCGTTTTGGAATCTGGTCGGTGCCGGAATCTTTGGCTTTATGATAAACCCGCCTATCGCGCTTTACTATATGCAGGGTTTGAACACGACCGCGGTTCACGCTCACGGTGCATTATACGGCGTCTATGGAACGCTCGGCCTGGGATTGCTGCTATTTGTGATGCGGGCAATAGAACCCGAACGGATATGGAACGATAAACTGATCGGATTCGCTTTTTGGGGCATCAATGCAGGACTCTTTATGATGATGATCCTGAGCCTTCTCCCCATCGGATTGATGCAAACGTATCAATCCGTCAACGTTGGATACTGGTCTGCGAGAAGCACGGAATTCATGCAAACCGAGTTGATGCAAACCTTGCGCTGGATGAGGGTTCTCGGCGATACAGTGTTCGCAATCGGCGCATTTGCATTCGTCTGGTTTGCGCTTGGATTAATATTTACGCGGGATGCGGAAAAGGAAAGTCGCTCTAACGGGCAAGATATTGTTCAAGAGGAGCTAAATCCTCGAGAATAATTTTCCCTTGAACAATTTTGAGTAGATCTTTATCAGCGAGTTTGCGAACCGAGCGAATGGTGGTCTCGGTTGTTAAACCCGCCATATCGGCGATGTCCTGGCGTCGGAGCGTAATTTTTATGGGAGCCGTACCGTCTTCTTTTTTTGCAAGACGAAGCAGCACATTTCCGACGCGCGCCTCCGATGAAGCAGTCACGAGGTTTGTCAAAGAGGCGGTAGTTTCTCGTAAAAGCCCACACATTCGTTCTACTGTCATTGTCGAAAACTCTTCGGACGTCTCTCGCAGCCTCAAGAAATCTTGTCGATAGATCAAAAGCATCTTTGTTTTTTCCATCGTGATGGCCGTCGCCGGATAGTTTTTTCCGTCAATAACGGGCGGGAGCGCAAAAATTTCCCCATCTTGAAAAACGTTTATTATCACTTCTTTACCCTGATCGAGAAAACGCACGATCTTTACCTTTCCTTTAACGACGATCGGCAAAAATTCAGCTAATTCGCCCTCCGCAAAGATCTCTGCGCCGCTCTGAAAAGTTTTTGAACGACCGATTTCCAAGATTTCCGAGACGAGCTTGTCGCTGCTGGCTTTTATAAAAGATGTCATCGTTTTAAAAAAGGGCTCGTCGTATCATACTTTCGACGGCTGACTATAAGCTTATCATTTCGCCAGCGTCTTTTCCGGAAGCCAAGCAAATGAAAGATTTGAAGAGGGAGAACACGGGCAATCCCCGTATTCACTATCAAAGTTTCGGGATCTGACAGATCGCGTTTAACTCCGGGGAGAAACCGCATCAAGTCTCCGATTTTCAGTTTTCGCAAAACTCGCGAAAGCGTCAGCCAAAATGGAGATATTTCTCGTCCAAGGAAAAACCCGTCTTCGCCCTGGGCTTGATATAAGGGCATTAAAACCAATCCCGTTTCAATCGCCCTGATCTCACCAGTTCGATCCGAAGCTAGAACTTCTCCTTTCTTTACGGGTTGAAAATTCACGTATCCGAGTTCCATTTTAAATTTATCATCCGGGTTGATCGCATGCCGATGACGGACTTCTATGATTCTTGCATCTCCCATCGCGTCTTTTAAAGTTTGCTGATGCTTTCCAACAGGGATATGGTGCGCGTCCAATATCCCTGAATTTACTAAAGAAAGCCAGATTAAAGCTTCATGATTATCGATTGCCGCGTTTGAATTATGCTGCCCTGCTTCGAACCCCAATGTGACAGAACCGAGATTGTTAATATATTCCAGAATTGTCGAATCAAGCTGCTCCTCGATTCCGAGCAGGATCGTTGCGGGAAACTTTTGCCCAAATTTTCTATTTCTAAGAGTGTCTCCGATCATTGCAAAGGGCGCACTTTCTGCGGATGTCGAATGCAGATCCAATGTATAAACTTCTGACCTCGCCGTCGATAAAATGCCGTTTAGTATTTTTAGCAGTTCGGTTTGCTCAATATCCTCGACCCTTTTTGTCGATATCCGCGCCTCGGGTGAATTTCGCTTTACGATTTCGCGGGTCCAATGTCGATTCAGATCAGCGTCGATAAAGCGCACGTTTCGATTCAGGGCTCGCGTATTTCCTGCAACCAAAAATACCCGTCCTTTAAGGTGTATTTTTAGTTTTTCGAGCGCGGGCGAAACCCGCCTCATCGCCAACAAAGCGCTCGGCTCATTTCCGTGAACGCTCCCAATAACTATCAGCGAAGGGCCAAATTCGTCACCGACAAATTCACCAACCAAATGTTCACCTTCGGATATCGACACGCGTCGAACCTCGTCAGGTTCCGGAATTGAAATTGTCTGTATTAATTCGCCCATCTATTGCCAAATTCTAATAATTTCACATTAATTCAGTTGCAACAACAGGTGGAATTACTTGCAGAGAAAAGTGATATTTCTCGGTTCTAAGAGGCGGGTTGATCGCGATTTCGTTCGATCAGATCCCAAAGGTTTCCATACAGGTCTTCGAAGACCGCTACGGTCCCATATTTTTCTTCCTTGGGTTCGCGAACAAATTTCACGTCTTTAGATACCATATCTTTGTAATCGCGCCAAAAATTATCAGTGTTCAAGAAGAGGAAGACTCGTCCACCGGTCTGGTTTCCAACAAACGGTTCTTGCTCAGGTTTTGATGCCTGCGCAAGAAGTATTGACGTCCCGGTTGAACCGGGCGGAGCGACCACAACCCATCGTTTGTCCTGCTCGGGCTGATAGGTGTCTTCGATGAGGTGGAAATTCAGTTTCTTGGTGTAAAAAGAAATAGCCTCGTCGTAATCTCTTACAACGAGGGATATATGAGCGATTTCCTGTTTCATGAAAGCTATTTTACATCATATATTCCAATCCCCTGAAGTCGGTGGTTGACACCCGACCAAAAACGCCCGATCCAAAACCACTGCGTCAGTCCGATGACGAATAGTAGGATGGTGTTCAGATAAATTGCAGAACTCGACCAAGGCGTCATCCCCATATAATAATTCGATGCGACGGCAACAATGACTGCAAAAACACTACTAGGCAATGACAAAAGAAGTGGGATCACATTCAATACGATCAACGAGTTTCTTAAGTCTTCCGAGTCATATCCGAACCAGCGAAACGCGACTAGAACCATTGAAAATACTCCAACAGCCAGCCAAATATTCTTCAGGTTCTTAGACTCTTTCATAATTTCCTCCTGTTCATTTTGGGATAGACGATTGGACACTGTAAGCCTCTCGTTTGTTCCCAAACGGTTGACGCTTGCCGTTGATCGTCGCTCAAATCGTCATTAGGCCAAGGCATTTTCATCGCCCGAATCTCTCACGAATAGGCAGGTTGAACGGGTGTGTTCGACCATTCGGCGGACAAATTCAAAATCCACATCGTCCGGCAAACCAAAGACGTTCAGATCGGCTTGTGGTGTGTTCTGAATAAACAGATCCAGATCCGAATGCCCGACGAGAACATCCGCATACGGTATTCTGGCGAGGTTTATCAGGTTCGTCAGATATTGGTGTGCCGCTTCGACGTTTTCAGCTTCGCGTATCGCTGAGATCATTGTTATTTTGCCGTGCCAATCGCGGTTTATTTGGTAGGAAACCAAAATCGCCAGATCGAGATTACCGAGTTCCATACTCAGATGCCAGTCCGGGGTTTGGTCACGCGCCCAGATATTAATACTGTGCCTTCTGCCGAGTCTAGCCCGCGAATGTTCCGCAAACAGAAGCACTCCCAGGCGACTTTGTTTGGCTCTGCTGATAATCATTTTTATATCCGCCTCGCGCTTTTCGTCCAACTGCGGCGGCAGAGAAAGGAAAAGTACATTTGGGCGGAAAAATGCGCCGCTCAATGATTGCATTCCAGATAGAACACCTTTGCCGTATTCTTCCGCATCAATAATGGTCGCAGAGGAATAGATTCCTTCTTCGCGGAAATCCTGCGCAAGTTTTGGCAGCGTATTATTCAGAAGTTCGATATTGTCGATACTTTCGCGAGCTAAACCGACCAATTTTACAGAGCCTTTCGGATTTGTAATATCCCTTACAAAATTAAATGTCCCGCGCATATCGGATGGATATTCAACCGGAATCAGCAAATTCGGTCGCCATGCACGCTCTTGTGCGGTCGGTAATTCAGCCACACGCTTTGCCGCCCATTCCGCCAGAGATACGAAAAGACCGCTTCTCACATCCTGAAACGGATTGGTAAGCTGTCGCTTGATCAAGATGCCGTAAAAAACGATGACAATAAAAAGCGAGATCAAACTAAATGTCGGGTTGATGATAAACATTGCAAAAAAGCATCCTAAAGCACCGATCAGCGGAACAATCCGCGGGACTTTCAGCATCGGACGAAAACTTATTAAACCAAGGCTCTGTTCGATCAGCACAACAACATTTATCATCGCGTAGGTGATAAGAAAAAACATCGTGATCAGAGGTGCGATAGCATTCAAATCACGCAAAAATAAAGCCGCCAGAACAATTCCACCCGTCAGCCACATAGCTTTTCTCGGTTCACCCGTTGGCGAAACTTGTGCCAGCCATTTACCTGCGGGCAAAATACCGTTTTCGCCGAGCGCCTGCAAAATTCGGGGGGCTCCAACCAATGACGAAAGTCCTGAAGAAAATGTCGCTCCCAATAATCCTGCCACAACGATCGGACCCCACAAAGCACGATCGATCATAATCGTATAGATGCTTGAGAGTTCTTCCATCGTCGCCATACGGGACAGCCAATATCCAAGAGCCATGTAGATAACGAGGCTGATCCCGATCGCACTCATCGTCCCGACAGGGATCGCACGCCGGGGGTTTTCGAGATCGCCAGACATATTGGCACCTGCCATAATTCCTGTCGCCGCCGGAAAAAATACGGCAAAAACGATCCAAAAATCCGCACCTTGAAAATTATTTTCGGGTGAGCCGGGAAATGTTCCCAACCACGTTACGGGCTGTAATTCTGTAGCGGTAAAGAATGTGCCGAAAATGGAAATCAGCGAAACGGCGATGATCGCCATGATCACGTATTGAATGCGAAATGCAAAACTCGTGCTGATATAAGCAATACTGAAGATCAATGCAAACGTGGCAATATCGACGGCAAGCGGCGGATGATTTGGGAAAATATAAAGCCAGCCTTCGCGAAAACCGAAAATATACATCGTAACGGCCAAAGCCTGCGAAACATAAAGCGGAATCCCCAATGAGCCACCGACCTCGATGCCAAGCGATTGTGCGATGATCGAATATGCTCCGCCCGCCCCGATCCTGATATTTGTCGTGATCGAAGACATCGAAAGCCCCGTGCAAGCAGTAATGATAAAAGCCAGCAAAATGATTAACCACGCGCCGAGCAATCCCGCATTACCGACGACCCAACCTTCCCGCAGATACATTATCACGCCCAAAATCGTCAAAAGCGTCGGCGTAAAAACCCCTGCAAACGTGCCGAACTTTTGGCGTTTGGTTTGCTCCTGCTCGTCAACTTTTTCCTGCAAACTTCCCGTAGTTTCTACCATAGGTATTGGAGACTGCCAGATTGATATTGCGTATTTAGGTTGAGAATAGCATTTTTTAAAAGAAAAACGCTTACTAAATGTGATTTGGTTTTGGCTATTGCCGGAAAGTAAATCTTTAAGAATTAGTAAATACCATCCCCGGCTTTAATCACTTTTCTATTTTTTACGAATCACCTGGGTTCTTCATTCCTCGTAGAATGCGATTTATAATTTCGTGTGTAAGATGGATCGCCCGTAGTTCTCTGTTTGATCCCAATCGCGTTCAAACTTCATGCTATAATTCACTCAAAATTCTCGATAAAAATCGATTCTATGACACCAACAGATCCACCAATCGGAACGGTAAAAGGTCCGGGCGAACTTCCGCACGAATATCTTTTCATCACCAAAAATAATAACCGGACACGAATTGGCGAATTCGTTTATTACACCGCAAACGACGGCGATGAAACGCGGAAGATTATCGGCACGATTAAGGGCCGAAAGCTTGTTCGGAATCTGCCCGATTCTTTTCTTGCCGATCCGGGCACGCCGCCTTCTATGATCTCGTCTTTAATCGGTTTGGACAGTGAGGATTGTGAAATTTACGAGATCGAGGTCGAAACGATCGGATATTTCAGCAAAGCCTTGAGCGATTTCGTAAATCCGCGTATTCCGCCAAACCCGGGCGAAGCGATCCGGCTTGCAACGTCATCCGAACTCGCCGATATGCTTTCGCCGAAGCAAATTAAACAAGCCGGCTCCGCGCATATTGGAAGCTTGCTAACGCGCGAAGAGGGCGAAGTTCCGGTTGTGCTTTCGGTAAAGGACGTTGTTTCGACACACTTAGCGATTCTTGCATCGACCGGGTCAGGAAAATCTTACACCGCGGGCGTTTTGGTTGAAGAACTTATGAGCCCACACAATCGCGCCGCAGTTTTGATCGTTGATCCCCACGGCGAATATCACACTATGCAGAGCGTCCACGGAGATTCGCAGTTTTTTGGCGATGACGGTTATAAACCGGAGGTAAAGATCTTCACTCCCGGTAAAATAAAGGTGCGTTTTTCGACGCTCACCGAAGCTGACGTAAAGTATCTTCTGCCCGAAGGAACCTCCGATAAGATGAATCATTTTCTTTCGCAGGCTTTCCGCACGCTTACAAATTCGCCGCTCGCTAAAAGTAAACTGTGGGGTTATCACGATCTGCGTGAAGCGGTTGTCGCGCAGAAATACGGCGACGAAGACAGCAACAACGCGGGAAACGTTTCATCGATCGAAGGCTTGCTATGGCGCCTCGATTCGCGTTTTGATAGGAAGGATGGAATCTTTAGCGACAACGAACACATTCCTTTGCAGGAACTTTTCGCACCCGGTCGCTGCACAGTTTTAGAACTCTCCGATATCGAGCAGCACGAACAGCAGGTGATCGTCGGCACACTTTTAAGACGTGTCAACAAAGCACGCATGATGACGGTGCGCGAAGGGGTCGACGGCGGCGAGAATTTCCTCGACTATCCTGTTTTCACTCTTATCGAAGAAGCACACCGATTCGCACCCGCGGGCGCAAGCGTCGTTTCGACCAATATCTTGAAGCAGATCTTATCCGAGGGTCGAAAATTTGGAGTCGGCATCGGTTTGATAACCCAGCGCCCCGGCAAACTCGATCAAGACGTGCTCTCGCAGTGTATGACGCAGATCATCATGCGAATCGTTAACCCGATCGATCAGCAAACAATCGCCCAATCAGTAGAAGGCGCCGGACGCGCAATGCTCGCCGAGCTTCCCGCGCTGACAAAAGGACAAGCAATAATTTCAGGCGTCGGAACAAACACACCGGTTATGTGCCGCATCCGAAAACGCCTCACCGCCCACGGCGGCGAAACCTTTGACGCCCCCGAACAATGGCTAAAATGGCATTCATCTGGTGAAAAAGCAAAAAGAGAGGAAGAAGACGCGCTCTACCTGAAAGAGACATCAGATGAACCCGCGGAGAAGATTGGGGATATTAGGATATGAGACTAATAAAGATCTAATCGTCGCACCCTTACTAACGTTCGGGTTTCTGCCTTATTCTGCCGGAATATTTACAATCCCTTTCGCTTCGGGTCCAGCGATATCTTTCCTAACCAACAAACACAACTTTACACCCGGTCTCAAAGGATACGTTCCAACGTACTTATAATGAGCCGAATATCTTTCGACGAGGTCTTCCCGCTGCGTTTCACCCGCAACTATCATTTCTGAGGTATTCGCATCGACGAGTTTCCCATGATAGTTGGCCTTTGGATAATCTTTTGTGTACCAGGGCATTGGCCAATAATCTTCTGAAACGATTTCGATCGTCGCCTCTTTTCCTAGGCCGCTCTTTTCCGCATAACGGTCAATTTCGCCGATCAGGTCTAAGAATCCGCGCGTTGTGTGAGCATAAACATACGGCATACGATCGCTGTCATAACGCTCAAAATTCAGGTCGTATGTTTGATACGTCAGTATAAAAACTGAAAGCAAACTTAAGACACCTGCCAGAATTTTATGAAGCACTTGTTTTGATACTGCCAGTTCGTTAACCGCATAGCCCCCGATAATACACATCGGTAGGGTAAACGAAAGCGCAAGCCACGGAGTTTTGTAGGGAATAATTGTGTATGCAAGAAAGAGCCCGAACGCCCAAAGCCCGGTAAACATCGCGACGCGATGACGCGCTTTAAAAAACGCGATGAGTGTTCCCAAAACTGATAACACGATCAACGGCGATTCAAGCTGCGCCATCCATTTTACATAAGCGATCGCACCGTTTTGGGTGTGATCTTTTGAACCGGTTTTTGTCCAAATCGCGTATGCTTCGAAGGCGCCTTTTACGCCATCGGAATATGTAAAAAACGATGAGAAAAACAATACTCCGAGATACGCAAAAACAACGATCGCCGCAAACCATACGAGCAATTTATTCGCACCAGCAAAAGCGGAGCTGAATTTCGAGACGGTGGGTTCGAAAAACTTCGCAGTAGAAACTGAAGCGGCCGCCTCACCCTTTGTATCCAGAAAAAACAAGACCCATGCGATTATCCCAAGGGCCGCTATTAAAAGGATAGTATAAAAAAGAAATCTCTGGTCAGGCACATCCGGACTCGCAAAAACCGTGTAAAACCACTGATAGAAACTCTCAATGCGCTCGAAAAATACATAGGCCAATATTGCGGCGGCAAGCGCAAAAATGCCGTGGACAGAGTATAAAATTTCGGTGCGATTGTTCGCATAGCTTTCGAACGCTGTAATTTTCCGCCAACCCCAGACACAAATAGACGCGATGACCATTGTTCCGATCGTAACGAAAGCCGTCTCTTTTGTTGCAAAAAGCATTATCAGAGAAGCGGACGCGAGCATAAAATAGATCGGGCGTCCATAGTCCCAAGCGAGAAGCATGCGCATAACAAAAAACACGAATACCGCCTCAACAAAAAATATCCCCATTTTCAAGATCGAAACTAAGGTCTGACTTTCGCCCCCCACATAGCCCGAAAGCGGCAGCGCCGTTGGAAAAAAACATACAAACAATATAAGCGTCATCCAACCTGCGGCAAAAATTCCAACTCTCCGCTTTTCGATAAAAAAAAGAATTGCGATGACAAAGCTAAGACTGAAAAATACAAATAAGATCTCGTGTATAAAGTAGCGCGAGATATAAACCATCCCGGGCGAGATTGCTAAAAAGAGGGCAGCCGCGAGGCTTCCGATCGTGCCGATATAACGGCGAAGAAAAAACGCCAGCACAACGGTCAGCACTCCGAATATTGCGACGCTCGAGCGGACGCTAAGCGTATTCAATCCGAACACTTTCGTAAAAGCGAGCGAAATGTAATAAAGATCCGGGCCATGGTAATTAGAGGGATTGTATTGATAGACACCCTCGCGAAACAGGGTTGTAAGAAAATGACCGTTTACACCTTCGTCGTGATGAAGAGGTTTGAGCTCGAGAAAGACAAACCGCAGGAATGTCGCGATTGCCGTGATGATCGCGCAATTAAATATCCAGAATTTGTTTTGCCCGAAAAGAGCCAAAAACTCACCGTTCAGCTCTTCAAATCCCTTTGGTTTGATCTCAATTTCTGCGTTATCCGTTTTAGTCATTTAACTTTGTAAACTTTATACTCACCGACTTCCGCCCAAACCGGGTATTTCATAAAATACGGTTCGTTAATTTGAAGTAATTCGCGCTCCCTCGGAGATAATAAAACATAATCAATTCCATATTTATTCAAGAAAATATCAGCCATTGCTCCGCCGGAGTATATTCGTTTGAGGTCATCGTCGCGCTCTTCGTAATCGATTCCATGAGACGATAAATGTCCAATGTAGCGCATCAAGGAACGCCTTCCCGTCAGGACAATGGCGGAATTATATGTCGGCGCATGAAGAAAAAGTGCGTTTGGCTCGGTAGTCTTCTTAATTTCTTCCGCAATTTCGACGGCGTCCTTGTCAAAAACCTGGTGTCGCATCTGGGCAGACGCAACCCTCCAAACATCGAGTGCGCCCGAAAGCGTGAGAAAAACTAGTAGACACAAAGTAAGCGGTTTGAAATACTTACCTTTACCCCATATCCATGCGAGCCCAAAGCTGACAAATGGAAGCGAACCTACCCACCAGTAAATCAACAGTTTGATATTGTCCCATTCCCAGGGCGCAAATTTCGCAATGTTTGAAGCGACAAAGATCGCGAGAAACGGCGCATAAAATAGAAGGAGAAAATAAACATATGAGCGGGTTTTAGATGCCAATTCCTTCCCAAAATTCGCTTCGTCAGCCTTCTGTTTTTCTGTTCTAAGGTAGCTAAACGCGGAAACGAGCAAAAATGCGAATCCTGCAAACAGCAGCGGAATAAATATCCCAGTGTTCTTAAACCAAAATAAAAACAGATTGTCTTCACGCATATCCCACCCAAAATGCCATGCAACAAAATCCCCCGTGCTCGTCGCGCTTCCGGATAAGATCCAAAATAGCTCCGGTACTGCAATTACAATTACTCCGGCGGCAAAGGAAACCCATTCCCTTATATGTTTAGGGCTCTCGATAAGCCAAAATGCCGACACGATAAATAGAACTACGAGACTATGGGCGTGAATTAAGGGCAAAGTTCCAGCCAAAATACCGACAAAGAATGGTTCGAAAGAAAAGGGCAAATACGTCGATTCGCCTTGCTTTTCGTTTCGCTCATTGACGTTCCAATCGAAGTGAAAAACCTTGCGCCAATAGGTCAAAACGATAATAACAAGCGGCATTCCGAGCAGTAAACTGCGCTGTGTTATGAACAGCGTGATCATCGAATTGCCCCAGCGGAATTTTTCACCGATCGTGTAGTCCTGCGGCAAGTTCCAAATTATTTCAAAAAAGCTTTGCGTGCCGTACCAGTAATCCTTAAAAAACCACAGAAAGCCGAGCCCTCCGCTAAAAAACAGAAGCAGCGGCGCGATCTTGCTTCCGAGATAGCTTTTTGTCACCTTGAAAACAAAGCGCTCCAGAATAACCAACAGCGAAAACGCCCACGTTACGCTTTGCACGAGCATTGCAGATTGCACGCTCGCGCCTAGCTTGACAAGACAGGCGGTCAAAAAATCTGCGATAAAAGGATACGTAAATTTCGCGTTTGCAAATGAGGGATTCTGCGGCGGGAAATTATTCCCGTCCGCGAAACTAAAAATTGCTCCAAGGTGAAACGGCAGATCTCCAAGGTTTTGTGATGCCCCCGTAAATATCCCGTCCGCGCCGATTATCATTGCGCGGTCAAAAAAGGCAATAAACAAAACGAGAAAAAATATGTAGTATCCGAGGCGCCGGAGCCTTTTGAAGCTCACACCTTGGGTTTTGTCCAATCCCCATTGCCATTCTTCCTTTAATTGGCGTTTTACATCTTTCCCTCTTAAGAGAAAAATCGGAAGCGATGCAATAGCGAATGCAGCAGCAGCCGTAAAGAGCGATAACCCGAAAAAGTTTGCGATGATAAAGCCGATCGATCCGAAAACTGCCGAACCAACAATATTTCCTGCCGCAAGCCGCCATAAAAACGTCTCGCTCTTTGCAAAAAGAAACGTTAGCGAAAGACCGCTTAGAGTAATTACCAGAATTGTTAAAAGGGAAACAGCCATTTGAGATTCTGAAGCAAATAGGACAATTGCGTCTCACCAAAATTAAGCCATAGTTTTTCGATTTCTCAAAACGGCTTCTAGAGTTTAGAATGATTAGTTTGGAATTTAGACGAAATTTACGCAGTATCGCTGCCCTTAATGAATTATGTTACAAGTTGGAATCGTTGGACTTCCCAACGTTGGAAAATCTACGCTCTTTAACGCGCTAACTGCCCAGGAAACTGCGCTCGCCGCAAATTATCCTTTCGCAACGATTGAACCGAATATCGGTATCGTAACCGTTCCGGACGAACGCCTCGCCGTGCTCAAAGAAATGAATAACGCCCAAAAACTAGTTCCTGCAACTGTTGAATTCGTTGACATTGCGGGGCTCGTCAAGGGCGCGTCGAAGGGCGAAGGACTCGGAAATCAATTCCTTGCAAACATCCGCGAAACCCATGCCGTGATCCAGGTCGCGCGCTGTTTTGAGGATGAAAATGTTCATCACGTCGAGGGCTCGATTGACCCGATTCGCGATATTGAAACAATTCAAATCGAGTTGGCGCTCGCTGATCTGGCTTCGGTGGAAAAAAGGATCGAAAAAGCTTCGCGGGCAGCAAAATCAGGTGACAAAGAAGCAAAACAGGAACTTGCCGTTTTAGAAAAGATCCTTCCGATCTTAGAAGATGGACGTCCGGCCCGAGCGGTCGATCTGTCAGATGAAGAAAAGAAAATTGCTAAAAAATTCTTTCTTTTAACCTCGAAGCCAACGATCTATGCAGCAAACGTAGACGAAGAATCGCTTAGCGATCCCGATAGTAATCCACACGTTAAAGCGGTGAAGGAGCATGCAGAAGGCGAAAACTCGGAAACTGTCGTGATTTGCGCGCGGCTTGAAGAGGAGCTGATCTCGCTTGAAGAAGCTGAGCGCATGGAATACCTGAATGATCTCGGCGTGTCGTCAAGCGGTGTAGATCAAATGATAAAATCGGCTTATAAACTGCTGGGTTTGATGTCGTTTCTAACGGCCGGCGAAAAGGAAGTGCGTGCTTGGACAATTCCGTTTGGAACAAAAGCGCAAAAGGCTGCAGGCGAGATCCACACAGATATCGAACGCGGCTTTATTCGTGCAGAAATAGTTTCATACGATGATGTTACGGAGGCCGGATCCAAAAATGCTGCGCGGGAAAAAGGGTTGGTGCGGCTTGAAGGTAAGGAATATATTATGCAGGAAGGCGACATCGTCGACTTTCGGTTTAATGTATAGTGATTAAAAAAAATGAAACATGCTAACAAAATCGGTTTGTTTTTGATCATAGTCTGCTGTTTTAACGGAATTCTGTTTTCGCAGACCAAATCTCTTGAGCAGGTTCGATCCGCGATAAATGATTCGTCGCGTCCCGAATTGTTTTCCGCCATTTACGAAAAAGATCTGACAACCATAAAACTCTCCTTTGATCTTCGCGAAGATAACATTGGATTACAAAAACCTTTTAAAGAGTTTGTTTTTGAACTCACTTCGATCTATGCAGGACCTGCCGTAGATGGAAAGCCGGTTCGAAGCAGAATTTGCATAAACACAAGGGCAAAGAAATTCTACTTCTCATCGAATCGCGAATTAACACTCTTTGTCGATAGCTCTCCTTTGAAATTTGCCTCGGGAGAAAGAACCACCGAGCTTCAAAAGGGAAAAACAAGAGAAAACTTATGTTGGGAAATGGATAAAGAAACGATGGAAGATTTAATAAAGTCTGAAGTTGTTGTTTTGCAGGTGGGTTTCGAAAAAGTCTCAATCCCCGCGGGAAAATCGAGATTATTTGCTGATTATGCCAGTCTCGTCGACACGACCGTA
This sequence comes from Pyrinomonadaceae bacterium, assembly GCA_037969475.1. Lineage (GTDB taxonomy): Bacteria > Acidobacteriota > Blastocatellia > Pyrinomonadales > Pyrinomonadaceae > Aridibacter. The sequence goes on along the minus strand of JBBKXN010000073.1, from coordinate 151,272 downwards.
AAATGAGATCTAATTGTTGGCCGTAGACATTACATGCGGCGACATTCCCAATTCCAAATAAATATCCGGAAACTCACGATTAAGAAGGTGAATTATTTCTTTTCGGTTTGTTTTCAAACTTTCTGCACTTTGGTCTATATCAGCATCCGAATCAACTAGTGATTCCATAAGTAACTCTCGTTTGAAAGCCTGAACCTCACCAAAAAAGTCAGTCCCTTTCTTAACGTGGATAATCTTCGAGAATTTATTCGCATACTTCCTGACAGCATATTCTCCAATCTCCCGCCCCGCTAAATCGGCTAATTCCCCGTACAACATTATTGCTTCTTCTTTCTTGTCCGATCTAAGCAAGACATGAACTTTCACCCACAAAGCGTCAGTCCAACCGCTAAAAAACTCACCTTCTTTGAAAAGCTCAATAGATTTATCGATAGACTCAAGAGCTTTCTCGAATTTTTCATCGGCGAGATATATCTGAGCTTCGGTATCAAAGGCATTCGCGAGCCAACCTCTCTCGTTGACATCCTTAAAGATCTTTATCGACTCCGCAACTTTTTCCCGAGCCTGCTCCAGATCTCCATTTCTCAAATAACCTAGCGAAAAGCTGTTATAAATACTGCCTAAATAACGAAGATTTCCCAACGCTTCACTATGATAAATTCCTTTTTCAAAATGAGTCTTCGATAATTCAAAACGCTCGATCCGCGAATAAATGATTCCCGCCTGCATGTGATAACGAACTAAAAGGAAATGATCTTCGCAAAGCTCCATCGGGATTTGCACATTATTCAGGATCTCGACCGCCGCCTGATAATCATTTTTCCAAATTAGCGCCCCAACCTTTGTTACCGCGATGAGTAAATTTACCGGATGAAGCTGGTCATGATCATAAAATACAGCGGCTTCATCGAGAATTATCTCGCATTCCTCGACCTGACCTGAATAATAATAAACGCTAGCCAGAAGTGCCTTTGCCCGGGCCAATTCATGAGGCATTCTCAATTCTTCAAACAACGCAATGGATTTGCTTATCAAATCCTTGCCTCGATCCTGGTAGTTCTTTCTCGTATTAGATGAACCGAAAGTAGCCAAATAATACCCGCTTATTCGTAGTAATTCCGCACGAATGTCAGGTTCAAACTCACTATAATCCGGGTTTTTATCGAAATCATCCCAAACTTCTGACAACAGTTCTTCCAAACGATCGAGATCCCTCGAAATTTCCGCATCTCGTGCTTTTGCAATAAGTTGGCTGACTCTCTCTGCGGTTCCGAGTTGTTGGAAAGACTGTTTCATTCTATTTATTGTTAAAAAATGTTTATTTTTTTTGGACTTTCTTGTTTATTATCAATTTCCTTAATACAACGGTGTTTAACGCCGATATTCCTACAGGAGAAAAACAAACATGAAGAAATTTATCTCAATAACTTTACTCTCAATAAGTCTGCTCGCCGGCTCAATATTTGCAGGTGACGTTCCAATAATGAATGTGGCTGGCAGCGGGTGCTCACACAGCAGCTCGATACTCGATCAATGTGCACATTTCTTTTTCGGCGACTAACATTTAATCTAAAGGCTCCGGGTTTCAACCTGAAACCTATTGGATCTTTACTTCTAAGTTACTTCCCCCAAAAGTAACTACATTCATTTTCAACACTTTACACCTATTTCGAGCACTCGGCTGACTACAGGCTATACGTATACTGTTGTTACAAACCGAGATGTTACTACAGTTGTCGGCGGAGTTGCAAGGAAGTTTACGTGTAATTAATGTCGGATTTTAGCTTGGATAGTTTCGATTCTAGTCGCGTTCGAATGCGATGAAAAGTTAAACAAAATTGCTGAAAGACGATATCGGTTAAGAAAAAAACAGAAACCCGGCAAAATTGCCCGTTGTATCAACACCGGGACCGCTTTCTTAAGGGGCGAAAAAGGGAATGCTTTATTTACGTAAAGCATTCCCTTTTCTATATATACTCAAAGTCAAAAATTTCCAGATCATATTGCCGCAATCATTTTTGAAGCCAACCCGAGAAAAGCTTCTTCAACATTCTCGCCGGTTTTAGCACTCGTTCGCAAAACCTTTTCTCCCGCAAATTCCACCATCCACGTATGGTCGATATCGATTTCTTCCGTTAAATCATTCTTATTAAATAGTATCTGAAACGGCACGGATCCTATTTCGTCTTCGATCATCAATTGAATCCTCTTCGCAGATTCCAAAGTTGATTTACGGGTTAGATCGACGACCAAAATGTAGCCGGATGCGCCCCGCAAAAAAGATGGTTTTATCTGAAAATCTTCGTCTTCGCCCTGGATATCCCAAAGCATCATTGTGACTTCGCGTTTTTCGACGCGTACGACCTTCTTGTCAACCTTTACTCCGATCGTGGAATGATACTTTTCGGAAAATATACTTTCGACAAACTGTTTTACAAGACTCGTTTTACCGACGCCTACTGCTCCAAGCATACATATTTTTTTCTGAATCACGTGGTCTCCATTCAGCCTTAAATTGTGTTTCCTGATTATAAGCCTTTTGCCGGAAAAATTTAAACAAAAAGAATGCCCTCGGGAGGATTCGAACCTCCAACCAACGGATTATGAGTCCGCTGCTCTAACCGTTGAGCTACAAGGGCAAAAACTTAATTAGTTTAGTGCAAACGTTTTTTGGTATCAAATGATGCTGAGGGAATTAGGTCGACAACATCTCATCAGCCAATCGCTTAAAGGCTGTTTCGAAGGATTGCCCCTCTTTGCAACGTTCCTATCGGATCGTTACTTTGATCTTAACCTTGCAGTCGGCTTCGTTATTGGTTTCTCCAACCGCGACGGCAGTGATCGAAAGCGGATCATTTTTAACAGCGCGCGCAAATTTTTCCGATTTCGCGACAAATTCATTAAGTACCATTTCCGCTCGTCGCTTACTAATATTCTCATTCGCACCCGAAGGTCCGGTTTCAGTCGCGTAGCCAAGTATTTGAATCTGCGGTTTGAGTGGGGATTCCAGTATTTTTCCCAAATCTTTTACCAAGCCGTTGAACACAATTTCCTGATCGTCAGCTAAATCAATCGTATTGCATTTAAACAAAAGACTTTGCGACTCGATCTTCTCTATTGTTTGCAATAATTCATTGTCGGATATCTTAAATTCATTTACTCCAGCCAGCGCCGGCGCAAGTCTCGCAGCGGCATCTCCCCAGGCAGGCAGAACATTGCCGGTAGCAAGCAGAACCCCTTCTTTAAGGTCCAGCTTCACATCCGCGGGAGGTTTTAGAAGTATATTTGCTCTAGCCAAAACAAACTTTGGATCTGCGTCATTGTAGCTTTTCCAGTTCTCAGAAATGTCGTCCTTATCAAAGCCAAGCTCTTTCCTGATCAATATAGGATTTCGAGAAAGCGGGTCACGCAATCCGCCTACTGAGTGCCGCAAAATTCCAAAGTTTGATTCTGCAACTACAATTCCCGGTTCGTTTCGAAGTTGGTCCAAATATCCTGTCCAGCGCCAATATTGCCAACCAATATAAAGACCTACGAGTAATAGGATCAATCCAGACAATAACGCAAGTATATTGGCGGGCTTGAATGACGATTTCTTTTCGCCCGACTCTTGATTTACCTGAAACTGCAAGCAGCGATTTAAGGTCGGACGTGCCTCTTCAAATAAATCAGTATTACCATCGAATTCATTTAGCTCGTTTTCGTAGCTGAACTGAATTTCCTCAATCGATTCTGAAAAAATTTCGCGGAGGTCGAGCGGTGGTGTTCCGCGTATCACACCTGCAATTACCGCATCAGGGCTATGTTCGATCCACACGGAAAGTTCTTTGACCTTAAGCGAATCAAGCGTCGCTCCCTCCGAAGTTCCAAAAGAATCTTGAACAAAATCTGAAATCGCCGTAAGCATTGCCGAAACCATGTCGCCATCTTGCGCAACGTGTTTATCCGCAACTACGTGCTGAAGCAAAATCCCGGTATCTTTGTGGATTAAAAATACTTGCTCCACGCGGAAGCGCAGCGTTTTTAACATCACGATCTCGCCAAACGACTTTCCTGTTCGTAATGCTTCCAAGCGCCAACCAAGGCCCTTCGGTGAGACGCTGTATTCCAGGGTCTGATTGAAACTCTGGACCATCGAATTGAGCGCGTGAGCTATCGCTTTTCGAATGGCAGGACCAATGACGGGAAAAAGAGCTTCCGCCAATATCTTTGGATCGCGCGCGACCGATTGCCGAATGTTTTCCTCAACCAAAGGCATCGTCGCATTCGCAAGCTGGTTATCCTTTCTTGTGCTGTTTTTCACCGCGGCCGGCAAGACTTCACCGACTTCGGTCGAATTAACGAGGAGTTTACGGAGTTTCTTTATATCATCCGCATCATTTCTGCCTTCATTTTGGTCGCCGCCAGAGTCACTACTTTCAGGCGGTTCGGAAGTTCCGTTCCCGCCATGATCGACGGCTGCGTTTTCTTTATTTTTTAAGACGCTTGAAGACATTTATTAAATATAACCTGGATTGTTGCGGGATCTAATCCGAAGCGGCTGGGTGATTATCGTTCAACAAAAGTTCGGCAATGTCGGTGAATGCTTTGGCAAGTGATTTCCTGTCGGCCTTTGAATCCTGCAAGTCATCTGCTTTGGTTTCAAGGGAATCAAGGGTTTCTTTTTGTTTTACTTGAACCAATTCGATCAGAGATTGAGATTGATCCGCTAAATTCTGTCTTAGTTTATTTTCGTTTTTCGCGGTCTTATCACCTAACTTTGAAATTTCAGACGCCAAATTCTTCGACGCAAGTTTGAGGTCCTCGGTCAATTCCGTTACTGCCGCGCTTCGGGAGTCCTGTTCGTTATAAATTCGCTCAGTAAGCGATCCGACTTCTTTATCTATAAGCGCTTCGATCTTTCCTAGTTGTTTTTCGGTTTCGCTGCGGCTTTTCGTGAGTTCTTTCTCTAAGCGAGATTCCAATTGCGAAAAACGCTTTTCAAAATCGCGAACCTGCACTCCAAACAGAATGTCCCGAATCTTATCAATATTTTCGCCCTCATTTGGGGCTTCTATGGTTTCTTTTTTCTTCTCAGTGATAGCTTTCATCGATAGGGTCCTCTAACTTATAAAGTTTCCAAAATTATCGACCGTGCGTTTTCAAATTCCGAGTTGATTTCCTCTACGGTCTTGTCTATAGCTGAATGATCATTTCCTTCGATCCTTTCTTCAAGCTTTGCGAGCAGGCGAAAAAGTCTGGTTATTCCAACGTTTCCGCTACTGCCCTTGAAGCTATGAACGGTTTTGGCTAGTTTTCGATAATTCTTGGTTTCAGCACAACGATTCATTTCCTCTAGCATTATTTGAGAATGTTTGAGAAATAGATTCAGGATCTCTTTTGTAAATTGTTCCCTTCCATTAGACTCTATTTCCAGCAAATTTTCTAGTTTTGTCGAATCGATAAGCTTGGATAAGGAATGTTGGACGAAATCGCTCCTTAAGTCAAGATTTAAATGATCCGTTTTCGGTTCAAAATACTCACTTAGAACTTTAGACAACTCCTTTTTTGTAAACGGTTTAGCCAAATAACCGTCCATCCCTGAAGCGGCGTATTTATCGCGTTCGCCAAATGGCGGGCTCGCGGTGACCGCAACTATTTTCGGCTGGGTTATATCCAAGTCTCGAATCTTGGCAGCCGATTCAAAACCATCAAGAATAGGCATCTGACAATCCATAAACACAATGTCGAATGATTTCCGCCTTGCTTTTTCGATCGCGACCGCCCCATCTTCCGCGGTATCGATATTCGAAATACCCATTTGTTCCAGCATCTTTAACGTAACGGCGCAATTGATTGGATTGTCCTCGACTATTAGGACGCTAATCTCATCCGAAAATTTTGGCATCGGGGTCTTTAAACCCTCCAACGCATTCTTCTGTTCATCAGATAACGCGGGCACACTGTGCGCTTTCGCAGACTTGATAAACTTCATTTTGAACCAGAAGGTTGATCCTTCTCCCGGCACACTTTTGAGACCGATTACTCCATCCATCAATTCTATTATTTGGCGGGATATTGCGAGCCCCAGACCGGTTCCGCCATATATTCTCGTGGTGGAGATATCCCCTTGAACAAACGGCTCAAATAATTTTGTCTGGACGTCGCTGCTGATTCCAATTCCCGTGTCTGAAACCGCGAACTTAACCTCCTGAGAATCGTCCGAATCTGCCGTCAAGGTGATCGTCAAAGCAACATTTCCATCGCCGGTAAATTTGAGCGCATTGCTTATAAAATTATTCAAAACCTGTCGGATTTTCCCTGCATCGCCAGCCAAACTATCGGAGATTTTTCCCTCAACAAAACATTCCAGCGAGAGTTTTTTATCATCTGCTAACGGCGTAAAGAACTTTATCGTTTCTTCAGCGAGGCTTTTGATCGAGAACCTGTGCTCTTCGATGTAAAAACCTCCGGATTCAATTTTTGAAAAATCAAGAATATCGTCAACAATCGAGCGAAGCAGCTCGGCGCTGCTTTCGAGCATTCGCGCGTAATCTCGCTGTTCTTCGGAAAGTTCGGAATCAACGAGCAGGTTTGTCACTCCAACGATCCCGTTGAGCGGGGTGCGAATCTCATGACTCATATTTGCCAAAAACCTAGACTTCGCTTGTGCGGCCTCGATTGCTATATCCCGTGCTGTTTCGAGCGCTTTTTTTGCTTCGTAACGCTCGCCGATATCCTCAAACGAAATCACGGCCCCCACAACCTTTTGTTCAACAAAAAGAGGAACGCAAATATATTCCGTGCGAACTGTGCTCCCATCTTTTCTCAAAAACACTTCAGAACTGACATGCGCGTTTTCACCTGATTCGAGAGCAAAATTGATTGGACAAAAGGTTTCGTTAGCCAAATGCTCCTCTCTTGTGATACCAAAGAAAATTTCCCAATACGGCTTTCCGATAAGATCAGTTTTAATTCTGCCGAGCATCATTTCAGCCGACCGGTTTGAATAGCTTATTTCCCCGGATGCTGAGATCTGGCATACACCCTCTCTCAGAGATTCGAGTATGATATTTGTTTGATCGGTATTTAGATTGGAACTCGATGCTTTTTTTAGTTTGCCCACAATTTACATTCTAAACCCAATGCTTCAATTCCAAGAATGTTTTTGCTTCGGAAAACAAAAAAACGAGACATAAAATAACGTCTCGTTTCGCTTGGAAAGCGCCCAACCTTGAAGGGTCCGTATCAAGGCTGGGCTAAGAGAGAAAGAAGGCTACCCCCGTCCCGCTTTCTCACACTAAAATTAAAAAAAATACGGACTATATTCTAGCCCGTAATTTACAGACTTGCAAGACCCCCCAAAAAATCTTCACATGTCTGCAATCTTTATCGAAAAAAAAACGTCAGCCGTCCCTTTTTCAAATTAAATTCTAAGAATAAGGTAATAGACGCTTCCAACTTTCAGATCCCTTGCCCCCAAAGAAAGGTTTCTTCAGAAGGAAACGTCATTACACAATTAGTTAAAGAGCAAGTAGCGTGCCAAGATTCAACCGGAATTGCAGAAATGGCTAACTCCATTGATCTGAGGAGTTGCCGCACAAAAATATTTTTTCAATTAAATTTGAGTTTGGATGAATGTGACATTTTTTCCGAATAATATTCTGATTTGAGAAATATCGTCGGAAACTAGTTCGCGTATTCTTTTAATTTTCGGTAGAGAGTTCGGGTCGTGATACCCAGGATCAATGCGGCTTCTTCGCGTTTGCCTTTTACGGAGCTCAAAACTTTTAGAATATGACGTTTCTCAATTTCTGAAAGGGGAATTGGTTCGCATTCTTCAGCGTTGTCCGTCGACTTTTGAATAAGTGCGGAGGGTGAGAGCCCAAAAATTTCTTCTATCTTATCGTCAATCGCTAAAGCCACTGTCCTTTCTAACGTATTTTTTAGTTCGCGTATATTTCCGTGCCAAGCATGCGATCTCAGCTGGTCCATTGCTTGAGTCGAAAGTTTTAGCGCTGGACGGCGATAGCGCTTTTTCAGACTATCTAAGAAGTGGTCTGCCAACGCCGGAATATCTTCGGATCTTTCCGACAAATTAGGAATACAAAACGAAATTACATTTAGCCTATAAAACAGATCGGCCCGAAAATTTCCTTCTTCAATTTCTTCCGGGAGTTCCTTATTAGTTGCAGCTATAACCCGGGCATCCACTTTTCGATCACTCGTGGATCCGACACGTCGAAAGCATCCGTTTTCCAGAAAATGAAGGAGCTTTACCTGCATGTGCATAGGCATTTCCCCAATTTCGTCTAAAAATAGCGTCGAACCATCCGCCGCTTCTACCAATCCGATCTTCTGTTGGTTGGCTCCGGTAAATGCTCCTTTCTCGTAACCAAAAAATTCTGATTCAAAAAGATTTTCGGGCAATGCGCCGCAATTTATTGAAACTAAGGGCAAATCATTTCTAGAGCTTCTGGAATGGATCCAGCGGGCGAGTACATCTTTTCCGGTCCCCGATCCTCCGGTGATCAGCAGTGTAGTATCTAAATCCGAGACACGCTCAGCTTGAGCATAAATTTTCTTCATCGATTCACTCGTATGAATCGGTTTTGTATCGAGGCTCGAGTTCTGCTGCCGAACTGCGGCACGCAATCTTTGGTTTTGCCGTTTCAGCCGATGTTTTTCATATGCCTTCCGAATAATCGCTTTCACTTGCTCCGGTTGGGCGGGTTTCGTAATGTAATCATAAGCTCCTCTCCTCATCGCCTCGATACCGGTTTTCAAACTCTTATCAGCAGTGAGCATCACGATCTCCGGAGGATTTTCTCCAGTAGCAATTTTCGAAAGCAACTCAACTCCGGATATGTCGGGCAAATTCACATCGAGCAAAACAACGTCAAAATCCTGTTTAACGCAAGCGTCCAAAACTCCTTTGCCGTCTCTGCAGATGGAAAATAAAAACCCGCTTTTGAAAAGCTGGGCGGGCAAAAGCTCCAGCAAGACCGGATCATCGTCAGCTAAAAGGATTTTGATCTCAGCTTCCATTGTGCGTCGCGAGGATCTTTTCTATTTGGTTAATGTGTCTGGATTCATGAAAGCCGAGAAGTGCGAGCCAATCGTATGCATTCATCTCTCCAAAATACGGGTGAGGAAAAGTATATTCTCCCGCATCGAGCCCTTCAAATTTTGACCGAAGTTCCATCAGCCGCGCGCGGGATTTTTGCATCAATTGAAGCGAATCGGAAACGCTCTGCGTTCCGTCCGGGGCGACGACGTCAGGCGCCTCAAACTTGGCTTCCCGAGAATTCGAAATTGCCTCCATAAACCCACTCGAAAATTTCATCGATCCATCCGAAATTTTACCGTCCTCTCCCGCTTTCAATAGAAGTCGGCTGAGAATTCCCGTCATGCCAGTGTCGACCTTTGATACGTGCTCAATAACACCTTGAACAGTCCACGCTCCGTTTTCGGTCGGCAAATCAACCTGTTCAGTTGTCAGGTTTGTTACAACTTCGAGCATACGCTTCCGAATATTATCGTTTGCGGTGTATGCTTCTTCGATCGTTTTATAATCCATGTTTATTGTTGCCCGGGTGCTGCCGGAATCTCGATAGCCTGCGCGCTCAGAATAAGACGATGCCACCTCAGAAAGCTGCTCCGGTTTTCCGTTTCATTAGTAACATATGTTTTTACATAGCCGGTTTCAAGATAAAGCATTGAATCTTGTTCCCAAACCAAGTTTATGATCGGATTAAACGCGACCAAATTTTTTGCGTCAGGCAATGTAGTCGTTCTTGGATCCGGCTCGGCATTAGCATTTCCGTTTTCGGAGTTTGACTCAGCTTTTGGATCGAGGCTGTTTTCGCCCGCATTTGTGTTTTCAGAACCGCCAACGTTCGAATTTGCTTCCTCCTTTTGAAGTTTCTCTTCATAAGTTCTGGCGGCGAGCAAAAGCTGGTTTCTAAGTGGGATTGCGGCTTGCGTCGGAGCGTCTGTCGTCGCATCGTATATCCGGATCTGTTTATCAAACGATACGGCAATCTTTGCGGAGTCTGGTGACCAAACCGGATGCACGGCGGTCGGGTAATCATCAAGCAAGCGCTCGCGTCCGCTCGTTTCGATCAATCGAGGGCGCCCCGCAGGAATGAATTGTTCTCCGGCTCTCGAAGCCTGGAATTCACGGATTCGCCATTCGGTATATGGCGACGCGAGCGCGACAAGTGCCGAGCTATCCGGAGCCCACACGGCATAAAAGTACATTAATCCTTCGTTCTGGGTTAAGGGTTTTGTGTCAGCACCATTTGAGTCGCAAATATAGATCTGCTCCGTTCGAAAGGTCAAAACATCTTTTGGCGGCTCTAACGGATCGACCTCCGTCGTCACATTCGTTTCGGCATTTGTGTTCGAATTGGATTCTTCATCCGGGCTTACGACACCGGGTGTCGCGGTCGGTTTTTCGTCCGGTTTGACACCATCAGGATTGTCTTGCTCAACGCCGCGAACCATTGCGATGAACGCGACATTTGCGGAATCAGGTGACCAGACTATTGTTCCCGGAAAATGTACCGCCATTTCCTCATGGGTGATTTTCTTAAGGAGTTTTCCATCGGACGTATACATATCCAAACGAAACTCCGAAATCAGGTCGTTGATCTTTCGGTAAACTGCCAAAACTTTTAGTTTATCGGGTGACGTAATCGTACGGTCCAAAAGCTCCTGCACGCGATTTTGATCAAAATCTACCTGAACCTTTTCATTTCGCTCGTCACTCTGAACCGACTTTCCGTTAAAGGTTGGGGCGGGAACATCAGTTTCAAACCTGTAATTCAACCGTTGGGCAGGAACGTTTTTTAACGCCGTAGCCTCAACCTTGACGATTTTCGATCCCTCGCTGCTGCAACTCAAAGCGGCAGCGGAAAAGATAAACAGCATGAATAACTTCTTATACATAGTTTCCACTCATTGTTGAAATAAGGCCTGTCAATTAAGGAGCCTTGATCAGACTCTCGCCCAAGAATTGTTGATACAACGCATCTTGCTCGACCGTCGGATTGGCAACGGAGATGATTTTATAGCCCGATGCCGGAGTCCTTCCAAGAGTAACGTCAACTTCGCGAAGTTTGTCGTGTCGAAAAATCAGAAGTTTAATATTCTCACCGGCTTTCTTCCGACCCATATGGAAATTTAGATTTGCACGCGTTGCCCGGTAACCATCGACGGCTATAATCTCATCTTTCGAGTTCAAACGGGAATCGTAAGCGGGTGTACCCGCGGGGACCGAAGTTACAGTCAAATTTCCGTTCGCCTCAGATAAATTCGCGCCAAGATATGCTTCATCACTTTCAGACTTCGTCTGCACAAGCTGCAAGCCCATACCGCCAAGAATCGCATCATAATCCAATTCATCCTTTCCACGTACAAACCGAGCGAAGAAATTTTCTAATCCAGTGCCCGCGGCCAGTTCAGCGGCACTCTGGAAATCTGCGGACGAATAATTTCTTCCTTTTTTATAGAACTCGATATAAAGGTATTGCATTACATCATCGAGCGATCTTGCGCCGTTTGATGCAGAGCGAATTCTTATATCCAACAGAAAATTTACGATTTCGCCTTTGCTGTAATATGAAATTTCGCGATTGATCGAATGCTCGTCAGGTCTGTAGCTTTTAATCCAAGCGTCGAAGCTCGCTTCTTCCAAACTCGTCTGAAATCTGCCTGGCTGTCCTGAAAGCGTTTGGGCAATTTTCGCTTCATTAGACAAAACTTCAGCTGCCGTAAACAATCCCGCACGTCTCATCAATACCCATTCGTAGTAAGACGTAGTGCCCTCGGCTACCCATAAAAGTTTTGTATAATTCTCGCTTTCGTAGTCAAATGGCCCAAGCGGAACGGGGCGAATTCTTTTAACGTTATATAAATGAAAATATTCGTGGGCAACGAGTCCCAAAAAGGCTTTGTAGCGATCTTCGGAATCAAAACCCCAACGGTTCCATTGAAGTGCCGTAGAATTAAGGTGTTCAAGTCCGCCGCCGCCGCGCAAGTTCAATATAAACGTATAATTTTCATACGGTAGTTCGCCGAATAAGCTGAAACATTCTTCAATTATCTTTTTCGTATCTGCGACGATCTTATCGAGATCATAATTGCCCTCTCCGGTAACGACATAGCGATGCGGAATTCCACGAACTTCGAAACTCTTCTCAATAAAATTGCTCACCTCAAAAGGCGAATCGTACAAAATGTCGTAATTTGGTGCTCTAAAAGTATTTTGTTGTCCCGCGACCCGCGACAAGCCGGTCGCAACTTTCCAATTACGGTAAGGAGTTACTTTTACCGTTGAAGGTGCGCCAAGTTGATCTTTTGGGAACATCAAAAGCGCAGCCGGCGTGAAGAAAGCGTGCTCGTAATTAAGCTCATTTGTGCGGACCGTCAGGTCGTTTGAATAAACGCGGTATCCTACGCGAACGCCATTCCCGCTTTTTGTTTCTATTGCCCATGTATTCTTATTGATCTTTCGCCAATCCAAAGAATTTCCCGCGTTGTCAACAACGACAAAATCCTGGACGTGCCTCGCATATTCACGTATCAAGTAGCTGCCGGGGGTCCACACGGGCATTTTGACTTCCACCTGTTTTGGGGCTTCGGCCCAATCCAATTTCATTTCAACTTCGAGGAGATGTGTTTCGGGTTTCGGCATTGAAACCGTGTAATTGATAACGGGCGGGATAGATTTTTGCACCGCTGTGGGTGCTTTTTTTTGTTTTCCGCGGCGTCGCTGTGCATCCACATTTGTATAACCCGGTATGAGAAACGCGAGCACTAAAAGAACCGTTATTTTTGATTTCCTCATCATATCAATCACTTTCGCAAACTCCAGCTAAATGTTATGTTTATTTTTTGCTATCTTACTACAAATCATAGATTCTAAAAACTTTGCCTGAATGCAAAATAACGACCGCGAGAGCCCATCAAAAGATAAATTTTTCACAAAACCGATTGCGATAATCTTCACAACGATCTTTATCGATTTGATCGGTTTCGGGATCGTTATTCCAATTTTGCCGTTTTATGCGGAGACCGAGCCGTTTAATGCGACCCCTCTTGAAATAGGCCTGCTTTTTGCTTCTTACTCAGCAATGCAATTTGTTTTTTCTCCGGTTTTGGGAAGTCTTTCGGATAAATACGGGCGTCGTCCGATCCTGTTCTTAAGCCTTCTTGGCTCTTCGATCGGATACCTTGTAATAGGATTTGCTTCCGTTTTGTGGATGGTTTTCCTGGGTAGAATCGTTGCCGGAATTACAGGGGGAAATATTTCGACCGCGCAGGCATATATCGCCGACGTAACGTCGCGGAAAAATCGGGCTAAAGGAATGGGCCTCTTTGGAGCGGCGTTTGGTTTGGGTTTTGTTTTTGGCCCTGCAATCGGCGGTATCTTAAGTCGTTACGGAATGCACGCGCCATTTTTCTTCGCCGCCGCGCTAACATTTGTAAACGCGATCGCGCTCTATTTCGTGCTACCCGAATCTCTAAAAGCTGAAGATAGAAATCTTGATAAGATACGGAAAAACCGTTTTGCTGAAACTCTCGAAGTTTTGAGGGATTCGAGATTTACGATCTTAACCGGATTGTATTTCCTGCTCGTAACAGCTTTTTCGATAATGACTGCTTCATTCGCTCTTTACACGATGTTTCGCTTTGGATACAACGCCGAGCAAAATGGCTATTTATTCTTTTACGTCGGAGTTCTGGCGGTCGTTTTCCAGGGATTTTTGTTCAGCCGTCTGGCGCATAAATTTGGCGAAAGCTGGTTAGTTGTGGGTGGAAGCGTCTTGTTGATGGTCGCTTTTTTTGCTGTTCCGTTCGTTGGCCCAAACTCGGGCGGATTAACCGGACTTCTCATTGGAATCGCCTTTTTTTCGCTTGGGAATTCCCTTTCATCACCTGCGCTTACAAGCCTCGCTTCGAAAGTCGCAAGCGAACGCGAACAGGGCAAAGCTCTTGGAGTTATGCAATCGTCAGCGTCGTTAGCGCGGGCGATCGGCCCCGCCCTTGCCGGAGTTTTGCTAAATAATTCGTTGAATAAAATTGACGATACGACGCTCTTTCGAACTTTTTGGACGGCTTCGGCACTTATGCTCGTGACCCTCATTGCTGCAATTTATTTTGCCAAAGCGGTCAAACCCGAAGCCCTTTCGTGAAACTAGATCTCGAGCAAATTTGAGAGTTCTTCCAAACTCGGCAGCGATGTTCTTGCGCCTACTTCGCGGCATTTGAGTGCTGCTACTGCGTTTGCCATGCGTGCGCTATCCTCAATAGTTTCTCCGCTTAATAAGCCGTACAGAAATCCGGCGCGAAAGGAATCGCCCGCACCCGTCGTGTCTTTACATCCCCCGGGAACTGCCATGCCCGGAGTGCGAATGAAATTACCGTGAGAATAAATAATCGACCCTGCATCTCCGAGTGTCATTCCCGTTATTGGGCAGCCAAATGCCGCGTGAAGTTTTTCGAGTGATTGGCTAATGTCATCTATACCAAAAAGCCTTTTTGGAAACTCACTTGAGCAAATCAAGATATCAACGATCGGGAGCAAATTTTCAACTCCGTCAAAAACTCGATCGATGTCAATTGAAATAACCGCGCCGGATTTTTTCGCCGCGGCGGCAAGTTTGATACAGGCTTCCGTGTCGTGCGGCGTAAAATGCAAAACGCGCGTGTCGTTAACGGACGATTCGTCCACTTCGTTTTCTGAATAGCCGAGTTTTTGATCGCGTTTCCAAATAATCGTGCGTTCTCCGTTTCGCTCGTCGATAATGATGAACGCGATCTGCGTACGCGCACCTTCAACCTGTTCAGTGAGCGAAATATCGACGCCCTCGTCCCGTAAGTTTTCAAGCCCGAAATCTCCTTCGGAATCCTTGCCAAAACGACCGATATAGGCGGTGCGAAATCCCAAACGCTGAAGTCCGACCAACGTGCTCGCAACCTCACCACCAGCGGCTTTAACGTATTCCGTAAGCTCCATCTTGGAATCAAATGCCGGGTATTCGGGAACTTGGATCAGATAGTCAACGGCGTTTGTTCCAAACCCAACGGCATCGAATTTTGCATTGGTTTTAACCTCAAAAGGAAATCGCATAAAAACATCTTGCCAAATAGTTTAAAAAAAAGCTAAATTGAATTTGGCGAATAATTTAGCTCGCTTTTTTATACTGAATCTAATAATACTTTTCGATTTCGGAGGATTGTAAAAATGCCAACTGTGGTTTGTCCTGAGTGTGAAGAAGACGTATTTGTGGCCAAAAATTCGGAACAGGGAGAAATGGTCTCCTGTGATGAATGTGGAGTCGATCTGGAAATTGTCGGTTTGGACCCCCTCGAATTGGACCCATATTTTGCGAAGGGTGCGGAGGACTACGACGAGGGATTTAACATCTTCGATGAAGATGACGCCGACGACGATGATGATGACGATGATGATGATTAATTTAGTTTATTGTGGGCGTTTTATCTGATAGCCATCACGATTTTGCTTCACAAGAAGATCCCGTGTTGTTTCGATTCGAACTTTATAAAATTTCTTTTCAGCAATTGGCTGTTCTTCCGGGTAAAACGCGACCGAATACGAAGCCGTAATTTCCTCGGCGAGAGCTTTAAAAAGCGGCTCGAAATCCTGTTCGATTGCGTAAAACGATCGTCCGCCGGTCCTTTCGGTCACACCGCTTGCTTCGAGAAGAGTTAAAACGGGTTTTTTTCCCACCGAGAGTATTGAATAAGAAGGAAGAATCAGCGCGTAAATGCTCGTTTCGGCATTATTTGCACGATCAATCACCGTATCTGGGGAAACCGTATCGCCTACGGGGTAACCGTCTGTTATTACGACAATAACTCGTTTAGGAAGACGCTGTCCGACACTCTTTGGCGATTTCTTCTCGATCATTCGGATGGCGTCATCAATCGCATCATAGGCGTGGGTGGAAAGTCCATCTTGCTCCTTGAGAATTTTATCGAAGGTCTTGTAAAGCTTATCCGGTCTGTTTGTAAAACTTTGGAGTATTTTCACTCGCATTCCAAAAGTCACAACCGCAAAATGCGAATTGTAGTCCGCTAATTTATTGACGAATGTCTGCATCGCAGCACGCAATCGACGCAATTCATCTTTTGTTATACTTCCTGATACATCAAGTGCGAAAACAATGGAGAGTGGGCGATTTTCGTCGTTTTTCCTTATCGGCCTGAAGAAATCTATCGACCTTTGCTCACCGTCGACATACAATTTAAAGTCTTCGGATTTTAGACCCTTGACCGGGTTTCCGTCCTTATCTGAAATGGAAACCTCAAACGCAACAAGATCTGTATCGATTTTTATAACATCTATGGATTCCTGAGCGAAAATCCCTGGTGTGAAAAAGCTCGCGAAACCGATTGCGGCAACTATAAAAACTCCGTGACAAAACCTCAGAAAGCCGGGAAAAACCGAAGTTGTAGATAAACTTTGTTTGTACATAGAAAACATTGCTTTTTAGTCACTCTTGGACTATACTCGTTTTTGGAGCTTCGTTTCCGCAAAAGACAATGGAATAGTGCTTTTAGATGGTAAACGGCTTCCCGAGTTTGGCTGTAATTATAGTCTATCCTCATGAACCGAATAGTTTAATTCAATCGGCGATACCCAGGTCGCTTCTCTTGCAGCCCAATCGCGCTGTGAAAACCGAGAAAACAAATCAAAAAATACCTCTGAAAAGCCTCTTTTTACGGCTATTGATCATAAAATAATGTTTAATTTGTCCGAGTTCAGTTTCAAAGCCCGAGCCTACATTGGCGCGCTGGCGGCCGCTGGTTTCGGAGCTATCCTCTTTTCAGTCTATGAGGGAATTTCGTATTCGCCGACCGAATGGCTGATCGTAGCAACTGTTACTTTTATCGGATTGATAATCGGCCAGTATCAAATAAAAATTCCACACACGAGTATTCAGGTTTCGGCAAAAGAGCCTATAATTTTTTGGGGAACTCTTTGGCTTGGAATAGGCGGCGGAGTGTTATTAGCAATTTTGTGCGGAATCGGAAGCTATCGCTCCAAGGTCAAGAATCCGGTTCGATGGGTACCTGAAACCGCAGTTCCGGCATTTGCCGCTCTAATTGCGGGTGCCGTGTTCTATCTCGAATTGAGCCAGGTATTCGGTTTCGCTGACTATCCCGTCGCAAAGAACCCAATAAATGCGTTTTGGTTGCTGGCGTCAACATTCGTTCTCGGCTTTACATATTGGTCGTGCTATTCACTCTTCTATTCAATATTTCTAAAGATCGGAGATCTATCTACCCTTTCTGAGACGCGTAAGAATACTTTCCTTTGGGCCGGGGTCGGCTGCATTGTTAGTGTCGCAGTGGTTTTTGGCTTTCACTTGCTTGTAGTTTATTTCGGACTTCTGTTTGGCCTTTTGCTCCTTCCGATTACCGTTGCCGCTCACCTAGCCTACAGATTTCACAGACAGATGCTGGCCCAGAAAACGAAGGAAATACGCGACGCGAGTAGAGTGCATGTTGCGACAGTCGAGGCTTTGGCGACCGCCATTGATGCTCGGGACCAGGTCGGTCGGGGACACGTCACCAGAGCCCAGATATATGCCGTTGGAATTGGGAAAATCATGAAGCTTCCCCCGGATGATATTCAGGCGCTTCGAACAGCTTCGCTTCTTCACGACATTGGAAAACTTGCGGTTCCCGACCATATTCTGAATAAGCCGGGAAGGTTGACGCCGGCTGAAATGGAGAAAATGAAGATCCACCCGCAGGTCGGGGCGTCAATTCTCGAGGGCGTGAATTTCCCATATCCTGTAATCTCAACGGTGAAATATCACCATGAAGCCTGGGATGGTTCCGGGTATCCAGAGGGTTTAAAAAAGGAAGAAATTCCATTGACCGCAAGAATTCTTGCAGTTGCCGACGCTTATGACACTCTCCGTGGAGCGAGGCCGTATCGCCCGTCGGTAGGACGTGAGGAGGCGCGACGTTTCCTAATAACCGCTGCGGGCAAACAGTTTGATCCAGGTATCATCGACATTTTTATGAGGAACCTTACCCGGCTTGAGGGCAAGGTAGAACAGAAGGATCTTGCTTACGAGCTCGACCAAAAGACCAAGGCAGCCGACAAAGGCAACGACTCCATAAGTTACGTTGAGCAAATCAAACGTGCAAATCGCGAGGTTTATACCCTTTACGAACTCGCCAGAGTATTTAGTTCGGCACTTAGCCTGGACGAAACACTCTCGCTTTTCGCCAAAAAGGTTGGCGAACTAGTGCCTCTTGATACTTGCGTTGTATACCTTCTTGACGAGACCGAGAATGTTGCCATTGCGCGACATGTTGAGGGAAGACACAGCGATTCTCTAAAGAACCGAAAAGTGAAAGTTGGTGAAGGCGCGACAGGTTACACGCTGAAGAAACGCCAGCCAATCTACCACATCAATCCAGGCCTTGATTTTTCCTACTATCAGATGGATTTCATCCAGGAATACACTTCCATGGCATCGCTTCCCCTTATAGCTAATGAGCAATTGATCGGTGCAGTCTCTCTCTATTCATGCGAGCTGGAGAGTTACGAAGATGAACATATGCGGCTTCTTGAAACTCTCGCACGTATTGCATCCGACGCAATCTTCACCTCGTTGAGGCACGCCGAAACGGAAAATCGTGCGATGACCGACCCGATGACCACGCTTCCGAATGCGAGAAGTCTGCAAATACAGTTCGAAAATGAAATTGCCAGAGCCCGTCGAAATGGAACAAGCTTCCAGATTCTGATGCTCGACCTCGATGGATTTAAGGCTGTCAATGACACACATGGGCACAAAGTCGGGGATAGAGTTCTAAAAGACATTGCGGTTGTGATGCGAAAAGAGCTGCGTGATTATGACTTTCTTGCACGATATGCGGGAGATGAGTTTGTTGCAATAATTCCCGAAACCGATAATGAAGCCGTACGAGAGCTTTGCCAAAGAATGGAGGCTTCCGTAAAGAACTACAAGCTCAAGATAAATGACGGAGCAATTGCCAATGTCGGTGTGAGTCTAGGTGCGGCTGCATATCCAAATGCCGGCGAAACGCTGGATCAGCTTATTATTGCAGCTGATAAGGCGATGTACGCGGTAAAAGGAAGACGCAAACGCCGTAAGCTAAAAGAATTGGAGGATAGGCGAAAAGTCGACGAGTTAATGTCACAACCGCCAATTCGGGTTAACGAATACGATATTCAGAAGATCGATGTTGAACCCGAAGCCATTATAGAAGCGGAAGAAATCTTGGATGCGGAAATTGCCGATGAAAAGGAAGATCTGCTCGTTGAGCTGAACGAAACTCATGTCGTTGCAGCAAAAAAAGAAAGAGATAAATCCGTCAAACCAACTTAGAAAGCTTGTGAAAAACGAAAGTGAAGTTGTCCCTGATGCAATCGAAAGATGGTATTAGGGATATTTTGTTGGGGAACAATAAAACTGGGCGGGTTGAGCAAATAACCATAGTCAATAGCAAACTCTCCGCCAATTGGCGCTTTGATTCGCAATCCTAACCCAACTGTGTGTGACCAAACAGATTGAAGATTAGTTCGAAAAACGTCCGTTACGGGGATTTGTTTCTTTTTGAAAATGTCACTTACTGTCGTAAAAACATTTCCTCCGTCGTAAAACGGCACTACTCTTACTGATTCCGAAACCGGAATTCTAGCTTCAACATTTACGATAGCCAAGCCATTTCCACCGAAAGGGATTGTAAACGGATTCAATTCTATGATCTCACCTTTTCGATTTCGAAAAATTCCTTGCGGAACAATTCCAATTCTCGGCCCAGCCGCTTCATAATCAAATCCCCGGAGGGTTGTCGAACCCCCGGCGAAAAACCTCTCGCTTATCGGCAGCAAAGCGTCCAGACCAGGAAACTCTGCGGGCGAGAATCTCTCTTTTGTTGAGAAAACATTTGCCAGACCTAATATAAATCTACCCGCAACAGTAGTGTTTTTTAGTTTTCGGAAAGTGTAATACCGGTTGTAGCTAAGCTGGAGTTTGCTAAATCCGATGCTTGCCCCCAATGCCGGAAGCGACACATTGTATTCTGCCGTTAGATAATCGCCATGCGTCGGATCGCCCGAGCTATACCGGCAAGGATCGCCCGGCTCTCCTTTCGCGATAGTTTCCAAAAGTGTATTTTTTATCGAGCAGTTTTCACGCGTGTCTCGCACGAATGTGGCGCCAAAACCTGAAATTCTGATCTTGGCGTCGGGTCGAAGCAGATCTTTTACGAGCAGACTCTCAAAACTGAATAACCTGACATCCTCAAATCGATATCGAACGAATAGTATGCTTCTATCCTTCCTGCTGATCGTACGATTCGTTTCGGCGGAAACCGTAAATCGGTTGATGGTCGGGTTGCCAGCCGGAGCTCCAAACTCATCAATCGGATTGCCATTCTCATCGATTCTCTGAACAATTCCAAAGGCACCTTGATCCAAGGTCGTTCTAAAAAAGCGTGTAACGGTTGAATCCCTTTGATACTGAGCTGTGAACGTCAGCGGTGCATAACGTTGATGGCCATCTTTATCTTTCCCATCTTTTAGAAATCGGGGATTGAAGAAGTCGACCTGCACGAGCTGCTGGCGTTGACTCCAACGAATTTGCGCACCGCCCTGCTGAAGACTGCGAAATAGATTGAAATGTCTGATATCCGCGAATCCGCTCCAGCCGACATCCGTCGAATAGCCGCCGCCGTACGTGATCAATCTCGGTTTCTTTTCAACCAGGTTTATTATCACATCGGTTTGCCGATTCAAGCCGTCAAGTGTCTCTCCGGCAGGTTCTGGTTTGATCTCAACGGTTTCAAAAACATCGGTCGCAAAAAGATTTTGCTCGCTCGAAAAAATGTCTAAGGAGCGCAGAACCTCGTTCGGTTTTATATCAATCGCCTTAAGAATCGCTTCCGATTTGGTGTTTTCGTTTCCATTAATCAAAACGCGATTGACGATTACTTTTTTTCCCTCATTATCGAGTTTGTAAGTTATTTTCGCTTTATCTTCGGTTTCATCGTTTTCCGCCGGAAAAATTGTCGTTGAATAGCTGACGCGTGCATCGTAATATCCGCGTTTTGCGTAAAACTCCGATAGGCTCTTCAAACCGTTTCGAACCCGAGCACGTGAGAATTTCTTGCCGACCAGATCGGGCAATTCCTCCGATAGTTCTGTAACCGAAAAACTTGTGTTTCCCTCAAATTGAACATCGCTGATGACCGTCGGAATTCCCTCTCTCACCACAAAAGTAATGATCAGCTCTTCGCCTTGCGGCGAAACACCCTGTTTTACGCCTACCTTTGCATTCCGGTACCCCAATTCCCGAAGCAGGGATTCAATGGTCTCAACATCGCGCACAAGCAAATCGCGGCTCGTATAACCGCGTCCGTAACCAAAATACGGGATAAAACCGAGCGCGTTGGCCGTCTGTGATTCCAGAACACTCTTTATCTCTTCGATCGAAAATTTATCGGTTCCTTCGATCCTCAAGTCCTGAAGCTTTAGCTGGCGATTGAGATCAACCTCATATTTGAGTTCTACTTCCCTGTTTGTAAGATCCGCTCCGCTCAGCGCCGTACACAAAACTTCAGTATTGTTTTCTGTTTCGCTTGCTTCTTCCGCTGTAAAAACTGGTGAAACCGAGCAGTATGGCGTAACTTGCGCAAAGAAATAACCTCGCTCCTGATAATAGGTTTCGAGCCGTCTTTCCCCTTCAACTATCGCTGCGTAATCGATCGTGCCTTCGCGTTTTACGGGAAGCAGGCGGGTTTGAGTTTTTGCACTAACCTTGACCTCATCGGACCCGACAACGACCTTGACCTTCGCACCGACATCTCCGCGAACAGACACATCGACGGTATTATTATCACTGTCGTAAACAATTCTCGGCTCGTCGAGTCGGGGAGCAAGATATTCTTCTTTTGTAAGTGCGTTGCGAATCGTTTCGACATCCTCGTTTAATTTAAGCTGAGTAAAGAGTGCGCCGCTTTGCAGTTTCAGTTTCTCGCGCGCTTTCGATTCGTCAAACTTTGCGATATCGATAACAAAATTATCTACTTTAGCCTGGGCATTGGGTTTGACGTCAAATACTACCTCGACATCGATTTCGTTTCCCAGTGGTTTTTGCTCGTAATCAACCTCCGCATTGTAAAACCCCCGTTCACGTAAATAGGTCACGATTAACGTTGCATTCTCCTGCAGGATACGATCGGAAATTGCGCTCCCCGGATCTAAAAGGTTTAGGCGCAGCATCAATTCCTGTTCAGTGACCGGTTCGCCAATCGCATCAGCAACGTTGATCGTTAACTTTTTCGCCATTGTTTTCCGCTTGATCACAAACATCAAGACGACTTTATCTTGTCCAAGCTCGGTCGCTTCGGCCTTTGCAGAAATGATCCTCCCGGTTTCAAAAAGTTTTTCAAGAGCGTTTCTAATATTTACGGTTGAGTATTTTTCACCTACTTCTTCGCGGGCAATGAGACGAAATTGTTCCGATGCAGATAAATCCCGGTCGTTTCCTTCGAACGCAATATCCACACGCTCGACATCGCGATCTTCAAATCTGTTCTGGGCGAAATTCACGGCACAGAATATGGTGAGCAGGAAGCATACAAAAACCCACTTGATTACTGCGCTCCTCACAGTAATCCGCTCTTCCCTTATTGATATTTCGCTTTTTCCCACTTTTAAGCCGTCTCTATTTATTATGCAGAATGTGAAACTTGATGATTAATTTTCTCTGATGTAAAAATACTACTCCGGCGTTTCCCAGAACTTCCGAATTCGCTTCGTTTTAAAGTAGAAGTTAGTCTAGCAAAGTGTCGCAGAAACAAGAAAGTAACTTGTTGATAGAAAATTGTCCCCGGCTCAAATATACTAAACCAAATTCGCGCCCAGCTCAGCGAAACCTATGGATGGCACACTTCTCAAAATTTTCTCGGTGGCTTTCGGCGGTGCGGTCGGTTCGGTAGCCCGGTATCTTATAATGATCTCACCTCTGCGAAACGCGTTGAATTCCATCAGCCCATTTGGAAATTTTCCGTTCCCGACCTTTCTTGTAAATATAATTGGTTCATTTCTGATAGGCTTTTTGTTGATTTTCTTTACATATCAAACCAGCCTCAACGAAAATTTACGACTCGCTATTATTGTCGGATTTCTTGGTGCGTTTACGACATTCTCAACCTTCGAACTAGAAATATGGGAATTGGTAAACGAAAATCGATATGCAGGAGCGATCGGATATTTGCTGCTAAGCGTAGTCGTCGGATTTGTCGGTTTGCTCGCAGGAGTTTGGTTAGCGAAAAAAGTCTCAGGTTGAATTCTCAGCGGGATAGCAAAGCCCTTGCTACGTTAACAGTTTTAACGACGCTATCCGTCGATTGCCCCGAGGCGATCAAATGCCCCATTTTTCTACCCGGTCGAGCTTCCTGCTTTCCGTAAAGGTGAAGTTTCACGTTTTCATTCGCGAGGGCGTTCGACCAATTCGGCTCACCTTTTTCCCAAAGATCTCCAAGTAAATTCGCCATTGCAACAGGACGCATAAATTCGGTCGAGCCAAGCGGTAAACCACAGACCGCCCGTAATTGCTGTTCGAATTGCGATGTCGCGCACACTGAATCAAATGTCAAATGGCCTGAATTATGGGGTCGCGGCGCAATTTCATTAACGATTAGCTTTTCGTCTTTCGTTAGGAAAAATTCTACACACATCGTTCCGACATACTCAAATTTTTCGGCGATCCCGAGCGAAATCGCTATCGCATCATCCTCGATCGCTTGCGAAACTCTTGCTGGAGCAAACGAAACGTCCAAAACATGATTTTTATGATCGTTCTCGATTGCGCCGTAATGACGGAAATTCCCTTTTGCGTCTCTTGCGCAGACAACCGAAATCTCTTTTTCAAACTCAATAAACGCCTCCAGTACAAAACTCGGCGAATCGTTATTTTCAAAAGCTCTTTCAATATCTTCGTTGGATTCTATCCGAACCTGCCCTTTCCCATCGTAACCAAAACCTGAAGTTTTCAACACTGCGGGCATTCCGAGTTCCCGGGTTGCACGATAGAGGTCCTCGACTGTCTTAATTTTCCGAAAGGGTGCGACCGGAAAGCCGCCTTTTGACAAGAAGGTTTTTTCACGAAGACGGTTTTGCGTGATGTGGAGTATTTCGCCTTTTGGATGGACGGTGACAAATTGGGAAGCAGTTTCGATAGTTTTTGACGGAACGTTTTCAAATTCAAACGTCACAACGTCAACAGATTTTGCAAATTCCTCTACTTTTTCCAGATCTTCATATTCTGCGGCGATCTCGATATCCGCAACCTGGCCCGTCGGCGTATCACCTGCCGGGGAAAAGGTAGAGACGCGATATCCCATCTTGCGCGCCTCGATAGCGAACATACGTCCAAGCTGTCCGCTCCCGAAAACGCCAATGGTTGAATTAGGATTTATCAATTTTCGAAATTAATCAGCTGCGAGTTTATGTCCAAGGTAAGTGAAAGGTAAATACATCAAAAAGCCCAAAACTATTACCCATTCAGGATGCGGAAGCATTGAGATGTTCATTAACCATCCGAATGTGAATAACAATCCTATTACTATGGGAGTTGTCTTGCTTGCATGACGGGAAATCTTTCTGGCGGCAAAACCGGCGGCCAATGATCCTACAGCATATCCGATGAGAATTAAGACAAATCCCAAGGGCGGCAATTCTGAAATAAACTTTTTCATTCCTTCCGTGTCAGAATAGCCAGTGCCGTCCGGGAGAGGAAAATATATTCCGTTCAGCATCTGAAATCCCATAAAAACCAGTGATCCCAGAATTATGCCGACGATTATTCCTAAAACAATTCTAAGCATTTTTATTCTTTGATATCCTCGCTAGCGTTGCCTCGCTCCTCAATTCAGGTACGGCATCCGAAGTAATCCAGGGGTCATAAAATCAGGAAGCGGCTCCTAATCTATTTAAGCTCGGAAGCTAAAACTGTCTCGGTTTGTTTCTCACGGAAGTCTTTCAATTTCTGTCTCAATTCCGGTCGCGAGTTTGCCAAAATCGAAATCGCCAATAGCGCGGCATTTGTCGCGCCGGCGTCACCGATTGCCAATGTTCCGACCGGAATGCCGGCAGGCATTTGAGCGATCGAAAGAAGCGAGTCAATTCCATTTAGCGCACGACTCTTTACGGGGACTCCGAGAACCGGCAAAACCGTCTGCGAAGCACACATTCCCGGAAGATGCGCTGCGCCGCCGGCACCCGCAATGATAACTTCAATACCTCGGGATTCCGCAGTTTTCGCAAACTCAAAGAGCAGATCCGGCGTACGATGTGCCGATACAACCCGGCATTCATGCTGAACTTCAAAATCCGTCAAAGTATTCGAGGCATTTTTCATCGTGTCCCAATCTGATTTACTGCCCATTATGATTGAAACGATTGGGTTATCATTCATAACATACTTTTAACAGAGTTTCGTGAAAATGAAAACTCCTTGAATTTTTCGCTCTCTGACGCCGATGGGTTAATCAATCAAAGAAATTATATCGTTCGAAGACCAATCTAGACCCTGAGCGAGCCACGGAATCCTCTGGCGGCATAGTAAGATTCTGCGCCGTTGTGATACACGAAGACATTGTCGAAGCGAAAATCGGCAAATATGGCACCACCGAGTTTTCTAATTTCAGAAGGTGTTTTCAACCAACTCGATGTTTTTGTATCGAAATCTCCAAGTTGCTGTAATTTACGATATTCTTCTTCTGTTAAAAGTTGGATGCCTATTTCGGCTGCCAAATCAATAGCGCTATTTTTCGGTTTGTGTTGTTTTCTTGACTCAAGAGCTTCGCGGTCATAACAAACACTTCTCCGGCCTTTAGGGCTTTCCGCTGCGCAATCATAAAAAATGTATTCGGCGGTCTTTTTATCAAACCCGACAACATCCGGTTCACCGCCCGTTCGTTCCATTTCACCCAGCGACCAGAGTTTTTTAGTGTTAGCTTCCAGCTTTGCTTGCACTTTAGACCATTCAATACCCTTATGGCGGTTCATATTTTTCTCAAAACGGGCTCTCAGTAGTTTGAGTAGTTCTTCACGTTGTTTTGGTGACAAGTCAGTTTTCATTTTGTAATTATCTCAACGTCTGCATCCGTAACCAACATAACGCCTGACTGATGAAGGTCGTAATAAGTCTCCCGCCTCCGTAAAGCCAACAGTTTCGCCTTGCTGCGGCTAAGTTCAGTCTAATCTTTCTCATTTTGTCCGTTCGATTATGAAAGCTCTGTCTTCTTTCGCAAATCCTACTTTGGGATAATATTCCATCGCTGTCGGAACCGAAAGCAAAAGAATCATTGACTGTTCTCCAAGTTTTTCTCGCGTCAGATCGATGAGTTTTTTCCCGGTTCCCGATTTCTTGCAATCGGGACTAACAGCAAGATCAGCGAGATAGCTCGACCAAACCCAATCTGTGATCGTTCGACAAACACCTACAAGCCTGTCTCCATCCCAAGCCGTAACAATTAAGTTTGAACTTTGAAACATTTTTTCGATTCTTTCAGCATCATTCGTCGGTCTGGAAAGTCCGGCATTGTCATAGAGTTCGATCACTTGTTCCGCCGTCGGAACTATGTCGGATTTGTACTTTATTTCCATGGTTTACTGATTTTTGTTAGTGGCTTAAAATTATAAGTTTTCCAAAAGCCCTTCCGCATCAAGCTTATAAATTTCATCTTCGCTTTCGTGGTTTGGGTTTAATTCGGCTTCCACAATCCACTCAAGGTGCTCACGTGCCTTTTCTTTTTTGCGGTCGGAAATATAAAACTCGGCAATGAATAGATGATTGAGATAAAACTTCGGGCCAAATTCGAGCGCCTTTTTAAAACACTCCAGCGATTTTTTGTTGTCGCCGATCGAGAGCGGAAAGCCCGGAGCCTTATTGTAAAGTCTTCCCAAAATCCTCCAGGGCCCGCCGTAAAAATAGCTTTCATCTAATTCCAGACACTTTTCCGACAAATTCTTGATAGGCGTGACAAGCGAAAGGCTTTTCATAATGCCTTTTTCATTGCCGTATGAGCCATAATTAACGGCCAGCCAAAAGTTTGCTTCCAAAGAATCTTCCTCTGCCTCGATTCCCTGTTTGGCGTATTCTACGCCTTTGTCATAATAAAAAAGTTTGTCTTCCCTATCGGCAGATTCGCCCATCCAATAATAGATCTCGGCAAGCAACCCATAAGCCCAGCCGCATTCTTCATCTTCATCGACAAGGTCGATCAGCTCTTCATGAGCCGACTCCATATTGTCATCATCGAGCTCACGTTCATCAATGAGTTTTCGCACCAATTTATAAGTCTTCTTATGTTTCATAGAGAGCCAAATTCAAACAATGTTCGTATGCAGAATTTATTATCAAAACCGAAATAAGGCAAGATGTTAACAATATGGATCAATGAACAAAGTCTCTTGGGGTAGTCTAAAAGAGCAGTTCGTTACGACCGTGTATAAACCCAAGCCTTCTTTCCTGACTCAAGTTCTACTTCAATTCGCTGATATTCAACGGGCTCATATTTGTCGGATATTCGAATTTCTTCCACCGAAACTTTTCATCTTTGCAAATCAATTTTTGAGCCAATGCCAGATCGAATTCGCAACGTTCTTTGTTCCCACTTCGGGCAATTCATACTTAGTCCCATCGGTCAGCAGAATGATATCCGGGCATCCTTTGGCTGAATGCACGGATTTAATTTCATCTTTTTCAATCGTTCTCTTGACCAGATTTTTGCGAAAGGTTAGCTGTTTTTCTTCTATCTCCAAAAATGTCCAAAAAGTGCTGACAATTGCGAGAACCCCAAAGACAGCGAACCCCGCAAGCAGTACTGTTATCCAGTTAAAACCATTAAACATACCGGACAAAATCGCAAAAGCCATAAACAAACCCGCCGACAAAGCGACGCTAATTCTTATCCAAACCGGAGCATAGAATTTTAACTTCTCTGTATTCATTTCCTTTCGCTAATACTAACTCCAATTACTAGAGAGTTGAAGCCGAAGCAAGATCGTTTCGATTCTTTACGGCAATCTCATTTTCCGTCTGCAAAACGGCGTTTCGCATCATTTTTACTTATCCGAAAGTAATTTTTTGTTCAGATGGCAAGTGATTCAGCACAACCGCACCGAGGTTTTGAAATGTTTTGGAGCAATGAGCGACAAAGATATCGAAAAAGATAAAAGCGGCGTTAAGTTGATCGGAAATGATTCATCCTGTTTGAATTTCTAACTCTTATTCAAATTGGTTCGCAAGTATGCAAAATAAGACGAACTAAACTCACGCAGGTTCGGATTAAATCGCTGTTGTACACAGGAGACACGCAATAGCGTTGCGCGGAGCAACAATTAAAATGAATCCGATTTTGCCTTCACACCGAAAATATCAGTAATGAATAAAATAATCTTAGTATCAATCGCTGTTTTGGCACTTTGCACAACTGTTTATATGTTTTCACGAGCGAATTTTGAATCTGCCGATTATAAAGTGATCTCAAATGACGGAGATTTTGAGGTTCGGGAATACAAGCCGATGTTACTTGTTTCAACAACTATGAAGGGAGCTGAGTTGAGAGAAAATTCAGCATTCCAGCGTCTTTTCGGTTACATCTCGGGTGCGAACAAAGATTCACAAAAAATTTCGATGACGACACCGGTTTTCTCTTCAAACGATTCGGAAGTTTACACAATGAGTTTTCTTGTTCCGAAAGACGTCGCCGAAAAAGGTGCTCCTGAGCCAACTGACGACAACGTTAAGATAGAACCAATGGAAGGCGGGCGCTTTGCTGCCTATCGTTATAACGGATATTCCAATCCCGAAAAAATTGAGGAAGCCAAACAAAAGCTAACGGATTGGATGAAAAAACAAGAGTTAAAATCGACCGGCGAAATGCTAACCGCAGGCTACGACCCGCCATACACTCCCGGAAGTCTTCGTCGAAATGAGGTCTTGGTAAGATTAGAGAAGTAATTTCCGAAACTGTCGATTTTCTCTAGCAAGTCGCCAACCGCGACAAAATAATAGCTTGCCGAGAATCGCCGGCACCTATAACGCATTATTTTTACGGCTTTTTAACCTATCTTCATTTTCAAATGTTGCATCTTAAACCGAATAACCACGCTCACCGTTAGACTTTGATGCGGCTGTAGGCGGTTTTCATACTCCTGGATGGTTTGGGAATTGATTGTTTTTAGTTTCGAATGATCAGGAATTTCTTAATACATATCCCCTCATAACTATAAAAAACAATGTGGTGTTTGCAAACAAAAGATAGATTTGAAAAGCGGCATTTTCAATATTCCATATCGGTATTGCAGGAATAATAATAGCTGCCGCGATAATCCCAACAAAATAAGTATATAAAGTCTCGGTCTCAGGATATTTCCATGCTTTAAGAATAGTTGGTAAAGTCGCGAATAGATCAGCGATCGCCGCAAGAAGTATAGCCAGTATTGGTGAATTCGCTACGATCCATACACCTAAAGCAACAAGCGAGAGGACACCGCAAACATAGTCGAATTTCGATAATTTCCAATAACCTTGCTTAATGAGAAAAGCTGCCAGAAAAACTAGAAGTGGAGAGAACCCAGCTATAAAAATTCGCAGTGTAGCCCATGAGTCAGCATTTGCAGAGAGCGCTGCACCAGTTGCAATAAGCGGTGCAAATGCCCATAGTCCCCAGGTAACAAGATTGGGTTTAGACTTTCCGCGTATCATGTCGAGAATATATACTGCTGCTCCGGAAAAACTTATGGCGGCAGATATGATCACCAACCAGTGTACAAACGAGATATTGAGAAAGGAATTGGTAATGAGAATAGTAAACACATGCCGATTTTATCACTACAATTTTACGAAATTATAGATAATCGTTTGTGATTAGCAAATGAACCTATTTTGACTTTATAATTTACGTTTTGACCCAAAGTTAACTAGAATAGCGGTAATTATTGATCATCTTTAACTGTTCTTGTGCCGTAACCGCATATTGTTGTTTGGTGACCAAAATTAGTTCAAAGAATATAATAATCTGAAATAAATATAAGTTACGAAGTTAAGAACAAAACTTGTCGGAAACAAAGGTAAACAGGCTGTTAGCCTGTTGCCGCGCCGCTGGTTTGAACAGGCTAACAGCCTGTTTTACGTTTCAACTGCGCAACTCTAATGAAAACCAGCAATAATATGTCAAAAATTTACTACACTTTAACCGATGAAGCGCCGATGTTGGCGACACATTCTTTTTTACCGATCGTCAAGGCTTTTGCGAAATCTGCTGATATTGAAATTGAAGTTCCGGATATTTCGCTTGCCGGGCGAATCTTAGCTAACTTCCCTGAATATCTGGAAGACGGCCAGAAAATCCCTGATGCGCTTAGCGAGCTGGGCGAACTGGCGGCAAAGCCTGAAGCAAACATCATCAAGCTTCCAAACATTTCGGCTTCTGTTCCGCAGCTTGAAGAAGCGATTGCCGAGCTTCAAAAGCAGGGTTTCGCAGTGCCGAATTTCTCGAGCGATCCGAAAACGGCGGAAGAAAAGGCTATCAACAAAAAATATACAAATGTTTTGGGAAGTGCTGTAAATCCTGTGCTGAGAGAAGGAAATTCTGACAGACGTGCCCCGAAAGCCGTCAAAAATTATGCAAAAGCCAATCCTCATCGAATGGGAGTTTGGAGTGCGGATTCGAAAACGTCTGTGGCCCATATGAATTCCGGAGATTTTTATGGAACGGAAACTTCTACGACAGTCGACACGGAAGGAAAATTCAGAATTGTGTTCAAGGGACACGATGGTTCTGAAAAAGTTTTGAAAGATTTTGCTCCATTAAAAGCAGGAGAAGTAATTGATTCTTCCGTCATGAATCTTTCCGCGTTGAAATCTTTTGTCGTGGAAGCGATTGCTGAAGCCAAAGAGAAAAATGTTCTTCTTTCGGCGCACTTAAAAGCAACGATGATGAAGATTTCCGATCCGATTATTTTCGGGGCGATCGTCGAAACATATTTCAAAGACGTTTTTGAAAAATATAAAGATACTTTTAAGGAACTGGAGATTGATCCAAAATTCGGATTGGCAACGCTTGAGGAAAAAATTGCCGGCCATCCGCAAGAAGCTGAAATAGAGGCAGACATAGCAACGGCGATCGAATACGGCCCCGATATTGCGATGGTAAATTCGGACAAAGGAATTACCAATTTCCACGTTTCTTCAGACGTCATCGTCGATGCTTCGATGGCGTCCTTGGCGCGCGGCGGCGGAAAAATGTGGAATAAGGACGGCGAAGAAGAAGACACCCTTTGCATTATTCCGGACAGAACTTACGCCGGTTTCTACGATGCGATCATTCAGGACATGAAGAAAAACGGAGCAATTGATCCGACGACGTTTGGTTCGGTTCCAAATGTCGGTTTAATGGCACAAAAAGCTGAAGAATATGGTTCGCACGACAAGACTTTTCAAATGTCAGGAGAAGGAACGGTGAAGGTCGAGGACGAAAGCGGCAATGTGCTTCTCGAGCAGAATGTTCAGACCGGCGATATTTTCCGAATGTGTCAAACCAAAGATGCCCCGATCCAGGATTGGGTAAAATTGGCTGTAAACCGCGCACGACTTTCTAACACACCTGCCATTTTTTGGCTCGACGAATCAAGAGCTCACGACAGAGAGATCATCCAAAAGGTAGAAAAATATCTGCAAGTTCATGATCTAACCGGTCTAGACTTACAGATTATGGATGTGAAGGACGCAACGGCCGAAACTTTGAAACGCGCTAGAGAAGGCAAAGACACAATCGCAGTCTCCGGAAATGTTTTGAGAGATTATCTGACTGATATGTTTCCGATTTTAGAGCTTGGCACTTCTGCAAAAATGCTATCGATCGTTCCATTAATGAATGGAGGCGGTTTGTTTGAAACCGGAGCGGGAGGTTCTGCTCCGAAACACATCAGACAATTTTTAGAAGTAGGATATCTCCGTTGGGATTCTCTTGGTGAATTTTTAGCATTACAGGCGAGTTTGGAGCATCTTGGAAGAACGCAGGACAATAAGAAAGCGCAAATTTTGGCAGATGCCTTGGATGAAGCAAATGCGAAATTTTTAGCAACCAATAAATCTCCGGCAAGAAAAATAGGGCAAATTGATAACCGCGGTTCTCATTTCTATTTGGCAATGTATTGGGCGGAAGCGCTGGCAAATCAAATATCAAACGCTGAGATTGCATCTAGATTTACAACCGTAGCCAAAGCATTGAATGAAAACGAAGCAAAGATTAATGAAGAATTGATTGGAGCACAAGAAAATCCACAAGATGTCGGTGGTTATTATCATCCTAGTTCTGAAAAGGCTTCCGCTGCGATGAGACCTTCTGCAACACTGAATGCGATTGTGGACGGAATTTAATGGGTCGTGTCTGTAGCCCGACTGTGAAGGAGGGCTTCAGCGTTGTGATCTCAGTTTAAATAGATTTTGTAGTAGATTAGCTTGGAAGCCCTTCCTTACGGGCGGGCTACTGACACTTTGAAACCATAAGACGTGTTTGGTTATTATCATCGGAATTCAAAAAGGTTTACGCTGCGGTGAGATCGTCTGCGACGCTGAACGGAATTGTGAACGGAGTTTGGGATCCTAATTTAATCATAACCTTCCTATCCAATAAAGTTTTCTTTTTCCATTGCGGGCTGGTCTAGCTCGTCAATTTCCTTCGCCAACTTAAAATCTTTCTCTGTCAAACCATTTAAATCAGGCGTCCAAACTAAAACCTGCACATAGCTTACAGTAAAGTTGATTCCAGGATAATGACCCGAAGCTTCCGCGATTTCAGAAACCTTATCGACAAATTCTTTTGCGTTTTTGAAATCTTCAAAGGGGTACATTTTCAAGAGCATATCGAAATTTTCAGGCACTCCAGGTGATTGATGTACCCAATCTTTGAGTTCCCGCATTTTCGCATTTATTTCATCTTTTGTGAGTTTTGTTTCGGTCATTTCTTGCTCCTTGATATCAAATTTATTGATTTCAACAAACTCTTAATGTGAAAATTTGGATTGATTTTCGCTTTTCCGGGAAATTATTTAATCAACCTTTTCGATCTTCTCCGCGACCTCGAAATCGTTGCGAGTTAAACCGCCGACATCGTGGGTGGTCAATTCAATATTTGCGTAGCCCCAGCCAAACTTTATGTCCGGGTGGTGGTCGGCATCTTCTGCGATCTCGCCAATTTTATTGACAAAAGCGAGAGATTCGGCAAAGTTTCGAAATTCATAACCCTTTTTCAGCCAATTATTTTCAATCTTCCAGCCGTCAAGTTTTGCAAGGCTTTCCTCGATTTCTTCGCTCGATAATTTCTTTCGGCTCATTCGTCTTACTCCTTGATTTTGGTTATACTTTGCGTTAAGTATATCTATTTTTCGAAAGTTTGTTTAATGGCAATGAATCGTGCGTTTAGCTTAATTTTATTTCTTCTCGTTGCGGCGTTTGCGTTTTCGTGCGCTGGAAAATCAGAACCGGCTACTCCGGTTGAGACCTTAAAGGCCTACACGATTGCAGTAAAGAAAAAGGATGTGGCGATGATGAAAATGCTTCTTTCGGAGGCATCTTTGAAAATCCATCAGGAACAGGCGAAGGCTCAAAACGTATCGGTGGATGAAATAATTATGCGCGAAACACTCTTTCCGGAAAGCCAGAGGGTCTTTGATTATAGAAACGAAAAGATCGAAGGCGATAAGTCTACGGTTGAAGTTCAAAATAGTTTTGACGGCTGGGACATTGTTCATCTTGTAAGAGAAGCGGGGATGTGGAAGATCGATAAGAAGGGTTTTAGCGATGGGATCATCAATCAGAACGATGAAGCCGAGAAAAAACTCGATGAGCAAATAGAGCAAGAACGCCGGCAGGCCGAAGAAGATCTCGGAAATTCGAATATCAATTCCAACGCGGAAAATGAGAACGGTAATTCGGCAAACGATCCCGCACCGTCTTCTAGCGCAACACCGGAACTTACGCCAAATGATGCGGGCGATCCTGCAAAGGCTACAAAGCCATAGTTTAGCCTTTTTTGGAATGCGTATGTGCTGCCCGAACATTGATTCCCGGCAGCACATTTCAATTTTAGTTTAAAAATACTTTATATATCGGAGAATTGTTTATTGTGGCAACTATTAGACCTTTTCGAGCGCTTCGCCCGAATCCTGAAAATGCAAAACAAGCTTCATGTGTTCCTTACGATGTGGTTTACACCTCGGAAGTACGGGAATTCTTAGACGACAATCCGCTTAGTTTTCTTAAAGTTACACGCGCCGAAGCTGAGTTTGAAGATGAGGCGAATACACCGCCTGAGGAAGTTTTCGCGCGCGCAAAACAAAATTTAGAAAAATTTATAAACGACAAGCTGTTTTTTCGCGAAGATCAAAGGTGTGTCTACATCTACCAACTTTCGATCGGCGGTCATTCGCAAACGGGGCTCGTCGCGTGTTGTTCGATAGATGAATACGAATCGGATGTTATTAAAAAACACGAGAAAACACGCCCGGACAAAGTGCAGGACCGCACACAGCACATGCTCGCTCTCGATGCACAAACTGGGCTGATATTCCTGGCGTTTCGAAATACGGATCGGCTTCGCGATCTATTTCATACTTCGATAAAGGAGAAACCGTTATATAGCTTTGTCTGCGATGACGGCGTAAAACAGACGGTTTGGAAGATCGCAGAAAGCGATGAATGGATAGAAGCCTTCGGCGAAGTGCCCGCGCTTTACATCGCTGATGGACATCACCGCGCAGAAAGTTCGAGCTTGACGAGAAAAGCACGCCGCGAAAATAATCCTGATCATACGGGCGATGAAGATTACAATTATGTCGTTGCGGGAATGTATCCGGCTGAAGATCTTAAGATCCTTGCTTACAATCGTGTTGTAAAAGATCTCAATGGATTGACGGAAGACGAATTTTTATCGGAGCTTGAGAAGAGGTTTACGGTCGAGGATGCAACAAGAAAAGAGCCGGAGCATCATGGCGAATTTTGTATGTATATGAACGGAAAATGGCGCCGGCTCGAAATATTGCCTGAGCTGATCGAAACCGAAAATCCGATCAAACGCCTTGATGTGAGCATGCTTCAGGAGAATTTGCTTTCGCTCCTTTTGGGAATCGGTGATGCAAGGACGGATGAACGAATCGGATTCGTCGGCGGCGCCCGCGGCACAGACGAGCTCGAAAGAATTATAGATGAAGACCTAGCCAAAGTAGCGTTTTCGCTATTTCCGACCACGATGGACGATCTTTTTGCCGTTTCGGATATGGGCGAAATCATGCCGCCGAAATCGACATGGTTTGAGCCGAAGTTGAAAGACGGTTTGCTTGTTTATTTGATATAGCGTCTGCGGAAAATATGTTTGAAACTAAACGCCTGGTTTTGCGAAAACTTGAAGACGGCGATCTCAAAGATATCTATAAGATGAGAAAGGATCCGCTCGTTATGCGCTATATTCGCGAGCCGCAAACCGATATTGATTCATCTCTAAAATGGATCGCGATGATGACTGAGCAATGGGATGATCAAAAACTCGGCTTCTGCGGAGTGGTTGAAAAATCCACGGGAAATTTCGTAGGTTGGTGCGGCTTATGGAGGCTTAAGGAAACTAACGAGATCGAAGTAGGCTATGCGATCGCGCCTGACTGCTGGGGCAGAGGCTACGCAACAGAAGCTGCCGCCCGTTGTCTTCTATATGGTTTTAATGAATTATCGCTGGACAAGATCGTGGCGGTCGCGTTTCCCGAAAACCAAGCTTCGCAAAATGTAATGAGAAAGATTGGAATGGAATATATGAAAATCGGTACTTTTTACGAACAGGAGCTGGTTCAATTCGGGGTTACAAAAGCGGAATTCGAGAAACTTAACTCACACGAATCCCCCGCCGATACCCCATAATTTTTCGTAAATGAGAATTCTCACACCAAGAAACCTACCTTGGCGGCCCACTCCGAATTAATTTCAAAATAAGAGTTTTTGTCCTAAACTGGTTAACAAACAATATCGCGAGGTTAACCAAATGAGAAAACTACTACCGATTCTGCTTCTGTTTATTCTGTTTCCGACTGCGAGTTTTGCCTTTGATAAACGACCGAACAGCGATTGGGTGGAATTCGACAATAACAAAGTCCATTTTCAATCAGTCGGCGATGGAAAGAAAGCTTTGATATTTATCCACGGCTGGGCCTGCAGCGCATATTTTTGGAAACGCAGCGTAAATGAATTTCCGGAATACCGGGTTATCGCGGTTGATTTACCGGGACATGGAAAAAGCGATAAACCAGAGGCTGACTATTCGATGGAATACTTCGCCAACTCGATCAAGGCTGTGATGAAAAAGGCGAATGTGAAAAAAGCGGTTTTGGTCGGTCATAGTATGGGAACGCCTGTTATCAGACAGTTTTATAGGCTTTATCCAAAAGAAGTTGCGGGTTTGGTGATCGTCGATGGCTCGCTCCGAACCGGAACCGAAGAGCAAATGGAGCAATTCATCTCGCCGTTTCGCGCAAATTTCAAAGAAAGTTCCACAGGAATGATCGATGGCATGCTGCAGCCGGTAAAAGATAAAAATCTAAAACAGGAGATCCGCGCGTCCATGACCGCGACGCCCGATCACGTTGGATTGGGGGCAATGGAAGGGATGATCGATCGAAAAATTTGGTTTGAAGATAAAATAAATGTGCCGGTGCTGGCAATCATGGCGAAATCGCCCTGGTGGAAAGCGGACGAAGAAGAATATTTTAAGTCGGTTGCGCCGAAAATGAAATTTCAAATGTGGGAAGGCGTCAGCCACTTTTTGATGATGGAGAAACCTGAAAAATTTAATGCCGAAATAAAGGCATTTGTAATGGAAAACAAGCTGCTTTGACACCGATTTAAATTTAATTCCGTTGAAGATTGTTGAAAAATTTTTCAACAATCATCTTTTTGCGGTAAAATCTAACAAACGTTATTAGAGCTTAAGAAAAGAAATGCCCCTGGTTTTAGCCGCAAACATAGAAAATGCCGGCATTTTGTTGGCGCTTTTCATCATTTTGGTCTCCGCCAAGATAATGGCAGAGCTTTTTGAGCGTTTAAAACAGCCGGCCGTCGTCGGAGAAATTCTCGCAGGGGTTTTAATTGGTCCCTATGTCTTAGGATGGGTCGAACCAACTGATGTTCTCAGCATTTTAGCTGAAATTGGGGTAATTTTTCTCCTTTTCCACGTCGGGCTCGAAACAAAACCGCAAACAATTCTTAATGTCGGCCGGAAGGCACTGCTGGTTGGCATTTTAGGGATAATATTTCCTTTTATCGGTGGATATTTTCTTGCCAGTTGGTGGGGCAGCACTACGATTGAATCAATGTTTATAGGCGCTGCGCTTGTTGCTACGTCGGTCGGAATAACGGCCCGCGTGCTTGGTTCGCTTGGGCTATTGGATAGCGATGCCGCCCGTATAATTCTTGGCGCCGCGGTTATCGACGATATACTTGGGTTACTGATACTCTCGGTAGTATCGGGCGTAAGCAAAGGAAATATCAGCTATTTTAACCTTGCGGGGACGACCGGATCGGCAATTTTATTTACCGTAGGTGTTGCGGTGCTTGGAGCGGTCTTGATGACAAGACTTGGACCAAAAATCGAGCAGCTCCGCATGAGCAAGCCATTTTTTAACTTCGGTTTGATAATGTGTCTCGGTTTGTCAGTAGCGGCAATATATATGCAGGTTGCGGCGATAATCGGCGCTTTTCTTGCGGGGATGGCGCTCTCGGAGGCAACCGAGGAAAACGTAAAAATGCGCCGGATGACAAATGGCGTTACCGAATTTCTCGTTCCTTTTTTCCTGGTAAATATAGGAATGCAGCTAAACCTGGGAATTTTCAGGGACACGTCCCTCGTTTTATTTGCGGTCCTAATTACCCTAGTAGCAATATTTACAAAGCTGATTGGTTGCGGAATAGGAGCGTATGGTGAAGGTTGGCGGAAATCCGCACAAGTCGGAATGGGAATGGTTCCGCGCGGCGAGGTGGGGATCGTAGTCGCACAAATTGGTTTAGGTTTAGCCGCGATCAATGGAAAATTGTTTGGAGCGGTTCTGTTTATGGCGATTGCGACAACCCTCATCGCGCCGCCGTTTATCAAGATCCTTTTTGTAAAATCTGAAACCGATGAGGATATACATCTTTCGGATATAATTTCGCGGATCGGCTAATTTTAGCGTATAAATTTGATTGCAACTTTTCTTGTGGCTTCTCCAATCTCATTGTGCCGGAGATACAAAGATGAAAATAAAGTTTTACATATTTATTGTTTGCGCACTTCTTACCGTTTTTACTGCGGCAGTTTTTCCGCAGAAACGAGTTCAGGGTTTGAATCTCCAAACGGAACCAAACGCAACTGTTTGGATCGACGGGGTGAAGCGAGGAGTCACGGATTCTTCCGGGAAACTTGAAATAAAACCGGTCGGCGCAGGGATAAGGTCGCTTCAGGTTCGTGCTTTCGGTTTTCAACAGGCCGAAAAGAAGCTGACTGCCGCTCAGCGGGGCGCGATTAAGATCGATCTGGTCAAAACTGCTGATCAGGCGGAATTGGCCTTTCAGGAAGCTGAGAAGGTTGTCGATGAAGACAAGTCAAACGCGATCGAACTCTACAAGAAGGCGGTAAGTTTGCGTCCAAATTACGCCGAGGCTTATCTCGGGTTGGCGCGGGCGCTAACGGAATATGACAATGAAGCCGCGCATTCTGCCATAGCAAGTGCGAGAAAGATCCGCCCGATCTATCCGGAGGCTTCGGCGGTCGAAGGGAGAATATTTCGCTCAGACAATGAGATCGATAAGGCAATTGAATCCTTCGATAGAGCAGTTCGTGAAGGTAAAGGTTTCCAACCTGAAGCTCATACCGGTTTGGGATTGATCTTCCAAAACGAAGCAGAAGGCGCATCCGCCGAGAAAGATTTTGATGATGAAAAATACTATTACGGTGAAGCGGCAAAATCCTTCGAAAAAGCGATAGACCAGCTTTCGGCGACCGAACCGGTTTTGTATATGCTGCTTGGGTCGGTTTACGAAAAGATGGAGGAAAAGAAAAAAGCGATTGCCGTGTACCAAAGATTTATAAGAGATTTTCCAGCAAGCGATGAGCGAAGCGTTGCAGAATCTTTTATTGTCCAATTGAAAAAAGAAATCGCCGAAAAGCAATAAGGCACGAACCTAACTCACATTTGGCCGAACATACTTTACATCGTAAACAGCAACTGAAACTTCCGCGGGCGAAGGTTTTTGACTTTTTCTCCGACGCCAAAAATCTCGGGCTGATTACGCCTCCCGAGTTAAATTTTAAGATCACAGCGATGCCGCCCGAGATTTCAAAAGGTGCATTGATCGATTATAAACTTTCGCTTCGGGGATTTCCGATCACATGGCGAACCTTGATCTCTGAGTGGGATCCGCCGCATTCTTTTATTGATGAATCGTTGAAAGGTCCTTACACGCAATGGATACATGAGCACAAATTCAGCGAAACCGAATCGGGCGAAACGCTGATGGACGACACCATTAAATACCGTCTTCCCTTTGAACCATTTGGGGATTTGGCGCATTGGTTTGTAAAACGTGAGCTAAAATATATTTTTGATTTTAGGCGGGATGCGGTTGTTAATTTGCTTGATATGAATGAGTAAATTCAGACCGTTTTTGCGATTGGAGCCTGCTTTATCACAAGAGTGCAATTATATGTTATCTCGAAAAATTCCTTTTTCATCTTGATCGCATAAATCTCGCTTGAGCAATCTTCATCGCTAAAAAGGGTTAACTTAAGCGTTTTTTTCGATTTTTCGAATTCTATATCTTTAACGCGACCCTCATATCCGCGATCCAGCCCATCGGCGATCCGCAAGATCGAGCTAAGTTTGTCAACGATTTTTTGGTCAGCTTCGGTTAGATCCGTGTAATAAATATGATGCGGTTTCGGAAATGCTTTCCGATGATATCGCGCGACATTTGCGATGATCGATTTTTCACCCTCGGAAAATCCGGTCATTTCAGAATGTTTTATTAGATACAGCGAATGCTTATGATGTGCTTCATGTGAAATGTGATAGCCCACGTCGTGGAGCAAAGCCGCCGCAGAAAGCAGTGTCCGTTCGTGGCGTTTTAGCCCGTAGATCGGCGCGAGTTTATCGAAGATCTTCTCCGCCATATCAGCGACTTTCAACGCGTGATTTTCTTCGTAGCCAAATCGTCTTCCAACCGCAAAAACATCCCGGAGTTGAATGTCGTCAACATCGGGAACGGGTGGTAGGCTTTCCGTTTCGATCTCGCGTAAATGGTCAATTATTACGCCCTCCCGAAGCGCATACGGACAAGGTTCAAGAGATTCGATCCCCAAAGCTTCCATTACCCCTTCTAAAATCAATCCGCCCGCGAGAATCACCTCCGCGCGTGTTTCGCTGATGACGGGAATTTTCGCGCGATCTTTGATAGAGAGTTTTGAGAGTATTTTGTTGATGCCGACGAGTCTTTTTAATTCGACCGCTCCCCAGTCCAAATTGTCGTTTGCCGATTGAAACCCAATTAACGATGCCAAACTAAGAATCGTTCCAGACGTGCCGCTCGAGACTTTCCATTTTTCATTTTTTAATTTGCGAACAGGTTTTTCAAGTGCAAACGCGACCTCCTTTCTAATTCTGCTGAGTTCTTTCTCCTTCGCGGGATCGCTCAACAAGTATTTCTCACTTAACCGAACCGCACCAAGTTTCATCGAAAAAAGTTTTTTTGCTTCGCCGTTTTCCATCAGCGAAATTTCCGTAGAACCTCCCCCGATATCAATGTTAAGGATCGAACTTCCTCCTTGTCCGAAATACTGCGATGCGGCGATCCCAATGAGACGAGCTTCCTCAAGCGACGGCAAAACTTCGATATGAATTCCCGTTCGCCGCTCGATTTCCCTTACAAATTGAGCAGCGTTTTTTGCTTCCCTGACGGATGCCGTTGCGACCGCGCGTAGCGAATCAACTTCCCGCATTTCGGCAATCGATTTAAATCTGGAAATTGCATCTGCTGATGAATCAATTGCTTGCGGCGATAAATACTTATTTTGCAGTGTTTCCTGTCCAAGCCTTACACGC
This sequence comes from Pyrinomonadaceae bacterium, assembly GCA_037969475.1. Lineage (GTDB taxonomy): Bacteria > Acidobacteriota > Blastocatellia > Pyrinomonadales > Pyrinomonadaceae > Aridibacter. The sequence goes on along the minus strand of JBBKXN010000073.1, from coordinate 110,081 downwards.
TCGCGATCCTGAGAGATTATCGTAAAAGAATCGCTGGCAGCCGCTTCCATAACCGCTAATTTTAATGAGTTTGAGCCTATATCGATTGCCGCGAGTCTTTGTGTCTTCATCTTTTTGATATAGTAATTATTAAAACGAATTTAGCAAAAGACCAAAAATCGAATTAGTCGGTTAATTAAGGTTTTCTATAGATATGAAAGTGAAAAAGATAATGACACCGGGTGTAGAATGCTGTCACGCAAAGGACAGTTTGGCTAAAGCCGTCGGCATAATGTGGCAGAAAGATTGCGGCGTAGTGCCGATAATAAGACGAGAAAACGAAGTGGTCGGAATGATCACAGACAGAGACGTTTGTATTGCCCTAACGTCGCGAAATCAAATGGCCAGCGATATCCGGATCAGCGACGTTATAAACGGCAAACCCGTAACCTGCGCCCCTAATGATTCCGTAAATACCGCGCTTAAGAAGATGAGAAAGCACAAGGTAAAGCGTCTTCCGGTAGTAAGCGGCAAGGGGAAATTAAAGGGCATCCTTTCGCTTGCGGATATTCTTCGTGTGAAAAAGAAAAAATCATTTCAAAAGCAATTGCATGAGACACTCGAAGCGATCAGCCAACCGGATGCAATCGTACTTAAACAAGTTGTTGAATCCTGAAAAATAAATCATGAAAAGATTGTTTGTTTTAAGACATGCGAAATCGAGCTGGGACGATCCGAATCTTTCGGATTTCGAGCGACCGCTCAATAAACGAGGTAACAACACGGCACCTTTTATGGGAAGACTCATGGCGGAAAAAGGGCTGATTCCGGAATATATCCTGAGTTCGCCGGCACAAAGAGCTAAATCAACTGCGGAGCTCGTTAAGAAATCGGCCGAAATTGATGCGGAGATCGGGTTTGAAAGAAACATATATGAAGCCGGGCTGGATTCGCTCCTAAAAACGGTTTCGAATTTGAGCGATGAGTTTCAATCGGTAATGATCGTCGGACACAACTGGGGATTCGAAGAACTTGTGCAGGCCTTGACCGGAAAACATGAACGCATGCCGACAGCGGCCTTGGCCGTTATCGATTTTCCGGTAGTAAGTTGGAAGCAAACTGAAACGGAAGCGGGCGAATTAATTGAAATTTTGCGTCCGCGCGAGCAGGAATAGGGCTAGAAATTGCGTACTGAAATCAAAGGCAGCGAATAATATTGTTACCATTTTCTTCACATACAATTAAAGCGTTACCAATACTCTCAATCATTACGCAAAAGGTTCGATCGTTTTATTACAATTACAATGAAGCCCTTTATCCTTATCATAGAAGACGAATTCGATATCGCTGAAAGTCTTCGATACAACCTTGAGCGAGAACGGTATCGCATTGAAATTGCCGAATCCGGGGAAAAAGGATTGCGTCTTGCGCTCGATGAAAAACGGCCTCCTTCGCTAATACTCCTGGATCTGATGTTGCCGGGAATGAGCGGCAGCGAACTATGCCGCCGCCTTCGGCGCGAACCTACCACAAAAGAAATTCCAATAATAATGCTGACCGCAAAGGCCTCGGAAATTGATAAAATAACGGGTTTGGATCTTGGTGCCGATGATTACATCACAAAGCCTTTTTCGATAAAAGAAGTGATCGCAAGAATTCGTGCGGTTTTACGAAGAACGGATTCCGATGAAATAACTGTTTATAAGGATAAAAAGCTTTCGATTGATTTTGTCGATATGCGAGTATTTTGCAGTGGTGAAGAAGTGAAATTGACGCGCAAAGAATTCGCTCTTTTAAAGCACCTTGCAATCAATAGCGGGCGCGTTGCAACGAGACAGAATCTTCTCGACAACGTTTGGGGATATAGTTATTTTGGCGATACGCGGACTTTGGACGTACATATTCGCCGCCTTCGTCAAAAACTGGACGACTGCGAAGCATGCATCGAAACGGTTGTCGGCGTGGGGTATCGTTTCGTGGAATTTAAGTAATATACAAAGTAATTCTTCCCAACCTTGAGAAAATAGCGCAAGACCTATAATTTAACGTTAGAGATGGAATCCTTATTTTCACGTTCGATTGCTGAAGGCGACGGTTCAAACCTGAATATTCCAGGGATCTTCAAAAACCTACGCGAAGGCATGCTGATAGTCGGCGAAAATCTTCGTGTTGCGTACGCAAATGATGCCGCGCGGCTAATATTTGGGAAACCGGACGAACCCTTGGTGGGAAAACGTTTAAGCGAAGTCGTGCGAAACATGTCGGTCCATGAGGCCTTTTTAAATGCTCTCACGAAAGATTCTTCGTCCCAGTTTGTATATGACGCCAGACGAGAAAATCACAGCACCTTCGATGTAAACGTCGCGCCTCGTGGTTTTGAGGGCTCGAAATATGCCGTCGGAGTTTTTTACGACATCACCAAGATCGAACACCTCGAGAGGGTTAGACAAGAATTTCTTTCAAATATTTCACACGAACTGCGAACTCCCCTGACGTCTATTTTAGCGTTTATTGAAACTTTAGAAAATGGGGGAGTTGATGACGATCTTAACAAGCTGCGATTTCTAGGAATCATTAGACGGAACGCTGAGAGAATGCAGCATCTGATCCATGATATTTCCGAGCTTTCTTCAATTGAGGCCGGAAAAGTCAGGATCAACCTTGCGGAGATTCCGCTCTTCGATTTAACCAAGGGCGTGCTTGCAAGCTTGTCCGCAAAAGCTGGTGAACGAGAGATCATGCTTGAAAACAGGGTGAAACCGGAAACCCGGGTGATGGCAGATAGATTTCGTCTCGAGCAGATGCTGACCAATCTTGTCGATAATGCCATCAAATTTAATCGTGACAATGGAATTGTGACTGTCGGATGTGATCGACACGGCGACATGCTCGCGATCGAAGTAACGGATTCAGGGGAAGGAATTCCCACTGCTCAGCTTTCTAGAGTTTTTGAGCGCCTTTATCGCGGCGATCGTGCGCGCTCTCGTGATATCGGCGGAACCGGTCTCGGGCTGGCAATAGTGAAACATCTTGCTCGGTTGCACGATGGCGAAGTTCACGTCAATTCTGTTTTAGGCAGCGGTTCCACTTTTATTATCAAGCTGCCCCATAAAAACCTCTAAGCTGATCAATTAAAACGTCTACGCGCGAAAACTTAAGTTTCTTTCCAAGCGGGCCGACGCTGTGTTACAATAGGTCTACCTAAACATTTGGGCAAAGGCGGATTTAGACTCATTCGGTTCGCTACCTCATTTCTACCTTAATTTTGATGGAGGATTTTATGGAACTTAGCATAGGGCAGAAGGTCGCGTACCCAAATCAGGGTGTTTGCCTAGTAGAAGATATTGAGAAAAAGCAGATCGGTGATGATCAAATGCGTTTTTATTCGCTCAGGGTTTTGAGCGATAATTCAACGATTTTTGTTCCAATGGATAATGCCGAAGCCGTTGGAATAAGACCGATAATCGGAACAAAACAGTATAAGCATTTAATGACGACGCTTGGCGAAGATTTTGAAACTGTTTCGGACGACTGGAAAGTTCGTTCGCGCGAATTCAATGAGAAGCTTCAGTCGGGTGATATTTTCGAAGCGGCCGATGTTTTGAAGAAATTGACGTTTTTAAGTATCGAGAAGAAGCTCTCTTTTCGCGAGCAAAGTCTGCTGGAAAAGGCTAAGTTTTTAATCGTGTCTGAAGTCAGGAACGCTGATCTTGGTACCGAAAAGAAAATAGAGAAGAAAATCGACGAGCTGATTGAATGTGCCTGCAACACTCACTCGGATGCCGATGATGTAGAGGGCGCGGTAGGCGCTTTAGCAGCGGCAGGACATTAAAGACGACCCAGAAGAAAACCTTAGAAAAAAAAAGACTCTTGAGAAATGAATCTCAGGAGTCTTTTTTCTTATATTTCGCTTTTATCAAGGTCTTAATATTTCCACGTACATTGAAATCGCCTTCAATTCTCAACTTCAATGGATCACATGCTTTAACGAAATCGTCTAAAATCACGTTTATCACGTGTTCGTGAAATATCTTCACATCACGAAACGAATTGATATAAAGCTTGAGACTCTTTAACTCAATACACCGTTCGTTTGGTACATATTTCAAGCGAATCGTTGCAAAATCAGGGAAATCCGAAAACGGGCAAATCGCCGTAAACTCCGGCATCCTAAAATCTACCCAAACTTCGTTACCCACAAATTCATAAGCGAACGTATCTAGTAGATGAAGCTTCATCTCATCCCTTGGCGTTGGACGTATGTCCAATCCTTGCTGCTCTGGCGGGCCTAAATCCATAAAAACACCTCAACAAAAAATTAATCGGCCGAAGATCATCTTCAACCGATTAAATACTATAGGCTCCAAGGCATATTTTTCAACTCAGTTAGTTATAATTCATACCCGTATATGTCTAACTGGATACACAACAAGTTTCCCGAGCCGCGTGATCCGACGTGATAGTCTCATTCGGAGTGTCGCAACACGATACAACAGCATTTTTGGTATCCCGGACCTCGCCCAAAACCTTCTCGCCGCAATCACAAGCGTTTTCAGCTTCTTTTGCCTCGAGGTTTTCCAGAACGACAAATGCTTCCCATTCGTTTCCATCCGGGTCGCGGACCCATGTTTTGTCCTGCTTTGCATAACAACAGCTAACATCCATTTCATCAACCGTAACCAGGCCTTTTTCAGACCATCTTTGTCTGAAATTCATGACGTCCCCGGTCGTTTCAACCTGCAATCCTAAATGGGACAATCCCCCGCCCGTCTCAAACGAACCTTCGTTGAGTGCTAAATTTAACGGCGGATCCTCAATATCAAATTTCGCGTATCCTCTTTTCGAGTTGATAAATTTCATCGGCTTTTGATCAAACATCTTCCCGTAAAATTCAACGCTCTTTTCAATATCTTTTACATTCAAAGAAATATGTGTCTTCATTGTCTCTTTACTCCTCGGTTTTTCATATACGCTCTTACATATATGTTAAAGCGAATATAACGCTCAATAGATCTTATGTCAAGACATTTTTTGCGTTATCTGATAATATTCAGATATGTCGAAGAGTGAATTACTTTCTGAAATGGAACAATTGTTTGCGGCTCTCGCGGATAAGACAAGGCTTCGGCTGTTAAATCTGATTCGCAATGAGGAAGTTTGCGTTTGCTTCTTCGTCGAAGTCTTGGGCGAAAGCCAGCCAAAAATTTCACGGCATCTGGCGTATTTGCGTAAATGCGGATTGGTGTCAGCTAGAAGGGAAGGAAAATGGATGCACTACAAAATCAACCCTCCCGAAAATGAAAACCTCAAGGCTGTCCTCGATGAAACTATCCAGAGTATAGCTATACAGCCGGAAATGCAGAGAGAATTTGACCGTCTGGTCGAGGCATGTTGTTCGCCGCAAGCTCCGATTACAATTTCAAAGGCGCCGAAACCTGAAACATTACTGCAGGCGAATGTGTTAGCGGAGGCTGAGGAATTAGAGACTTTCCTTTTGTAGAGGTTCCTTCGCATCTTGTTGGTAGGGACAGTGCCGGCACCCATTTTCGCAACAGAATCCGCGTTTACGCAGAAACGTTTCCGTTAAAACGAAAAGACCGTCTTCAAAGTAGTAGTCGATTCCTTCAATAAACTTCTCGCTTTCGCGTTGCTTCATATCATCAGCTTTTGGGTTCATAAAGCACCAGAAATTCTTTGTTGCCGTCGGCTCCGAGGATCGGAGAGTCGACGACTTCGCTAGCCTCTAGCCCGATTCCGGCTGCAAACTCGTTAACGTTTGATACAACTTCAATGTGTTTTGCCGGATCCCGCACGATTCCACCTTTTCCGACTTCGCCGCGACCGACCTCAAACTGAGGCTTTACCAAAGTAATAATCTTTCCCGTTTCCTTGAGAAGCAATATTAGCGCGCCCAATATTTTGGTAACGGAAATAAACGATACGTCGATTACAATGAGGTCAAACCGTTCTTCGAAGTCCGCCGCCACAAGATACCGGGCGTTTACATTCTCCCGAACTTCGACTCTCGGATCATTTCGCAGCTTCCAAACGAGTTGATTCGTGCCAGCGTCCACGGCAACTACTTTTCGAGCCCCATTCTGCAACAAGCAATCGGTGAATCCTCCTGTCGATGAACCAATATCCAGACAAACATATTCGTTTGGACGTATGTCAAATTGGTTGAGAGCTTTCTCAAGCTTTAACCCTCCGCGGCCAACAAATTTCGTTTCCGGCGAGTCGCCTTTGATACGAATAGGTTCTCCGTCGAAAAAGGATTCTGAAGCCTTATCGACGCGCTGATCATTCACCAAAACGATCCCGGCCATAACCATTGCCTGGGCCTTCGCCCGCGATTCAGCAAAGCCATTTGAAACTAGAAGTTTGTCGATTCGTTCTTTCTTCATTCGTTCTCGCTTAGATCATTAAAGCTTTACGATTTGTCCTTCGTATGCAATATTAAAGCCCTTTTTTCTAACCTCATTTATGATTTCGCGATTTCCCTGAACAATCGGATTTGAATGATTAAAATGAATAAAATGAACCTTTTTCTTTTCATTTAAGGGGAGGGCTTTCAATAACTCCATTGTTTCGGAAACAAACGGGTGGGGAACCTCGCTCATCGGACGCGGAATCTCACCATCTTTATAAAACGTGGCGTCCACGAACGCAAAATCACAATTTTTTATTACCTCACTCAGCTTCTGATCCCATTTTTCCCATTTATCAATATCCGGAATAAAAATGAGCTTTTTGTTGGAAGATTCAATTTCATACCCAACGGTTTCGGAGAATTCGTCCCGATGAGGAACGATAAATGCGGTAACACGAATTTGTTCATTTAGCGACACAATGTGCTTATCCTGAATTTCACGGATCTTAATGTTCCCGAGGTCGACCAGCTGCGACCACGGAGCATTTTGTTCGAGCATTTGCATCATGCGCGGCATGGCAAATACCTTTACCGCTTTCGCGTTCATCGATTCTCTTCCCAAAAACATCAACCCGGTGTAATGGCCTATATGGGCGTGCGTTATGAAGATCCCGTCAAGATTGTTCGAGAAATCGTTTGTCTTTGTTTTTAGATTTTGGAATTGTTCCGGTAAATTGGGAGTTGCGTCGAAGATCCAACGCTGTTTTGTATCCGGATTTACAAGCGCGATAGATGAAACCATCCGGCGCAGACTTTTGTTAGTCCAGGCATTCTTACAAAATTGGCTTATACATCCCATCTGCGGTGCTCCGGCATCTTGGGCGACTCCAAGTACGACGACATATGGCGATTCCCCTTGTGCACGCACAACTATAAAAAGTATGAGGATAACAATTAGCTTGATTATTTTCATTGCTCAATAATTTCGAAGGATTTTAATGTTGACGATACAGCTTCGTATTTGATTTGAATCGGACGACAACAAACTTCGCAATCCTCCGTATAAACCTGTCCGCTTACCGATAAATCGATTACCATTGAAATCTCCTCCCAACAGTATGGACAAGTAAAAAAATGTTCGATCTCCATAAACTTTTCTAATTATATCGAGATTTTTTATTTCCTCTTTCGGGTGCTATTCTCAATTTTCATTGGTTAATTTATCAGACCGGTTTAAGAAATGAAACTTTCGAAGTTCGCAAAATTTGCCTGGTTTACTCTTGCTTATAATGTACTTGTAATACTTTGGGGAGTATTCTTGCGCGCATCGAAATCGGGTGATGGATGCGGACAACATTGGCTCACGTGTCATGGCGAGGTGATCCCTACTGCCCCGCAGCTCAAAACCGTTATTGAATTTTCGCACAGGATAATGAGCGGAATCGATTTTTTCCTTGTCTTAATTCTCATGATCGTAGTTTTGGTTAAGTTCAAACGACCTAACCAAATACGGGTATTTGCGATTCTCTCGTTTCTCTTTATCATCACGGAAGCGCTAATTGGAGCGGGCCTTGTACTAACCGGAAATACCGCGGAAACGCTATCCGATGCCCGACCGTTCTGGGCGATTGGACACTTGGTAAACACATTTATTCTGCTGGCTGCATTGAGTATGACCGCATGGTTAGCAAGCGGCGAGCACGTCTTGAAATTAGACAGGGTAGACCGAAAGACCTCAATCCTTCTCGCGCTCGGCGTCATCGGAATGCTTCTGATCGGCTCGAGCGGCGTTTTGGCCGCACTTTCGAGTATGCTGTTTCCGGTAAATTCATTGATCGAAGGATTCAGGCAGGATTTTTCGAACACTTCTCATATGCTCCTTCGATTGAGGGTAACTCATCCGATCTTGTCAGTAATGATGGGAGGTTATCTCTTATTTCTCGGCGCTTGGTTAAAAAAACAGGATTCCGAAAATTCTACGCTTTCGAAATTCCGCAACTTTTTAACAGCGTTTATAGTTCTCCAATTCGCATTTGGCGCCCTTACGCTCATTATGCTCGCACCGATCCTGATGCAGATCGGTCACCTTTTATTGGCAGACGCTATTTGGATCAGTTATGTTCTGATGTCGGCTTCTTATTTGAGTCAAAACGAGTGAAACCGATATTTAACGTAATGGTTTCCCGGTCTTTAGAGAAATCGTATATTGACTACGATTACCTTTTTCATCGGATACGCCGACAACAACAGTCGAGGATCCGGACGAAACCTGTAATTTGAAAGATCCGTCAGATTGAGCATACGTCTCACGTCCGAGGATTTTGATAGTCGCTCCGGGTTTCGTATTTCCTTTCAATATATAGACCCCGCCTCCAACCCGTTCGATTTTCCAATCAGTGGCTTCCAAGCCACTAGACCCGCTTCTCTTCACAATAGTAAATTTTGAAGGATCGCTCCATTCGCTTACCTGTCCCGAAGGGATCGAAGCCCGGATGCGCCAAAAATAGGTTCCAGGTTCTAATCTGCCCACGGAGGCGCTGGTTCCTTTAATTGTGTCGCTTTCTTTGATCATTTTGCCGCCCACAAAAAATGGAGATTTTGCCAATTGCATTTGATAGATCGCACCTTTATAACCTTCTGATTCGCCCCATTTGAACGACACGTTTGCTCCACCGCCTACAAATATCTGTTTAGAGGGTGAAGGCTCATCAAGGTCCGGTGCACTCAATAATTTTTCCTTTGAAACTATCTTTCTGTCCTTGATCGAGACAAACTCATTCTCTTTTAAAACTGTTGTTTCGCCGCCAGCGCTACTTTCCACACCGCCGCGGTTGATCCGTATTTCACCGGCATCTGTCTTGGGGTTTATATTGAAGCTTGCCTCGGACTGTGAAAGCATCTTGTTTTCAGTCTCTTTGATTTCAACTACGTTGTTCGAAGTTTCAGGATGATTCTCCGTGCTTACTTTGATCTGCCCGTCGTCAAGCTTAACCCTGACGCTTGTTCCGCCGAGAATAGAAGTGCTGTCGCTAATAACTACCGTGCTATCAGGGCGTACTGAGAGAATCGAGCCGTCGATCATACGTATTTGGGCGCGCCCGTCAGCCTGTGTTTGAACCGTATCTCCCGCCTGAACAAATGTCGATTTTGTAACTCGTTCGGTCGCACGGGTCGCGACCCTCACGATCCTGACGTTTCCCTCAAATGAAATGATAGTGGCAGAATCTTTAGGCGCCTTTTGATCCGTCGGCGGACTAATTACCCAATCATTCTGCCAAAGCCACCAAACGCCGCCTGCAGCAATGATAAGGGTGACTATGAGCGCAACTATTGCGTAAATGGTGCTTTTTCGAATGCTCCACCAGTCAACGTAATACCTGCGAAAATCGTTATCCATTTTATTATTTATAGCTTTGGAAGGATGGGACGGCCCCCCTAGGGATCAACGCTCATTGATTAGGACAATTACTCGGTATCCGAATCTGGATCTAAAGTCTTAATAAGCTTTGATTCTTCCGTCTCAGCCGCAGGCGGAAAGATCAGCGACAAAATTATCGAAAGAATTATCGTGCCGGCCACAATTCCCAGGGAAAGATTTATGAACCCTTGCTTAAACTCCCCATTTACAAAGCGATGTGCGAAATCTGCGAAAGCCGAGTGGTTATCTTGCCCCATAACCATTATCGCGCCTTCGGCTAAAAGTGGCAAGAGCATTTTGACGCCGATAAAACTAAGTACGAAAGCGAGACCATATTTCAGATAGTGGAATCTGTCTGCCATGTCGGCGAGCAAAAAGAAAAACGTCCGCAACCCAAGAATCGCAAAAATGTTTGAAGTATAGACGATATATCGGTCTGTCGTGATTCCAAAAATTGCAGGAATCGAATCGACGGCAAAAACCAAATCCGCTACGTTGATCACGATAAGAACCAATAGCAGCAGAGTTCCTACACGCTTTCCATTTATGTTGGTAAAGAATTTCTCACCGTCATAACGATTCTCAATCCTGACGAATCTCGTCGTTAAACTAACAATCATACTTTCTTCCGGATTAAAAGACTCGTCATCACCAAACATCTTTACCCCGGTATAGACCAGAAAGCCGCCAAAAAAGTATAAAATCCATTCGAATTGTTCGACCAATTGGGCGCCCGCAAAAATCATGACCATTCGCATCACGAGAGCCATAAAAATACCCCAAAAAAGGGCGCGATGCTGAAACGCTTTGGGAACCTTGAAGAAGCCGAATATAAGCAGGAAAACAAAAAGATTATCAATTGACAGCGATAGCTCAATAAGATAACCGGTAAAAAACTCCTTAGCCTTAAAACTGCCAAACTGCCACAAAGTATAAAAACCAAAAAGACACGCGAGTGACACCCAAACAATACTCCAGGCAATCGTTTCCTTCCGACTCGGCGCATGAGCCTTCCGATTGACAATTCCGATATCGACGTACAGCGCCGTCAGGATAACCGCAAAAAAGAAAATCCAATGCCAATACTGATACTCCACGTCCATAGGCAATAAGATACAGGCATTTTACGGAAATTGTAAAAGAACGATACTCGTTTGTGCCCGAAGGCTTCGTTACGGTTTCCTTTTACTTTTAACTACTTGATTGATAAAATTACGGTTTGCAAAAAAACTGGGAATTATATTTCTTCGGTTATCCTTTACGTAAATAAAATAGGTGTTTAAGCAATGCTAAAGTTCTTCAAAAAAATGGAGCGTACGAGAAACTTTCTTCTCATATTCTTCGCAGTTATATTGGTTGGAAGTCTCGTCGTTTTCTATGCTCCTACACAGGGTGTTCAGGAAAACCTCAGCCGAAACAACGAAACCGCAGCAAAGGTTGGGTCGGAGAAAATTACGATCGGCGACGTAGCTTCGATGCAGGAAAGGCTCCGCGAGGTTCAGCCTCAATTTCCGGCAATGCCGAGCTTGCTAATAAATCAGATGATACAGGGAAAACTCACGCGTGTTGAAGCGGCTCGCCTTGGCCTGACTGCCTCGGATACTGAGGTTGCCGAAAGAATACGAGACATTTTCAAACCCGAGGACGGCAAGCCTTTTGATCAAAAGCTTTACGAGCAGAATGCGATTCGTCAGTCGGGTTCGGTTGCTGACTTTGAAGAAAGAATTCGTGACGAAATCAGCCAACAGAAGCTCGTTGCGTTCGTAACGGCCGGTGTCTCAGTTTCTGAAGAGGAAGTTTTAAATGACTATAAACGCCGAAATACAAAATTTAGTTTGACCTACGTCCCTGTGAATACGGCTGATCTAACGGAATCAATAACACCAAGCGATGCTGCATTAAAGGATTATTTTGAAAAGAATAAGAAAAGTTATTATATAAGCTCGCCCCAAAAGAAAATAAGATATTTGTATCTGCAAACCTCAAAGATCGGCGAAAAACTTACTTTTACGGATGAAGAGCTTAAAGAAGCGTTTGATAAACTGCCGGCCGATAAAAAACTTGCGGGTGTTCGAATTCAGGAAATCGTTTTACGTGTTAATAAGCCGGAGGACGAATCTCAGGTATTGCAAAAGGCAAACGAAATTGTCGAATCGCTGAAAAAAGAAGGCGAGACAGTATCCGAAACTAAGTTTGCGGAAACGGCAAAGGGACAGTCCGAAAAACCAAGTACTGCTTTAGACGGAGGAAAGGTTACTGGTTTGGTGAGAGAAAATCAGAATAACCCAACCGATCCGTATCAGAGAGTCCTAAGCATGAAGGACGGCGAGATCACCGAACCTCTCAAATTTGGAAGTAACTTCTATATTTTACGTAAAGCAGAATCGGTTCCGAAGCCATTCGAACAAGGAAAAAAGGAGATTGAAGTAAGCCGCAGAAACAGCAAAGCCTATGAGGCAAATGCGATTTTGGCCGGAAAAGCCGTAGAAAAGCTGAAGAGTGTAAAAGATGTTCAAAAGGTCGCTGAAGAGTTTGCATCTCAAGCGAATATGTCCGTAAGCGAGATGGTTCGCGATACGGGTTACGTGAAACCCGGCGATGAAATTGATAATCTTGGAATTTCTCAAGACTTTGAGCAAGGCATAGCGTCGCTTGAAAAGGTAAATGATGTCGGAGATAAGATCCCGATTCCGGGAGGATTTGCGATACCACTCCTTGTTGATAAGAAGGCTCCAAGAGAAGCTGAATTCGAGGAAGTCAGAAGTCAGGTTGTCGAAGCTGTCAAAACCAAACAGGCGCGCGAGCAGGTTGAATCGATCGCAAAACGAATTTCAGAAAACGCCGCAAATGTTGGCGGATTGAGTAGTGCGGCGCAGGGTGCAAAACTTGAAGCGCGCGAAGCGAAAGATTTTATTCTCGGTTCACCGCTTGGCGAAGGTCCGAGTGCGTCGACCTCTGAGGCGCTCGAAGATGCAATCTACGGATTGAAACAGGGCGAGGTTACAAAACCTATAAAGGTTGGAGATAACTGGCTGATCGTTGGCGTAAATGAGCGGGAAGAAGCCAATATGGATAACTACTCAAAGGAACGCGAACAACTCGTCAGAACAAAGCTTGATGAAAAACGCGGTCGCATTTTCTCTGATTATCTCGCTGCTGCTCGCCAAAAAATGGAATCGAAAGGTGAGATCAAGATCTACAAAGATGCGGTCGCAAAACTCGAAGAAGCGAGCAAACAAGACCAACCGCAGATCCCAGGTCTCCCGCCGGGGTTGCAGTTACCCCAGCAGCCACCGCAACCGCCTCCGGGAAACTAATCGATCATAAGAAAAGAGGCGGTCTGAATGACGATTTGGTTGCTGACGGCACATTAAAACAATTGCCGCAGTGTAACGTCTGAATTTGCAGAAGACTGACAAGAAGTTCTTTGTTCGCCGCTTTCCCCCTGCAAATTCGCGGCGAAAAAAAAAGACTTTTTAGAAAGCCTCGTTTTCGCTCGTTATACCAGACTTTGAATACTATTGGGGAAATTTATCGGAATACGGCTTGATATCTCTTTGTCGAGTAGATTTTACTATTCGCCTAGATAAGCCTCTTTAACTTTCGGGTCTTCCGCCAACTCTTTTGACGTGCCTTCCATAACGATCCTTCCGGTTTCAAGTACATACGCTCTGTCTGAATGATGAAGTGCGGCATTTGCATTCTGCTCCACGAGCAAGATTGTCGTACCTTCATTGCGAATGTTTTCGATCGATTCGAAAATCGTATGAACAAGCAGCGGTGCAAGACCAAGGGAAGGTTCATCAAGAAGCAGGAGTCGCGGACGTGACATCAGGGCTCTTGCCATTGCAAGCATTTGCTGCTCACCGCCCGAGAGCGTACCCGCCTTTTGAGACTCACGCTCCTTCAAACGCGGAAACAGGTCAAACGCCTTTTGCATATCTTTGGCGATCTCACCTTTGTCGTTTCGAATATAGGCTCCCATTTCCAAATTTTCGCGAACGCTCATATTTGCGAAAACACCCCGTCCTTCCGGAGACATTGCAATACCTTTCGGAACGAGTGTATGGGTCGGCACACCGCTTATATCTTCTCCCTCGTAAGTTACCCGACCTTTTTTGGGTTCAAGCAAACCGGTGATTGTTCGGAGTGTAGTCGTTTTTCCGGCACCATTTGCACCAATCAGCGTAACAACTTCGCCTTTTTCAACACGCAAAGAAATATCCGTCAATGCCTCGATAGCACCATAACTGACTGAAACATTTTCTAATTTAAGCATAATGAAATTTTCGATGGCCGATTTGCGATCTTATTCTGCTTATTATCTTATCAATTCAACTTTAAATATAATCGATAAGTGTATGACAAATCGAAATTCGAAGGTAAAATCAGTCTCCTAGGTAAGCCTCGATAACTTTCGGGTCATTTTTAATATCACCAGGCAATCCAAGCGCAATCGATTTTCCATAGTCCACCACTTGAATTCGGTCACAAACTCCCATTACAACGCGCATATTGTGTTCTACAAGTACGATCGTAAGATTTAGTTTGTCACGTATTTCTTTTATCAAACCCGTTAAGTCCTCTTGTTCGGACGGATTCATTCCTGCTGCCGGTTCGTCGAGCAAAAGCAGTTTTGGTTTTGTTGCCAAAGCCCTGACTATTTCAAGACGGCGTTGTTTACCGTAAGGAAGACTAGTTCCGCCTTCGTCCTTATATTTAGCAAGGTCAAAAATTTCGAGCAATTCCATAGCAAATTCACGATGCACTTTTTCGTCCTTAAAGTATTTCGGTAATCTTAGGACGGCATCGAAAATATCCTGGTTCGCATGGCGGTGACAGGCTGTAACTACGTTTTCCAATACGCTCATGCTTGGAAACAGTCTAATATTTTGGAAAGTACGCGAGACGCCAAGACGAGAGATTTGATATGGTTTTAAACCATTAACGCGCGTTCCATTAATAACGATATCGCCGCCCGTGGGTTCATAAACTCCGGTCAGAATATTGAAGATGGTTGTTTTTCCAGCACCATTTGGACCGATCAAGCCGTAAATCTCACCTTCCGTGACATCCATCGTGAGTTTATTGACGGCAACCAAACCGCCAAATTGCATAGTCGCTTCATCCGTTTTTAGAGCTGTCGAACTTCCGTTGCTATTCATTTTCGTCTCCTTCGCTCGTCAGGTGTTTGGCATCTTCGTCTTCAGCAATCGGCACGCCGCCGGTTCCACCGACAGCTTCCGTTCCTTCGGGTGCCTTGCGCGGACGTTTGAGCCAGCTCAATCCGAATTCTCGTGTTCCAAAAATTCCCTGCGGTCGGAAGATCATAGTCAATATCAGAATTAGAGCAAAAATTACCAGCCTCAGATCAGCGAAGTTAACGACCCCAAAACCGGGTAAATCGATCGGCGGTAATTCACGCAAAAGTTCGGGCAGAAGTGTTACAACGATTGCTCCGATGATCGCTCCGGTCATCGAACCCATTCCACCAATCACAATCATAATGATAATTTCAAACGACTTAATAAACTGAAAATCGTTCGTGCTCAAAAATTTATTGTAATGAGCAAAAAGAACTCCGGCGATTCCTGCAAATGCTGAACTGATAACAAACGAAATAACTTTATAACGCGTCGTATTGACACCCATCGCCTCGGCAGCTAATTCATCTTCACGAATCGAAATAAGGGCTCTTCCCATATCCGACTTAACAATGTTATGAACAACAACGACCGTTAAAACAGTAAAGAATCCGATCCATAAAAAGCTGGCGTAACCCGGAACCTGGTAACCAGTTGCACCGCCAACTGCATCGATGTTTAAAATGACGATGCGAATTATTTCCGCAAAGCCAAGAGTCACAATCGCCAAATAATCGCCTTTCAAGCGCAGTGAAGGAATGCCAACTATCAACCCCATAATTGCGGCGACAATCGCACCAATGGCAACGGCTATCAGCAAGACAACGCTGGTCGAACCCGTTTCACCCAAAAAGGCGACGGAATCCACAATCCCCCGACCGTAGTTGACGGTAAAATAGGCGGACGAATATGCGCCGACCGCCATAAATCCGGCGTGCCCAATTGAAAATTGCCCGGTAAAACCATTTATCAGGTTCAAAGAAGTCGCCAAAATGATGTTGATTGCAATAAACACCAGCAATCTTGCTGAGTAATTATCAACACCCATTCCGAAGAAACCGCTGCTGCTCATCATCATATTCAAAATATAGAGAAAAATGACTATGACCAAAGCACCTGCTAAATTTTTCATCCAAAAGGACATATCTTTATTAATTGTGAACCGTCTGAAATCAAAAAACCATCGTTTGAATTGTCAATCGCTTTATACTTTTTCTTGTACGTCTGAGCCGAGCAAACCTGCGGGACGAACTAAAAGAACCAAAATCAATATCGCAAATGCGACGGCATCACGATAAGTTGAAGGAATCCCGATATTTTGCCCGTATCCAACCACAAATGTTTCCGCCATTCCAATTAGCAACCCGCCAAGCACTGCTCCCGGAACGTTTCCGATTCCGCCCAGTACCGCAGCGACAAAGGCTTTCAATCCAGCCATCAAACCCATCAGCGGAAATATTTTATTGTTGTATTGTGCGACTAAAACGCCTCCTGCCGCAGCCAAAGCTGAACCGATCGCAAAGGTAAACGCGATTACAAAATCAGTGTTAATTCCCATTAGTTTCGCAGAATTTAAGTTAAACGAAACAGCCCGCATCGCCTTACCGACCTTTGTATAGAAAATGATATATTGCAGCCCGATCATCAAAATCACAGATACAACAAAAATTAGTATTTGAGACGTGTTGATAGTGACGTTGCCAAACGGGTTATAATTTTCGTTGGAGATCAAAAGAGGGAAAGATTTAGGTATCCCCGAAAAAATGAAGGTGAACAGATATTCGATCAGCAGTGACATTCCCATCGCGGTGATCAGAGTTGTCATTCGCGAAAACTTCCGCACCGGACGATATGCAAAACGCTCAATGAGCACGCCGATTATTGCGGCGATTATCATCGAACCGAAAAGAACAGCAACAAATGCGAAAATTGAGGGCTGCGAATCGAATACATAAACGGCTAACAGAAATCCCATGTAAGCACCGATCATGTAAACATCGCCGTGCGCAAAATTGATCAACTTTAGAATCCCGTATACCAATGTATAACCAAGTGCGATAAGGGCGTAGATCGATCCGATGGTTAAGCCGTTGATAAGCTGCTGAATAAAAGTATCCATATTAAAACGTTTCGAGACTTCAGTTTCCGGTCACAGATTTCAAGAAATTGTCTAACCTAAATCTGCAAACTGGAAACTGAATCTATCTAACACATGATGCTGAAGCTACTTTCCGGCATCATCTTTTTTCTCGTCTGATTTTCCGGTATTGGTCTCCGCCGCAGAATTTTCAGTGTTGTTTCCACCGGCAGAATTGGAATTTGCACTGGCGGCTTTCGCGTCATCTCTCGGACTTTCTTCTCCACCCGGAGAGATAGTCGTTTTATATTGAAGCTTTCGATCAGCTGGATTCAATTCCAGAACAACCGCCGATTTAACAGCATTGCGTTCATCGTTTATCGTAATATTGCCCGTTATTCCTTTGAAATCTTTGGTTGCGGCAATGGCATCTCGAAGTTTATCCGGAGCGGCAGTGCCGGCTCGTTTTAAAGCATCGGCAAGCACATAAGCAGAATCGTATGCCAAAGCAGCTAACGAATCCGGTTTGACATTAAACTTCGCTTCATAAGCTTTTACGAATTTTTGAATTTCCGGCAACGGATTTTCTACGGAATAATGATTAGAAATAAATGTGTTCTTCAATGAATCACCACCCAATTTCCAAATTTCCGGTGAATCCCATCCATCTCCGCCCAGAATCGGCATAGTCATTCCGAGTTCGCGTGCCTGCTTAACAATAATTCCTACTTCGCCGTAATAACCCGGCACGTAAATTACGTCTGGATTCTTTTGACGAATGTTTGTCAATTGACTCTTAAAATCCGCATCATTTTGCGTATAAGCCTGCTTATCTATAACTTTTCCGCCTAGTTTATTAAATTCCTGTTCAAAGAAATTCGTGAGACCTTTACTATAATCTGATTGAACATCGCCAAATACAGCTGCGGTCTTCGCCTTCAAATCGTGGGCGGCAAATTTTGCCATTACCGAGCCTTGAAACGGATCGATAAAGCAGACGCGAAAAATATAATCGCCTCGTTTCGTTACTTCCGGATTCGTCGATGATGGAGAAATCATTGGGATTTTCGCTTCCTGCGCAACAGGTGCCGCAGCCAAAGAATTCGTCGAAGCGACTTCGCCTAAAACAACATGCACTTTATCCTGACTGATTAATTTTTGAACAACCGTTTTTGCCTGCTCAGGTCGCCCTTGATCATCTTCAATGAAAAGCTGGAATTGCTTACCATTGACGCCGCCGGCTTTATTGATTTCCTCGGTCGCAAGTTCGATTCCGTTTTTGGTTGATTTACCAAAACTCGAAGTCGCACCGGTCAAATCAATATAAACACCGACCTTAATTGTGTCGCCTGCATCGGCATCGCCACTGGGTCCGCCTTTTTGAACACACGCGGGGGCGAGAACTATTGAAAAAATCAAAGTTATCGCTAATAAGAAATTTTTCATATCTACCTCTTAAATTAAATTATGGATGAAGTACAAAAACAAATTTTGCATTGATGGCTAGACATTATACACAGTTTCTATTGTGATTGAAGCAAACGCCAAAAGCTAGCGAACAATAAAAGATAAGCGCAATATATGGAATTATACTGATTTCAAATAGCATGTCGAATCTTTTTCTAATAAAATCTGCGAACTAAACAAGGTTTTTTGTCAGCTAATAACCATCAGGTAACTGTTATGAAAGAATCCGAAGAAACTATCTTGCCAAAACAAAAGGTTCCAAACCTGGGCGATATGCCGAAGGACGAGTTTCGTAAATTCGGATATGAAACTATTGACTGGATCGCCGATTATTTCGAGCGAATGGAAGATCTACCCGTACTTTCTCAAGTCGAGCCGAATTCTTTAAAGAATAGTTTACCGGATTCAGCACCGGAAACTGGAGAAGATTTTACAAACGTTTTAGAGGACGTCGAAAATCTCATCCTTCCGGCCGTGACCCATTGGAATCATCCGAATTTCCACGGGTTATTTTCTACATCGACAAGCTCGGTCGGTGTTTTCGGCGAAATGCTTACAGCCGCTTTTGATATGAAAGCGATGCTCTGGCGAACTTCACCCGCATCAACCGAGCTGGAAGAAGTCGTGCTGATGTGGCTTCGTAAAATGATGGGGCTTTCGGAGGATTTTAACGGAATTATCTATGATACGGCTTCTGTTTCAACGCTCCACGCGATTGCGATGGCACGCGAAAAATTAAACCTCGATATACGTGAGAAAGGGATGAGCGGAAGAACGGATTTACCGCTCTTGCGAATTTACTGCTCTGAGCAGACGCATTCATCAATCGATAAAGCCGTTATATTATTGGGTTTAGGTACAAACTCGATCGTCAAAATTCCAACCAACGAAAAATTTGAAATCGATACGGAAAAATTACGGGAAGCGATTCAGGACGATTATTCCCGCGGATACAAACCTTTTTGTGTAGTTGCCACGATAGGTACGACTTCAACGACTTCGGTTGATAATGTCGAACGAATAGCGGAAATTTGCGGCCGAAATGATATTTTTCTGCACGTCGATATGGCTTATGCCGGTTCCGCAATGATCCTGCCCGAATTACAGTATCATCTAAAGGGCATCGAAAATGCAGATTCGATCGTTACAAATCCACATAAATGGTTTTTCACGCCTTTTGATCTCTCGGTTTTGTATGTGAAAGATCTGGATTTATTAAAACAGACATTCTCGATCATACCGGAATATCTCAAAGTTGATGAAGTCGTTACTAACCAAATGGACTACGGCATACAGCTTGGAAGGCGTTTTCGATCCCTCAAACTTTGGTTTGTGATGCGTTATTTCGGAAAAGAAGGCCTTCAGTCAAGAATCCGTGACCACATAAGGCTGGCAAAACTTTTCGAAACCTATGTAAATGAATCCGAAGATTTTGAAATGATGGCGGATGTACCCTTTGCACTTGTCTGTTTTCGTGCCTGTCCAGAAGGCGTCGAAGATCTGGATGCCCTAAACGAGACGATCATGAACGATATAAACTCTTCAGGCGAGGCATATCTCTCACATACGAAGTTAAACGGGAATTTTGTTCTGCGCTTATCCGTAGGTAGTATAAGGGTTGAAGATCGGCATCTGGAGAAGGTTTGGGAAATTGTTTCCCGCAAAGCCGCAAAGTGGCAAAGAAGCAAAGAAGACTAAGAAAAATAGGGGTCCGGATTTGAATTCATAAATGATCCCGATTCGAAAAAACATTCTGGTTACTTGATTAATATCGGCTTTACTTATTCATCTTATTCTTCCTTATGCCTCTTTGCTCAGGTGCGCCTTTGCGGGGAAAAGTAACACGATATGAAATTTTTGAAAGAATCATTGATAGATGCTCCGCCCGAAAAAGTTTTTGCATTTCACGAGCTTCCGGATGCGGTGGAGCGTTTGATTCCGCCGTGGGAAAATGTAGAAGTCGTCCAAAAGGCAGATATCTCAAAGGTTGGTTCGAGAGCTATTTTTAAGCAAAAGTTTTGGGGGGTTACACTCTCGACGTGGGTTGCGGAACACACAAAATATGATCCGCCAAATTTATTTGAAGACACTCAGATCTCAGGGCCTTTCAAATCTTGGGTTCACCGGCACATAATAGAAAAAGATGAACCGCGTGGATCGATTTTAAGGGATGAGGTCGAATATGAAGTGCCGTTTTCTTTTTTGGGGATTGCCGCGACTCCGTTGATAGTTTTACCTAAGCTCGAAAAAATGTTTGAATATCGCCACAGGGTTACCAAGGAATGGTGTGAAACTAAATAAATGCTGATACATATCGTCGTTTGGAAATATAAGGAAAGTACGTCGACTGAAGCCCGCGAGGAGCACATCTCGAAACTTCGCGCATTGCCTGCAATTATTCCAAATATTGAAAGCTTTGAAGTTGGGAGCGATGTGCTTCAGCTCGACCGGTCATATGATACCGGATTGACATCGGCATTTTCCGATCTCGAGGCTTTGGATTTTTATACTGTCCACGAGGCGCATCAGGAAGTTGCGGCGATGGGGAAAGAGATCGCGGAGCACGTGGTTTCCGTCGATTTTTATACCGACTAGCTTTGATCGTCTGTTAATTCTGATGTGCTACCATCTAACCATTCCGGCTTTTGGCGACTTGAATTCTTTTACGTTTTCTAATGAGACTCCGAAAGAAAATCTTTATAGGGTTTTTGTGCATTGTTGTTTTCTCTCAAATCCCCTTCTTTTTAAACCGTTGGCATACTGGAAATTTGTCCGCGCAAATCGCTGACCTCAATCAAAAACGCCTTAAGACATCTACCCATTCCGAATACTCGGATTACAAAGGCATCATCCACGTTCATTCATTTCTCGGTGGTCACAGTACAGGAACCTTCGACGAACTTATTTCCGGCGCCGAGCAAAACAAGCTCGATTTTGTCGTGATGACCGAACACGTTTCGGATTTTTACGATACTTCCGCGATGACGCTTAGGGATAAACGAAAAAATATTCTATTTCTTGGCGGCAATGAAACAAGCGTAAAAGACGGAAACCGTTTTCTTGTTGTCGACAGTTTTCCGGAATTGAGCAAAACGAATAAGCTCGCCACAACCGATTTCTTAAACGAAGTTCACGCGAAAGATCACCTGGCCTTTGTCACATACCCGGAAAACTTTACCGCGTGGGATTCCGAAATCGATGGAATCGAAGTGTTTAGTCTGCATACAAACGCAAAGACGATGAATCCGGCAAGTTTCATTTTCGATTCGCTTTGGTCTTATCGGAAATATCCAGAACTTACTCTTGCTCAGTATTTCCAACGCCCGGACAAAAATCTTGCGAAATTTGACGCCCTTTCCAAACGCCGGGATATCACTCTTTTTGCGGGTTCGGATGCGCATTCGAATCTGGGGCTCCATTTTGGCGATGACTCGGATAACAAATATATTGACCTAAAATTTGATCGTTATGAAACGATCTTCAGACTGGTACGAACGCATGTTTTGATAAAAAACAATGAGCGTTTTGAGAAGGAATCTTTGCTCGCAGCTCTTCGCTTTGGCAATAGTTTTATCGGTGTGGATATTTTGAGTGACTCCAGCGGCTTTTCATTTGAGGCTGCCAATGGGGATGAAAAACGAATCCAGGGCGACGAAATTAATTTAAACAAGGGTGTACGACTATCTGCCAGGGCTCCACAAATTTCACGATTTGTATTGTTCAGAGACGGAGAGAAAATAAAAGAATCGGGACAAACGTCCGAATTAAATTTTGACGCGAAAAATCCGGGCATTTACCGCGTCGAAGTTTATCTCGATGTGCTGGGCAGCCCTTTTGACAAAATGCCCTGGATTATGTCCAACCCAATCTATGTTCGATAAGATGTTCTTTTAGGTAACAGGTAATTTCAGTAAAGCCAACGATTTGAATATTTTCGACATCATATTTCAGCAATAAACAATTTAAAGGCATTGGCAGATTTTCGGGTAATTAAATGAAGAATAGTAAACATTATTTCGCGCGGTTTTTCACTTTTGGCTTAGCAGTTTTTACGCTCACTTTTGCAGTTTTTTCTCAGCAGGTTCAGCGAACTCCATTTGATATATCGCATTATTTAATGGATGTTAAGCTCGATCCGGCACTAAATCGGCTGGATGCGACGGTCGATATAGATTTCACACCAAAAGAAGAAACGCGGGTTGTTACATTTGAATTAAACGGCTCCTTAAAGATCGAAAGCATTTCCCTCGTAAGCAAAACTCTTCCGGGTTTGGCCGCACCCATTTCAGTCGTTAAACCAGCGCCAAAATCGAAAATACCTGCGCCGCCGGCCGCCAGCGTTACATTCGTTCAAGACCGGGTCGGAGTAAGCGATCTGGGACCTAGCGTCAGAATCGACCTTGGTGAAAATGTGGCCGCCGGAACCAAATTAAGACTCCGATTTATATATGGCGGAATTTTAGTGTCACCGGAAGGCGGACCACTTTTGACAAAAAGGCTCGCAAATATCGGCGTTAACGATGGATATTTGATGTATGCGGCGCGTTGGTTTCCGTTTCACGATTACGCCGCAGATAAGGCGACCTCAGATATAACGATCTCAATTCCAAACACATTCCAGGTTGTGGGCGTAAGCGATGTACCCGTACTTAAAACCGGCAATAAGAGTCGATTTGTAGTGGCGAAAGAATCCTTAGTTGGAAATTTTACCTACGGGCGTTACGCTGCGAAAACCCTGCGATATGGTGGTTATGAACTTCAGTTTTACACAAAAGCGGGAAACGAAAAGATCGTAGCCGAATACGGCGAAACGCTTGGCAAAGCCCTTGAATACTACACGAAACGATTCGGTGCACCCGCCATGGGGAAAAAACTGATCATTTCTCAGATCGATGACGAAAGTCTTGAATACTATTCCCAGGAAGGCACGCTTTTTATGGCAAATCGTTTGTTTGACGGTTCGCGTGATGTGATAAAAGAAAGGCTCCAGAGAGAAGCTGCGCTCCAGTGGTGGGGTTTAACGGTTGGCTTGAAATCATTTGATGATGCCTGGCTGTCGCAAGGTTTGGCCGAATACAGCGCGTTTTCGCTCCGTGAGAGTCAGTTAAAAGACGGAGCACAACTCGATGCTTTAAGACGCGAACTGCTCGAAAAATCTTTAACCTTTGAACAAACAGCATCGCTAATCCGAACACCCGCTTCGCTCGATGATCAATCTGTCGCTTATCAATACATAATGTATTCAAAAGGAGCGATGGTTTTCAAACTTTTGCGCGACACATTGGGCGACGACAAATTTAATCAGTTGTTGAGAAGCTTCTTAAATCAATATCGGAGGAAAAACGCCTCGATCGATGATTTCGAAAAACTTTCGGACCAGATCGCTGGAAAGAATTTAAGATACTTTTTTGCCCGTTGGGTAGAGGGCACGGGCGTTCCGGAATTCGAAGTAGACTATTTGATCTTACGAACACGTGACGGTAAATTTATCACCCGCGGTACGGTAAAGCAGAATTATGACAACCTGCAGCTTCCGGTTGAAGTACAGCTTCGCGCGGAAGGACAAGGGCGTCTCGCTACCGAGAAGCTCTTTATAGAAGACGCGAGCGCGGATTTTAATCTCGAATCGACCGGAAAACCCATCGAAGTAGTTGTAGACCCGAATTATGAAATTCTCAGGATCTCGGATGATCTTAGAGTATCTTCGATCGCCCGGCGCGGAATCGAGCAGTTCAAAGAAGGCAATTATGTCGAAGCACAACAGCAATTCGAAGCAGCACTGAAACTAGATCGTTCAAATGCTTGGATCTATTACCATCTCGGCCTCCTGTTTCTTGAGCAAAGAAATTACGATCTTGCCATCGACAATTTCAAAGCCACCCGCAACCTCGGGAAAAATGGAGATGCGCGGCCAACTTGGCTATATGTTTGGGCGGAAATAAAAATGGGAAATGCGTATGACGCAAAAGGCGACCGAACCCGCGCGGTAGCCGCTTATAAACGCGCTGAAGAATCCGGCGACACCTACGATAATGCCCAAAAAGCGGTCGAACAATATCTCGCGCGCCCCTTTGACCCGAAAGATAAAGGCGCAACGGCGGTAAAGTAATCTAATGGTGTTTTCAATCTAAAACCCTTTCCGCATCGAAGGAATTTTACAAGTGTGGTAGACACATAATCCCCTAGTCAATACCGGCAGTCGTTTGAATCATGTTTTCGGCCTCCACGATTCCCCGATCGTATCCAATCTGAAGATCGCCAATCTTTGTTTCCACGTTTAGATCAGGTGTGACTCCGATCTTTTCGTAAATAGTCCCCTTAGCTGAAATAAATCCGATATCGCTTATATGGAGCTCGCTACCGTCCTTTAGGCTATGTCTCCGGGATATCCCGAGAAGACACCCGCACGTCTGGGTTCCAATCACTTTTGCGCGTCCGAGTTCTTGCAGGCCGCTGGCAAAAAGCTCGGAGCCGCTCGCTGAATATTTGCTGGTTAGAATTATCAGAGGTTTTGAGTAGATCTGTCCGCCCTTCTTTCCAGCAAAAAACTTTTTGAGTGATTGCTTCGTGCCATCTTTACGAGTCATGAACTGACCAAAATTATATTTCCTATCTAAGAAAACACCCGCCATTTCCAACACTTCGCTGATACTTCCGCCTCCATTATAACGAAGATCAACAATGATTGCGGGAGTGTCTGCGAGTTCGATTAACGTTCGTTCAAACTTATCTGCAACGGGTGATTTGAAACTCGTTACATTAATGTAGCCCAAGCCTGAGGGCAGTATCCTTCCGAACGCCTCCGATTTCTCAGGCACAACCTGGCGAATCAAGATCACCTCAAGGTCTTCTCCGTTTTTATCCGTCAACCCAATACTAACTTCCGTTCCCGGTTCCCCTCGTAAAATACGCCGGTAAGACATGATTTCGAGCGATCGTTCGGACGAGGATCCGCCAAGCTCTTGTTTTACGTCGTCAAGCAGCTTCTCAATTCTTACACCGTCAATTGTTCGGACGATCATTCCGGGTCTTACTCTTCCCAAATCGCCAGGCGTCTGCGGCAAAACTTTTTCGACAACAGTTTTCCCCTCAAGGCTCGAAAGCAATATCCCTGCGGTCGTAGCTTGCTTCGATTTCCGTTCGCGAGCTTCTCGTGGGGTTAATAATCGTGTATGGGCGTCATTCATTTCGCCAACCATTTTTTTTACAATATCGTAAAATTCCAAATCGGTTTGCGCCGCAGAAATCCCCGGAAGATATTTTTGCCGCGAGCTCGCCCAATCGGTTCCGTTCATCTTTGGATCGTAATAGCGCTCATTTACAAGAGTCCAAACTTTCTCGAAGATCTCTAATTTGTCCTGTTCAGACAACTGAGGTTCGTCATTAGCAAAGGATTGGGGAACACTAAAGAGAAAGATTGATAATACGAGCAGGATGGTAGAAAAGCTGTAGCGTATAGATGAATTTAATCGTTTAGCACCCATAAATCTTTAATTCCTAGATTGAAATTCGCCAGGCAGAAGCAAGACTCGTGAACATTATACGGTTTTGGTCACGAGAAGTTCAAGAAATGTGAGAAGTTGAATAAACGTAAAAAGGTGACCTGACCCGCGTCTCCTTTTCTATTTAAATGTACGAGCCGTCGATTCTTGCGGGTGGCTTAATTCTAACGTGGTAGTGTTCCGAATGGTTTGCTTGGGTTGTCGTAAGACCTTTTTTAATGAACCTTGGGTCATTAAAAAAGATATATTTTGTATCCATCATCATCTTAATTGATTCAACTTGGGCCATCGCAGCGTCGAAGTAGAAATACTTTGTGTATGTATGGTTATTGAGTTGATCCCATACATCAGATTTTGGCGGAAGAAGCGGCAAACGCATATCCACGTCTAAGCCGGTTTCATGACTCTTGTGGCCCTTAGCATCGCCTCCAATTGCGGGAGACATATCCCGAATCCAAAGCGGCGGATCGTTACTCAAAAACATAGCCTTGGTTTTGTATGCTAATCCTGCTCGTTCTATCCGTTCCTTCATCCAGGTGGTTGTCCACGAATTAGCACCTTTAAAGGCGAGTCCTGGTGTTACCCGCCACCCGATTCCCGATTTGCCAGTCATATCGACCCAACCGGGCGCGTTCTGCGCGGCCAGCCATCGATGAGTGTTTCCTTTGAGATCAATACGCCCATCGCCCGAATCCAATTTCGGCTTCCCCTTGGTAATGCACTGAAATAACTTTATCAGTTTTATAAATTGCTGAGATTTTGGATTCGTTTCGCTAGCGACCCAACGATAGCCGAGTTCGACAAATCGAGCCTTAACCTTTTCAAAATCCGCCGAATCATTGTGTGGCAGGCCCTTTGTCGAATTTCCGCTTCCAACTGAACCCGATAATTTCAATACTGCCATCTGTCTCTCTCCCGAGCGTAAAACTCATAAATAAAATCAGCACGTCAAAGAGTCGTGTCGAAAAATGCTTACTGTTTTGACGGGAACTAAAGGAGATTTTGCGTTACTCTCTTTTCGAATTTAGCCACGCGAAGAAATTCTGTCTCTTAAATGTCTACCAGGATGAGAGTTACAGCTAAACGCGGAAGAATCTAGATTATTGTCGTAATAATTTCTCGAATACTTCGCTGGAGCTCGCGGTCGTCCGTGATCGGAGAAACGAACGCAACCTCTGCGGCGTCGATGGGCGAAATACCTTTTTCGATCATTTGGGCTGCATAGATCAAAAGCCGTGTCGACACACCTTCTTCGAGACCGTGTCCGCGGAGATTCCGGATCTTTTGACCGATTTGTACAAGATCTTTCGCAGTATTTTCATCGATCCCGCCTTCTTTTGAAACAATTATAGTTTCCGCTTCCGGATCGGGATAATCAAATTCGAGACCAATAAAACGCTGTCGTGTAGATTGTTTGAGGTCTTTTAGTACTGACTGATATCCCGGATTATACGAAACGACGAGCATAAATTCCGGCGGTGCGTCGATCACAGTTCCGCGTTTTTCGATGGGAAGGCGTCTTCTGTCATCCGTAAGCGGGTGAATAATCACAACCGTGTCTTTTCGCGCTTCTACGACCTCATCTAAATAACAAATTGCTCCTGCGCGGACAGCCGATGTGAGAGGTCCATCGTGCCATACCGTTTCTTCACCTTCGAGTAAAAACCTACCGACCAGATCCGTTGCCGAAAGATCTTCATGGCATGCAACCGTAATCAATGGGCGGTTTAACTTGTAAGCCATATATTCGACAAAACGCGTTTTCCCGCATCCGGTCGGACCTTTTAGCATTGCAGGAAGCTTAGCTTCGTACGCGGCCTCAAATAATTCAACCTCATTATTTACGGGCAGGTAGTAAGGCTCGTTTTCGATTTTATATTTTTCGACAGCTAATTCCATAAAGGTTATTGTAATTGGCTTTCCAAGATTCGTATCTTAACACTCAGCTAAAATCCTTAGCAAACGGAACAATTCCACGAAGTTTCAAGCAAAAAAATCCTGCTGCCGAGCGCCGACAGCAGGTTAAGTGTTTTTGGTTTAAGGAGTAAAAGAAATACTAAACTATTTACATTTGGAATATCCGCAATCCCTGCAAAAATCACATCCTGAAGCATGTTCGAGTTGACCCTTACATTCAGGGCAGGTTCCGATCATGCTTGACATTTTTGACGCGGCGGTCGTTTCTTCGTCAAGTGCTTTGCTAATTTGGCGTTCAGATGTTAATTCACCTTTCAGGCGGCGATCGATCAAGAGCAAACATTCAGCTACAGCTTGTTCGGGCGACGTTAAAAGCCTTTCGTTAAACCAGACGGCATGTGTTCCGGTTACCTTGTTCAGGCTGCGCGAAACCTCCCTCGAATCAAAACCGCCGCGAAGCATTTTTGATGCGAGCAGTCCTACACCTTCTGATATCGGGCCGGTTGCAAAAACTTCGAGCACATCATTTCCATCGTGATTAACCGTTACATAGAGATTTTGTCCATCAAACGGGATTCTCCACGTCGACCCCTGGAGTTCCCTCGGGCGCGTAACGCGGTCTAAAAGGTTTTCTGAATTCTCAACCACGCTGTATTCGCCGCTTGGCCCTACGGTTTCAACTTCCGCTTTCTTCTTGACTTCGGATTTCATCGAAGTCAAAACCTGACCATCGCGGCTTCCGTCTCGATAATAGCTAACAGCTTTACAGCCAAGATCCTTAGCCATTCTGTAGAGCTTGTCGACAGATTCTACCGTGTCGTCATTCGCGCCGTTGCAGGTTTTCGAGATTGCGTTATCGACATGTTTTTGAGCCGCTCCTAGGACCTGTACGTGCTGATGCGAAGTGATATCCATCGCGGAAATAAAATACGAAGGCAATTCGTCTTGATGTTCTACGACATATTCTGCTGCTTCCTTGATGGACACTTCGTCCAATTGATCAACTTCCCTGCCTAAAGCTTTTGCCGCTAATGGATGAACATAATAACGTTCGCCAAGCGTATCTCGTCTTAAGTATGCCCATGAAAAATTGGGCTCAAGACCCGATGAAGTTTCTGCAACGAGCGATATCGTCCCGGTAGGAGCAATCGTCGTAACTTCGTAGTTTCTCGGAGTCAAAGGAACGTCTCGGGAAATACCGATCTCGTTATAAATAAAATCTGCGTAGGCGTCACGATTGGGTTCGAGTTCGGGGAAAACACCCTTTTCAGCGCCGAGATCAAGAGAGGCTTTCCACGATTCGCGTCTGACAAAACCCATGATCTTGTCAATAAAATCTATTGAATCCTGCTCGCCGTATGTTACTTTGAGTTTCAAACAAAGATCTGCAAAACCCATAATTCCAAGCCCTACCGGGCGAGTGCGTTTTACTACGTCATCGATTTCGGGAAGTGGAAAATGTCCTGCATCTACAACGTTATCCAGGAATCTTGTGCAAAGATGTGTTACGTGCGCTAGCTTTTCCCAGTTGATGCATTCATCCGCGTTCGTACCGTCGCCATTTTCCCGATAAAATTTCGAAAGATCAATCGAACCCAGATTACAAGAGTTGTTAAAGTGCAATTGCTGTTCCCCGCAAGGATTGCAGGCGTAAATCGGTCCCATCGAAGCCATCATATGATTGTTTCGATTTACCTCATCGATGAAAATAATTCCGGGTTCCGCATATTTATGTGCCGAAGCAATAATACGATTCCAAATATCGGGTGCGTAAACCATTCCGGGCTGTGGTGGTTCGATTATTTTGCAACCTTCAAGATTCGAATTTTCAAAAGCCAGCTTATCCGCAAATGTCGCAGTAGTGCCATCGGCGCGTTCGTAGACGACGTAGTCGTTTCCCGTCGCCGCATCAAAAATCTTCTGATCCCAGTTTTGACCTTCAAACTCCGTAAAGA
The DNA here is from genome assembly GCA_037969475.1 of Pyrinomonadaceae bacterium. Classification (GTDB taxonomy): domain Bacteria; phylum Acidobacteriota; class Blastocatellia; order Pyrinomonadales; family Pyrinomonadaceae; genus Aridibacter. Next base: position 80,252 of record JBBKXN010000073.1, on the reverse strand, counting down.
ACCATACTTTGTTATCGACCGCGTCCATAAAATCATCGGTAACGGTTACGGATATGTTGAAATTGGTTAGGGAATGCTGATCGTTCTTTGCGTGGATAAAACGCAGGATATCTGGGTGCTTAATGTTCAAAATACCCATATTAGCGCCGCGTCTCACACCGCCTTGTTTTACAACCTCGGTGGTGCCGTTGACGATGTTCATAAAACTTACCGGCCCTGACGCTACGCCGCGTGTGGAATTGACCATTGATCCGGCCGGGCGCAAAAATTCATAGGTCATTCCCGTTCCGCCGCCGGTTTGATGAATCACCGCCACATTTTGCGCGTGCTCCATAATTCCCGAGATCGAATCAGGAACATTGAGAACAAAACAAGCTGCAAGCTGCCCTTTTGGTTTACCGGAATTCACGAGACAGGGGGTGTTTGGTACAAACTCGCGATCAAGCATTATTTCGAGCATTGAATTAAAAAAGAAATCTCTCATCGCAGGATCTTTTTCTGCCGAAGAAACATGACCGACCACTCGATAAACGATGTCCGACCAGGTTTCTGTTGGATTTCCTTTTTCGTCCTTTAACGAATATCGTTTTGAAACGACCTTATCCGCGTTCAGTCCTAAAGGACCTGCGGACTTCTTGATGGCGGTTGCGGTTCCGTTACCATTCGCATTTCCATTTTTCGCGATGAATTTTGCCGACACTGCAGGCTCGAAAACTGTTGTCATTACACTCCCCTATTTTCGTTGATTTAAAGACAGCGATGCCACTAACCAAAGGCATCAAATTTTATTGTTTTTTGCATTAAAAAAATGCGGGTTTGAAGGTGATTCTTACTATGTTTGCAAAAAGCTGAGTCGAAAAATCCCTGTCAAGTGAAACGAATAATAGCGAAATAAAAATAGTGTGTCAACTAAAAAACCACAATATGTTGTGCCTAGTTTCGCCTTCGCATCCAACATAATCCGTAAGTTAAAGTAATTCCTTAGGTTTGCGCTTGTAAACTTTGTTTATCACTACGAAAAATAAATATTTCCAAAGTGTGAAATTTGACTTTCCCGAGGTCGTTTGCATAACTAATTCAATGGACAAATTATTGCATGGAATAGCCGCCGATGGAACCGTACGTTTGATGTCAGCGATCACCACGGAAACCGTTGCGGAAGCGGTGCGAAGACACCAAACAACTCCAACCGCATCGGCCGCATTCGGTCGTGTGTTGACCGGAAATCTCCTTTTAGGAGCGAGTCTGAAAGATTTTGATCGGATTACTGTAAAAATCGATTCTGATGGACCAATCGGAGGAATTGTTTCGGAATCAACGCCGGACGGAAAAGTGCGCGGATATGTGAAAAACCCGTTGGCTGAATCGCCTCTCAAAGAGAATGGAAAATTTGATGTAAGCGGAGTTGTCGGAAAAGGAACTTTTTATGTTATCCGCGAATCCGGGTTTGAGCTTGGATTACATAAAGATCCATATGTAGGTTCAGTTCCCTTGATTTCAGGCGAGATCGCGGAGGACTTCGCCTATTATCTCGCAAATTCTGAGCAGATCCCATCGGCCGTTTTGCTTGGCGTGCTTTTGCAGAAAGAAAAGCCTTTTGTATCGGCCGCGGGCGGCGTTTTGATCCAAATGATGCCCGGCGCAAATGACCACATCATTACAATGATCGAAGACACGATTCTCCACGCACCGCACGTTACAACTGCTATCAATGAGGGCGCCACCGGCGAAGACCTCCTGAAAAGCGTTTTGGGCGAAATTGATTTTAATATCTTGGGGGAAAAGGACGTTGAGTTTAAGTGCAACTGTTCGATGGAACGCGCGGTGTCATTAATCTCGTCGCTCGGCGCGGATGAAGTTCGCGATATGCTTGAAAAAGATAAAGGAGCCGTTATGGACTGCGGTTTTTGTAATGAGAAGTACAGACTGGATGAAGCTGAGCTTGAATCGATATTAAAGAATTCTTCAGAGTAATACCAAAAGTATGTAGGTAATTGCGTGTCATCTGCCGGGGTCACTCACCGGCGATTCCGCCCGATAATCGGACACAAACATTACTTTTGAGTTGAATATTCCTGCCACGTCACCGATTTGCTTCCATCATCGACACGTTCCATCGTTATACAATCCGGAGCCGGGCAAACCAAGTAACAAAGATTACAACCAACGCATTCTGGTTCATCCACGACCGGCAAAACTTTTCCATCGATGTTTACTAGATCGATACACTGATGCGCACCGTCTTCGCAAGCGATGTGGCATAAATTGCATTGAATACATTTATCGAGGTCAATTTTTGCAACGGTTTTATATGCGAGATCGAGTTTGCCCCAATCGGTTATACGCGGGACAGACTTTCCAATGATTTCGCTGACGCTTGCTATTCCTTTCTCATCCAAATAGTTATTCAAACCGTCGATCATATCTTCGACGATCCGATAGCCGTAATGCATGACAGCAGTACAAACCTGAACATTTCCGGCACCCAGCAGCAAAAATTCCGCCGCATCCTGCCAATTGCTTATCCCGCCGATCCCGCTGATCGGAATATTTACTTCAGCATCGCGTGCCAATTCCGACACCATATTCAGTGCAATCGGCTTTACTGCCGGTCCGCAGTATCCTCCGTGGGCCGCTTTTCCGTTAACGTTTGGATAAGGGATCATCGTCTCTAGATCAACACCAATTACCGAGTTTATTGTGTTGATGAGCGAAATTGCGTCGGCACCGCCTTTTACAGCAGCCTGCGCGGGCGGAACAATATTTGTTACATTAGGCGTGAGCTTTACGATCACCGGAAGATTCGAAACCTCCTTGACCCACTCCGTAACCATGCAGGTATATTCAGGAACCTGCCCCATTGCCGCGCCCATACCCCTTTCCGACATTCCATGCGGACAACCGAAATTTAGTTCGAATCCATCTGCTCCGGTGTCCTGAGATTTCTTGACGATCTCATGCCAGGCCTCGCGCTTCGATTCAACCATCAAAGAAATTATCACCGTATTATCAGGATATTTCTTTTTGCATTCGTAAATTTCTTTTAGGTTTACATCGAGCGGTCGGTCAGTGATCAATTCGATATTGTTCAACCCGATCATACGATTAGAACCGTGATCGATCGCAGCTAAACGCGAGGACACATTTACGATCGGCTCGCCGAGAGTTTTCCAAACCGCTCCGCCCCATCCCGCGTCAAATGCACGCTCAACCATCGAACCCATATTTGTTGGCGGTGCCGAAGCAAGCCAAAACGGGTTTGGCGATTTTATTCCTGCAAATGTTGTCGTCAGATCAGCCATTAATAATTCGAAAAATCAGAGCCCTTGTTCGCGGGCTGGGGATACGGTCTCCTTATTCTTCGGGGCGCCCGCCGGCGTCCATATCCATCACACTCGCCTGATTAATAACCTTTACGTGCATATCGTCACTTACGCGAACCTGACAAGAGAGCCGTGTGTGATCGCCAAGATCGGTTTTCGAGGCAAGAATAGTCTTTTCCGCTTCACCTATCTCGCCAGGATCGCCTGATAAGACTTCGACACGACAGGTTGTACAGCGCGCATTGCCGCCGCATCGGTGAAGGATATCCACCCCATTGTCTTCCAAACACAAAACGAGCTTGCGTCCCTTCTCGGCGGAAAAAGCCACTTCGCCATTGGCGGTTTCAGCGGTAATAGTTGGCATTAATAATTGCTCCTTAAAAAATGATTAATAAAACTTGGGTTTAAGAACTTTAGGATAATTCAGGCTGAAATAGCAAGGCCTTAACGTTCGGAGACTCTTCTTAGGGTTTGTAATAGACTTTCTCCAGATATAACCCGGATGTGGGCGCGGTAAATTTTGCCGTTGCATCTGATGGATATTTAAGGAGTCTTTCGATTGCCGTATCTGAAAGGTTTCCGCGACCTACTTCAGCAAGAACCCCGACTATCCGTCTAACCATTTTCCATAAAAAATGAGGAGCTTTTATGCGTACAAAGATCATCTCTCCTTGAACGAATATTTCGACATTTTCGATTTCGACGGTCGTTGGCTCCCGATTTTCTATATTCTTTTGAGAGAAAGATTCGAAATTGTGTTTTCCAACCAAAATTTCCGCGGCGTCTTTCATCTTTTTCGAATCAAGATCGTCCTTTATCCACCACACCAAACTTTTTCCAAAAGCCGTACGACGCACCGAAATTTTATACAGGTATTGTTTCGCAAGCACATCGCTACGCGCCTCAAAAGTGTCGGGCGCGTTTTTTACGCTAATGATATTTATATCGTGTGGAAGCAGATCGTTAAAACTATTTTGGATCATCCGCGGGGTAACATCTTCTTTTATCTCATCGACCCGCAAACACGCGACCTGACCTAGCGCGTGAACACCGGCATCCGTATTTACAGCACCCCCGAGTTCGACGCGTCCCGAAAAAAGCTCATATGCAGCTTTTTGCATTTCGCCCTGAACCGTTCGCTCATTATGCTGATGCTGCCAACCGCGATAACGACTTCCCTCATATTCGATTTCGAGTTTCCAGGTGTTCATAAAAAAATTGCTTCCCGCAACTCTGATGATTTTCAGCTATTTTCCTATCCTTATCTTCTCCCTATTTTTATTGATCGCGACAAAAACTATCTCGGCTTCTGTGACGCGCACGACCTGACCTCTTGAACCAAATCGTTCTGCCTCGACAACAACGCGGATAGTAATTGAAGTATTCCCGACCTTGAGGGTTTCGGCATAAAAACTTACAAGATCCCCGACAAAGACAGGCTCGAGGAATATCACTTCCTTCATTGCAACCGTCACAAAGAGGTCATGACCGGTATGCCGAGCTGCCTCGACGCCCCCGGCGATGTCAATATAGCTCATAATGATTCCCCCAAAAATCGTTCCGTGATGATTGGTGTCTCGGGGCATCATCGTCAAACGAATCGCCGCATTTCGCATCCTTTCGTGTTTTTTTTCTTCTGCATTTTCCATAAGAGAATGTTTTGCCACAGAGGCCACCGAGGTTTGGAGTATAGCTACTATTCCCCTCGCGCTAAATTTTTTTCGTCCACCGCACCCTCACCACAATTTGGTTTCTGCGTTTCGTTTTGCGCCTTTGCGCCTTTGCGGAAAATTTATCCCTAGACAAACTTATTCTACCCTCTATCGCTGTCGGGCTTCCGTCTGTGTTATATGTGGCTAATCAACTTCCGCTATTTTTTCCAAAACCCAATCATGTATCGTATCTCGCAATTGCCGTAAATGCTCATCGAAAAAGTGCCCGCAGTCTTGAAATATTTTGACGCTCGTATCTGTCACCGCTGACACCTTTGCAACCAGTTCATTCAAACTCTCAACTGAACCAAACTCGTCCTTATCTCCGTGAACAAAAAGAATCGGTTTTCTTAAGTTTTCTAAATAGTCGTAATCCTTATATTTATCGACCGGTGTTCCAATGCTGATAAGGCGAACGATGCGATCATCATTCATCCCGACCTCGGTACCAACCCTCGAGCCAAAGGAAAATCCCGCTAATGTAATTGGCTGATCGGGATAATTGGTGGTCAGATAATCGAGTGCGTCCTTTACATCCTGCTTTTCGCCATCACCATCATCGTGGTGGCCTGTCGAATTTCCAACTCCGCTGAAGTTAAATCGCAGGGCGACCAGTCCTGCATCGCTTAAGCCTGCGGCTGCGCGAAAGACCACCTTGTTGTGCATCGTTCCGCCACCAAGCGGATGCGGATGACAAACGAGCGAAACGCCTTTTGGGTCACCCTTTGGTTCTTTTAGTATTCCTTCGATTTTCCCGTGGGAAGCGTCAATAAATAAATTGCCTTTTGGATACATAATTAAGTTGTCGATTTTAGGTCCTCAAAATTTGGTTGGCAAATGCGTTTTCTTTTATTTCGTGGTATTTTGAGATAGGATTTTTTGGTTCTATTACTCGTTGTTTCAAACACAACATTTAACCGCAATCATAAGTATATTTTCGCTTTATCCCGCCACAACCTTTTATCCTGCTCCTAAATTTCAGTGGCAAATAAAAATATGGAAGAGATTTTGGATACCAACGAAGAACCGCTGGATTCAGCTGCCGAAAACGCTGAACGGGCGGAGGAGGTCCCGGCGGAAGTAATAACCACCGAGCATCCGGACCCGCCAACGAAACGACCTGCAATCAATTGGCGGCAATGGCTTGAAGGCGAAAACGCAATGCGGATCGTCTATCTGGCATTTGGCTTTTTTGTCATCCTTCTTTTGATGGTGCTTTTGCAGTTTTCCACCTCTGCGATCTGTTGTGGAGATTGGGATGGATATTATCATATTCGTTGGAGCGCAATGATTTGGGAAAACGCCAAGAATTTCCATTGGCTTCCGACGTTTAAATGGCTTCCGCTTACCGTATTAAACCCGGCAAACTACGCGGATCACCATTTTCTTTTTCATCTTTTGCAGATTCCGTTCCTGTGGTTTTTCGAGCCGGTAACCGCAGCAAAGGTCGCCGCCGTATTTTATGGAAGTATCGCCGTTTTCTCAGTTTATTGGCTGCTTTTCCGTTATAACGTAACGTATTTACTTTTATGGCTCGGTGCTTTGCTTACGTGTTCAAACCCATTCTTTTATCGAATGAGTATGGCGAAGGCTCCGCCGCTTACGATCATCTATACAGTCGCCGGAATTTTCCTGTTGTTCGAACGCAAATACGTCTGGCTCCTTCCGTTGATGTTTGTTTTTGTTTGGACATACAGCCTCTTTCCACTTCTTTTTCTCGCTTCCATCATTTGGGTCGCGATCATCGGCTGGAATGAAAGGAAGTTTGAATGGCAGCCGCTAGCCTATACTGTCGGCGGTATGATCCTCGGAAATTTGATCAACCCTTATTTTCCAAACAACCTGGGTCTTTTTTGGGAACATTTCACAACAAAGATCGGCGATTTTAATGTCTCGGTCGGCGGAGAATGGTATCCATATACGGGTACGCAATTATTGACGCATTTGACGGTTGCGCTCATTGCGATGCTGATCGGCTACATCTTATTCAGACCGCGAGGCGAGAAACTTCCCGAAAAAGCGACATTTTTTCTCATCTTTTCAACGGTTCTGCTTGTTTGGATGTTTAAATCGAAGCGTCTCGCCGAATATTTTCCGCCTTTTGCGATACTGTTTTGTGCGTTTAGCTGGAAATCATTTTTTACTTCAACCGCTCCTCAACTACCCGAGGATTTCCGGCGCGATATTGAGCCGCTTCTTGATTCTGAGAAAACGACCGAACAGGGCGAAATGTGGGGCAATGTAAAACAAACTCTTAGGTTTACCCTCGGTATATTCTTTGTAGGATTAATGTTTTACAACTTCATCGGTATGAATATCGAAACTTACGGAATAAAACAGGAAGGGTTGATAACAAGCATCAGGAATAATGAGCCTGACGATAAGTATGAAGAAGCTATGGACTGGGCTCTCGAAAACATCCCGGCGGGCGAACGCATTTTCAATTGCAACTGGGATGATTTTCCGAAATTATTTTTCCTTGATACTGCTCACACATATGTATGGGGTTTAGATCCCAAGTATTTACACTCCCAGGATGCGGAGCTTCTCCGTCTGATGAAGGAAATCACGAGCGGAAAGATCGATGATCCAGCTCCGATAATTCTCGAAAAGTTCAAAGCCAGATATATTTTCTCGGATGCAAAGGAAAATGAAGATTTCATCGCCAATATTCTCGAAAGCGGTTGGGCGGATAAAGTTTATGAAGACGGCGAAGCTTACATTTTGAAAATCCGCGACGAAAAAGGCGAACCACCGCCCGAAAGTGAAGATACACCAAAGACCGCTGAGGAGCTGCAAGAACTCCAGGATGCGGAAAAAACTGACGAAAATGCTAATCTGGAGACAAATGCTAATGTAAATGCAAACGATCTTGACGAGGAAGACGACAGCGACCTAGACGAGGAGGAAGATCCTGAAGCAGAGGATGTGCCGGTCGATCAACGTCGTGGCCCCGGAGAGGCACAAGAATGAGGCGAAACTACAGAATAATCTTTTTGTTAATAATTTTTGGATTGAGCTCTTTGGGATTCGCATGCGGTTTGATCAAATCGGAAAATACGACTGTAGCGATTACGCCATCGAAAGTTACCCCTACACCGGTAATCTCCGAATTTGAACGCGAACTGAATTCGCTAAAAACTGCGGATTTTGACTATATTTTTGCGTTTAAGAGGAAGGACGGCAAAGCATTTAGCTCCGAAGACAAAAAGTTTTTCAAGGAAAAAACTTATCGGGCGAATCGAAGGACGCTTGCGAAAGACAACAAGACACTTTTTGTCGGCACTAATTACGCGATTGAAGATAAGGATTTAGGTGACCTAAAGGAGCGTTTTGATTACGAGGATTTTTCAAAACCAGCAGCAGAACTTAAAAAGAAAGCCGAGGCTAAAGAAGCGGTATCGAAATCAAACAAAACTTCGAACTCAAGATAAACTGTAAGTGTGGAGAAAAAATTGGCGAACGAGAATTCTGAAAAACAAAAAGGTAAAGAGGCACAAAAGGTTTTTCTTGATGCTTCTAAGCCGAGCGTACGCACAATAGCACGGGTTGTTACTGTAGCGATTCTGATAATTTTTCTCGCCTCGATCATCGCTTTTGGGCTCTACAAGCTCACGTTTCTTTTGTTTCTAATTGTCCTATCTATTTTTCTTGGGTATCTTCTCGATCCGCTGGTGGGTTTTATCCGCCGTCCGTTTACCTCGCGAAATAGAGGCAATCTTATGCCGCTCGCTTTTGCGATACTTATCTCGTATCTCGCGGTTTTCGGAGTAGTCGGGATTGCGATCGCGTATCTCGCACCACTGATTGTCAAACAGATCAGGGAATTTGCTGATAATTTACCAAATTATGCGAGCCTATTTCAGGAGAGAATTCAGACGCTCAACATGCAATATGAGCAGCTTATGATCTCCGAAGAAGTTCAAACCGAGATCAACACACGTATAGGGATTATCGTCGGGGAGGTCGGTACTCAAATCACAACGCTCGCAGGCAACACCGCTATTGATGTTTTGACCTATCTTCCCTGGCTTATATTGGTTCCGATCTTGTCGTTTTTTTTCCTCAAAGACGCTGCACTCTTCCGAAACATGATTCTCAGTTTCTTCCCTTCCGGGCGTTGGCGAGCGCGAGCGGAGTCTTTTGTTTCAGACGTAAATCGTACAATTGCGGGGTATACAAGAGCACAGCTGATCTCATGTATTTTGATCGGCTCATTGTGCACTCTGGCTTTCACTTTGATCGGGCTGGATTACGCTCTGCTTTTGGGAATTCTCGCTGGGATTTTAGAGTTTGTTCCGCTCCTCGGTCCATTGACAATTGGAATCGCCGCAACTCTCGTTGGAGCATTTTCCGATAACCCGTGGCAGGCATTTTGGACCGCACTTTTCTTAGTCGTTCTTCGCCTTACTCACGATTATGTAACCTATCCAAGAATTGTTCGCGAAGGCGTGCATCTTCATCCTCTCGCCGTAGTGCTATCTGTCCTCGCCGGCCAACAGATCGCTGGAATCCCGGGCGTATTTCTCTCAATCCCGATCGTTGCGCTGATTACGGTCCTCCACAAACACATCCTTCAACATAGCGGACGAACAGGTTTATTCGCCGAAATGTTTTCTGTCACCAAGCCGGTTGAGGAAGCCGGCGAATCTTCCGAAGATAGTTAAAATTGGCGTCTTAAATCTCGATTCTTAAACCGTCCCGAGCCTCAATTATTGAACAACCCGGCTGGAATTTTGCGATTTCCTCTTCAAAATTAACCTCGTCCCATTCGGGATAAAGATGCGTCAGCACAACCTTTTTCGCCTTTGAATATCGCGCCAGATACATCGCGTCGGCCAATTCGAGATGTGATGCAACCGGTTTATTCTTTACGAACGAACATTCCATGACAAATAGATCGACATTTCTCGCAAATGCCCCGAGTTGTTTTGTAAAACCCGTGTCCGCACTAAAAACGAGTGTTTTTCCAGCTGAGTCCTTGAGTTGAATTGCGCGGCTTTCTTCGGTGTGTGGAGTTGAAAACGAAACCGCCTCAAGGTCCTCTAAGATCCAGAATTTTTTCAGCGGCTCGACTTCGACAATCTCAAGCGGAAAGGGCTGCTCCAAAAACCCAAATTCATAGGCGTCGTCATATTTTGTCAAAAGTGAGCGTAACCCCGGTGAACCAAAAATCTTCAATGGCTTTATTCTTGCTTGCGTTTCGGGCGCCCATTTTGTCCCAAACAAAAAAGGCGCAAGACCCCCGAAATGATCAAGATGAAAATGTGAGATCCAGATCGCATCAAGATTTACCCAGTCGAGTCGTTCCTGAGCAATTCTGTGAATCGCTGCCGGAGAGAAATCCATCATCAGGGAACCTTTTTCAGTTTCAACCCAATATGCCGAACTACTCCTTTCCGGATGCGGAACCGAAGTGCCCGAACCGATAACAATAAATTTCATAATTTTTTAGGGCGGAAACCCGACAGTTATGAAGGGTGCCCGAAGTAATCTGCGATTCCCACTCTTCTATGACTCGTCGGCTCTAATCATCCAACGTCGACACCAATCGCTCGAAATGTGTAATATCCTCACCCTGCCAAAAATGCACATGATCGACCGCCGTATCAACATGCTTTTGTTTCCAAAGGTATCTCGCGCTCTTCCCACTAGCCCAAAGAATTTGCTCATTTGTTACAAGATCTTCCGCTCTAAGTGCGCTAGTGGAATTACTCTTAAAAGCGTGGACAATTCGGTCTGGTCTGCAATGTGCTGAAACAACCGCGTCAAAATGGTTCGTTCTAACATTTATCGCCATTAGTTCGCACCCACGAAACTTACAAACACCCAAAATCGCTATTTTTGGTTCTGGAAAAACGCTGCCACCCTCATGTTTTTTTGACATTCGTGTTTCTAGATTATTGCTAGCCGCGACCCGGGATGAACCGTATTTATTCTTTCCGTGATGATCAACCGAAGTTCGTTTGACACCGTGAAGACAGGTTCCGAAAGTTCGCACCGTAATTAGATATCCGAGGGGGAGTTCGTTGTAGTCAAATTCGTTACCTATAATCATAGTTTTCGGCACAACAGGGTGCAAAAGGGTGACACTGCTAAAATACTTTTAAAATCACTATCGCACCCTCCATAACTGTCGGGTTTCTGCCTAGTTTTCATATACAATCTTTCCGTTAAAGATCGTATAAACCGGTCGTGTTTCCAGGATATCCTTGTGCGGGATGGTCAGCAGATCTTTTGAATGAACTACCAGATCCGCGAGTTTACCAACGTCGATCGTTCCCTTTTTATTTTCCGCAAATTCCGCATATGCAGATTCGTAGGTGTAGGCGCGAATCGCATCTTCTATCGAAAGTTTTTCCTGCGGCTGCCAACCGCCTGCTGGTTCGCCGTCTTCGCTCTGTCTGCTGACTGCGGCATAAAGCGTTAGATAGGTGTTTAGAGGCTCGACCGGAGAATCAGTTCCGAAGGCGACGTGAACACCGTAAGATTTAAAAGTATGCCATGAATATGCGCCTAGAGAGCGATATTCACCCAAGCGATCAGGCGCCCAACGTTTATCAGTTATCGCGTGTGTCGGTTGCATAGACGCAATAATTCCAAGATCACGAAAACGCAAAAAATCATAGGGAGCGACTACTTGAGAATGTTCAATTCTATGACGTTTATCGGGATAGCTTGGAAATGTAGGAGGAGTGCCAGTTCGAGACATGGCTGACTTCACAGCATTACTCATAATTCCTGATTGAAATCCATCTAACGCAATTCGATTTCCCAAATCACCAATTGCATGTAAGCCGATTTGAAAACCCGCTTTATCCCGTTCCACGATCATCCTGATCATTTCATCCGCAGGTCGTCGAGGAATTCCACTGTTTTTCGGATCATCCGAATATGGCGCGATCATCGCAGCGGTTTGTGAGCCGAGTGAACCGTCCATATAGCCTTTCAATACTCCAAGTTTCAAACGGTTTGGATCGAGCCTGAGCACCGCAAAATCGTTTCGCTGCTTCACCAAGGTTTCAACAGGAGTTTCGAAATCCTGCCAAACGGCGACACGCGCGGTGAGTTTATTGTCTTCGAGAATTTGTTTATAAAGCGGGATCGCCGAATAATCCGCACCGCCCTGAACGCTCGTTAAGCCAAACTTCTTTGCTTCTTCGAGCGCAAGCTCAATTCCTTTTAGGACTTCCGCCGCGGTCGTTTGAGGTCTGACGTCATCAACCAAACCCTGCGCGGTTTCCTTCAAAACGCCTTCGGGTTCGCCGTTTTTGTCCAACACGATTTCGCCGCCTTCGGGAGCTTTTGTCGCCTTTGTAATTCCGGCGAGTTTAAAGGCGAGTGAATTCCCCCACGCGATGTGGCCGTCAACCCTCTGAACAAAAACCGGATTATCGGAAGAAATATCATCCAAATCTTTCCGCGTTGGCAACTTATTTCCCCAAAGAGTATGATCCCAACCGCGTCCCAATACCCAGGCACCTTTCGGCAATTCCTTTATTTTAGCCGCAATTCGGGCTCTCGCTTCATTGACCGTTTTTGAGCCGTTTAGATCGACTCGCAGCAGTGCTAAACCGACGCCGACGAAGTGTATATGCGCATCGTTAAAACCCGGTGTCACGAGTTTACCTTTGAGATCGATTTCCTTTTTCGCATCGAATTTCTCGCGGAGCTGCCCGGTATTTCCGACGGCAAAGATACGCTCGCCCTTTATCGCAATCGCCTGATGAATCGTGCCTTTTCCATCCGCAGAAAAGATTTTGCCATTGTAAAGAAGCAGATCAACATCCCGATCTGGCTGGGCTATTACAAAAACCGTGCAAAGGTAAAGCGAAGCAGTTAGAAAGAGAGTTTTTCGAAACATTGGATTCTCCCGAATTTATTAGAGTATTAGTGTAGAGCTATTCTAACGGTTTTCTTACCACGTGTCAGTAGTCCGACCGTAAGGAAGGGCTTCGCCAATGAGTTGAGTCCTCCTTGCGGTTAATGTCGGACTACGGATAAAACTTACCGTCGTTTCGAGAGCGATTGAGCCGTCCCATACGGTCGGGCTACAGACACTCGCCGAAGACCTATAGCACAGTGCTTTGCAGTACGAGTTCAAAGCACTTAGAATCAAAGCATTAAAATTTCTCAAAGGAGCAGATATGAAAACCGAAACTCTGAGTTTTGAAACGGCAAATGGTGCAACAACCGCCTATGCCGCCTTACCTGACGAAACCAATGAAAGCACCAAAGCTGTAGTTTTGATACAGGAATGGTGGGGCTTGAATGACCATATTAAAGACATCGCGGGGCGTTATGCAGATGAAGGATTTATAGCGGTCGCACCGGATCTATATCGAGGTAAGCTTGCTTCAAACCCTGATGAGGCGGGAAAAATGATGGCCGATCTAAAGATTGAGGACGGGCTCGACACGATCAAGAACGCGATCGATAAACTGCGCGAAACTTACCAAAAAACTCACGTCGGAATCTCAGGCTACTGCATGGGTGGGACGTACGCGCTTCGTGCCGCTTGCGAACTCGAAGGCATAAGCGCCGCAGCACCCTTTTACGGAGACATTCCTCCGGAAGATATTCTGAAAACTTTGCGCGTTCCGGTCGTTTTTATTTCGGCGACCAAGGACGGCTGGATAAACACCGAAAAAGTAGGAGAGCTTGAGGCGATTTCCGAAGAATATAATTTACCGGTTGATTCGGTAAGTTATGAGGCGGATCACGCATTTTTTAACGATACACGGCCTAATGTTTACGATAAAGATGCTGCAGAGGACGCATGGGCGAAAGTGATTGGATTTTTTAATGACAAACTCTGATACCGGAAATGTGGCAATCGAGATCAGATTAATTCGTGAAGATTTTGAGATCAATGACTTAGATGGTGTCGCTTGGGACGACGCGAAACCGGTTTCGATCGATAGATATTGGTCAGGTGAGATCGCTCCTGTCGAAAGACATTTTGAAACTAGACTTTTATGGTCGGAAACCTCTCTCTACATTCGTTTTGATGCCGCTCAATACGAGGTTTTGATTGTCAACAAAAATCCCGATCTTACACAAAAAACTCCGGGACTTTGGGACCGGGACGTTTGTGAAATATTCATTGAACCCGATATCCATACGCCCGGGAAATACTACGAATTTGAAGTCGCACCAACGGCAGAGTGGTTGGATCTTGGGATTCACCAAAAACCGTTTGAAAGAAAAACCGATTCGGAATATAGCTCCGGTATGAAAACGGCTGCCAGGGTCGATGATGACGTGGTAATAATGGCGATCGAAATTCCCTGGAGTGCCTTCGATAAAGCTCCAATCCCGGGAGATATTTGGAAAGGAAATCTTTATCGTGCGGTTGGAAAAGGAAAAACTCGAGGCTATTTAGCATGGATGCCCACCGAAACAGCGGAAGCCGACTTCCACGTACCTGAAAAATTCGGCGAATTTATCTTCGTAAAGTAAGAAAAATTCTTGAGAGTTTCTTTCCGTTGTGTTGAAATTGATGTATGAAAGAATCGAAAATGGAAATTGCAACTCTTGGTGCCGGGTGTTTTTGGTGTGTCGAGGCAATTTTCAATGACCTAAAGGATGTCGAAAGTGTGGTGTCGGGTTATGCTGGAGGTGAGGTCGAAGACCCTACCTACACCGACGTTTGCACCGGCTCTACCGGACATGCAGAAGTTATCCAGGTGAAATTCGATTCCTCGATTATTTCCTTTAAGGAGATACTGCAAATCTTTTTTGCCGTCCACGACCCGACTACCCCAAATCAGCAAGGAAATGATGTTGGCACGCAATATCGTTCGGCAATTTTCTATCATTCGGAAGAACAAAGAAGGATTGCAGACGACGTCCTCGAAGAAATTGACGCCGAAGGAATTTGGGGTAATCCAATTGTCACTGAAATCACTGAATTTGATAAATTCTATGAAGCGGAGGACTATCATCAGGAATATTTCGCGAATAATCCAAATCAACCATATTGTGTCGGCGTAGTGGCGCCAAAGGTTGCGAAGTTCAGAAATAAGTTTCTGGATCGCTTGAAAAAGTAGTTTTCCGAATCAATTAAATTTAACGGGCCGAACAAATTTTGTTTCGGCCTTTTTGATTGCAAAAAAAATGCGGTTTTTTCTGAATAATGGCTGATTAAGCTTTTATTTAAAGCGGATGAGCCTTCATTTTGCCAGGAAAAGTAACGCCGAGGAATTGCTGATTGATTCGAAGTTTCGCCGTCAATGGGCAAAGCTCCATAAATCTTGCCCGTGGGGAACCGTTTTTCAAGACTTAGACTACATTTCCCTTTGGCACCGTAATTACAAAGAAAGAGCAGAGTTAATTCTAATTTACGAGACCGCTGAATCGGGCGAACTTATTGGATTATTTCCTTTATCGAGATGTCTTGATACCGGAAAGCTGACGATCGCAGGCGGCTGCCACTCAGAATACCAAACGTGGCTTGCAACAGAGGAGAATGGGGATGCTTTCGCCGAAGAGGCATTAAAGAGGCTCAAAACAGAGTTTCCAAAAGGCAGGTTGCAATTAATGTTTTTGGCGCCAAATACACCACTGAATTGGCTGAAGGGGGAATGGGCGGATCGCATCAGATTGCAAAATGTACCTCGTCCATTGGTAAATCTCGATGAGAGAAATACGTCTGTCGCCTCGCTCAAAAAGCGCGGAAATAAATCGAGAATGAATCAGCTAAAACGGCTTGGGGAAGTGGAGTATTCAGAATTGAAATGTGCTGACGAATTCTCGGAAGTTTTTGACGACATCGAGGTCAACTCGCATCTACGGTTAAGCGCGCTTCACAATGTTCGTTGTAAAACGGATGCAGATCGAAAATCTCTTCATGAAGATCTAATGCGCGAAACGGATCTAATTTATCCAACGCTTCTCAAGGTCGGTAAAAATATTGCCTCGGCGCAGGTATGTATACGAAACAAAGACGAAATGCTTCTTTGTCTTACTTCGATGTCGCCATTTTACGCAAAACAATCACCCAGCAAATTGCACCTTCTGATGCTCGGTCAGGAACTTGCAAAAACCGATTATAAGAATTTCGATCTTTCGCCCGGCAATGGCTATAAAGCTCGTTTTGCAACCGAAACATTAAACGCCCACACATTGACCATATTTTTTAGAAGGTCCGATTATCTTGCCCACAAAACTCGTCGAAAACTCGTAGGATTCACTCGTGAAAACCTTGACCGATTTCATATTCAGAAGAGTTCCGTTTACAAATTGGCTGATCGGCTAATGCATAAGGTTAGCCGCGTGAAGTTCAAAACGATTCCGAAAACGATATTGAAAAACCTTGGCAGAAGAATATATCAGCACAAAGAATGCCGAATGTATTCCTTTGACATCCGAAAGATCGCCTCGCTCGAAAACCCCGATTTGATGAAAACGGATTCAACCGTTGATCTACTGAAATATCGACCGGTCGAAGGCTGGCAGGAAACAACAAGCCAATTTCATCAGAAAGTACTGCGCAATTTTGAAAACGGCATACATTCTTACACTCTTTCTGATGGCGAAAAGCTTCTACATTATGGGTGGCTGATCGAAAGGCAGGAAATCTCGAAGGTCTTTGAAGTCAATCAGGAGTTTGCACTACCGAAAAATTCAGCGGTTCTCTTTGATTATTTCACGCACCCGGATGCCCGCGGAAAAGGGCTCTTCCAAAAATCAATTCTTCAAGGTCTTAAGGATGCTGCGAAAATCGAAGGCACGAAACAGGTTTTTATCGGAGTGATGGCGGAGAACGCCGCTTCCAGACACGTTATCGAAAAACTCGGTTTTCGTTATGAAGGAAGTCTATTCGAAGAGACGAAATTTGGTAAAGTTCGAAAATGGCAGAACTGGGAGCCCGAGTTTCCAAAAGAACCTCGAAAAACCCCTTTACAGGAAAGCTACAGTACTTAATTAGGGTAATAATATGCTTCGCTCACCAACATAAATAGAGGTTCTCCCGCAATTGGTATGCGAAGAATAATATTACGAAACAAAGAAGCCAACCGTTTCTGCAGTTGGCTTTTTCTTTTCATTTTAACGCTTTTCTAATTCTCGTCAGGAAGGTCTTTGGTGTTCCCGCGTTTGAGATCCGCAAAACGAGAAGTCGGCAGCCAGCTTGGCATAGATTGCTGATTTGCGATTCTCATTCCTAAAATACCCATCATATCGGCAACCGTTTTCGCACCATCCCAGTGCCATTCGCTCATAACGTCGTCAGTTGGTTGATGATAATTTACCTTTTCCCAAGCCTTGACCTTTGCGATCAACTCTTCCTTTGTGCCCTCGGGCGCGCCCATAAGCATAAGCGCTGGTACGCCGCGTTCGACAAACGAATAATGATCCGAGCGGTAAAAAACTTTTTCTTCGGGCTGCGGATCGGGCATAATTTTCACTCCGTATGATTTCGCAACATCGTCAAGCATTCCACCCAATGTCGAATGTTCTGCTCCAAATCCGACCATATTTTTCACGGGCCCGTAAACTTCTGTTCCAATGCCATCCAGGTTCAAATTCGCGGCGACTTTTTTGATATCCCAAGTTGGATTTTTAGACCAATATTTCGACCCGTACAATCCGTACTCCTCCCCCGTGACCGCGAGAAAAATTAATGAGCGTTTGGGCTTGGTTTCCATCTTTGAATAGGCTTCTGCGACAGAAATCATTTCGGATGTACCGAGGGCATTATCCGCCGCACCGTTAAAGATTTGTCCGTTTTCCAAACCGTAGGCATCGTAGTGTGCCGAGAAAAGTACGGCTTCGCTTTTCAGAGTAGGGTCAGAACCTTCAATATATCCGACGACATTATTGGCAGTTCCTTTTGAACTCGTATATTTCGCAACGATTTTCGCCGGTAGATTTAAAGAAAACGACTTAAATGTGCTCGTCTCCGCGTTTTCCAATGCTTCCGCCAACGTTACTTCCGATTTGGAGAAAAGTTGTGACAGCACATCTTTGGTGATCATCATAACCGGCGGAATAGGAAATGGCGCAGACGAAGCCGTTTCACCTTCGAGCGAAACCTGCCTTCGACCAAAGTAATCCACGAATTCTTCCGTTTTGTCACCCTCTCTGCCGTTTCCGACGATAATGATTCCTTTCGCTCCTTTTACAACCAGGCTTTGAAAGATCGCGGTATTGACACCCGCCTTTTCCCATTGTTCTTTTGTAACGCTCGCCGGCGGACCATCGATCATCACGACGATTTTTCCGCGTGCTTTCGTAAGATCCCCGTACTTTGCAAAAGCCTCCATTCCGTAGCCAACAAAGAGTAAATCCCCTTCGGCACTTTGATCCGTTTTCTTAAACGGCAGCGGAACAAATCCGTAATCTTTTCCAAGTTTAAAAGTTTTTTCACCGGCCTTAAACATCGTTTCCGAAGTTAAAAGGGTTTCCTTAAACTTAATGGACTGTAAATAACTGCCTTTGTCTCCCAATGGTTTTAAGTCCAACTCAATAAATTTGTCGGCGATCCACTTTGCCGCTTTCTCGCCGCCAGGCTGCATTGTTCCGCGTCCTTCCATGTCGTCCGCCGAAAGCGCATTCGTAAAGGTTTTGATCGAATCAACTCGAATGTTATTCGCAAGTGCGATTTCGATCGGGGAGAGCGTTCCGACTTCCGAAACAGCATTTTTGACACCCGCCATCTGGGCGAAACCCTGCATGCTCAGCAAACCAAGCACCATAAAAATGGCAAATGATCTTTGCCAAAAATTATTGAATCGTAACTTCATTAACAAAACTCCTATATTGAGATATTTTTATTACCCGGTTTTTGATGCAAGAAACGGGTGTTAATCTGTCCTGTGAGTTTACGACGCAACGCCAAAAAGGTTTGGAATCATTGCGTGTAATGGTGCTCTCCGTATTGCAGAAACCCGCACGCTGGTAAGGGTGCCCTCTTGGTATCGCATTTTCTATAAAGCCTCGGCAGGCCGCTGGAAACACTTACATTATTCTCTTCGATCAACAAAATCCTTTATTCCGCGGGGATAAGTCTCAAAATTCGATCATCTTTTTCATCGGGTCGCCCGCGACTGTCTTGATTAGACGTCGCGAAATAAATATAACCGTCGGGTCCTTCAGCCATTTCCCGGATTCGCCCGAAGTTGCCTTCGAGAAGGTTTTCCTGCCCGACTACTTTTCGTCCGTCCAGCACGACTCTGATAATTCTCGTTCCGCGAAGACATCCGAAGAAGAAATTTCCCTTAAACTCAGGAAACTTATCTCCGTAATAAAACATACCGCTGGCAGGAGCGCACGCCGGCGAATACTCTAGCAGTGGCGATTCCATTCCTTCTTTGGTCTTGTTTCCCCAAATCTCCGGCCAACCGTAATTTTTGCCCTCCTCGACGATATTGACTTCGTCGGCTCCCCCGCCTCGTCCCTCAAAATAACTCGGTCCGTGAGAGGTCTGAAACATTAAGCCTGTTCCCGGCTGCCATGCCAAACCCTGTGCGTTACGATGTCCGATTGTCCAAATTTCCGGGCGATAGTTTTTATCGTTTACAAAAGGATTGTCATCCGGAACACTGCCATCGTCATTTACGCGCAAGGTCTTTCCGGCCAGCGAATCGGTTTTTTGCGCGAGGCTCCAATCGGTCGAATCGCCTGTCGTCACATAAAGCTTTCCATCGGGACCAAAACGCGCTCGGCTTCCCGCATGATTCGGTGCACCGGGAATTTTATCGATGACTATTTTATCTTCTTTTAAGGTTTTCCCGTCAAAAGTGTAGCGGACAATTTTGACATGTTTTCCGTCAGCGTTGTAAGCATAGGAGATGTAAACATACCTATTCTCCGCAAACTTCGGATGGAGCGAAATGTCCATCAACCCGCTTTCGCCCGAAGGTTCAACATCGGGAACATTGAAAACGACTTCCTCGCGCAGTTTTCCGTTTTCAATCATTCGAACACGACCCGGGCGCTCCGTAAAAAGCATGTTTCCTTCCGACAAAAACGCAAAACCCCAGGGTACTTCAAGTCCGCTCGCTACCATTTCTACCTTAAATTTCGTTTCCGAAGATGAACCAATAGCTTTCGATTTAATCATCTGGTTATCCGTTAACCCGGTCGGCTCAGGCGACGCACAGGCGATTAAAACAGAGAATGCGATTAGGAATAGAGCGCGTTTCATAAAATCTCCTCGAATCAAGTCCAGCATGTTATCCATAATATCAAACTACCCGATAAGATCTTAAACGAAAAAAGAAGGCAGCCATTTACGACTGCCTTCAAAGTAAGGAGCTATTCTTTAGATTATTTAGTGACTATTTCGCACCGCCTGCGAGTTTTCCGATCAGGGTAAACAGCGGCAGATACATGGAAATAACGATCGAACCGATGGTTATACCCAAGAATGCGATGAGCACAGGCTCGATCATTGCGAGCAGATCGGCGATTGCTGAATCCACTTCGTCTTCATAGAAATCTGCGATCTTTCCGAGCATCGCGTCCATCGCACCGGTTTGTTCGCCGACGCCGATCATCTGACCAACCATTTCAGGGAAAACCTTTGTGGCTTGAAGCGGTTCGACAAAGCTTTCACCTCGTTCGACACCTTCGCGCACTTTCAAAATTGCGTTTTCGATTATCACGTTTCCAGCCGTTTTCGCAGTAATTTCCAACGACTGAAGAATCGGCACACCCGATGACATCAATGTCGAAAGGATTCTCGAGAAACGCGCGACGGCGATCTTTCTCAAGATGCCTCCGAAGATCGGAAGCTTCAAAAGAAGCGCGTCAATGTTGTGGCGCCCTCCCGGCGTTTTGTAGTAAAAGCTTGTTCCTATACAAGTACCAATGATCGTAACGAGCAAACCGAGTCCGCCCCAGCCGGCGAGAAAATTACTGATTGCCATTACAATTCTTGTAGGAAGCGGCAGCGCTTCACCCGGTCCGAGAAGACCTAGAAAGATCTGCTCAAACTGCGGAATAACTACAACCATGATCGTTGCAACCGCGCCAATCGCCACAACCACTACGGCTGCAGGATATATGGACGCTGAAACAATGCTACGTTTCAGTTTTACAACCTTTTCGATCAAGGTTGCCAGACGCTGAAGAATCAGATCAAGCACACCACCGGTTTCACCGGCTTCTACCATATTTGTGTAGAGATTATCAAAAACTTTCGGGTGCTTTGTAAGCGCGAATGCGAGTGTTGATCCCTGCTCGACATCTTCACGAACCTGGTGCAAAACTTGTTTGAAAAAAGAGTTTGGCTGCTGGTTACCCAAAATATCCAAACATTGAACAAGCGGAAGACCTGCATCGATCATTACCGAGAATTGTCTCGTAAAAATTGCAAGTTCTTTTGCTTTAACCTTTTTCTTCTTTCGTCCGAGTTTTGGAATTCGTAGTTCGCTTCCCTTTTCGGACGCCTGCATCATAGTGACTTGTTCACGTTTTAATAACGATTTCAAGTCATCCTGACTTTTGGCTTCTCGTTCGCCGGTAACTAATTCGTTGAGGCGATTTTTTCCTTTATATGTAAATGTTGGCATTTTGCTTAATAGCTCCTGTTAAATAAATTCCTAGCTAACCGCCGGGCGTTTTCCTACCGGGCGTCCCTTCATGTAAGGGCTCGGATGGCTGCCGGGTTTTCCTGCACCCGAACCACCGCCTGGGCCTCCATAAGAATCATTCGTACCTGCACCTCGGTCGATCAAGTTCTTGAGCTCGTCAGCGTTTGAGGTCCGCTGCATTGCTTGCTCAATTGTGATCTTCCGCGTGTGATACAAAGTTGCGAGTGCCTGATTAAAGGTCTGCATACCATATTTATCTTGTCCGGTCTGCATCATCGAATAGATCTGGTGAATTTTGTCTTCCCGTATCAAATTTCGAATAGCCGCGTTTGGCACCAAAACTTCCATAGCCATACATCGCCCTTTTCCGTCTGCTTTTGGAAGAAGCGATTGACAAAGTACCCCTTCGAGTACGAGCGAAAGCTGTGTTCGAATCTGACCTTGCTGGCCAGCGGGGAAAACATCGATAATCCGGTTTATGGTCGAGGACGCGGAATTTGTGTGAAGTGTTGCGAATGTTAAGTGACCCGTTTCTGCAATACGCAGAGCCATTTCAATGGTTTCAAGGTCACGCATTTCACCCACCAGCACGATGTCAGGATCCTGACGAAGTGCCGTACGGAGTGCATCGGCGAATCCGTGGGTATCCGAATTTACTTCGCGTTGATTTACAACGCATTGCTTGTGTTCGTGAAGAAACTCGATCGGGTCTTCAATTGTAAGAATATGCTCGCGGCGATCGATATTGATCTTATCCACCATCGAAGCAAGCGTTGTAGATTTTCCCGAACCGGTCGGTCCTGTCACAAGAATAAGACCCCGTGGTCGGTTACATAATTCTTTTACGACCGACGGAAGTCCTAGCTTTTCAAACCCCAAAATTTCGTATGGTATAGCACGAAAAACAGCGCCAACCGCACCCTTCTGGTTAAATAGATTTGCACGAAAACGTGACATCCCCTTTAAACCGAATGAAAAATCGAGTTCGAGATTTTCCTCAAAACGATGTTTTTGCTGATCGGTTAAAACCGAATATGCAAGACGCTTTGTTTCATCTGGCGTAAATGGATCGTATCCTTCAAGCGGACTAAGGTGCCCGTGAACACGAACCTGTGGCGGACTCTTCGTAGTAATATGAAGGTCAGACCCACCCAGATCGGTCATTTTTTTGAGCAACTCGGGCAGGGTAATTTGTGTTTGCGCGTTTAATTGGTCGGTTAAACTCATATTGTTATTTTGAGGTGTCTAAAGTAGGGTGTGTGAGGATTTGAAATGGAAAAAGTGGGAGATCGGGACTCATTAATTCTTAGCCTGCTGTGGGCGGCTCGATTTTTCTTGTAAAGACTCGATCACTTTCTCTGATTGTTTCACGATCTTCTCTGTTTCTTCTTTATTTGCCTTAGTCGCCAAACTGTAGATTCGACCATTGGCTTCGGTGAAGTAGAAGGTCCTGGATTGAACGCGATTTCCGACATCAGGCGATTTTGCGACAACTACATATACTTTCTTGCCGGCGATTTCCTTCTGGAAGTCGTTTTCGACCCAGCCATTTTCGCGCATCATCTGATCAATTACCGTTCTCCGAAGAACCGTCGTTGAAACTCCGCCGACCGTATCGTTTCTCCATCCGCTGGTGCTTGCACCGGAGGCCGGTCCGAGAACCGTTAGTGCGGCAGATCCGTTTCCGCCATCTACCTCAAAACTCAATTGCTTGTCGGTCGCTTCATTTTGTACCCAACCTGCCAACGCATTATTGTTTGCATCCGCTTTATTTGGCGACTGTTTTTTTGCTGCTACGTTGCGTTGATAGCTTGAATTTCTTCGTGCCGTTCTTGAGCGTGTGGCTCGTTTTCTTTTCGCCAATCTGATTCGGCGAAGGCGCATAGACCGCTTTCTTTTAGCGATCGCTTTTTGGCGAGCTTTCTTAGTACGATACGATGCCCACCATTTCTTCGAATATTTTCTCGCTCGCTTTTTGCGAACCACTTTCCTTTTCGCTGTGTAGCGACGGGTTTTTCTGTAACGTGTCGTTCGCTTCTTGTATCGTCTGACCGATTTACGACGTTTTGGTTGTCTGTATTTTCTAGCAACCCGACGCCTTGAGGATTTTTTGTATCGTTTTGCAACGCGTTTTCGAGACGATTTTCTGGATTTTCTCGACCTTGTAGATCGATATTTTCTGTATCGTTTAGCCCGTTGTTTTTTCTTATATTTTCGTTTCTTCTGAATAACAGAAGTAGCTTCGGTATTTTCGGTCGCCATTTCAGCGATCGTCCCAAAAGCTATAAACAAAACCAAAGATAAAATTATCGCTCGCAGCATATCTCCTCCAACAAGTTCTATAAAACAGTTTCTTTAACTACTTCCTCGATGGTCGTAACACCATCTCGCAGTTTATAAAGTCCGGATTGACGCAGGGAGATCATCCCAAGCTCAATCGCTTTTTTCCTTAATTCTATTGCGCTCGCACCGATCAAAATCAGTTCGCGCAATTCGTCCGTCACTTCCATTACTTCAAAGAGACCGACTCGTCCTTTGTAACCTGTGTCGTTACATTTATCGCAGCCCTTACCCTTAAAGATCTCAATTTCTGAGGCCTCTTCTTCGGGAAAGCCAATTTCAATCAGCGCTTCAGCGGGGAGATCTTGCAGCTCTTTGCAGTTTGAACAAACTCTTCGAATAAGCCTTTGTGCCTGAATGATGTTGACACTCGTCGCAACCAGAAATGGCTCGATACCCATATTGACCATTCGAGAAATGGTTGATGGTGCATCATTTGTGTGAAGCGTGGAAAGGACCATGTGTCCGGTAAGCGCGGCTTTGATGGCAATTTCAGCGGTTTCGAAATCCCGGATCTCACCCACAAGAACAATGTTGGGATCCTGACGGAGGAATGAACGCAGCGCAGCCGCAAAATTTAACCCGATCTGCTCCTTCATTTGCACCTGGTTAATTCCGTGCAAATTGAATTCCACCGGGTCTTCGGCGGTCATTATATTGGTCTCAGGAGTATTTAGCGATTGAAGAGCAGAATAGAGTGTGTTCGTTTTACCACTACCCGTGGGACCCGTAACCAGTACCATTCCGTAGGGCTTTTCAACGTTGCGCTTAAAGATACTAAGGCTATGCTCTTCAAAGCCGAGCTTAGTCATATCAAGCATGAGCTTATCTTTGTCTAAAAGACGAAGCACAACCTTTTCACCAAAGAGTGTAGGAAGTGTCGAAACACGAAAATCGAGTTCGCGCGAGCGATCATCGATCTTAACCTTGATCTTAATTCGTCCGTCTTGCGGAAGTCGCTTTTCGGATATATCAAGTTTCGACATTATCTTAAGACGTGAAATCAATGCATCCCGCATTGTCATCGGCGGATGCATAATGTCGTACAAAATACCGTCAATTCTGAAGCGTATACGGAAATCTTTCTCGTAGGGTTCTACGTGAATATCGGACGCCCCCCGGCGTAGCGAATCTACCAATAGCACATTTACAAGCCGAACGACCGGAGCATCTTCGCTGGCTTTGGCGAGTTGGGCAAGATCGATCTCGTCATTATCTTCGAGAACTTCTACATCCTCGCCGTCGAGCGTTGGGTGGTTGTATTGGAACGACTCCAAAGACATATCGAGATCATCTTCAGATAATCCGTTACTCACCCGCAAATTCCCGTTAGACGAACCATTTGTTGCAAGACGTGTGCTGAGCTTGTCGAAATCGCTGTCGAATTCAACGTCCGCGATCTCCATCTCCTTGGACGAACCGTAATAATTGCCAATTGCAATTTGAATCGCGGCTTCAGATGCAATAACCGGTTCAACATTTAAACCGGTCATAAACTTAATGTCGTCCATGGCAAAAACGTTTGTCGGATCTGCCATTGCCATAGTCAAAGTCGCACCTACTTTTGATATAGGTAAAACGGTGTATTTGGAAGCGACTTCGTGCGAAATCAGCTTGATCGTTTCGCTGTCAATTTCAAAAAGTTCTAGATTGACGCTAGGTACGCCATATTGTCGCGATAACACAGCTGTTATCACTTCATCAGATATTGTTCCTAGTTTTATGAGATTCGATCCTAGCCGTCCGCCGTTGCTGCGCTGGTAGTCGAGCGCTTCCCGCAGCTGCTGTGGCGTTATTAAATTTTCACGGACGAGGATTTCTCCGAGTTTTGCTGACATGTGTTTTTAACCTAAGCTCCGTTAAGTTGATTGAAGAGGGTTTTGAGAGATCACTAGCACGTAGTGGAAGCCCGTATAGTCAACAGTGTTGATCACTGTTAAATAAGATATTAAAGGTTTGCCATACTTATGTCAAGAAACTTTTCCCCGGAATGCCGGATTATTTTTGATGATCAAAATGCCGAAAATAAGGGAGGTAACATAAATGGAAGGCAAAGATACAAAATAAATAGAAAAGCACTCGAAATTTGAAATCGAGTGCTTTTTCGAGGGAACTGTTTTAAAGATCAGTTCAATTTATCTTTTGCACTTTTAATTTTTCGTTTGTCGTCAGATCTGCGACCATCGCTTCGATGTCAACGCGCAACCTATGATCTTTGGGTGCGACTTTCAAATACACATCGAAGTAATTTAAACTTTCCTGTTTTTGGGCTTTGCTCTCATTGATCGCACCTGCCGTGTAAAGCGACAATCCAAGATTTGCTAATACTTCCGGGTCGCTCGAAGAATATTGTAGCGCCTTCTTGAGCTCGGAAGCGGCATTATCGTAGTCCCCGGCATACATCAGGTATTTGCCAAAATTCATTTGAGCGGCAGCTTTTTTGGTCTTATCGGATTCCGCTTCAAGAAATCCATAAGTCATAGTTTTTGCCCTCTCAACCAATGCAGGATCCGCAACTTCCAATTGCGCCATAATTCTGACTACGTCTCGGGCTCCATCGAGAGAATTGACGATATTTTTCTTGTGATTTTCCTTATCTACCTCGGTTCCCCCGGATTTTTTCAAGATTTCGTAAGATTTACTAAACGCATCGAGCGCAAGGGCCAGTTCCTTGGTTGCTTTTTCCTTTGAGTTTGACTTAACGGCTACATCACTACTTCTCACTTCGGTGTTGTAATTATCAACCGCCCGTTTCTTTATGGCAGTTCCCTTATTATTGTAAAGAACCGGCGCACTTCCTACGAAATCCGGATCGGCCTCAATTCCTTCGTCGTATTTAACGACTGCCAGATCATAATTGCCGCTATTAAATGCATTATTCCCAGCTTCAAGAGCGATCTGAATTCGTTTGGTTTTCTCAATGATCTTTTCGTTATTTGCCGTCGCGGCAGCGAGTTTCTTTTCGTAAGCAGCCTGCGCCAACTTTTGTTCTTTTGTCGCGCCGCCGGAACCTTCCGAAAAGGCAAAAGCATTCCAAACTTCCACTTTCGTTAGTGATTTGCCGTCGCCCTCAAGAACTGTAATGACCTGATCCTTTTCGCCGGCTTTTACAGGTAGCGTAACGCGCGGACCGATCGCTGCTCCGCTTACCGTCAGAATGTAGGCACTCCCTTCCGCTAAACCCGTCAGCTCAAATTTACCTTCGCCATCTGATTTGACTGATGGACAGGGCTTTTCCGTCGATTCTGTAAAATCAGATAGGTTATAACAAGTAATGGACGCACCACTAAAAGGGGCGGTCGAATCCTTTTTGAGCACGACCGAACCGGATATGCTCGCCCCCTGAGCGAAAGCCGATATACTAAAGAACGCAAACAATCCAACGATTGTCACTAAAGACACAAAACGATTTCTACAAAACATCAATATCCTCCAAGAAGTTTAGTCCAATAAAAAGAAAATCAAAAACCGCTTCTGAGATGTCAAATCATGGGACTTAGTTGTTAAGATTTCCATAATTTTAACCCATTATGCGATCAATTTCCATAGGAGTTTGCATGCGGCAATAAATCCTTTTAGCTAAAGCGCTTCTCTCGAGGGATGCGCGGTTTAGTCTAAAAATCACTTATGGTATTCTTTGCCTTCACCGATCATTATTTGACTTAAATCAAGGAGTTTTTTATGTCCGAAAGAATCTATAATTTCAGCGCTGGTCCCGCTTGTTTGCCGCTCTCGGTATTGGAAAAGGCACAAAGCGAGCTTTTATCCTTAAACGGAATCGGAATGAGCGTTATGGAAATTAGCCACCGGTCCAGCCATTTTGATTCGATAATAGAGAGTGCAAAAGAAGGTTTACGAGCCCTTCTAGATATACCGCAAAACTATCAGATACTTTTTCTACAGGGTGGTGCTTCACTACAATTTTCGATGATTCCTATTAATTTCCTGAAACCTGACGATACGGCGGACTATATTGTGACCGGCGCTTGGGGGAAAAAGGCTATTAAGGAAGCCGCTCGAGTTGGAAACGCCGTCGCGATATATAATTCAGAAAATAGCGGATTCAAATCGACTCCCTCAGGAGAAGAATTGGAATATAGTAAAAATGCAAATTATATCCACTACACGTCGAACGAAACTATTGAGGGAGTAGAGTTTAAGAGCGACCTCGATGTCCCGGGAACACCTGTAATCTGCGATATGTCTTCAAACATTATGTCGAAGCCGGTCGACTTAGAAAAATACGCACTGATCTACGCCGGCGCACAGAAAAATATTGGGCCTTCCGGGGTAACGCTTGTAATTATTCGCGATGATATGCTCGCGAAAGTGCCTGAAAATCAACACACGTTGCTTGATTATAGTGCAATTGCTAAGAAAGACTCGATGCTGAATACTCCAAATACATGGGGAATTTATATCATTGACTTGGTCTGCAAATGGTTAGAGGAAAAGGGTGGACTCAAAGAAATGGAGCGGGAAAATAAAAACAAAGCACAGATTTTATACGATGCGATCGATTCAAGTGATGGATTTTATCGCGGCCACGCGGATCGGAATGCACGCTCGCTGATGAATGTAACATTCAATCTCCCAAACGAAGAACTCGAGAAACAGTTTGCGGACGAAGCCACTGCGCAAAATCTCGATGGATTGAAAGGGCATAGAAGTGTAGGCGGGATTCGTGCATCGATCTATAATGCTTTTCCAAAAGAAGGAGTTGAAACCTTAGTAGATTTCATGAATGAATTTCGCGAGATGAATGGATAGCTCCGTCGGTTAAACATTCGCGACACTAAACCATAAAAAGAAGTTACTTTTCATGAAAAAGCATTTCTATTTATTTCCCACGAGAAATGACGATAAATTTTCGCGGCAAGCGTTTATTTTGAGGGCGCAAATACGAATTCGTTGATCAAACGGAATCAAGAACCCCAAGCCGGGAATGTAATATCAAAAGCGCCTGTAAGCGCTTGGAAGTAAATCGTTTACAGGAGTTAAATTTCCAGGGCAAACTTTGTCTGTATTTGTCTTACTTCCGATCGCCGCGATTCGATCTGTAACCTTTGTAATTCCATCCAAGCCGGGAAGGGTTTGCATTTTTTGTGTTACTAAACGATCGATCCATTCGATTCCGGTCTCATCACCAAAAAGCATTGCAATAGTGTAATCGGCTAATGCCTGAGGTCTAGCTCCAGCACCAACCGGTCGCCAGAAATTTTTAACGATAAACCGGGCAATTTGCTTTGAGAAATCACTCTTTTCTAATTCAAGCTTCGCGACGCTATGATAAAACTGCGTGTGGACCGATTCTTCACGAATGATCCCATTTAATATATGGGTCAGGACAGGATGCTTGGCGAGCTTACTCAAACGGCGATAACTTTGAGCGGCTGACATTTCATTGATCGTTCCGTAAGCCATATGGGTCGCTGTAAAACTTTTGCCGACACAATTTGTTAACGAGGTAAAGACTCTTGCGTAAAAATGGTAAAAGTTTGAAACGCTCTTCGTTACTTCCTCTTTCCATAATTCGGGCGTTTCGTAACCCGCTTCATTTAGAAATCTGTTTATTAGTTCGCCGTGCGTAATCTCTTCGATCCCCCATCGCTCCATAAATTTACTGATAACCGGATCTTTTCCGGTTGGCGTTCGCAGCAATTCTTGGTGATACATATCGGTCAATATCTCGATATCACGCATATACAATAGAACTGGCACAAACCGCTTATTTAATGGTGTATCTTTTACCAGATCCCACGGAATATTATCGATAAATTTCTTGCTCAGAGCGCGCGGCTGCTTCTCGTACCAATCTAGGACCTCTTGATTTGTTTTAAATACCATATTCTTGTTATTCGCAAATCGAAGTTTTCAGATTCAAAACTACAACCTTGCTATTATTTTTTTGCATCCATTATCCTTAGTAAACGTATAAGAATTTCGAATATTTACGTCATCCATATTTTATTTCTCACAGCTAATACAAAGGGGTGAGAAATGGTACGATTAATACAATCTTACAAGATTCGCGAATACTATGAAATTATTTTTAGCAACTTTTGTGTGTTTTCTCTCGGCGTCTATAATTATGGCACAGTCTGACAGCTTGTCGGCTAAGAATGAAAATCACCTGAGAAATATCAAACAATTGACCTTCGGCGGTGAAAATGCTGAGGCTTACTTCTCGTCAGATGGAAAACAGCTTATTTTTCAATCCAAGCGGGATGGTCGTGCATGCGATCAAATCTATACAATGAACATAGATGGTTCAAATGTAAAAATGGTCTCTACCGGCGGTGGGCGGACTACCTGTTCTTACTTTTACCGTGGCGGAAAGAAAATTCTTTATGCTTCAACCCATCTGGGAAACAAAGAGTGTCCGCCAAATCCGGATTTTTCAAAGGGCTACGTTTGGGCAATTTATCCCACTTATGACATTTTTACGGCGAAACCGGATGGAAGGAAAGTTAAACAGTTAACGAAGACTCCCGGTTACGACGCCGAAGCGACAATTTCCCCTGACGGCAAAAAAATCGTCTTTACATCTACACGCGATGGCGATCTCGATATTTACGTGATGGACAAAAACGGAAAAAATGTAAAACGTCTTACAACCGCGCTTGGTTACGACGGCGGAGCGTTTTTCTCCCCCGATGGCAAAGAAATCGTTTATCGGAGCTACCATCCCAAAACTGACGCCGAAATTGCACGTTATAAAGATCGGCTGGCAAATGACCTGATAGAACCAAATAATTTTGAGATTTGGACAATGAACTCGGTCGGCACGAATAAACGCCAAATAACAAAACTGGGCGCAGCATCTTTCGCCCCGTATTTTCACCCAAATGGCAAAACAATTATTTTTTCTTCAAACCATTTCGCCGACGATGAGCGAAAACGGAATTTTGATCTCTTGATGATAAATACAGATGGAACCGGACTCGAACGAATTACAACATACGAATCGTTTGACGGATTCCCGATGTTTTCGCCAGACGGCAAGAAAATTGTTTTCGCGTCAAATCGGAACGCCGAAACACTAGGTGACACAAATGTTTTTATTGCGGATTGGGTTGAGTAACCTCGCCGATCATTCCATATTTAAATGAAAAAACAATTCTTCAGTTTTCTTGTCTTCTTAACTTTAGCGTTTCAAATCTCCGCCCAATCGGTCGAGCAATCGGAAACTGAAAAAAATCTCCGTAAGCATGTTTCATACCTCGCCTCCGACCAGCTCGAGGGCAGACGCACGGGCGAAACGGGCGCGACATCCGCGGCCGGATACGTAATGAATATGTTTACAAATTATCGGCTCGGTGCTGGGGTTGTAAACGGAAGTCAGAAAGGTTATCTCCAGGCTTTTCCTTATGTTTCGGGCGTCGAATTAGGAATGGAAAATTCCTTTGAAATTACAGACACGAAAGATCTCACTTCAGCAACGGTTAAGTCAGATTGGGCTCCCTTGAGTTTCTCGCCAAATACGGAATTAGCCTATACGCCGGTTGTCTACGCCGGATTTGGAATTTCCTCTGAGAAACAAAAATATGACGATTACGCAGGGCTCGATGTAAAAGATAAAATCGTTGTTGTATTTGACGGTGTTCCGGACAATGAAAATCCCCACAATTTATTTTTCCTTTTTAATGCCCACGCAAAGGCAAAGATCGCCAAAGAAAAAGGTGCAAAGGCGCTGATATTTATATCCCGTTCAAAAAGATTTGGCGATGATAAACTTCCGACCCGGTTTGATCAAACTCTCGGCGAAACAGCGATTCCAACGATAGTAGTGTCGCGTAAGTTGGCCGCAGGCATCCTGAAAACTGATGACTCTGGATTGTTATCTAAAGAAGAAAAGTTAAATGCATTGGCCACCGGCAAATTGGATAAACGCAAAAGCCTTATTACAAAAGAACAAATCCTGTTGGCAACGCTAAAAATTGATCTGACAAAGAAAAAGGTCGCCGCTTACAACGTTATTGGTGTTCTAGTAGGAAGGGATCCGGTGCTAAGAAACGAGGTGATAGTGATCGGCGCCCACTACGATCATTTAGGACACGGCGGAGCTGGAAGTCTCGACGTGAATTCAAACGCCGTCCACCACGGTGCCGATGACAACGCTTCCGGCACCGCTGCAGTGCTCGAACTCGCACGGCAATTTAGTGAATCACGATCCAGCAAGCGTACGATCATTTTCATGGCTTTCGGCGGCGAGGAAGAAGGCTTGCTCGGATCCAATTTCTGGGTGAATAATCCGACTGTGCCGCTCTCAAAGGTTGTTGCAATGATTAATATGGATATGGTCGGACGGCTAAAAGATAAAAAGTTGACCATCGGCGGGATTGGAACAGCAAGCGAATTCAATCAACTCGTAACAAAAAACCAACCTTACATCCTGGGTAACGGCGTCGTGGGTGAAAAAGCGGAAACCGCCGTAAATACAGATGGATATGCACCGATTTCCGTTTCAACAAACGGCAAGATTGTGGCGGCGAAAGATTCGGACAAAAATGTTTTCGCTCTTCAACTGAATCAAGACGGTTTTGGTCCATCCGATCATTCATCTTTCTACGGCAAGAAAATTCCCGTGCTGTTTTTCTTTACCGGCACACATGTTGATTATCACAAACCATCCGATACTTCCGACAAAATAAACTACGTAGGTTTAGAGCAGGTCGTCAACTTCGTTTCAAACATTACTAAAGCAATTGATCAGAACCAGAAACGACCGACGTACACAGTCGCGCCAAGTTCGGGAATGCAGGGTGGAAGAACGGGATTCAGCGTTTCGCTCGGAACAGTTCCGAGCTATGCCGACGGAAATAATGACGGCCTGGTATTAGACGGTGTGCGCGAGGATTCGCCGGCATCAAAAGCAGGCGTCAAGGCGGGTGATAAAATTGTAAAACTCGCGGGGAAAGAAATCCGAAACATTTCGGACTATGTTTTTGTACTCGGCGAAATGAAAGCGGACAAAGAATATGAGATCGTCGTAATGCGTGGAACGGAAAAGCTGTCGTTAAAAATAATCCCTAGTGGGCGTAAATAGCTTGAGGCTGAAACAGAGGAAGGTTGTTTAGCCCTTCTTATGAATTCCAAAATAATAAGCCCAGGCTATAAAAATAACCTGCAATGGAATTCGGAAAAACAGATACATAGCGCCATTTTCCATGCCTCCTAAATTGACTTCTTTCACGAGCAAAATAATTATCGGTGTCATAATTTCAATATCTCTAAAAACGTTTTATTATCTGAGTTTAATTTTACAAAATCGTAGCCCTCAAAATTTATGAGCGAAATAGAATTCTGCAAATTTCACGGGTTTGGAAATGATTATATTGTTATCGAAAAAGAGAATCTCGGTGGAATTGCTGATCTCAGCGAGTTTGCAATCAACATTTGCCATAGAAACACGGGAGTCGGCGGAGATGGAATCGCCGTATTGGAAAGGCTAGACGGTGAATCGGCAGATTACTTTTGTGAAATCGTTAATCCTGACGGAAGCATAGCGGGATTTTCAGGAAATGGAACACGCTGCGCCGTTGCTTACCTCTACTACAAAGAGATCTGGTCGGACAAAAATCTCAGACTGAAAACCAGAAGCGGAATAAAGAAATACGACTTTCTAAAGCGCGAAGAAGATACATTTTGGTACTTAGCCGAACTCGGTAAACCCAAGCTTGCAACCTCGGACATTCCATTACTACCGAACGAACCGCTAGATCATATTATCGACTACGAATTAAAGCTCTCCGACCGAATTTTGCCCATAACAGCACTAAACGTGGGAAATCCGGTCTGTGTCAATTTCGTTGAAGATTTTGATTTTGACTGGAGAAAAGTAGGGAAAGAAATTGAATCGCATAAACAGTTTCCGGAAAAGGCTAATGCAGTTTTTGTAAAAATTATTGATCGCGACAATGTACAAATTCGGATCTGGGAGCGCGCGGCCGGTGAAACATCGTCATCCGGAACTTGTTCGATCGCGGCGGCAGTCGCGTCCGCGCTCACAAACAGAACCGAAAGAAAAGTATCTGTTCACGCAGTCGGCGGAACCACGGAAGCACTCTGGCGGGAAGACGATGAAATGCTAATTACCGGGCGTGCTGATTTAGCATTCTGCGGAGAATGGATTCAAACTAACTTTTGATTTTTTTGCCGGAATGATTATGAATAAACTGATAATGACCGCCGTCCTTTTTGCTTTTTCCTTGTCCATTTCCGCGCAAAATCCTTATTTTCCAAAAACGCTTCCAATGCGGGAGCGTTCAAAGGTGATCGATCAATGGCTCGATGAAAGGATCGAAACGGTTTTGCCAAAAATAATGCGTCGTTCGGGGATCGATATGTGGATAATTATTTCCCGCGAGTATAATGAGGACCCGGTTTTGAAGACATTTCTGCCATCGACTTGGCAATCGGCTCGGCGGACGACAATTCTCGTAGTTTACGATCCCGGCGAAGATAAAAAACTCGAAACTTACGCGATGGCGCGCTATGCGGTCGGGAAAATGTTTGTCAAGGCTTGGGATGCCGACAAACAACCCGATCAATGGAAGGCTCTTGCGGATTTTATCGCAACTAAGAATCCGAAAAAGATCGGTGTCAATAAGTCCGCAAATTTCCCTCTGGCCGATGGAATATCTTCAAACGATTATGAAAAATTGATATCGGTTGTTCCCACAAATTTGAAAAGTCGTATAGTAAGCGCGGAAAATCTCGCAATTGGTTGGCTCGAAACACGAACCGAAAGTGAAATGGCGGTTTATCCAAGTATTGTACGGATGGCTCATCAGATCATAGCGGAAGGTTTTTCCGAAAAGGTCATACAGCCGGGCGTTACGACGACTGATGATGTTGTCTGGTGGTATCGCGATCGGATAAATGAACTCGGATTTACAACATGGTTTCACCCATCCGTTTCGATTCAACGTAAAGACCCCGAATCTTTTGAACATCTTCGTGCGTTTTCCGACCGTCCCGAAGATCAAATTATTTTGCCCGGCGATCTCCTCCATGTAGATTTTGGAATTACGTACTTGCGCTTAAATACCGATACACAGCAACACGCGTACGTTCTAAAAACCGGCGAAAAAGCCCCGCCAAAATTTTTGAAAGATGCGTTTGAAACAGGAAACCGTGTACAGGATATTCTGACCGGCAATTTTAAGATCGGTCGAACGGGCAATCAGATTCTAAAAATGTCACTCGATGGCTGTAAAGCCGAGAACATCAAATGCACGATCTACACTCATCCAATAGGTTTTCACGGACACGCCGCGGGAACAACGATCGGTTTATGGGATCAGCAAGGCGGAGTGCCAATCAACGGCGATTACCCGCTCTATGAAAACACGGCCCATTCCATCGAGCTTAACGCCGCAACGTTTATTAAAGAATGGAATAAAGAAATCAGAATTATGCTGGAAGAAGATGCGTTTTTTGATGGTCAAAGAACTTATTATATAGATGGACGCCAGACTAATTTGATGAGCATTCCGAGAGAATTGAGCCCAAATCAATAACTATTTCCGGGGAAATAGAAATGTCAGCGCTTCTGCAAGCCGCCTTCCGTAAGCTGCTTCGCTGTGGGTAGCACACTCTTCAATTACAACTTTCAAATTCTTTTCGTCAATCCTGCCATCAAGAAGAATTGACTTTAGTTTCAAAACATCTTGAACCGCTTCGTGGCTCAAATCTCCCGGCACACAATTCTTTTTCCCTTCTTCATTTGTCCCAACTCCCATATAAAAGCGCCCCGGAAATGATTCCACTCGCTTAACTTCTTCAAGGATTTTGGCATCAGAAACGTAAAAAGACGGACTCTCGAGAAGCACCGCACCAAACATTTTTGGCTTCTCGATCACGGTATAAAGCGAAATTAGTGCACCATAAGACGAACCTCCCAGGCCTCTGAACCGGACACCTTTTTTCACGCGGTAGCGTTTTTCAATAAACGGAATAACCTCCGCAGTCAAAAATTCGGGATATTTTATACCTTGAGGATTGGGAAGCGGCGGGCTCAGATATATATCTTCCCACGGAAGATATTCATTTGAACGCTTCCGCTTTCCGGCGTTGTCTATGCCTACGACAATCACGGGCGCGACCTCGCGTGCATTTTGTAAATCCTTAAGCGTTTCGTCGACACCCCATTCCATATTGCTAAACTGCGCCGTACTGACTTGAAAAAGGTTCTGACCGTCATTCAAGTAGAGAACCGGGTATCGCTGTGATTTATTTCGTCCATAACCCGGAGGAACAAGCACGCGAATTGTTCGGGTATTCCCAAAAACCTTGCTTTGGAGTTTGTGAAAACGAAGATCACCAACGACCGAATTTCGCTGTGAAAAAATCGGCAAAGCTCCGCAGATAAGAAGGAGAAATGATGATGTTAGGGCCTTTAGTATCATAGAGTGGGTATACTATTCTAGAAATACGCTTACGGGCAAAGTTTCTTGACAGCCCGCTAGTCTTTGATCCCGTCGCGATCATAAACCGCCATTATCGTCCCCGTCATTTGCGCGACCAGTTTTTCCTTCCCTTCAATCTCGGCGAAAGCATCAGCCTGACAGACGGAAATTGTTCGACCGGGCTTTAATACCTCGGCTACCACACGAAAACGCTCTCCTTTTGCCGGTGCCAAAAGATTGATCTTAAATTCTACCGCTAAAACCGCGGCATCCTCGGGCATCAAAGAAAACGCGGCATAGCCACATGCACTGTCCATTGCAGTGGCCAACATTCCTGCATGCAAAAACCCATGCTGCTGAGTCAATTTTTCGTCGAAAGGAAACCCAAGTGTGATTCGTCCGGGCTCGAGACTCATAATCTCACAACCGATCATTTTCATGGCATTCTGTAGCGCAAAGCTTTCCTCTACGCGCTTACGATAGTTGTCATTCCTGAGTTTAAACCGGAGGTTTTGGTTTTTCATCGTAGAAATTTTACACTCAGACGGGCAAAATTGCTCTCGCAATATCTATATTGTGGGCGGAACTCGATGAGTAAAATTTCCCTTCGTAAAATCTATAAGACCCCGCGAAAGGATTTTCGGTGGATTGGCGTCGGCCCATTTTTTCTCAAGGCGTCGAAATGAGCTTTGGTACCATAACCTACGTGACTTGAAAAGCCATACGCAGGATAGGTTTTGCAATACTCGTTCATCAAATTGTCTCTAAAAACCTTTGCAATAATGGATGCCGCCGCAATTGAAACTGAAATTGAATCGCCTTTAATGATTCCCTTCTGCGGAAGATCAAGGTTTTTAAGCTCGATAGCGTCGATCAACAGAGAATCGGGATTCGGTTTCAAATTTCCGACCGCTAGAATCATCGCCTTTTTTGTCGCTTCCAAAATATTTATTTGATCAATTTCGTCAGCCTCTATCTGGCCTACAGCATAAGCTAAAGCATTTTTCTTTATTTCTTCGGCGATGCGTTCGCGATTCTTTTTTGAGACCTTTTTCGAATCGTTCAAGCCCTCGGGCAATGGTTTTAACAGATCCAAAATTACTGCACCTGCCACAACCGGCCCGGCCAAACAACCCCTTCCGACCTCATCAACGCCAGCGACAAGCTGAAAACCTTCGGCGTGTGCCTGTAGTTCATAATCTAAGCCTATATTTGTATTAACCGCCATAATGAAAAATCAGTATAACGAACCAGAATGAATCGGTCGATCAACTCAAAAAGCCGAATCGCCCACCAAGGCCGTTATACTGATTGGACTTATTAATCCAGAGAAAGGCGTTTTACTTCGCAGTCTTTCCCTTCTTCTTTTGGCGCATATCACGCTCCGGAATTCTGGCCGCTTTTCCGCGCAAATTCCGTAGATAATACAGTTTTGCACGTCTAACTTTTCCGTGACGAACGACGTCAATATGATCAACGATGGTCGCGTGTAGCGGAAAAATTCTTTCGACACCGACACCAAAACTCGTTTTTCTTACGGTGATCGTTTCGCGAACGCCTCCATGTTTACGGGCAATGCAAACGCCTTCGAATGCCTGGAGACGTTCTTTATTTCCTTCGGTAATTCTTACGTGTACCCGAACGGTATCGCCGGGTCGAAACGAAGGAATATCGTCTCTTAACTGTGTATTTTCAATAGCATCTAAACGGTTCATTTTCTTGTTTGGGCAATTGGTTATTGGTAATTAGTAATTTGTAAGAAGTTATCTTCTCAGCTATTACCTATCACCTACCACCTATCACCTATCACTCCTCTAATAAATCTTTTCTAAACTTTTTCGTTTTCTCCAGCGCTTTTTGCCTACGCCATTTTTCAATTTCGCCATGATCGCCGCTAAGCAAGATATCCGGCACTTCCATTCCTTGAAAATCCCTCGGCTGCGTATAATTCGGGAAATCTAAAATTCCATCCGAGAAAGAATCGTTTTTGGCTGAAGTTTCGCTTCCCAGGGCGTTAGGCAAAAGCCTGATAATCGCGTCTGTCAAAACAACTGCCGCGGGTTCACCGCCTGACAACACGTAGTCACCGATTGAAATTTCATCGGTTACAAGTGTCGCGTTTACCCGCTCGTCAACGCCTTCATACCGTCCGCAGATCAACAAAATATGCTTAGCATGCTCCGCAAATTCTTGTGCGTTCGCCTGTTTAAAGGGCGTTCCTTGCGGAGAGAGCAACACGACCCGCGTTCCTTCAGGATATTTGTCTGTGTCACAAGTACCAACCAAATTTTCAATCGCGGCGAAAATCGGTTCCGGTTTAAGCACCATTCCATCCCCGCCGCCAAAGGGTCTATCATCGACCTTTTGATGTTTATCTGTCGCCCATCCGCGCAGATCATGCACCTGAATTTCCACAAGTTTTGTCCCTTTCGCCCGTCGAATGATTCCGAAATCAAAAACTTCGTTAAAGAACTCCGGGAAAATTGTCAAAATATCTATCTTCAACATCAGGGCTAAAACTCCAGTAATCCTTCCGGCGGATCTACCGTGATAAGCTTCTTTTCAATGTCTACTTCCGTGCAAATCGCTTTCACAAAAGGAATCAAATATTCTTTACCGCTCTTGCTGTCGACCACTACCAGATTTTCATTTTCTCCCGCACGAAGTATCTCTTTTACGACACCAAGCTCGACGCCCTCCGTGTCAATTGCACGACACCCGGCTAAATCCCAGTCGAAATATTCTTCTTCCGCAAGTGAAACGGCGTCATTTGCTGCAACGCATATTGTAATGTTCCGAAGGGTTTCGGCGATTTCGATCGAATCGAAACCCGCAAATTTAAGAATCACCCGCTCATTTTGAAACCAATGATTTTCAAGCTCAAGATTCGAAACTTTTTCGTCCTGATCAACACCAAAAACATCTGCTAACTTGTCAAATCTTTCGGGAAAGTCGGTCAGAACTTCGGCAACAACCTCACCCCGCAATCCGCGAGTTTTGGTAATTCTCGCAATGGCAACTAAGTCCGGCTTCATTTCAGCAAACTAATCTTCAACTATCTGTAAGTTAAAGCGTCTGTTATGTTTTTGACCGGCAAAAAAAAGGAGTGACCTGATTGCTCTTATAGTTCTGCCCCCCTTTCCGATCAATCGGCCCATATCGCCCTCGGCTACACGAACTTCCAGAGTTAAGCTTTTACCTTCGGAGAATTCGTTAACCTCAACCGAATCTTTATCATCCGCCAGACGAGTAATTATATTTTCTACTGCTTCTTTCATGATTATTGAAACTGAGGAATCGGTTATCTAAAATTCCAACCGATTCCATCCTGGGTTTACTCGTCCTTCTTTTCTTCTTTAGCTGCAGGCTTTTCTTCAGGCACTTTTTCGTCAGCAGCTTTCTGGACTTCGGGCGCCTCGGCTTTCACTTCCTCCGTCGGAGCTTCCTCGGGGCCCGCTTCTTCCTTCGCCTCAACCTTAGATTCATCAACAGATTCCTCTGTTTTAGCTTCCGGAGCCGCCTTTGCGTCTTCGGTCTTAGCTTCAGAATCGCCAGCAACATCCGCTTTCACTTCCTCAGCCGGAGCTTCAACGGGCGCCGCTTCTTCCTTTGTCTCAGCTTTAGATTCGTCTTTAGCTTCTACTTGTGGAGCTTCCGGAGCAGCTTCAGAATCTTCCGTTTTGGCTTCAGAATCGCCAGCGTCATCCGCTTTTGCTTCTTCAGCTTCGGCGGCTGCCTTTTCAGCTTCTGCTTTTATAGCTTCAGCCTTCTCCGCAGCAGCTTTTTCTTCCGCTTCCTTCTCAGCCTGTTTTGCCGCCTCAGCTCGAGCTTCTTCCTTTGCCTTCAAGATGGCAGCTTGCTTGGCAGCTTTCTCTTCCGCCCGTTTTTGTTCAAACGCCGCACGTTCTTCCACCGTCATCGGCGGATTATTTTTGATCAAGCTTGCAACTGTTTCAGTTGGTTGTGCACCTTTGCTGATCCAGTAGTCAATGCGCTCGTGATTTAACTTAACATCAGGCGGATCAACCATTGGATTGTATGTGCCAAGGTTTTCCATATATTTGCCATCTCGTTTTGAGCGTTTCTCTTTAATGATCACTCTGTAAAACGGTTTCTTTTTCGCCCCCATGCGGGTCAATCTGATTCTTAACATAATATCCTTCGTAATCTATCTTCTTTTTTTTCTCTTACCTCGTTTCTTTCTCTTAAGTCTTTTTGTCAATGACGCCTGTTTTTCGTCATACTGGCTATCAAACTCTTCTCCACCGCCGCCAAACATTCCACCCAAACCGCCGTCGCCTGCACCGAGCATATTACCCAGTCCACCGCTTAAACCACCCATCATTTTCTTACCGAGCGAGCCAAACAAACCTCCGCGGTTCATTTGCATCATCATTTTTCGCATCTGCTCGTATTGGCGGAGCAATCCATTTACATCAGCGATTTTCATTCCCGATCCGTTCGCAATCCGCGTTTTTCTGCTCGCGTTTATCACAGTGTAATCTCGCCGTTCTTGAACCGTCATCGAATCGATGATCGCTTCTGTTCGTTTCATTTGCGATTCAACTTCATCCGATTGCTCATCAGAGAGAGACATACCTCCGGTCATTTGCTCCGGAAGCATTTTCATCAGTTTCGACATTGAGCCGAGTTTTTTGAATTGGCCAAGCTGATTCCGAAAATCTTCAAGCGTAAACTTGTTGCTCGCCATTTTCTCAAGCTGCGCTTGAGCCTCGTCTTCATCAACCTTCGACTGAACTTCTTCGATGAGCGTTAAAACATCGCCCATCCCCAAAATTCTTTGTGCAATTCGGTCCGGGTAAAAGGGCTCGATTGCGTCGTATTTTTCACCAACACCGACAAACTTGACCGGTTGACCAATTACTTGTTTGATCGATAGTGCAGCACCGCCGCGAGCATCGCCATCCATCTTGGTAAGGACAACCCCGGTTACACCTATTCTCTTATGAAATTCTTCGGCTGATTTCACTGCGTCCTGACCGGTCATCGCGTCAGCAACAAACAATACTTCGACCGGCTGGGTCTCGGCTTTGATCTGCTCCAGCTCAACCATCAAATCATCATCGACGTGCAAGCGCCCGGCTGTATCAATGATCAGCGTGTCATATCCAACTTCCTGAGCGTGCTTCATCGCACCCTCAACAAGCTTTAGCGGGTCGTCAGTTTCGGCGTCTTGATAAACACTCTGCCCAACTGCTTCAGCCACAACCCGAAGCTGCTCGCGCGCCGCAGGTCTATAGACGTCGACGGAAACAAGAAGCGGTTTACGCTCCTGATTCTCGGCAAGCCACTTAGAAATCTTTCCGGTCGATGTTGTTTTACCGGATCCCTGCAAACCGACGATCATCACGACGTTTGGGGTTTGCTTAGTAAAAACCAGCCTCGAACTCGTTCCGCCAAAAAGGGTTACGAGCTCATCATAAACAATCTTGACGACCTGTTCGTGAGGTTTTAGATCCTGCCAAACTTCTTGTCCTTCAGCCTTTACGCGAATCGCCTCAACGAAATCTTTCGCTACCTGATAATTTACATCCGCCTCAAGAAGCGCCATCCGAATTTCACGCAAAGCGATATCTACATGCTCGGGCGTTAGCTTGCCCTGACCACGCAAATTCTTCAGCGTTTTCTTTAATTTATCGGATAAAGATTCAAACATATAGAGCCACTTCTTCCATTAAAGCCGAAACTATAAATACTAGTGTTAAAGGTATAAACTGTCAAGAAACGAAGGCTTTAATACGCAACCCATTTTTTATTTATTTTCTTGTAAACGACCGCCACCGAGATCACATGAATCTCGGTCTTCATTTACAATCTTTCGCAAATTTAAAAGTTTTCCCTTTTACGTGAGGTCTTTATCGATTTTTTTTGGACAATCGTGCGCTAGGTGATAATATTGGCTAAACCTTATTTCGTAATGTTTTACTTAGGATTGATAGCTCAATGCACTTTAACTTCCCGGAATCGAAAAATTGTCAGAAAGTGTTTAGCAAAGCATTTTGGGCACTTTTCTTGACGTTAATTTTCACTGCGTTTAGTTATTCGAAAGAAAGCTGTCCGGGTAATGAAATCCTGTCGGGAAAAAGTTGTGTCGGTGACGAGATTACAGCACAGGAAAATGAGCTGGCAAACTTGATAAATGACTATCGAAAGAAAAATGGTCAGAGCGATCTAACGATCTCTGATTCCTTGAGTTTGGTCGCGAACCGGCATTTATTGGATATTAGCAGGAATTTTGGCTATCCCACGCACAGTTGGAGCGATTGCGCGTACAAGACGGAAGATGCGCAAACCTGGGATTGTATCTTCAAAGCACCAAAGAAATTTGACGCTTCCTTTTCCGATACTAGCTTTGAAATTGTCTATTTTACGACGATTGGGGAAGTCGTACCCAATGCCGCTCTCTCTTCATGGAAAAAGAGCTCGCTTCACAACTCGACTATCCTCAACTTGGATCGATTTTCGAAATATAAATGGAACGGAATTGGCGTCGCAATTGAAGGAAAATTTGCAGCATTGTGGTTTTCGGCAGGCGCAACCGGCACGAAACCCGAACAACAAAAATCCAATGTAAAGGGGCTGGGTATTTCGTTTCAAGCAGCTATACGCGGTTTAACCTCGGTTGTTTCAATCAATAACGTGTCTTCATCAATCGATTCGGATAGCTGGGTTGGGACATCTCCCGATAAATCGATCGTTCTGGAAATGTTCGGAAAAACCGAGGAAATCGCGGAAGGTAAAATGTCACTCAAAGTAAAACTCGGAAAAGACAATTCCTTAAGCTCGACAAATCAAAGAATTATGGAAATTTTCATTAGGAATTTGGCTCCAAGATGGGCTGACCGTAATCAATGGCTGGAAACTGCGCTAAAAACATTTAGGAACAATCCTAGCAACCGACAAATGACGAATGCCCAGAACGTCTCGGTAGAACTCGGTCTGGAAACCGATGGTTATATTTCTCTAACGATCAAGCCGAAGTTAAGCTCGAAAACACCTTTTGAAATGGAGTAAAGATAATCACTCCGGAATACCTAGAATTCGCCCGATTGCGTCAAATACGCTTCCGGTTTTCACGGTCAAGATACATTTCGGCTTCCCAAATTCTTTACACACGTAGCCCGCACAGGGTTGGCATGCGAAATTTTCAAAAACGATCTCATTCGGCGCATCTGTCCATGGCCGCCAATGGTCTCGATTTGATGAACCAAATATGACGACCGAAGGACATTGGACCGCTGCAGCTATGTGGGCGATGCCGGAATCGTTTCCGACAAAAATTCTTGCATTCGAAGCTAAAGCACTGATCTCAGGTAGGTTTAGATTGTCTAATGTTAAAATTGAGACATTTGCAAGCATTTTAAGATCTTCTAAAACCTCGCGTTCGTTTTGTGTTGCGACCGCCACAGTCTGAACACCATTCTTGCTCAAAAATTCTGTAACTCGTGCAAAATTCTCAGTTGCCCACTGCTTAGTATCAAATGCCGCTACCGGATGGAGAAGTGCATACGTTTGAAGAACGGTTGGTTTCTCATTAAATGAAAAATCGCTGTGTTTGTGCTCAGCAGCAGATAT
The DNA here is from genome assembly GCA_037969475.1 of Pyrinomonadaceae bacterium. Classification (GTDB taxonomy): domain Bacteria; phylum Acidobacteriota; class Blastocatellia; order Pyrinomonadales; family Pyrinomonadaceae; genus Aridibacter. Next base: position 36,327 of record JBBKXN010000073.1, on the reverse strand, counting down.
TTTTTTCGCCAGCGAATCTAACGCCGCTTTCGTAACAGAGAGACGGGTTTTCGGTAAATGCTCAACCGGAATGCCGACAAATCCTAAAAGTGCGAGTTGTTGTTCAGCCGAATGTGTTTTCTCTTTTTGCCAGAAATCTGATGCGGATGATAGACGATGATTATAGAGAAATGAATAGCTGTAGTTTGAATAGCCAACACGATGTCTTGCGCCGCTAGCCCGAACCAAAAAGGTCGCAGTCGTTCCGCCGTGGAGATTAAAAGCGACGTCATATCCTTCTTTTCGAATTTTTCGAGCCAATCGTAGGCGTGTCTTCGAATCTTTTAAAACCGTCCAGACATTACTGACTTCTTCAAACCCATCGAGTACCGGTGCGACCCAATCTTCTAAAACTACATCTATCTGGGCTTCAGGCAAATATTCGCGCAAGGCAATTAAAGAAGGTGTGGTAAGAACGGTATCGCCGATCGATCGAAGACGCACAATAAGAATTTTTTTTACCTTTTGCCAATCAATCATAATGATAATGGACTATGGAAAACGAAAAATTTTCTCAACTATCGATCATCATTATTCATTCATCAACCTTTGCTTCATCGACCAACATCACGGGAATCTCATCGCGTATCGGATAAACGAGTTTGCATTCCGTGTTCTGGCAGGTTAATCCAGTTTCATCATCCTTTAACTTCACCTCGGATTTACATTTTGGGCAGCGAAGAATTTCCAATAAATCAGAACTGATCGTCATATTTGTGCTCCAGTAAATTTCTTTTTTTTAATCTAATCGCGATTCTAACGGAAAGACCTTGAACTGCAAAGACAATAGGAAAGGACAAGAGATAAAATCTCCTGTCCTTTTTTCCAAACATACAAGAAATGCGATCTTCTGCGTGCTATTCGGCTGCTCCTTCTTCTAGCTGCGTACCGCAATCCGCACAAAATTTTGTGCCCGGAGCAAGCTCCGCTTCGCATCCCGTACATTTGATTTTTTCCTGTTTGGATCCGCAATCCGAACAGAATTTTGCACCTTCGCGAAGTTCCGATCCGCATTTCACGCACGGCACTTTTGCAACTTCCATTTTACCGCCGCATTCCGCGCAAAATTTTGCGCCCGCTGCATTTGGCTTGCTACAATTTGGACATACTACTGTTGCGGCAGTTTGCCCTCCGTCGCCTTGCTGCTGCTGACCCTGAGCACCTCCAAAAGCATTTACCATTTGGTTTCCGACTGCGAATCCGGCACCGAGACCTGCACCCAAACCAGCTCCGCCGCCTTCATTTTGAGCGGCATCGCGCATTGCATCCGCTGCTTGAAATTGCGCGTATTTGTTTACGTCACCGAGAGCACCCATCGAAGCGCGTCTGTCGAGAGCTTCTTCGACCTCTTTCGGCACACTGACGTTTTCTACGTAAAATTTTGTAACTTCAAGTCCATAATCCTTAAAATCTTCGTTTATCTTCCCGCGGATGGCATCGCCAATTTCCTTATACTGAGCCGCAAGATCGAGTGCAGGAATCTTCATTTCACCGATCGCATCAGTAAACTCAGTGACGATCGCACGCTTTAATTGAACATCGATATCTTCAGTATCGAAATGGGCATTTGTTCCGGCGACTTCTTTTATAAAAGTTGCAGGATCCGCAACACGCATCGAGTAAGCACCGAACGCGCGCAGGCGAACAATCCCAAAATCGTCATCACGAAGCATGATCGGGTTTGACGTACCCCATTTCATATCTGTGAATTGCTTTGTGTTTACAAAATAAACTTCCGACTTAAACGGAGAATTAAATCCGTGTTTCCACGCGCCAAGCTTCGAAAGAATCGGCGTATTTCCACCATCTATCGTATATTTCCCGGGACCAAAAACGTCTCCTACTTGACCCTCATGAACAAAAACAGTGGCCTGAGATTCGCGCACAATAAGCTGCGCACCATTCTTGATTTCCTGTCCGGCAACCGGGAAACGATGAAGGATCGTGTCCTTGTCATCATCGAGCCATTCGATAACCTCAATAAATTGATTTAGTGCCGCTTCCTTAACCTTGTCTATAATACTCATTATGTTTTTTCTTCTCTCCTTCTGTGATCTAAAACGAAAAATGCTCGGTGGATGTTCGCGAATTCACAACTGTTAAGATTTGAAATGTATGGGTGCTGTGTTAATAAATTCATCGAATAATTAGATTATAAGCGATAAAGTGCTATGTTTTCAATTATTTCTAATGCGTTTATATAACGCTAAAAAAATCAACATTGCTAAACCTCCAATGCAATCAAGCAAAACGTCGTAAACGGAGCCTGTACGGGTTGGATTGAAACTCTGGTTAATTTCGTCAAACATTGCTACAAGCACAACAGTGGCGAATGCAAATATATGCCAGTATTTCCTTACTATTTTATTTTGGAAAGACCAAAAAATTCGAGTTGCAAGAAATGCCAAAACCGCATATTCGGTCAAATGAGCTAATTTCCGAATATACGAGTGATAAATTGTCAGAGCTTCGTGAGAGGATTGTGGAAACAAAAACTCCAGCAAGGGACGAATGAAACGCGATGTTTCGTTCATCGATGCCAGGGACGTCGAATTATAAACGATTACTCCGATCCAAAGTAAAAACGGCGCGTAACGAAAAAGTCGCTCGCGCCATGTTTTCCAATCCTGAAAGATCATTAAAAACCAGAATTACTCATCTGGTTCATATTGCTCATAACGATCGGAACCAAACCAATACCCTGAATAATCATACCTACGATTAGTAGGGCTAGAGCCGCCCAACCCGTCTTGTGCATCACACAAAATATAATTCCCGTTATCGGCTGGAAAAAAATGTTTAGAATTCCCCATAGCGGCCCGCCGACCTTAAAACCGGTTACTATCAACCAAACCCAACCGATTAACACCAATAAAAAACCGATTCCTACGGCACCATAACCTAAATATTCCATAAAAATCCTCCTGCGCTCGTTCGTTCCCGTGACCTAATAAAAAAGCAAGCAAAGGATATCTGAAATCAAAACTGAATTCAAATAAGTTTACCTGCCATTTTTATCGATTAAAGCTTTATTGAACCGAAGCGCCTGACACTACTTCAATAATCTCATTGGTAATGCCGGCCTGGCGAATACGGTTCATGTTTAATGTTAACGTATCGATCAGTTCGCCCGCATTCTTTGACGCGGAATCCATCGCTGTCATTCGTGAACCTTGCTCAGAAGCAACGGATTCGATCATCGCTCGATAAATTTGCGTTTCAACTTGTTTAGGAAGAAGTTTCCCGAAAATCTCCGCGGGCGGTTGTTCGTAAATATATTCCGCTTCGGCCTTTCCTTCAGTCTCAACTTTTGCAGATTCGATTCGCGGAAGAGGAAGAAGCTGTTCGACTTTTACAGTTTGCGACATCACGGTTTTAAATTCCGTAAAAACTAAAAACACTTTATCGATGGCTTCATTTTCTACAAAAGTCTTTATCACATTCTCGGATATCTCACGCGCGTCGGACAATTCAACCTGGCCTTGCCCTGTCAATCCGATGTATTCCTTAACAAATTCTATTTCACGACGTTTGAAAAAATCCCGACCTTTCCTACCGACGGGCATCATCTGAGCGGATTTAGAGGCATTTTCTTTGAGAAAATTAGCTGTAGCTTTTACAAGATTCGCGTTAAAACCGCCGCACAAACCTTTATCAGCTGTTACTAAGACAACGAGATATTTTTCGTCTCCACGATCATCCAAAAGCGGATGCGAAAACTCCGCCGCAACTTTAGCACTCAAACCGCTTAGCACTTCGTTCATTTTCACAGCATACGGTCTTGCTGATGTAACGCGGTCTTGCGCACGTTTCAATTTAGCCGCCGCCACCATTTTCATCGCCTTGGTGATCTGCTGCGTGTTTTTGACGGATTTTATCCGCCGCCGCATATCTAATAAACTTGCCATTCTAGTTTAGTCTTGAGTTTGCCGCTTTCAGCCGCATTTTTTCCAAGTTAACCTTAAGCGTGCGCCTTAAATCATCCCGACGCATTCACAGCTTCAGTCGTTTCTTTATTCCAGCGAGTATCCTTAAAATCAGAAATCGCTTCCTTAAGCTCCGCCGTCAAATCGTCGTCAAGCTTCTTCTTATCGCGAAGCCCCTGCATGGTTGCCGGGTTTGAATTTGCCATAAAATCGAAGACTTCCGTTTCAAATCTCGCCAGATCTTCGACTTCTACGTCATCGACATAACCATTTGTCGCAGCCCAGATGATCAATACCTGATTTTCAACTTCCATCGGACGATATTGTCCCTGTTTCAAGATTTCGGTCAAACGCTTCCCGCGCTCGAGCTGTGCTTGCGTAGATTTATCAAGATCGGAGCCAAACTGCGCAAACGCAGCAAGCTCACGATATTGAGCCAGATCGATACGAAGCGTACCCGCAACCTGTTTCATCGCCTTAACTTGGGCCGCACCGCCAACACGAGAAACCGAGTTTCCTACGTTGATCGCCGGACGAATTCCTGAGTTAAAAAGATCTGCCTCAAGGAAAATTTGTCCGTCGGTAATCGAAATTACATTGGTCGGAATATACGCAGAAATGTCGCCCGCCTGAGTCTCGATGATCGGCAAACTCGTCAAACTTCCACCGCCCCGCGCTTCGGACAATTTGGCCGCCCGCTCAAGCAGCCGTGAGTGAAGATAAAACACGTCACCGGGAAAAGCTTCCCGACCGGGAGGACGTCTCAGAAGCAATGAAATTTCACGGTATGCTGCAGCTTGCTTCGAGAGATCATCATAAATCGTCAACGCGTGACGCGCACTATCGCGGAAGTACTCGCCGATTGCGACGCCGGTATAGGGTGCAAGATATTGCATCGCCGCGGGATCCGAGGCAGTAGCGGAAACGATAACGGTGTAATCCATTGCCCCGTATTCTCGTAGCTTTTCTACAACCTGCGCAACTGTTGAACGTTTTTGACCAATCGCAACGTAAACACAAATAACATCTTTGCCCTTCTGGTTGATGATCGTATCGATCGCAACAGCAGTTTTGCCCGTCTGACGGTCGCCAATGATAAGCTCGCGCTGTCCGCGTCCGATCGGAACCATCGCATCGATCGCTTTCAAGCCAGTTTGGAGTGGTTCTCCTACCGGTTGGCGGTCAATAATACCGGGAGCAATTCTTTCAATCGGATTGTAATCATCGGTAATGATCTCGCCTTTACCGTCAATTGGATTACCAAGAGCATCAACAACGCGCCCGATCATCGCATCTCCAACCGGAACACTCATGATCCGTCCTGATCGTTTGGCTTCGTCGCCTTCCTTTATCTTTTGGAAATCCCCGAAAAGAACTGCACCGACCTTGTCTTCCTCGAGATTGAGCGCAAGTCCGCGAACATCAAAAGGAAATTCGAGCAGCTCGCCCGCCATGACCTTTTCGAGACCATGAATTTCTGCGATCCCATCTCCGACCTTGATGACCGAACCCACCTCATCAACGGTCATTGTCGCATCAAAATTTTCGATCTGAGAACGAATTATTTCGTTTATCTCATTGGCTTTTATTGCTTCCATATTCTTTGTAAGTACTGAGTCCCAAGTCCTTAGTCAAACGTCCCTATTCAGTCAAAATACGACTTTGAAATTTGGACTAACTCTTAATCATTTGTTCTTTTAATATTTCCAATTGGGTTTTCACCGAACCGTCGTAAACGGTTGAGCCAACCCGCGTTATCGCTCCGCCGATAACACTTTCATCTATCTCATAATTTAATCGGATGTCTTTACCGCCCGTTACCTTCGCTAGATTCACTTTCATTTCGGATTTCTCTGCGTCGGAAAGTTCGCGGGATGATATTACCTTTGCAGTTACGACGCCAGCTCTTTCATCTAAAACCGAATCAAGCTTTTCGTTGATCGAATCAATTTCCGTCAAACGATTATTCTTAAGTAAAATGCGAAGGAAATTTGCGGTAGTCTTCGAAGGCCTCGATTTTTCGATCAGGCTCTCCAAGACTTTTTCTTTATTCGAGATCGTAATCGAAGGGTTATGAAATGCACTTCGCAGATCCCAGTTGGCGTTTATCATTTCCTGCCAGGTCAGAAGTTCTGCCTTTACCGTCTCGACATCGCCCGATTTTATTACAACATCAGCAAGCGCGGTCGCATACCTACGAGATACAGTTTCAACACTCATCTATTTGGCACCCCCGATCGACTGTATATTGGCTTTAACCAGATCGGCATCTTTCTGCGCATTCATTGCGTTCCGGATCTTTTCTTCCGCCAGGCGAATACTTTCTTCCGCTGAGTAACGTTTGAGCTTCATTCGCTCCTGCAAAGTTTTTCGCCTTATTTCACTCTCAGCCTGTGCCTTCATTCTCGCAATATCAATTTCAGCTTCTTGAACCAAACGAACTTGCTCTGCTCCCGCTTCAGACATCGCATTTTCAATAACCTGCGCTTTTTCGGACTCGAGCATCGCTAGCTGAGCTTCGGCGTCCGTTAGCTCTGTAATAGCTGCTTGTCTTTCTTCCTCCGCCTTGATCAAGTCCGCCCGAATTGCTTCGCGTTTGTCTTTAAATGCTTTAGTAAGTGGTTTTTTGAGGAGGTAAATCATAACCAATACAAAGATCAGAAGATTTAGAAACCGCCAGGCTTCAAACCCGGGGTAATTCATATATGTGTTCCAAAAGTGAACAAACTTACCCCATGCCGAATCAGGATTCACCTCGTGCGCGTTTTCCGCGAAAATCAATATTAGATTGGTAAAGAAAGCTAGCATATCAACGATGAACACCCTTAAGTATATTTGAGCTTATGGTGTCTGCCATTTTTTCCGCATCCGTAGAAATCTCTTTTCGCGCTCCGGCAATCTGCCGCTCCATCTCAGCATTCTCACTTTCAAGCATCTTTGCCACGTCCGATTTTGCGGCAGCCAATTTTACTTGCTTCTGCGCCATCGCTTCGTTTCGTTGCGCTTCGATCAATTCGTAAGCGTTGGAACGTGCCGTTTGAAGACCTTTGACGTATTCGTTTTTCTTACTGGCGGCGTCATTCAGAATCTCTTCCGCCTCGGTAAATTGACCACCTTTATTCTTCTCACGGGCAGTTATAATTTTATTGATCGGGCGAAAGAATGTTCGGTTTAAAATCCAGATCATCGCTAGAATCATGGCGATGTGTATCAACATCGACCCGTCTGGCAACAACTGAATAGACTCTGCAAACGCTATCAAAAACATAACTTTATTTACTTGTGAAAAAACGCACTATCTAAATTAGCAGACACAAATAACCTTTATCGTGCTCACAAAAGAGACAAGAATATCACGGCATTTTTTAACGGTCAAGCAGGCTTTTAACTAGTATTTTTCGGAATATTCCGAATCCAAAAGTCTTTTTATATTACCAAATCAGCTTGACACATTTTCGCATTAACGGATAATTTTGGAACGGAGTAATATTCTATTGCAGGTTGAATAATTTTTCGGGGGCGAATCCGTTCTGGTGAGCGGCGCGGTCTTCAAAACCGCTCGTGAGATTGCGAGAGTAAGCTTAGGTGGGTTCGATTCCCACACGCCTCCGCCAGCAACATTATTTGGTATGATATTCATATGGCAGCTAAAGCACACTCAAACTTCATGACTGAAGAAGAATTTAAAGACCACACAAAACGAATCACGCTAAGAATCGTTGATTTGGTCGAATTACTCCCAAACAACCAAAAAGCTCAAATCATTGGAAATCAACTGCTTCAATCTTCTGCTTCAATCGGTGCAAACTACAGAAGCGCTTGCCGCGCGAAATCAACGAGTGAACTTGTGAAGCATTTAAGTGCGGTCGAATGTGACGCCGACCGCACTCTTTATTGGCTGGAAATCATTGTGGATTCGGGCTTGGTTGTTGGAACCAAGCTTCTCGATCTAACAGCAGATTTAGATGAAATCGTTAGTATGACTGCGTCTTCGATCGGCACACTTCGCGCAAAAGCACATGCGGAAGGAAAGGTCGTTAATTTTTAAATAACCACTCACCAAATAGGTAAAATGAAAGAATGGATCTCCCTCAACATGACTCCCGGCGTGGGACCTCGTAAAGCAACTCAACTTCTTGAAAGATTTGGATCGGCAGAAAACGTTTTCCATGCACTCAGAAGCGAGCTGGAAGGATTGCGGCTTAACCCCGAAACGATACAAAGCATCCTAAAAAAGGAGTTTCACGAAAAAGCCGATAATGAATTGGGAGCGATAAAATCGCTTGGCGGCGACGTTTTGATATTGGACGACGGAAGCTATCCGGCTCTGCTGCGTGAAATTCCTGATCCGCCGATCACGCTGTACGTGCAGGGAAACTGGCAGGAATGTTTCGAATTGCCGTGCGTGGGAATTGTTGGTTCGCGCCGATGCTCAACATACGGGAGAAATTCCGCTCGGATGCTTGGAAGTGATCTGGCCGAAAATGGAGTATGTGTAGTTTCCGGTTTCGCCCGCGGCATTGATTCTTCAGCCCACAAGGGTGCGTTAGATGCAAGGGGTAAAACGATCGCCGTTTTCGGAACAGGGATCGATGGAGTTTATCCAAAGGAAAACGCCGCACTCGCCCGCGAAATTCTCGATTCCGGCGGCTCTATTGTTTCCCAATTTCCACTCGGAACACCTCCACTGCGCGAAAACTTCCCGTACAGAAATAGAATTATCAGCGGTTTGAGTCTTGGCATTCTCGTTGTCGAAGCATCCGAAAGAAGCGGTTCGCTTATAACTGCTAGACTTGCGACCGAACAAGGACGTGACGTTTATGCAATTCCTGGAAATATCACTTCTAAAACCTCTTTTGGATCCAACTATCTGATTAAATCCGGGGCAAAACTCGTCCAGCAATGGCAGGACGTGGTTTCAGAGTTTCCGAGTGAGATCGCTGCAGAACTACTCCCTCCCAAAACTGACTCAAAAACAAAGTCCGACGTGAAATCTTCAATACCAAAAGGGCTGTCAAAAATCGAAACAAAAGTTTTCAAACTACTTACATCTGACACGAATCAACATATTGACGTGATCCTCGAAAAAAGCGGACTATCCTTTGGCGAAATAAATAGTGCAATAGTCGCCTTGGATTTACGCGATTTGATTCTGACCCTTCCGGGAAATAACTATGCACGGAAAAGATAAGTCAGAAAGTTAAGCTTGCGTAGTGGGCAACTTTTTCTCATATACTTCCATCTTGACCAAAGCCAATTTGGCGATTTACCACAAAATAAGGTAAGTTGGAAAAAAGTTTGACATTAAAATTTTTTCGTTTATAACTGTCAGACGGCTTAGAGGTCTGACATTTTTTTTGTGTTTTCGAAAAGATTTAACAAGTTGTTTTAATAATAATGAGTAAAAATTTAGTAATAGTGGAATCGCCTGCAAAGGCAAAAACGATCAACAAGTATCTTGGTGATGATTACAAGGTAATGGCTTCGATAGGTCATATAAAGGATTTACCTGCGAAGGATCTCGGCGTTGATGTCGATAACGATTTTGAGCCTACCTATGAGGTCATCCCTGACAAAAAGAAACGCAATAACAAAAAAACCGTTTCCGAGCTCAGGAAAGCGGCTAAGGCTTCAGAAGCAATCTATCTCGCGGCTGACCCTGACAGAGAAGGTGAGGCAATATGTCAGCATTTAGCCGAGGAATTGACGAAGCGAAACAAGAAGCCAGTTTATCGGGTGATGTTTAATGAGATCACCAAAAATGCGATTCAAGACGCCTTCAAGGAACCAAAGGAAATCAATGAAAACCTTGTAAACTCCCAGCAAACTAGAAGAATATTGGATCGCCTCGTTGGATACAAAGTTTCACCGATCCTTTGGAAGACAATAGGCGGAAGGCTCTCTGCGGGACGTGTGCAAACAGTTGCAGTCAGAATAATTGTCGAACGCGAGCGCGAGATCGAGGCTTTCAAGAAAACGGAATATTGGTCAGTAGTGGCTGATCTTGCGGCGAGCCTACCTCCAAACTTCGAATCAAAACTTCGAACGATCGATGATAAAACAGTAAAACTCGGAAAATTTGACGACGACCTCAAAAAGAAAGAAACACATATAAAGGAAGAAAAAACTGCGAATGAAATCGTTGATGAATTAAAGCAGGAAGATTTTATTATTGCGGAGATCAAGAAAAAGGAAGCAAAGAGAAATCCAACGCCTCCTTTTATTACGTCAAAACTCCAGCAGGATGCAGCGCGTCGATTTGGTTTTACGGTTAAGCGCACGATGACAGTTGCTCAAAAACTTTATGAAGGTGTCGAGTTAGGTTCCGAAGGAGCGGTCGGTTTGATCACGTATATGAGAACCGATTCGACACGCGTTTCAGGAGATGCGTTAAACAATGCGCGCGAATTTATCGGTGAACAATATGGCGATAAATATCTGCCTGCTAAAGCAAAAAATTACGAAACGAAGAAAGCCGCCCAGGATGCTCACGAGGCAATTCGACCGACCGATGTAAACCTTACTCCGGAGAGTCTGGAAAAACTTCTTACTCCCGAAATGCTAAAGCTGTATAGGCTGATCTGGCAGAGATTCGTTGCTTCGCAAATGACACCCGCTTTGTTTGATCGAACGACCATCGATATTAAAGCCGGTCGTTTCGGGTTTCGTTCGACGGGGTCGATTCAGAAATTTGACGGATTTTTGAAAGTTTATCAGGAGGCGCAGAGCAGCACCGACAAGCCGGATGCCGATGCAGACCGCACGTTACCCGCCGTTGAGGAAGGCGAAAAACTAAAGCCCAATTCGATAACTCCAAACCAGCACTTCACAGATCCGCCAGCCAGATATTCCGAAGCAACTCTTGTAAAGACGCTTGAAGAACTTGGGATTGGACGACCTTCGACCTACGCGTCGATCATGACGACGATTCAAACGCGTGAATATGTTGAAAAAATCGAAAAGCGTTTCCACCCGACCGCTCTTGGCACAACAGTAAACGATCTTTTGGTCGAGTGCTTTGACGATCTTTTCAATACCGATTACACGGCGCGTATGGAAAGCAGCCTGGATGAGATCGAGGAAGGAACGCTGGATTGGCGAAAAGCTTTGCGCGGATTTTATGACCGCTTTTCAAAGGATCTCGAGGATGCAAAAGAAAATATAAAAGATAAGAAGAAACAAGCGATCCCGACGGACGAAGTTTGCGAAAAGTGCAACGCTGGAATGGTCATTAAATTTGGACGTTACGGGCAATTTTTAGCTTGTGAAACCTATCCGGAATGTAAAAACACCCGGGAAGTTGCAAAGAAAAGTGATCCAGAAACGAATGATGATTCGGAAACCGAAACCGACGAGATTCCGGTATGCGAACTTTGCGGAAAAGATATGTCGCTCAAGCGAGGCCGCTATGGCGCTTTTTATGGCTGCACCGGATATCCCGAATGTAAAAATATCCGAAAGATTGCGAAAGGCGACCAAAAACCTGTTGCCCCACCGGTCGAATTAGATGAAGAATGTCCGAAAGACGGAGCAAAACTCGTCCGCCGAACGGGGCGTTTTGGTGAATTCGTGTCATGCTCGAATTATCCCAAATGTAAATATATTCAGCAGGAAAAAATCGGAATGAAGTGCACTTCCGAGACATGTAAAAAGGGTGAGATAGTCGTAAAGAAATCAAGACGCGGAAAAGTGTTTTACGGTTGCGATCAATATCCGGATTGCGATGTGGTATTTTGGAACAAACCGATTATGGAGCCGTGTCCGGAGTGCAGCGCACCGATCGTTTTGGAAAAATATACAAAGCGAAATGGAACCGAGCGTTATTGTAATAACGAAGAATGTGAATATAAGATCTCGGTTGATGATCCAATAACACCTGAAGAGGGCGAAACTCAGGCGACCAGCTCGGCAACTTGATATCAAGATTTTGAACTTCTATGAAGCTCAGGAATTTTTATGAATGAAAACATAGAATTTCTTCAGGCGTTTTTCAAGAACCCGCTGAAAGTGGGTGCAATTGCGCCGAGCTCGCCCGAGCTTGCAAAAGAAATGCTCGCCGGGATCGTACCTTGCGAAGATTCAGTGGCTTTGGAGCTCGGACCGGGGACCGGGGCTTTTACAAAATATTTCGCTCAAGTCGTTCCGGACGAAAAATCCTACTTGGGATTAGAACTCGACAAAGGTCTTGTCAAATGTTTACGAACAAAGTTTCCAAAACTTCGTTTTATGCGCGGCAACGCCCGTAAAGCAGTTGCACTTCATCGGCGTTCAAAACTTGGAAAAGTAGATTATATAATCTCAGGTCTTCCTTTTGTTTCGATGCCAAACGCCGTCAACGCACGAATCTTTGCAGAAATTGAGGAATTCATGGCGAAAGGCTGCCTTTTTCGTACATTTCAATACGCTCATGGTTATTACATGCCCTCTGCTATCAAGCTTCGGGAGTTTATGCGCGATAGATACGGAGCCGAGCAGAAGAGCACGCTAATTATTAAGAATATTCCTCCCGCAGTAACGCTAACGTGGCAAACGAAATAACCTCGTTTTTAAATTCCATCAAACCATGGAATCGCAATATTCAATTATTTTAATATTGTTGAAACATTAGAATGTTGCCCACGGTATAAATCACTAATTTAACTGAAAAACAAAGAATATAATTTTGGGAGAGAGAAAATGCTAAGACAAAGAACGCTAATTCTGTTTGCGATTTACGCGCTATTGCTGCCAACCGCAGCACTTGCAAGAACAAGTGGAAAAATTTATCAAGCTCCGGATGAGGTAATCGAAAAAATTATGAAGGAAGGGATGGGCGATAACTCAAAGGTCATGAATACGATGAGTTATTTGTCAGATGTAATCGGTGGACGGTTAACGAATTCACCCAATATGAAGCGCGCAAACGAATGGACGCGGGACACGATGACAAAATGGGGAATGAGCAACGCTCATCTAGAATCCTGGGGACCTTTTGGCAGAGGTTGGTCCTTAAAAGAATTTTCCGCACAGGTTGTTGATCCACAGGGAATCCCGGTTATCGGATATCCAAAAGCTTGGTCTCCATCCACGAAAGGTACGATAACCGGCGACGTAGTTTATTTCACGTTCAAGACAGATGCCGATCTCGCAAAATATAAAGGACAATTAAAGAATGCAATTGTCTTTACATCCGAAATACGAGACATAAAAGCGGAATTCGAGGCAATGGCGGAACGCTTTACGGATACGCAGCTTCTCGAAATGGCAAACGCTCCCGACCCGGCGCAAAGCACCTCTGGCGGTCGTAATTTTACTCCGGAAATAATCAAGCAACTTCTCGAAAGTCAGGCATTGAATATCAAGGCATTGAATATGTTGATCGCTGAAGGCGCGGCCGTAGTAGTCGATAATAGCCGCGCGGGTAGCGGCGGAACCGTGTTCGTCCAGGGTGCAAATACTGCCGGCGAAGCGCCAAAAACCATCGAGGAAATGTTTAATCGGGCTAACCGTTCTAATCCATGGGATAAAGACGCTGAGACAAAAATGATTCCGCAGATGACCTTGGCGACCGAGGATTATAACCGCGTTGCGAGAATGATAAAGCAAGGCGAAAAGGTTCGCATGAAAATAAATATCGCGACTCAATATCATGATGGAGACATGATGGGTTATAACACCGTCGCGGAAATTCCGGGTACCGATCCGAAATTAAAAGACGAAGTTGTAATGCTCGGCGGACACCTTGATTCGTGGCATGCTTCGGGAGGAGCAACGGACAACGCTGCAGGTTGCGCGGTTGCTATGGAAGCGGCGAGAATTTTACTGGCGACTGGTTTGAAACCTCGGCGGACGATCCGCGTCGCGCTATGGAGCGGGGAAGAACAGGGGCTTTATGGATCACAAGCCTATGTTAAACAACATTTTGGTGAAATGGACGGCGGCGGTTTTTTCGCCCGATTGAGCGGCGGAGCTCCCGGCAAACTCGTGACAAAACCAGACTACGAAAAATTTTCAGCCTATTTCAACATGGATAATGGCACTGGCAAGTTCCGAGGAGTATACCTTCAGGGTAATTCAGCGGCTGCATCGATCTTTCGCGTTTGGCTTGAGCCTTTTGCGAAAATGGGCGCATCCACACTAACCCTTCAAAACACCGGTGGAACGGATCATCTCTCTTTCGACGGCATAGGACTTCCCGGGTTTCAGTTCATACAGGACGAAATTGAATACGGTACACGAACCCACCATTCAAATCAGGACAATTATGATCGAATCCAGGCTGACGACATGAAACAAAACGCAACGATGATGGCAGCTTTTGTTTATCAAACAGCAATGATGGACGATCGGTTTCCCCGAAAGGAAACCGTAAAACCTTAATCATTAATCTTTACATTAATTTAGGGGGACGTGATCGGTAATGTTGATCCGCTCCTCCCCTTTTTTTTCTCCCGCATTATACTCGCTCGCCACCTCAATAAGGATTTCTCCTTGCTTCCTTTTTATTGACTTTTCGGTGTGATATTTGATATGTTTAACGTTGTTGTTTATGATGTTAGGGTTCATCGGTAACAGCTCATCGCCTTCAAGAAAACCTCTGGTACATAGATCAATGTTGCGCGAAACATCAGGAATGAATCCAGTTAAATTTTTCGAGATAACATTAGTTGGAAATGCGCGAAAACCGCAGTTGACGCCCGCTACACGCGGACGACTTCAACCGAACGGCGTTAGCTTCTTTGGTATCTCTATCGAAACTGAAGACTATCTTGAAAGCCCGAACACTGATTCGAACATCACCGCGCAATCCGCCCAAGATAACAAGCCCTCCCTCGACGAACTCTTTGAAACTACGGTTGACCGATTCAATCAACGCGCCGAAAACCCGGATCAATTTTCAGTAGAAAAGAACCCAAACACGAGTATCTCCAAACAAGAATCCATAATTAACAAGGCAACTAATTTTTACCGCCTTGATGAAATCGATGATGAATTATTGGATACTTCCGAGCCGTCGATCGTCGAAACTCAAGACTGCGTAATGATTGTCGAAGATGATATCGTGATCGCAGGTTTCCTCGAACATATGCTCGAGCGGCGTGGTTTCGAGGTAAAACTCGCACGCGACGGCCGAAAAGCATCTGAAATGATTAACGCAATCGAGCCGCCAAAACTGATCATTCTTGACATAATGCTGCCGTTTGTCGATGGTTTCGAGCTAATTAATAGAATTCGTAGTAAATCGGGATGGAAAACCGTTCCAATCATGATGCTCACTTCAAAAACTGAGGAACGCGATGTCATGCGGGCACTCGAAAGCGGTGCCAATGATTATCTCTTCAAACCATTCCAATCCCGGGAGCTAATAGCTCGTGTCGATCGATATATGAGTTAAGAACCATTGCTTTGGGTGAAAATGATTTTGGGTCCGCTGCCGGATCGGTCGACGCCTAAGGTAGCGTATGCCTCTATTTAAAGCCCAAAGCCCGCAGATTGTCGCGGCTAATTGGACCTTTTTCAGCATTCATTTCCCTGTATAAAAGAATTCTCTCGACATATTTCGCGATGACATCAACCTCAAGATTGACACTGTCGCCTGATTTCAAGCACGAAAGATTAGTCATTTCCCATGTCTTTGGAATCACGGCAATTTCAAAATAACCATCCATTAGCTTCGCAATCGTTAGAGATATTCCGTCAACGGCAACCGAGCCCTTATAGACGAAGTACTGCCCAATTTCTTTTGGGTAAGCAACCCTAACCGTCCAAAAATCGCCTTCCCGCGCAGCCTTTGCAAACTTCCCCGTGGCATCGACATGACCTTGGACAATGTGCCCGCCAAGGCGAGTCGCGGGCGTTACGGCGCGTTCTAGATTTACCCTCGCCCCGACCTTCAAATCTCCAATCGATGAGCGATCAAGCGTCTCCTGTGAAACGTCCGCACAAAACGAATTCTTCTTTGCATAAATCGCGGTAAGGCAAACACCGTTAACGGAAATGGAATCTCCGTCCGCCGTCCCATCGGTGATCAAGTTGGCAGAGATTTTTATTAGCGCGCCTTTCGCATGCTTAGTCAACGATGCTATTTCGCCAAGTTCCTCGATAATTCCGGTAAACATATGTAACTAGTTTAGAGCGTACATGATTTACCCCTGCTTCAGAATACTGATTGCAGGGGCATTTTCTTTTCCTGTATGAAACTTCTAAAACCAAGGCTTCTTATTTACAATGTACGTTTGAACGAATTCCTCGTCAGACTTTGTTAAATAGATAATTCCTTCGACAAGACCAATAATGCTGATCACCATCGGAAGGAAAAACAGAATTCCGCAACTGATGACTGCCAGTATAATCGCAACGAGCTGACCGACCAGCATGTAAATTCCTTCCTGTTGATAACCAAGAACAAATTTATGAATACCCAACCCGCCAAGCAAGATTCCGCATAGCCCCGCGGCGAGCTTCTTATCCGCTCCCGGAAGTTGACCGCCTGTTGATTGCGGAGGCTGCATCTGTTGATTTTGTTGGTTTTGAAATGGGTCAGCCAAAGTCGCACCACAGTTTCGGCAATAATTCTCTAGACCTGTATTATCGGTACCACAACTCTTACATGTAACTATTTTTGTCGCCATAAATTTCCTACCTTTTTTCTTCTAAAGGCTGAATTATGTTTTAGCTTTTGACTGCTGTCAACTTATTTATGTTTTGGAAGCTGAATTTGCTTCCGCCAAAACCCTATCCAGCCACATATTCGATAATTTTTCCTGAACGGAATTCGCGCGAAGGCGATCATTCAAGTTTTTGAAATCTACGAAATCCAAATTTTGATCTTGATTGAAGCAGGAGAAAACAAAAACCTCTTCTCCGGTATGCGGATTGACATGCCTCTGCAGGCATTGAGCGCAAATTTCCTTCATCATACATTGCATAGGCGAATTGATCGATCCAATTGCCGTATGCTTTTCTTTCAAATATGGCTGCAAGGTTGAGTATCTCGCCTCTTTGACACCATTCATCATGCGGTCGGAACCAATTACGATCATTCGGTCAACGTCCATTAAACTTACTGTTTGTTCACCGAGTTTGCCTTTTGAATAAGCGATCATCGCCTCAACAATATTGCCGCGATAATGCGCATCCTGCGGTCGATTTGGCTCAATTTCTTTGCCGTAATCTGTCGCCCAAATCACCTGATCCGTATTTTTTTCGATCTCTTCACGTTTGAATAGATCGGCGCCGTCTTTATAACCAGCGAAATAAATCACCTTATTATTTGCTGCGCGCATCGCTTCGGCAATTGAAAATAAGACCGCATTCCCTAAGCCGCCGCCTGCCAATAAAATAGTTTCATTTTGGGGGATTTCGGTCGGCGTTCCCGTTGGTCCCATGACGATAACTTCTTCACCTTCTTTTAAGAACTGGCAAAGCCTGGACGAAGTTCCCATTTCTAAAACGATCATCGAGAGTAAGCCTTTTTCCTCGTCAACCCACGCACCGGTAAGTGCGAGTCCTTCCATCATCAGGCGTTTACCTTCTACGGTTGGAGCGTTCGTTTCAAAGTTTTGCAGACGATAAAATTGCCCCGGTTCAAACTTTCTCGCTTGCAAAGGTGCTTTTACTATAACATCTACTATCGTATCCGTAAGTCTATCAACCTTAACAACATAGGCGCGTAGTTGCTCATCCAGAACGGCTTTTAGCTTGTTGAATATCGCGTCTTTTTCTAGCTGCGGCAGCGTGCCTTGAGTTTTTAATTCTTCTTCGAAAATTTTGACGACATTTGGATAGCCTTTTTTCGCCGAAGCCATTGCTTTGACGACATTTCCCGCAAATGTCGGATGATTGTCGCCGTAGTATGAAATGAATTTTCCATCCTTTTCATACGACGTGAAAAAGCCTTGTTTCGATTCCTTGACGTGCAAATTGCCGTCGCCGTTTTTGACAACTTCATGCGGTTCAAAATATTGTCGCCATTCGTCAAGCTTGAATGTGCCGGGAAATTCTTTTTCGTAGATCACATTAGGAGCCGTCCCCGCCGCAACGCAGACCGTTTTTGCCGGCATTTGAACAGTTTCGCCCGTCACATCGAATCGTCCCGTTTCTTCATTGTGTTTCAAGCGCTCAAAGATCAAAGCTTTTACGGCTCCGTCATCATCTGGAACGGCTTCCGTTGGGGTCATCAATTCGATGAAATTAATTCCTTCTTCAAGTGCTTTTTGAACCTCTTCGTGATTCAGACGGTAAGCGGGAGAATCCTGCAAGCGTTTCCGATAAACAAGCGTAACACCGCCCCAAGATCGAATGAGAGGGACAAAATTCGGCTCTTGACCCGCTCCTTCAGCACGCATTCTTTCTTCACGAATCGCTTTCGCGTGGACGATATATTCGGCCAAGACTTTCTTTTCTTCGTCATCAAATTGTTTCCAAATTTCCTCTTCGCCAATACCCGCCGCACTTTCCTCAAATTTTTCGAGCATTTTTTCGACTTGAACCGGGTAATAGGCAAAAAGCTCGGTTGCCGTATCAATTCCTGTTAAACCGCCGCCGATTACGACCGCAGGAAGGCGCATTTGTAGATTTGAAAGCGTGTCTTTTTTAAATGCCCCGGTCAGTTGTAACGCCATCAGGAAATCGGACGCCTGGCGAATGCCTCGAATTAGATTGTTTTTCATCTTAACAATCGTCGGACGACCCGCTCCCGTCGCAATGGCAATATGGTCAAAACCGAACTTCCAAGCATCATCAATAGTAAAAGTTCCGCCAAAACGAATTCCTCCATAGGCGCGAAAACGCTTTCGGCGTGTAAGCATCAGTTGGATCATCGTCAGGAAATTTTTATCCCAACGGACGGTAATACCGTATTCGGAAACGCCGCCAAATCCCGACAAAATTCTCGCGTCGAGATCGTCTTTTATATCGTTTATATCCTTAACAGGTTTTGGAGTCTGAATTCCATTTTTTCCAGTCCAAATATCATTCAATGGCTCGATCTTCAGACCGTCAACGCCGACGACACCGAATCCTTCGTTTAATAAATAATGCGCGAGCGTATACCCCGCGGGTCCCATTCCGACGACCAGCACGTTTTTTCCGTTATAAGGTAAAGCGTAGGGTCGCTTTGCGTTTAGCGGATTCCAGCGAGTCAGGAGAGAATATATTTCAAAACCGAAAGGCAAATCTAAAACATCGGTCAAGGATGCAGTTTCGGCAAGCGGTATGTTAACCGGTTCCTGCTTTTGGAAAATACAGCCTTTCTTACAATCGTTGCAGATCCTGTGACCTGTTCCAGCACACATCGGGTTGTCAATTGTTACAAGTGCAAGTGAAGCGATCGAATCCCCTTGACCTTTAAGCATGTGCATTTCGGAGATCTTTTCATCAAGCGGACAGCCATCAGTTTTGATACCGAGCGGATTTTTCTTTACGCTTCCGTCTCTCTCGTGCAAACCGGTCGAACACGAATCTTTTTCCCGTTCGTGGCAGATCAGACAATAATCGATCTCCGCCAAAGCATCTCGTCTCGTGCCCCTGTAATCCGTCAAACCGAATCCATCGCGGCGACGCATCATGTCGTCCGTTCCGCGAAGTGCTTCGGGGATCTTAGGATCATCGCGCATTATGTGGACTAAGTTTTGATAATCAAGCGGATGCGGGGTTTTGAAGGCATACCATTTTTTCCCTTTTTTGAAGAACTGAATTGCCGACCAAATCTCGAAAATTTGCAAGACAGCTTTTATTTGAAGTAGTTCGCCGGTTCCTTCAATTTCGCTGACAAATCGGGAAAAAACATTTCCAAATGTTGAATCTTTTAGTCTGTCATAAGCCTTGTGAATCTTATTCAAAGTTGCCTGAACATCGGTGCTTATCTCTAATTCTTTTATTAGAGCATCTTCCGCTTCAAGCAATTCTGCGACGATTGAGGCGGTTGCAAGCTCATCGTCGTGAATCAAGACCTCAGCGAATTGCTCATTCCTTAGCTGCCGGATTGCTTCAGATAGCTCCGATTCTTTGTAATCGGTCAACTTATCTTCTTTAAATGTGCGAATTGCGCGGCGCTGAACAAAGAATTTATATTCCCAAATCGGATCGTCTTTTAGAATCTCTCGCTCTAATTCCTTGCGTTCTTTTGTGATGCCAAACATTTCGGCAACGAATTCCGACAAAAACGGCGCGGAATCAGTTAATATTTTTGAAGCTACCTTTGGTTCATACCCAATGCCTTGCTTCTCAATGTATTTGATCAAGGCTTTGTGTAAAATAGGTTCTTTCTGCCCCAAGTCTGAGTAAAATTTTTCCGCCAACTTCTCGAGTTTATAAGCATCAAAAAGGTCTGAATATTTGAAGCCAGGAATGCCCAGGTCAAAATCGCTTTTGAGAATGGTGTCTGTATCTGTCTGCTCTTGTTCTAAAATTCCGTTCATGTTTAGTAGTAATTTTGCAGATTTAGTTTATCGATAAAGCGGAAAATATACTACTTGGCACCAGGTCATATATAGTTAATTTTTTTGCGTAAAGTGTCAAAAAAGTGTATATTTTCAGATGCTTTTAGGTTTTCTTAAGCTGGGACAAATGCGTTCATTCGTGAATGTCAGCAAATAAAATTTTTATTTAACCCATGAGCAACTTTAAGATTCTATTTTTTTTTAAGAGTTTTTATATAATTGAGGTTTTATTTTTAGTATGGAACGTGACGATAGGCTATTGCCGCTACCCAATATACGTGATCTTCAACCCACCGGGAGAGAGCAGGATTTCCCAACCAGTTATTCGCCGCCTTACGATGATGCATTTAATGATCGGCGTTCAATTCAGGAATATTTACATGTAATATACAAGCGCCTACCGCTTATATTAGCATTGACAATTCTCGCGACGGCAGTGACGGCGTTTTACATGTACCGCAAGCCATCGATTTATTCGGCGAGCACCTCGATGATAATTGAACCCAGAAAGCAAAAGGTTCAAACGATTTCCTTAACCGGGGTTGACGACTATAAGTACTACAACACGCAGCTTAAGCTTCTAAGAAATCGGGAACTTATGTATGACGTAGTTGTTCAAAAAGGTCTTTACAAGGATCCGACGCTGCTTCAAAATCAAACGAAAGGAATCCTCACTACGGTTAAAACCATCTTTTCAGGTGACGATACGCCGCCTAGCAAAGTGGATACATTGGCGGTAACCAGCGGATCAAACCTTGAAACTGGAGCAGGCGACAAGATCGTTCTAAAGGGTGAAGAAAAGGAAAGAGCTGAAATGTATTCGGCTTCTTTGGTCGGCGGCGTAACCGTTGACGAAGTCGAGACTACCAACATTGTAAATATCACTGTAACAAATACTGATCCAAAATTGGCTGCAATATTAGCAAATGGCGTTGCTGAGGTTTATATCGCTGAAGATATCAAAAGGGAAACGAGTAAAGAACGCGATCTTCTTACAAGCCTGACCAATTCGATTGAAGAGCTAAAGGAATCCCTAACATCCCAGGAGCAGCAACTCGTAAGCCTAATGCGCGGCGCCGATCTTTCCGTGATCGGGGAAAACGGAAACGAACTGATCAGCGGTCGGCTTTCCACTCTCAGCGGTCAATGGCTCTCAGCTATGGACGAAAGAAGGAAGATCGAAGCTTCTTACAAGACCGCGTTACAATCGAAGGATATCAGTGTTCTACCCGAAAGTATGGTAAGCACTGAGGCAATCAAGGCTGCCAACGAACGTTTTAACGAAGAGAAAGCGAAATTGCGGGAGCGACTC
The DNA here is from genome assembly GCA_037969475.1 of Pyrinomonadaceae bacterium. GTDB lineage: Bacteria > Acidobacteriota > Blastocatellia > Pyrinomonadales > Pyrinomonadaceae > Aridibacter. The sequence continues at coordinate 14,629 of JBBKXN010000073.1, read as the reverse complement.
CGAGACCTGGATCAAAAGATTGGTGAAGCAGAAGCCGAACGCAAAGAACTATTAGTCCGATACACTCCAGAATATGTGGAGGTAAGGAGAATGAATGCAAAAATAGCGCAGCTAAAAGAATCTCGCGCCGAAGCGGAAAGAGACGGCTCCAAAATAATCGCGGAAGAAAGTAATAAATCGGACTCAAAAGCACGGACAGGTGTGCTTAGCGGTTTACAAGCCCAACTGAGCGCAGCATCTAGCCGGGAAGGAAAATTGCGGGAAGAGTATCTTAGAGAAGTTTCAAAAGCTAATGTGCAAGGTCAGGCCGAACGACAGCTAACGACTTTGAAACGTGAAATTGAAACAAAACGCGGTTTGCTGGATAACTACACTCAAAAACAAAAGGAACAAGAACTAGCCATCAGCAGCAGTGTACCGGATAACATAAAAATTTCATCGTATGCGGTAACCCCGGGGGGCCCGATCGGGCCCGAAAGAAATCGAAATATCGTTTTAGCATTTCTTGTATCGCTTCTCGGCGGAGTGGGCCTCTCATTCTTGCTGGACTACCTGGATGATTCAATTAGGACATCGGATGACATCGGTCGTCACTTAGGATTGCCCACCCTTGCGTTGATCCCACATCAGGAGGTAGTTGCCAACAAAAATCAGTTAAAATCAGGGTCGGCGGATGGCGATGAGGTCCATTCTCTTGCATTGATAGCACTTCAGGATACACGTTCGCCGATTGCCGAGGCATATCGGCATCTGCGCACCTCGCTGCTGTTCTCTTCCGCAGGTAATCCGCCCCAAACTATTCTGGTCACGTCCTCGCAACCATCGGAGGGTAAAACCACAACCGCGATCAATACGGCCATAGCGCTTGCTCAGTCGGACGCAAAAGTCGTTATTATCGATTGTGATCTCCGGCGTCCGCGACTCCATAGCCATTTTGGTTTATCGAATACGCACGGACTTACAAATTATCTTTCGGGTGAAAAAGACACGCAAAATCTTCTTAAGCAGTGTCCCGATTTGCCGAATTTGAAAATCATTTCCAGTGGGCCGATTCCTCCAAATCCTGCTGAACTTTTGAGTTCGAATGAGATGAAAAATCTGCTCCAGTATTTGAAAGGCAATTTCAAGCACGTGATAATCGATTCACCGCCGGCGATTTCGTTTACTGATTCTGCAATTCTTTCAACCTTGGTAGACGGAGTTGTACTGGTTGCGAAGGCCGGCTCGAGTTCGATTCATTTGATGCGAAGATTCAAACAGAGACTCGCAGGACTTGGAACCCGAATTTATGGAGTTGTCCTAAATGGAGTTAAGCCGAATTCACTCGAATACGGATATTATGGTTACGACTATTCCTTTGATTATTATTCGAACAGCGATGAAACAACGCCGCTTTTGGAGGACGAATCCGAACATTCTCCAGATGAGGAATATGTGGATTCCGAACCTGGTTCGATCCATGACACAAACGAGTAGATAATTCTTCTAACAAGGGTGACTCAGGGGCGAGATATAATTCACGTTCCTGAGTTTTTTTGTTGATCCAAGAAAACCTTCAAAGATACCTTCCAATCCGGAAGTTCTTGGAGACCTAAACGATTGCTGAATAAACACTTTAGACTTGAGTTTCCGGGGCGTGCGGCAGGTCGATTCAAGCTTTCAGATAGACTGCTCTCAACCAAATTCGATTTAAAACCACCCAATCTGCAGATTTCCAATGCAAACGCGTAAAAGCTCACGCCTTCACCCGAATTCGATACGTGAAAAGTAAGCGGCAGATCGGTTTTCACCAAATTCCTAATACTCCTTGCAAGATCATCGGCAAATGTTGGAGAGCCGTATGAATTGCTAATCGCTTGGATTTTTTTGTTGTTGGCCAGAGACAAGTGCATTTTGCTGAGAAAATTTGTGCCGCCCGTTCCAAAAATCCAACCGGTTCGTACGATGATAGATCTGGCATAAGCTCTGCGTGCCAGTATTTCGCCTTCGAGCTTTGCGCTGCCGTAGTAGTTTATTGGGTTTGGCGTGTCGCGCTGCGTATAGAAGCCTTTTTTCGCACCATCGAAGACATAATCGGTCGAGATCGTCAAAAAAGCGCAGTCACTCATTTTGGACGCTCGCGCTAAATTTTCAACTCCTATAGCGTTTACGGAATAACAACTTTCCCGATTCGTCTCAGACCGGTCGACATCGGTAAAAGCCGCACAATTGATAACAGCTTCCGGAGTTTCCCTCGTTACAATGTCGGCTACTTCATCATAATTCGAAATGTCCAACGCTTCACGGGTGAACGAAGAAACGTCATCCCCCTCGTCCGTGCAATGCTGAATAACCGCCTTCGCAACCATTCCATTCGCGCCAGTAATGAAGATTTTCATTTAACTTATTTTCTTTGTTCCCAACTATTTATCCAAACGACGCATTTGTTTGAGCATGTCTTCGGCGGCAGTTTTTGGTGAATTGATGTTCCGTAAAATTACTTTCCCATCGCTTTCGTTAGCGTTTTCGATTTCTAAATTTCCAAATCCAAGCATTCTCTGGAAAAAGTTCGCCGAAACCGTTACGTCCTGGATAATTCGAAGTGGGACATTCCGGGTCGTTTTAGAGATCAGCCCCTCATCTATACAAACTTTTGAATCGGTAAGCGTGTAGCGCACCATTTTCTGTTTTAGATGGAAGTAAGCGGGAAACAAAAGAAGCGATAATCCCAAGAAAATCGAGATCCACCAAGGCATCACATATCCAGTCGCTTGACCAAAAAAAGCAAAAAGCGCTACCAATAAAAATGCCCCGATGATCGCCAATCCGTAGCCGATTTTCACAAAAAGCAGTGTCGGCCGAATCGAAAAAATCTGCTTCTCGTCATCGCGATCGCCGGTTTGCTCATCCCTATTTCTAACAGAAACCTTTGTCGCTTGCTCGACATCTTCGTCGAACCTATTTCCGCATTTAAGGCAGTAAACCGCATGATCAGAATTTTCTGCGCCGCATTTTATACAAAACATAGTTTTCGTTACGCAATGATACAGGATTTAAATTCTTTAAACAAAAAAAGGCGGTCAGATTCCTGACCGCGTGTTTTTCCAAAAAAATTACCAATTGAGCGAGTCGGACGTTATCGAGTCACAAGCCGCATACGACCGTCAGGCATTCTTACAGCCATTACGTCACTTTCATATATCTTCAGCGGTTTTGGCTTCTCTGTGTCGATCTTGGCAAGTTGTGAATTATCTACCTCTCTGATGTCTCTAAGTGTACTTGGATTGGAAATCTGATTGTATCGGGCGCTGATCCGCCGAACATATTCACGGGTTTCTCTATATGGTGGAACAACTCCGCCGTATTTCATTACGGCCCCCTCGCCGGCATTGTAACCCGCGAGAGCAAGTATGACGTCGCCGTTGAATTTGTTCATCAGCCAACGCATATACTTAACCCCGGCATCAATGTTTTGCTGGGGATCATAGATCTCAGTAACGCCAAATCTTCGTGCCGTTGCAGGCATCAATTGCATCAACCCGCTAGCCCCCTTATAAGAACGGGCGCGTTTTTTAAAGGCCGACTCTTGATGCATCTGGGAATAAATAAGCAGCGGGTCTATTCCATATCTTCTGCTCGATTCAACAATAAAAGAATCAATTAGAGTATCGCCTGTAGTGAAGCCATTCAAGCTTTTTGACGTTCCCATCCTCAATCCGGAGATCGCATAGGAATTGTTGAGCCCTACGCCTTCCGAAGCACCCATTTTTTCTTTGTATGCGGCGGCGCTGCTGCTTGATTGTATTGTCGGCTTGGAGGAAACAATCGGCTTAACACTTGGTTTAGGTGTAGCGACCCTAACGCCTCCTGATGTGTCAAAATTGTCAAAAACTCTGGCGCGATTCTGTGCAAATCCGGATATGCTGAGTAGAGAAAGTAGGGTAATGAATAGGAAGGAATTTTTCATTTGGTATGCCTTTTCCAGTAGCGGATTTCTGTTATTTTTAGCTAGAAGGTGGTTTTCAGTTTGTTAAAAACTAATCTGGGAACGAAAGCGCTTGATTGCGTCCACTATTTAAAAAAATCTCTAAAGCGCGAAGTATTCCACAAAAACGTTAAAGAAAGATAAATAAGTTTAAACAGTCCCGTTTTTACCGCTTGTCTCCACTTCATCGATCAGAAAAAATCGTTTATCTTTAGAGCAGATGCTCTACTTATCGCAAATCTTAGGACGACCCGTTTTCAGTAAGGAAGATGAGGAAATAGCCACGATAAAAGATGTGGTCGTTAGATACGGAGAAGAAGACTATCCACCGGTTGTAGGGGTGGTCGCACGTTTTCGGCGCCGATTGTTTTTTATCCCGCGAGATAGACTTCGAAAGTTTGGTATTTTTGGGGCAAGTCTCAAGAGTGCTGTGCTTGACCTCACTCCCTTTTCCCGGCGCGAGGGAGAGATCCTCTTAGCTAAGGATGTTCTGGACAAGCAGTTGATAGATATCGACGGAAAACGGGTCGTGCGCGTCAATGACGTTCAGCTTATAGAAACCGTAAATGAATGGCGTGTGACGGGCGCCGACATAAGTTTAAAGGGTTTTGTGCGGAGACTAATGCCAGCAGGATTTTACGGCTCGAACCGCGTAGTCGAAGTAATAGATTGGAAGGATGTCGGCTATCTCGCGACCGATTCGAAAACCGTGACAGTCCAGCTTAAATCATCGAAATCAAAACTCTCGCGCCTTCATCCCGTTGAGATCGCGCAGCTCGCAGAGGCGCTTTCTCCGCTTCATCGAACGGACATCGTCAATTCCTTGGATGATGAAATCGCTGCCGATACTCTCGAAGAAATGTCCACTGAAAATCAGGCGAGAGTTTTGGAAGGGCTCGATGAAGAACGAGCAGCGGATCTGCTTGAAGAAATGTCGCCCGATGATGCGGTCGATGTTTTGGAAGAACTGGACGACGAAAAGGCAAAAGAACTTTTCGCTTTGATGGAAGACCACGAGAAGGTCGATGTTGCTGAATTAATGTCTTATGAAGGCGATACGGCAGGCGGTTTGATGACAACCGAGTTCGTTTCGATTCCGCAGAGTTTTACAGTTGCCAATACCATTAAATACCTTCGCCAAATGGCTCGCACGCCCCATATGGTCTATTACATTTATGTGACCGAAACTGCGGATTCCCGAAAACTCGTTGGGATCATTACACTTCGTGGATTAATCCTTGCGGAGCCAAGCGATGTAATAAGCAAATTTATGCGAACCGATTTTCAATCTGTAGACCCAACCGAACCATCCGAAGACGTTGCACTCAAAATTGCCGAATACAATTTGCTCGCGATCCCGGTCATAAATAAAGATCAGGAAATCCTTGGTATCGCGACAGTAGATGACGCAATGGAGATCCTTATGCCAAAGCGGTTTGATTGATGAAACATTAAGTTGAATTTCTCAAACATTTCTCCTTCTTCTTACGTCTATACAATATCGGAATAAACCGGTGCTTCCATTACATAATGTAATCGAGGCTACAAAACCGTTGGAGAACATTTGCTTGTATTTTCGAGCATATTATTGATAGATTCTTCATATACACCAAGAACGTTTAGGGAGTTTAGAAATTATGAAAAGGATAGTATTTTCGCTTGCGTTAGTTTTAGCAGCGGTTGGTTTCCTTGCTACGGCAAATGTCAGCAGCGCGAAAAGTGATTTCGCGATCGGTTCAAAATTGGACAATTTTACCATGCCGGACCCGGAAGGAATTGATCAGAGTTTGAATGAGCTGAAAGGCAAAAACGGCACTTTGATAGTATTTTTGTCGGCGCAGTGTCCCGTAGTAAAGGCATATAATTCGAGGATCAATGCGATCGCTGAAGCGTACAAAGCGAAGGGAATCAATTTCGTCGGGATTTATTCGAATCACACGGAATCGCTTGAATGGGTGAAAGAACATTCTTCGGAAAATTACCAGTTTCCGGTATTAATCGACAAGGACAACGTTTTTGCCGATAAACTGGGCGCGAGTTTTACGCCAGAGGTATATTTCCTAAACGCGGAAAACGTGCTCGATTATCATGGCGCGATCGACAATGACCGAAGCGGGCAAAACGTGACCAGACAGTTTTTAACTACGGCGTTTAGCGAAAAGCTTACCGGAAAGGACATTACCGAAAAAGAAACGCGTGCTTTTGGTTGTACAATCAAGAGGATTGGAAAAGACGACGGTAGATAGTCACGGCAGCGATCATATTGATTGAATTAGAAAGTTTTTGGGAATGGACTTATTAATCTTACACGGCTCCATTCTCATTTAATTTCCCATTTTCTTCCGTGCAACACTTTTGTGTTCGAGAGCAACAAAAGCTTACTAAATGAAAAGAAAATTAAAAATCATTGTAACGCTTGCGGTTATTTCGCTTTCACTAACCGCAGATTCTTTTGCACAAAAAATGAAATCGCCGATAAAAACTCCGGCGGTTCCGAGAGTGACACAAGTTAACGAAATTACGGTCAAACCTCTTCTCAAGCCAAATGGAAAACCTCTTTTTATTAATTTCTGGGCGACCTGGTGTATTCCCTGCCGTGAAGAGTTCCCGGATCTCGTAGAGATCGATAAAGAATACCGGGGCCGGATCGATTTTATAACGATCACACTTGATGATCCCGCCGAAATAAATCGTGATGTAACGAAATTTCTAAACGAAATGAAAGCGACAATGCCGACATATTTGCTATACACGCCCAACGAAAGCGAAGTGATCGGCAGCATCTCCAAAGAATGGCAAGGCGGTCTTCCTTTTAGTGTTTTGTTTGGTGAAAATGGAGAGACTGTTCTGTTTAAGCAAGGCAAAATTAAGCTCGGCCTCGTAAAAGAAAAGATCAATTCCATGCTTTCCGCGAGCGATAATCGATAAGATCTGACATATTCCCATTTTCTCCGTTTCAATCCGACATTGATGGTTTGTTTCGAGTCGTGTTTGATAAAACTACGACTAGATAATAAACTCTCTTTTTTCATTTTAAAGGAAGATTTCATCTATGACTTCACAGCCTGCAATTACGCGAGACGTGATCGAAGAACACGGATTCACCCCGGAAGAATACGAGAAAATTGAAGAGATCATGGGACGCAAGCCGAATTATACCGAGCTCGGCGTTTTCTCGGTTATGTGGTCGGAACATTGTTCGTACAAATCGTCGCGCATCCACTTAAAACGTCTACCGACAACCGGCCCACGTGTCGTCGTGCCGCCGGGAGAAAATGCAGGTGTGGTTAATATAGGCGATGGTTGGTGCGTGGCGTTTAAGGTCGAATCTCATAATCACCCCAGTTTTATAGAGCCATTTCAAGGGGCCGCAACAGGAGTAGGCGGAATCTTGCGCGACGTTTTCACAATGGGCGCAAGACCGATTGCGGCAATGAATTCCTTAAGATTTGGGCCACTTGACCACGAGAAACACGGCAATCGAAATAAATCGATCTTAAAAGGCGTCGTCGAAGGAATCGCTCACTATGGAAATTGTTTTGGTGTACCTACCGTCGGCGGCGAGGTAGTATTCGATGACGCGTACAATTTAAATCCGCTTGTAAATGCGTTTGCACTCGGAATTGTTCGCGAAGATCAGATATTTTTTGGAAAAGCCTCGGGAATTGGGAATCCCGTGATGTATGTCGGCGCAAAAACGGGACGTGATGGAATCCACGGGGCGACGATGGCATCCGCTGAGTTTGACGACGCTGCGCTCGAAAAGCGTCCAACGGTTCAGGTCGGTGATCCATTTCTTGAAAAACTACTTCTTGAAGCGTGTCTTGAAGGAATGCGTTCGGGTGCGATCGAGGGGATTCAGGATATGGGAGCCGCCGGTTTAACGTCTTCGTCTGTGGAAATGGCTGACCGTGCCGGAAACGGGCTTGAGCTCTACCTTGATGATGTCCCACAGCGCGAAACAAATATGACCGCCTACGAGATGCTTCTAAGCGAATCGCAGGAAAGAATGCTAATAGTCGCAAAGAGCGGACACGAAAACGAACTCGTCGAGATTTTTAATAAATGGGATTTGGACGCGGTCGTTATCGGAAAGGTCGTCGAAGGAAACCGATTAAAAATATATCATCACGGCGAACTGATGGCAGATCTACCGGTGGATAAATTGACGGAATCGGCGCCGCTTTATGATCGCCTGATGGCTGTTCCTGTTAAAAACTCAAAATTCAAAATTCAAAATTCCAAAGACCGCAAACCAAAGACCGAAGACCACAACGAAATTCTGAAATTATTATTGAAATCACCAAATATTTGCTCGAAACATTTTGTTTATGAGCAATACGATCATATGGTGCGTACGAATACGGCCGTTTTGCCGGGTGCCGATGCGGCAGTTGTTCGAATTAAGGAAACTCGCCGGGCAGTTTCGATGTGCCTTGATGGAAATGGCAGATTTTCTGCGGTAAATCCAAAGGAAGGTGCGAAATTAACGGTTGCCGAAAGTGCGAGAAACAATGTCTGTGTCGGTGGAAAACCAATTGCCGTTACAAATTGTCTGAATTTTGCGTCGCCCGAGCGTGAGAAAATAATGTGGGCATTTTCCGAAACGGTCGACGGAATAAAAGAGGCTTGCGAAACATTTGAAACTCCGGTTATTTCCGGAAATGTTTCGTTTTACAACGAAACTGACGGCGATGGAGTTTTACCGACGCCAACAATCGGAATGGTCGGACTAATCGAAGACGCGCGAAAGATCATTACCCAAGGCTTCAAAAACGAAGGCGATCTGATCGCACTCCTCGGTACGACTAACGACGATCTATCCGTCAGCGAATATGCTCAAACGATATTAGGCTATACAACAAACGAACTCATCGAGATCGGTGAAGTTCCAAAACTTGATCTGGGATTGGAGAAAAAAGTTCAAGATACCTGTTTGAAATTAAATGATGAAGGATTGATAAATTCGGCCCATGATTGCTCGGATGGCGGGTTAGCCGTTGCAATTGCCGAACAATGTTTTGCTTCATTAAGTAACAAATCAAACGGTGCGGAAATTGAATTGAGTGACGAAAATTTAGGACCAACGAATCAACTTTTCAGCGAATCACCATCTAGAATTTTGGTAACTTTTGCAGAAGAAACTCTTGGTAAAGTGAAAGTACTTATTCGCGATTGTCCTTTTAAAGTCATTGGAAAAGTTACGGGCAAAGATTTGAAGATCAACGTAAATGGCGAGGAATTGATAAACGCAGAAGTTTCTGAATTACAGGAAGTTTGGAAAGATTCGCTTGAAGAACAACTGTAAAACAGGCTGTTAGCCTGTTCTCGCGTCTATTTGAAGTTGATCGAAACAGCTAACAGCCTGTTTTATATTCATTTGGTTGCGAATGTTTCCTTGCCTTTTTTAGCTGCATGAAAGCCGGACTCTACATACATATCCCGTTTTGCAAATCCCGCTGCTCCTACTGCGATTTTGCGACAGATGTTTTCCGCAATAATGACGTGGTTGAACGATATGTTTCGGCACTTTGTTCAGAAATTCAAAATTCAAGATTCAAGATTCAAGATCCCTTTGACACGTTATATTTTGGCGGCGGCACGCCTTCCCTTCTTTCTGCGAAACAACTCGAAAAAATCCTTAATGCACTATTTAAAAAATTTGACGTTCGGAAAAATATAGAGTTTACACTTGAAATGAATCCGGCTACGGTTTCGCTCGAAAAGTTGAAAGACTTCAAATCATTAGGGGTGAACCGGGCGAGCTTTGGGGTGCAAACTTTTGATGATCGTTCATTGAAATTGCTTGCACGCGGACACGACGCGGATGACGCGAGGAAAACCTTTGAATTATTGCGAATTGCAGAATATGAAAATATTTCTTTTGACCTGATTGGCGGTTTACCAAATCAATCACTCAAAGATTGGGAGAAAAATCTGGAAGAAGCGTTGAAAATGAAACCCGAACATCTTTCGCTCTATTTACTTGAGATTCATGAAGGCACACCGCTCGCTGAACAAATTCGTACTCAACGACAGCCCATGCCCGATGAAGATTTGGCGGGTGAAATGTATGAAATGATGGTTGAAAAAGTTTCGGCAAATGGTTTCGAACATTACGAAATATCCAACTTTGCAAAACCCGAGTTCGAGTCGAAACACAATAACAAATATTGGCTATGCGAACCCGTGATTGGTTTTGGGGTTTCGGCTCATTCCTTTGACGGAACACAAAAACGTTGGTCAAATGAACGGGACACAAACCAATACGTTTCACTGGTTGAAGCCGGAAAGTCGCCGGTCATTGAAACCGAATCTCTTACCCAAAAGCAACTCTCGTCAGAGTTTGCGTTTCTAAATCTGCGTTTGGCAAAAGGATTATCACTAGCGGATTTTGAGGATAGTTTCGGGTATGATTTGCGGAACATATATGCGGACGACCTTGAACGATTTGAAAATATGGGTCTGTTGGAATTTACCGGAAATTCATTGCGTCTGACGAAAAAGGGTTTTGTCTACTCTAACGAAGTATTCGAGATTTTCGTGTAAATTGTTAAGAAGAAATTGTCAGTAAAATAAAGGGAGCGCGAATAGTGAAAATTTTACAAAGTTCTGTTTCGATTGTCCGAACCATCCTTATAGTCTTTCTCATTCTAAGTTTTGGCGTTACAACATTCATTGCCCAAAACTCGAATAACGCGGATTCTGCCCGGGCAAAAGCCTTCGACCTGATAAATAAAGACAGATACCTTGAAGCGATCCCTCTGCTCGAACAGCTAATCCTCGCCGACCCTGAGGACGCGGAAGCCAGCTTTTACTATGGATTCACCCTGATTGTAAAAGCCTCCGGTTTGAGCGACAAAGATGCCGCAATAGCAACCCGAATCAGAGCACGAACCGCACTGATCAAAGCAAAAGACCTCGGTTATCAGGATAAGGTTCTTGATGCATTTATTGATTCGATTCCACTAGACGGGAGCTTGCCGGGACGGTTTTCAAAAAACGAGCAGGCTGAGCAATTGATGTCCGAAGGCGAAGGCGAATTCACAAAGGGAAAATATGACGCGGCCCTAAAACTATACGGCGATGCTCTAAAACTCGACCCAACGATCTACGAAGCCGCACTTTTCTCAGGTGATATGTATTTTAGAAAGAAAGATTTTCCGAATGCAGAAGTCTGGTATCAAAAGGCAATCTCGATCGATCCGAACCGCGAAACGGCATATCGCTATTCAGCTTCACCTTTGATGGAACAAAAGAAATACGATATCGCACTGGATCGTTACGTCGAAGCTTTTATTGTCGAACCTTACAGCAAATTTGCGAGTGCCGGTTTGACACGTTGGGGTACGGAAACAGAATCCCGTTTGGGTCATCCCCGTTTTGATATTCCAAAGTATGAACCCGAAAAAGATGGTAAATCTTCATCAACCGTAACTCTTGATTCGGCAGAAAACGGCAGCTCGCTTGCGTGGCTTGGATATGTCGCAACTCGAAACGAATGGCGTGAATCCAAATTTGCAAAATCTTATCCTGATGAAGAGTCCTATAGGCATTCGGTGATTGAGGAAGCAGAAGCTCTCCGCAGCGTCGCGAAAATTGCGAAGGAATTGAAAGCAAAATCTACAAAGCTTGATCCCCAACTCGAAATCCTTCTTGAGCTCGACGCAAAAGGATTGCTCGAAGCGTTTGTAATTATGGCAATACCGGACGAAGGAATTGCACAGGACCACCGGGATTATTTGCGTACGAACCGTGCGAAACTTCGAAGGTATGTATTGGAATACGTTATTCTTAGAAAAAGTAAGTAACTTGGCGTCGGTACAACACGAAAGAGTTTCATATGGAATTTGGAGGGTGAACGGATTTTTTCAAACGACGAGCATTGATTTCAATGAAACTCGCGGATATTTTCATTCGTAGAATGAACGCAACGTTTTGCTGAAAGGATTTCATCACATTGTTTGATATTTTTTCCGGGAGTAAGCTATTATGGGTCGAAAAACATTCTATAAGTTATCAGCGCGCCAAATCTTGGTTGTCGGATTAGCCTCTGCAATTATTGCTTTAGGGGGCTTTTTAGGTTTGACGACTATTGGATTTGGTTTTCAATCGGGACAACTCTCAAATGTCGCAAACGCGGAAACAGTGCCGAAAGGTATTACGGATCCTTCGCTTGCAACGGATGAGCAAAACAGCATTGAGGTTTATAAAGCATCCTCGCCGGGGGTGGCTTTTATAACAACAAGTTCGAAGTTTGAAAATTTTTTCGGTGAACAATTTGAACGTGAAAGTGGCAACGGTTCGGGGTCGGTAATAGACAATCAGGGGCATATTTTAACGAATTACCATGTAATTGAAGGTGCTTCAAAACTTACGGTTAGTTTTGGAGGCGACAAGATTTATCCGGCAAAATTAGTAGGCGGAGATCCCGATACGGATTTAGCCGTAATAAAGATAAACCCGCCGAGAGAAGGCTTGACCGTTATTCCTCTTGGAGATTCCGATAAACTTGACGTTGGACAAAAGGTCTTGGCGATAGGAAATCCTTTTGGTCTGGATCGGACACTTACTACCGGAGTCATCTCAGGGCTGCAACGCCCCATTCGCGCGAGAAATAATCGCCCAATTGATGCGGCAATTCAAACCGACGCGTCGATCAATCCCGGAAATTCAGGAGGTCCACTTTTGGACAAATTCGGTCGAATGATCGGAATAAATTCTCAGATTCTTTCGCCTGCCGGCGGATCAGTCGGCGTAGGATTTGCTGTTCCGGTCAATACCGCAAAGCGGATTATTCCTCAGCTGATCCAGTACGGTGAAGTAAACCGCCCTAAACTAGGCGCGAATCTTTACAGCGTTGCGGAGCTAACAAAAAGACGAGGAATGGAGCTCCCCGTGAGCAAAGGCTTGCTTATTTCCCGAACGATACGCGGCGGCTCCGCTGAGCGAGCTGGTCTTCGCGGGCTTTCGAGTGATAGCGACGGGCTGATTCTTGGTGATATTGTATTGTCAGCTGAGAGCCAAGTATTTGATGAATTGGACGATCTCTATCGATTTCTTGATAAAAAGAAAATAGGTCAGACAATTCAACTAAAGATTTTCCGGGATGGCAAAACTATTATCGTTCCTGTTCGATTATTGCCATAGCGGGATTTTCAGGATTCGTTTTTAATAAAATGCGCAGATTGGACATGGTCTGCGCTTTTTTATGGAAAAAAAAGAGACCGATTATTTTCTTAACGAGGGCTTTGGCTGGGTTTGTAAGCGTTGCCAAGAGGCTGAGAAAAGTGCGCCAAAGATGAAAGAGCAATCCCGGCTTCTGAAAGAAGGCGAAGCTGAGAGCAAGCAACCCAAGTTTTCTATTACCTCTCTGGCAACGTGGCTCGACTCCGAAAAAAGCATCTTATCTTGTCCAAAATGCGGAAAGCGGGAAACCATTGAAGATTAGTGTATTTATCGCGAATCCTATCCAAGGAAGGGTTATTGACACTGATTGGAATTAGAATTATTGTAAATCTGGTTTATGGCATATTCAAAATGAGAAATTGAAGATCTGCAGATGACAAAGCAGCGGAAAGTTGTCTTGAGTGTGATACATCAAGCGGAAGAGCACCTGACGGCGAATGAAGTTTTTGACAGCGCAAAAGATTTACTTCCAGGAATTTCATTTGCAACTGTTTATAACTCACTTCGGTATTTGAAGGATGGGGGACACATCGCTGAAATCAGCTTTGGAAGCGGCGCAAGCCGTTTTGATCGTATGACTTCCCGGCACGACCACGCACTTTGTAACAACGGCGGGAAACTAGTAGATATTGAGCTAACGTTGCCGAAAGAATTAGTAAAAATGGCAGCGAAATATTCGCGATTTAAGCCGGAATTGATAGAGCTAACGCTTCGGGGTTTGTCTCCTGAATGTAAAACGAGTCAATGATTTAGGGCTCGGAAACAGTTGAATAGTTATGGTCAGACCTAGGCCATAGCATCCCACAATCCTTTAAAGACGATCCCGATTATAAATATGCTGATAAAGATCGAGCCTACCAACAGGCCGATCAAAATCGCAATAACCGCGAGAACAAAAATCCAGTCGCTTTTTGTTCCGTTGCCCAAACCGGTACCGCGTTCGCGAATAAGATCCATGTTCTGCTTGTTTGATTTCCAGAAAAAATCGAAGGCATCTCCAATAAACGGAATCACCCCGACAACATAATCGAGTCCAATGTTGAAAGCCATACGCAAGAGTGTGATCTTCGGCACTCCGTAGCGAACACCGGCGATTAGAATATAGAACGAAACAAGCGACGTCGAAATATCACCGACATTTGGAACAAGCCCAATAAGCGCGTCAAGTCCAAATTTCCAACCAACGCCGGGAATACGAAAAAGCCCATCAAGATATTTCGAAAGAGTTTCAAGCCCCTCTTCGATCTCAATTTGCTTTCGCTCCTGTTTGCTCGAACCACCGTCCGTGCTTTCACTAATTCGTTGTAATTCTTCAATATCCTGCATCTATTTCTTGTTTCGTAAATCTTCAATAATCTTTATGCCCAAAAGTTTATCACCACGCACAAGTTTATCTACGATTTTCATTCCTTCTTCGTTCACCTTGCCAAAAACGGTATAGCCGCCATTGAGATGCGGTTGGCGGGAGTGCGCAAC